>JABFXY010000069.1 GCA_013361525.1 Polyangiaceae bacterium | reverse complement strand
GCCTGCTGTCCGCTCCGGACCAATTCCCCAATGCGAACGAATCCGGCGGACATGCGCCATGTCCCCGCCAATCCTGCGCCGCCGACACCGCCGCCGCCGCCGCCGCCGCCGCCGCGGCTGCTCCCAATGCGCCCGCCAAACCTGCGCCGCCGCGGCTGCTCCTAATGCTCCTCGCCGCGACTGCGCCGCCCCCAACCGCCGTGCCGCCCCGCGCGCCCCTACTTGAACCCGTGCAAATGCACCACGAACCACTCACCTCGCCACGAGATGAGGCTGGTCAGCTCCAGGCTCTTCTCGCTTCCCGAAGGATCCTTGTATCGGAGCTTCGAGCGGGTAACTCGATAGTAGCCGAGCTTGTTGCCCTCTTTCCCCGGCTCCATCCATTTCACGCGCTTCGCGTCGACGTCGAGGCCGACGAGCTCGTAGGCATTCGCCTCGGAGCCGAGTTTGTCGTGGTACGCGTGGATGTCGCGGTGGAAGTTCTTCATTAGGCGGTGCTTCCAGTCGCCCTTCGGCTTCTCGATGTCCTTCACCTTCTCGTACGCGACGACCGGGAAGAACGCAGGCTCGGCGATGCTCGGATCGTCGGCGACGATCGCGCGCCACAACAGGTCGAGACGCTTCTTGAACGCGGGGGAGTCGACGGCCGGCTCGTCTTTGGTCTGATCGAGCGCCTTGCCGCTCTCGTCGAGGAGCTTGGGTGTGTTCTCGAGGTCGACGTCGGCCGCGACGGACACCGCCGCCGAAGCACTCGAAGCGGCGCTCGCCGGCACCGGAGCCGTTGCGCTCGCGGTCGCGTCCGGATTCGCAGCGACGGCGCTCGAGGTCGCCTGCGCCGCGGCGGTCGTGCGCGCGCTCACGCCGGAGCTCGGCACCGAAGGCGCTGCGCCGCCTCCGTCACACGCAGCCAGAAGCAAACCCGAAACGACGACGGCCAAGGCCGATCGCGGGCATCGAATCAATCGTCGGACGTTGCCTGAAGGGCGCACGGGCGAGAGCGGTCGCGGCTTGAGCACTGCGCGTCCCTATCCTATGGTCGGGTCCCCGTGCGAAGACCTCTCGGCATGCTCGTGATCGCGGCCTGTCTTTTGGGCTGCGGCCCGAGCTTGCCTGCGTCGACTCCACACCCCCTGCTCGCGAAGGTCCCGACGCCGACGGAGCAGCCGTCGCTCGAGGGCGACCTGGTGAAGTTTCCGAAGCCGGGGCAGGTGACGGTCATCGACTTCTGGTCGACCGTCTGCGAGCCGTGCGTGAAGATGATGCCGGCCATCGAGGCGCTCCACCGCGAGCACAAGAGCGACGGCTTGGTCGTGGTGGGCGTTTCCATCGACGATAACCCCGGCCTCGTCGAGGAGCGGCTGAAGAAGCTCGGCGTGACGTACACAAATGTCCTCGACGACGGGGCATCGAGCGTTCGCGGCGCGTACCAGGTCGACAACCTCCCCACGACCTTCATCTTCGACAAGAAGGGCGCCCTCCGGGTCGTCACGAAGGGCGGCGGCGAGGACGAAGTGTCGAAGATCCGCGACGCAGTCGAGTTCCTTCTCTCGGAGTAATACCGCCATGCCCGTGTCTTCTCGCCTGAGCTCCGTGTCGCTCGTCGCGACGCTCGGCCTCGTCTCCCAGCTCTCGCTCACGGCGTGCGGTGGCGCGCCCGACGTCGTCGCCTCGGATCCGACGGTCGCGCAGGCCGAGGGGAAAAACGAGGCGGACATGTGCAAAAACGCCTACGACCGCGAAAACCCCTTCATCGTGGAGTGGCCCGGCACGGAGAAGGTCGCGCTCGAGAGCATGGCAAAACGCGGGATCGTCATGGTCCGTTACAAGGGCTGCAAGCTCCAGGTCCTGCACCGCTGTGAGGTCGAGGGCAGCTACGCGTTCGACCCGGTCACGGTCCACCGCGACTCGCTCGAGATCAAAGACGACAAGGATCTCTTCTCTAAGCTTCCGCTGGGGGCAACCGCCCTCAAGGGCGAGCTCGCCTCGGGCAAGATGCTGAAGCTCGACTACGTCCTCGTCGGCCAGCAGCTCGCGAGCGGCGAGCCCGCCAACATGACCGGCGATTGCGAGGGAGCGACCCATTACGTCCGAACGATCTCGCTCGGCGCCTACGATATGCAGACGGCGTCACAGGCGAGCAGCGGCGCCGACATCAACGCGGGCATCGTCGAGGCGGGCGGGCATTCGAAGTCGTCGCGCAACCGCCTGAAGAACTCCGGTGATGTGTCCAATTGCGCCGGCAAGACGGACATCGACGAAAAGAACATCCGCAGCTATGGCTGCACGGCCCCGGTTCAGCTCGGTCTCGCGCCATGGGGAAATGACGCGGGCGGCGACGAAACAGCCGCATCGGCCGACTGACACCGTTCTCAAACTGGGGTAGGGCAGATTGTGGCGCATCATGTCGTAGAAGCCGCGCAGGCAAAAGCTCCGCGCGCCTTCTGCCCCGACCACGCAGTCCGCGTGCTGTCGGTCGTAACCGCGTGCCCTCGACGTCTTATGCGGACCCGCCTCTCGCTTTTCATCATCACCATGGCCGCGGTCCTCGTTCTGGCCGGCTGCCCGGGCAAACAGATCATCGCGACCGCACCGACCGTCGAAGACGCCGACGATCAGCAGTCCACCTGCAAGGTCGCGAAAGACCCGCTGAACCCGCTCGTCGTCGAGTGGCCCGGCACCGCAAAGGTCGAGATGGAGACGGCGAGCCGCCGCGGCCTCGTCGCAGTCTCGTACTCGGGCTGCACGATGAAGATCTTGCCCGCGTGCGAGATCAAAGGCGGCTACGACCTCGAGAGCACGACGCCCGCGCGCGACAGGCTCGAGATCGCCGACAACAACGAGCTCTACGCGAAGCTGCCGCTCGGCGCCGCGTCGCTCCGGGGCGAGCTCTCCGCCGGCGCCGCGCTCGAGCTCGATTACATCGCCGTCGGCCAGCGCATCGCGAACAAGGCGCCGACCGAGACGGTGGGCGAATGCACCGGCGCGACGCACTACGTCCGCACCATTACGGTCGGCGCGTTCCGGCTCGACGCGAAGGCGAAGGGCAAAGCCGGCATCGGCGTCGAGGTCGGCAGCGCCGGCGCGGGCCTCTCGCGCGAGGAGAACGTCCGCAAACTCCGCGCACAAGGCGACGTCGACGCGTGCGTGAAGGATCCGGCGAGCGACGAATGTGGCGCGATTCTGCAGCTCGGCCTCTCGCCTTTGCGCGTGGTCGGCGGCGGGCGCCTCACGGTCGGCGGGTTCGGCCAGGGCCTCGATCCAATCGCGCAAGTCTACGAAGTCAAAGCGCTCGGCGACGTCGAGATCGGCTCGACCAGCTTGCAGGCCGCCGACGTGGAGTTCTTGAAGCTCCTGCAGACGGCGAAGCGCGCGGACCGCGAAGTGGAGATCTCCGCGACCACCAAGGTGAAGGCCTGGGACGCCCTCGCTCGCTACGAAGGCAAAGGCCCGAACCCCTGGAAAGAGCGGGCACAGCGCCGCGCCGAAGAGTGGACGATCGTCGCCGAGCAGGAAGAGCGCCAGCGCGAAGCCCTGCAGAAGCTGAAGACGCGCTTCTTGGCCGACAAGGCGAAGCTCGACGAGCTGCTCTCCCTCGACAACGACGTCGTCTCGCCCGAGCAAAAAGAGGCCTACAAGAAGGAATTCATCGAGGTCTACGGCGCGCGCAAAGAAGAGCTCGCGATGATCGGCCTCACCATCAAGGTGTCGACCGGCGGCGACGTCGAGACGGGCTCCGCGTCGAAGAAGACCTCGCAGAACGGCGGCAAAGACACCGCCGAGACGCCGCAAGAAGAGCCGCTCGGCACCGGTCTCGCCGGCTTCGGCAAGCTCTCGATCGAGGCAGAGCTCGGCATCTTCTTCAGTGGTGCCCCCACAGTGACGATCAACGGACACCCCACCGCCTACGTGATGGAGGAACCCGAGAACCTCACGCCGGAGAGCATCAACACTGCAGCCGGTCGCGAAGGGGAGCTGCGCACACCCAACCTGATGCTCGGGATCATGGTCGCGACGCCGGAGCTCATTCCCGGAGGGCTCGGGTTCTACGGCTCGTTCCGCGCCATGCCGAAAGGCGTCGCCCCGGACGACGCCTCGGTGATGAACTTCCTCAGCGCCTCGGGCGGCCTTCGCTGGGATCCGCGTGTTTCGCCGAAGGGCATCTTCACCGCCGGCGCAGGCGGGGGGTACATGTTCACGCCCGGCACGAGCTTCTACCGCGAATGCGTCCCAGGCGACGCGGCGGTGACTACCTGCTCCGGTGCAGACGAGACGACCGATCCGGTCTACTACGACGTCCAAATCGGAGGCCCGATGGTGGACGTGTTCGCAGGGATTGGATTTTCGGACCGGCGCTTCATGGCGAACTTCCGCACTTGGTTCCAAGCGGCGTTTCTCTCCGCTGAAGGCCTCGAGATCGACTCCGCGCTCCTGACGGGCGGCTTCGGCGGACAGGTCGGCGTCGTCCTGTAATGTCCGTGAAAAAAGCGCTGTTCGCCGTCGCGGGGGGGCTCGCCACGTGCGCGGCGCAGCTCGCGTTCGCGGCGCCGCCGACCGCCGGCGCAACGAAGGACACGACCGCTTCCGCAGCGCCCGCCCCGACCTCGAAGCCGGGAGCGGCGACATTCGGCCCCGGCGCATCGTTCACGATCGAAGCCGTTCCTGCAGTCCCGCCGCTGGAGAGCCCCGAGGTGAACCTCGCGGTGATCGACCTCGAGCTTCTGAAGAAGGTCAAAGCAGCGCGCCGCCTGGATCGTGACCCGACCTCGGAGCCTATGTCGAAGGCGGACGCGTGGACGCTCGTCGCGGACGCTCAGACCAACGAAAACCCTTACAAAGAAGCTGCGGTGAAGCGCGCCGCGACATGGCGCGACGTCGCCACCGCACGCGCGAAACGCAAAGGGGCGATCGAGACGCTGCGAAAGACCTTCCTCGCCGATCGCGCCAAGCTCGCGAGCCTTCAGAAAGACGCCGACGAGCATCGACGCGCCGAGCTCGAGACCGCGTTCCTCGCCGCCTACGGACCCTACGAGAACGAGATCGTCACCTGGGCCGACGTGAAGCCGACCCCGACGGTCGCCGGGAAGCCCGTGAAGAAGGACGTGGTGTCCCCCATCTTCGACCCGCTCGGCACGCCTGTCGTACACGCGCAGCGCTTCGTCTTGAAGGGTGACTTCGGCGCCCACGTGCAGTCGTTCTCCGTCGACACCTCGGAAGACCTGCTGACGACCGCGTTCGGTCGGAAGCCGACCTACGACCTGAGCGGTTTCTATGCAGGCGGCCAGGCGGCGGTGAACGTCGCGGAGCAGTCGGACTACGCGATCGGCATCCTCGCGTACGGTCGCTTTCACGTGACGACTTCGTTGCCGGAGACGAGCTTCACCAGCGGCGACGACGACGCCGCGACGATCGCGCCACCCGACGGCGATCGGCCCGGCGCTTTCGCCGTCGGCGCAGGCGGCCGCTTCGCCGGCAACCTCACCGATCGCATCGGGATGAACCTCGGCCTCACCGCGGGCTACATGCAGTTCCTCGCACCCGCCGACGTCCCGGGTTGTGGCCCGAACAAGGTAGAGTGGGACCCCGCGCTCCGCGGCTTCCAAGGCGAGATCTTCGTCGGCGCGGAGTTCTATCCGCTCTCACTTCTCAGCTTCGGCGTCTCCGGCCGCGTCGGCTTCGGCCACGTCCAAGGCGAGTGGTGCGTCCCCGGCTCCGCCATCGATCCGAGCGCGACGAACCCTCCCGACGATCAAGCGCTCGACGTCTCGGCAGACTCGTTCTCAGCGGGCGCCCAAGGCGAAATCGGCTTCCACTTCTGAGCCACAGAAGAGGGGACGCCAAGGACGCCAAGAAGAAGAAAGAGGAAGAAGAGGGTGGGATTTTTCTCGATCCCAAATACCTCTTCTTCCTTCTCTGCCCTTGGCGCTCTTGGCGACCGCTCTGGTGGTGTCTTGCGGCTTTGGTCGTAAGCCCCGGAGTCGAACCGGGTCTTACACCACACACCCGGGAGGGCGCCGCTACCCGCGGCCTTTTCGGTGGTGCTTACGAGTTACCCTCCCCGTTGCCAGAGTCGTGCCGGGTCGGGCAACTTTTCAATCCGTGGTTTTCTCGCGGGCTCTATCGATGAATGCGTGGCGGGGGGACGCAATCGGTGGACAACGCCCCGTGCTCGCCGTGGGTGCGCACACTGAGGTCGTGGCGGAAGCCACACACGCGACGATGTGCGCGTGACAAGGACGGACGATCGAACGGCTGTGCGTCGCCTGATCCAGATGTCATGCGATCGTCGGTCGCTGCCAACGCGAGGGCACCAACCTCACGACGATGTCCGATAGGAAGGGCCGAACGGCTCCGCCTCGAGGCGCAGCGAGGTTCGCTCGCGCGCGGCGACCGTGTTCGGAAAGCTCGCGCGCGCCCGCTGCACGATCTCACTCACACCATCGTCGGAGCGACGCGGGTCGTGATGAAACAACGCGAGGGTCTTCACGCCCGCGTCACGCGCGACGCGAATGCCTGCCTCGAACGTCGAGTGCCCCCAACCTCGCTTCGTCGGGCCACACTCGCCTCGATATTCCTCGGGCGTGTATTGCGCGTCATAGACGAGCACGTCGGCACCGCGCGCGAGCTCGACGAGACGCTGGTCGACCTTGCCCTCCTCATGCTCGGTGTCGGTCGCGTACACGACGGACCGCCCCGCGAAATCGATCCGATACGCGACGACGGGATCGGGATGGTTCAGGACGGCCGTCGACACCTCGAGCGGGCCGACCGCGAACCGCGCGCGTTCCGGCAACTCGACGGTGCGAACGCGCGAGCTCACGACCTCGAACGGAACGGGAAACAGCGGCTTGATCATTTGCGCCTTGAGCACGTCGCGAAGGCTCATCCCGCCGACCGCTCCGCTCATGAGACAGATCTCCGATCCGGTCATGTAGAGCGGCGTGAAGAACGGTAGGCCGAGCACGTGATCCCAATGCACGTGCGACAGAAGTATGGTCACCCGCTGGTGCTCGTTTTTCGCGACGAGCTCGTCGCCGAGCGCGCGGATGCCGCTTCCAGCATCGAGGATGATGCGCGCGCCGCCGCCCGTGACCTCGACACAAGCCGTGTTGCCACCGACGACCGCGGTCTCACCACCGGGGCTCGGCAAGCTGCCTCGCACGCCCCAGAATCGAACCTCGAGCGCTTCGTCTTTCGTGGTGCGATCGCGGGTGTCGTTTCGAGGTGCGTGCTTCGTAGAGTCGGTGGGGTTTGCCATATGAAACCCCTCGATTGCAGCGGACGTGCCGCCTCGAGACGCGCCGAAATCCTGCGGAAGAAGGGAGCAAATCGCTTCCAAGCACCGCGCGCGCTGCTCCAGCTCGAAGCAGCGCGCACGAAAATGGTGCACCGCTTGCGGCGCAACGATCGCGCGGGGTAACGATCCCGCGCGGGCGGCGCGCCGCTAGAGCTTGAACGTCAGCATCGACGTTTCGCTCGGCTTGATCGTCACGCCACGCGACTTCGCGGCGCCGCTCGTCGGCTTGCACGTCACCGTGTGTTTGCCCGCCGGCAGGTCGAGGCTCAAGCTCGAGCCCTTCGTCTTCGAGGCGCCGTCGACGCTGAAGGCGCACGTTCCACCCGACGCGATCGCGAGCAAGCGACCTTTGCCACCACCGCCGCTCGGCTCCGCCTTCGGCTCGGGCTCCGGCTTCGGCTCGGCTTTGGGCTCGGTCTTCTTCGGCTCGGTCTTCGCCGTCGTTCGCGGCGGAGGTGTGGCGGCCGTCGAGCGCGGGCTCGCGTCGGCCACGACGGCGCCCGTCGACGCGGGGGCCACCGGCGCTGTCGGCTCGGCGGTCGCCGTGGGCGCGGGTTGCGCGGTCGAAGCATTGAGGACCATCGGCTCGCGGCCCTGTTGCTCGGGCGTCGGCGCGGCCGGCTTCTGCGGGGTGCTCGCGCCCTGATTCGCCGCCGACCCTTGCGAGCTCTGCGACGCTTCGGCAACGACCGGCTTCGGCGGATCCTTCAAGAGCAGCAGCAACACGACCGGCGCCATGACGGCCGTCGCAGCGAGGGCGCCCCACAAGATGCGCATGTCGAAGCCGCGCTTCTGCGGAGCGCGCGGCGACATCTGCTGCACGGCAGGCGGAGCGGTGTCGAAACGTGGAGAGTCCGATCGAGCCGGCGGCGCGCCCGAGATGATGTTCGGGTGCGAGTCCGGCGCGGAGGGCATGCGATGGCGCGGCGGAATGATCTTCGGCGCGTTCGGCAAGAACGGCGACGGCGGGATCGACGGCGGCGGCGGCGGCACGGGCAGGCCCCGCGCAGCAGCTGCCAGCGGCTGGGCCGGCGCGACGCGACCACCGTTCGAGCCCGGGAGGCCCTGCGTGATCTCGCGCGCGAGCGCGCGGATGTTGCCGCCGCTCAGGACGTGCGTCGCCTCGTCGTCGCCGACGAGCGGGGCGGCGTCGTCGAAGGACGCGTTGATCGCGACCGGGTGCGACGGCGGCGGCGGAATCACGCTGGGTGTGCCCGGCCGAGGTTGCGACATCGGAGGCGGCGGCGTGAACGTCGGCGGCGGCTTGGGCGCGGTGCCGGCTTTGCGCTGCTTGGCTTGGTGGGTGATCTGCGCGATGCGCTCGATGAGGACCTGGCCCTCCGCGGGCGCGTACGGGCCCAGGGCGTGGGCGAACGAGTGGACGTTCTTGAAGCGGCGATCCGTGTCCTTGGCCATCGCCCAACCGATGATGTTGTCGATGTCGGGCGGTAGGTCGCCGCGGATCGTCGTGAGCGGCTGCGGCTCTTCGCGCGTGATCGCGAGCATCAACCGGGTGACGTCGCCCGCGAACGGCGCACGACCCGCGAGCATGAAGTACAGCACCGCACCGAGCGACCACACGTCGGCGCGGTGATCGACGCTCTTCGCTTTGCGCACGAGCTCGGGCGACGAGAACGGCGACAAGCCGAACAGCGCCGTCGCGGTGAGCGAGCTCGACCCCGCGGGGGCGGCGTTGTCGCGCATGAGCTTCGCCGTACCGAAGTCGGTGATCTTCACGAGCGGCGTACCGCTCGGGCGCCGCGAAACGACGACGTTCGCCGGGCTCAGCTCGCGAAGGACGATGCCGTGCCCGTGGGTCTCCGCAATGCATTCGGCTGCTTGCAGCGCGAGGAGCACCGCCTCTTGCAGGGGGCGCGCACCGTAGGTCTGGACGTACGTCCCGAGATCCTCGCCGTCGACGTGTTGGCGCACGAGGTAGAACGAGCCGTCCCCCTCCGTGCCGACATCGATGATGCGCGCGGCGTGCTCGGACTCGAGACGAGACAGCACGCGTGCCTCACGGCGAAACCGCTCGATCTCCTTTTCGTCGCCGGTGCCAGCGAGGAGCAGCTTGATGACGACGCGCTGATCGAACTCGACGTGGAACGCCTCGACCACGAGCGTCGGAACGCGCGACAAAATCGCGCGAACTCGGTATTTCCCCCCAATCACGTCCCCAGGGTGGATGTCATCTGAACGCATCGCCAACGCGGGCCGATTGTCGCACAGGCCTGCGCGCGCCCACCCGGAAATTCGCTCGACCCATCGCGCAACATCGACGGCGATTCATCGGACACACGCTCTCTTCGGCGGCGTGACCGTGCGCGCACGGAGAAGTTGCCGGCGCGATCGGGAATCGGTGGTAGCCTGGCGGGCATGCGCATGCGCGTCTTGTTCTGCTCCTTGCTCGGCGTCCTCGCCGTCGGTGTCATCGCGGCCTGTGAGGACGAGTCGCAACAGGCTCAGTACCCGCAGCAAGGGTATCCGCAGCAATATCCCCAGCAGGGTTACCCCCAGCAGTACCCGCAACAGCAGTACCCCCAGCAGCAGTACCCGCAGCAGCAGTATCCGCAGCAATACCCGCAGCAGCAGCCGACGAGCTCGGCGCCGCCGCAGGCGACGCTGCCGCCTCCGTTCCCGAGCGGCATCCCGATCCCGAGCGGCCTGCCGATGCCGAGCCAGATCTTCCCGCAGCCGGCTCCGACCCAGTAGCCTCGTCGCGTGCGGGGGGCGGGGGACGACGCATCGTCCCCCGCGCTAGATCAGGGCGAGCGACTTGGAGAGCAATTCCCTTCCCATACCGAAGGATGTCCGCTGGCGACGGCTGCTGGCTGTCGCGCTGTTTCTCGCGGTTCTCTATTTCTTTCGCGGCCTCGCGCCCGTCCTCATCATCTTCGTCATCTTCGAGCGCGGCCTCGGATACGCCGCGGATCAGCTGACGAAATACACGCGCATTCATCGCAAGGGCGCGATCGCCGGCCTGCTCGCACTTCTCGCGGGTGGTGTCGGCTTGCTCGTTTTCTTCTTCGTGAAGCGATTGCTCGCGTTCGTCGAGCTCGCACGAAGAGACGGCGCGTCCTGGGTCGAGTCCGTCACCAAGAGCACGCTCATCCAAAAGATGCGCGATCGGCTCGGCATCGACTCGCAAGAGCTCACCTCGCACGCGAAGGACTACGCGCTGCAGGTGTTCCACTACGCGACGGCGACGGCCTACGTCGCGCTGTTCCTGTTCGTCGGCTTCATCCTCGCGGTGATGTACCTCTTCGAGCGCGACGAGATCGACGAGTGGATGAGCGCGATCCGCCCGAAGAGCATCCTCGGCACCATGTCGCGTTGGATCGGCTATGTCGCCGACGCGATCGCGATCACCGTGCGCCTACAGATCGTCGTCGCGATCTTCAACGCGGTATTCACGCTGCCGCTTCTGATCTTGCTCGGCCTTCCGAACGTGCCGCTGCTGTTCTTGCTCGTGCTCGCCTCGGGCATGGTCCCGGTCGTCGGCGGCGTCATGTCCGGCATCGTGCTCTGCCTGGTCGCCTACGACGCGAAAGGTGTCGTCGGCGTCGGCGTCTTCCTCGGCGTGACCTTCGTCCTCGGCAAGGTCGAGAGCTACTACCTCTCCCCTCGCCTCACCGCCCAACACGTCAAGCTGCCCGGTCTCGTCCTCGTCGTCGCATTGCTGATGTTCGAGACGATCTTCGGCTTCTGGGGCCTCTTCCTGAGCTTCCCCGCCCTCTACGTGGCGAGCCGCATCAGCAACGAGTGGAAAGAGGAGGAAGACGAAATCCGCCTCCAAGGCGGCACCCTCAGCATGCCGCCCCCCACCCGCCGGTCCGCGCCCACGCCCGCGCCCGCCGCAGTCCCAGCCTCGACCCCACCACCGCCGCCCCCTTCCGAGACGTCGGCGCCTAGCTAGGCGGAGGGGGGTCGCCAAGGGCGCCAAGGGCAGAAGGAGGAAGAAGAGGGTTTGGATCGGATGATCCTGAACCCTCTTTCTCCTCTCCCTCCGCTTTCTCCTTCTTCCCTTGGCGCCCTTGGCGACCCTCTCTTCTGGGTGCGATGACGCTACTTTTGAAACGCGCTCGCGTTGGTTTCGCGCATTTTTTCGGCTCGTTCGTTGAGCTCGTTGCGCTCGGTGACCAGGGTGTTGCGCTCTTTTTCGACGGCGTCGCGATCGGCTAGGAGCTTCTCTTTCGTGCCGGACTCGGCGGCGGATTTGCAGAGCTTGGAGTCGATGCGCGCGAGCTCCGCGTCCTTCACGAACTGTTGCCGCTTGAGGTCGTAGTACTCGGCGACGATCTTCTGCACCTTCAGCTTGGACGCATCCTCGGCGAGCTTCGCGGCGCGATCGTAGTTGTCGGCCGCGTCGTCGAACTTCTTCACGCACTTCGACGCGTTCTCTTTGACGGCCTCGATCGTCATCGCCTTGAAGGCAGCCTCGTGCAGATCGAAGGCCTCGACCTGCATGCCTTCGGCGGCCTTCAAGAGCTCGTTCGCCTCCATGATGTTCTTGTTCGCCTGATCCTGCTCGTCGAACGAGCACGCGAGGAGCACGGCGCAGCAAGATGCGGCGAGGACACGAAGGACCGTTCGCATGACCGAGAGCAAACCACAGCTCGGCGCGCGCGTGCGAGCGATCAGGGAGCGCAGCCGCTGCTCGTCCGCTCGCGCCAGCCGTACTCCTCGGCGATCGCGCGGAGCAGGCCGCTCGCGATCGGGCCGTCGCCGTTGACCATCACGGCCGCGCCCAGGCCGTCGGTGCGCCACGCCACCGCCGACGTGAAGCCCTCGTTTTGGCCGTTGTGCGTCGCTTCGACGACACCGTTGCGTTCGGCGAGGTACCAACCGATGCCGATCGAGCCCGATGCGCTCGTCGGCGTCAGCATCATCTTCACCATCGCTTGCGAAAGCGGCCCCGGCGCTCCGTTGTACGCATTCGACAGCGCACCGGCGACCGTCAGCAGATCCGTCGGCGTCGTCCAGAGGCCCGCTGCGGCTTGCATCGGATAGACGTGGTAGCGACCCCGAATGGGCCGCCCATCTCGGCCGTGCGCCGATGCCGTAAAGCCCTTGTGTTGATCGGCGATGGGCTGCTCGAACGTCGAATGTGTCATTCGGAACGGCTTGATCAGCCATTGATACATCGCCGCATCGAAGGGCTCCTCGACCTCGGCTTCGACGACGGCCTGCACCACGGTGAAGCCTCCGCCCGAATATTTCGCTTCGGTACCGGGCGCGAGCTCGCACCGGACCGCGGGCGAGTTGCCCTTGCCGTTCAGGATATCGATCGTCGACGGAAGATCCTCGACGGTCGACGGGTACCCGCCGAAGCCATGCACGTTGAGGCCCGCGGAGTGCGACATCAGCTGGCGCAACGTGATCGGGACGTGCCGGTTCTTGTAACGCGCCTCCCAGCCGTCGAGGTACGTCGAGACGTCCGCGTCGAGGTTGAGCTTGCGCGCCTGCACCATCCGCATGACCCCGACCGCGGAGAGGGGCTTGCTGACGCTCGCCGCCTGGAGGACCGTCTCCGGCGTCAAGGGCGTCCGCTTCTTCGAGTCGGCATATCCCCACGCGCGCGCCCACACGACCTGCCCGCCGACCATCGCGGCGGCGCTGACGCCCTGCACGTTGTACTCGCGCATCGCCTGCTCGAGGCTCATCCGCCGCTTGTCGACGGTAATGGAGCAGGCGGCCCGGTCGATGTGCTGGGCCTCCGTCGCCGCTTGCGGGAAGAAGTACGGTTGCCGCGGAAACGCCGGCTCCGCCTCCGGGCCACAGGCGACGAGGACGAGCGCCACGACCAACAGCGCCCAGATGCGGGCTCGATCACCAGCGAAGACGGCCATCAACGGCACGTTATCAAAACTCGCGCGCGACCTCGTGCACGGCCGACGAGGCGTGCTCGAATGAGGTCGACGTGACGCCCCCGCCGCAAAGAGACGAAGACACCGACGACGACGCCCTCGAAGACTCGGAGGAGGTGCGCGCCGCGTTGACGACCGCGCTTCACGACGAGCTCAAAGCCGACGGCGGCGGCGCCCTTCGCTGGGTCGTCGCCGCCGTCATCGCGCTCGTTTTCGTCGGCTTCGTCGTGATGTTCGTCTTCACCTGGGTCCGCTAGCCGCGGCGCAGACCCAAGCGCCGCCCTCGTCTCAGTTCTGGGGCGTGCAAACGATGTCGGCGGCCCCGTCGGGCTGCCAGACGGCCGCGCTGTAAATCGCGTATTGCCCGCCCGGCTCCATCGCGTCGCGCTCCTTCGGGCAGGTGAAGGTCACCACCGCGTCGGTCCCTTCGACGACCACGTTCGACAGCGAGTCTTCGAAGGTGCAATCGACGCCGGTGCCGAGCACACGGCTCGTCTCACAGACGCGGAGGACCTGCGGCGCGTCGTCCGAGGCGCCCGAGCACGTGAGGGTGACCGTCTCTCCCGGTGTGCACGTCGGCATCGTCGCCTGCATCTCGAAACCGCAATTGCGCAGAGGCCCGAGGTCGTGCTCCGTCGCGCACGCCTGCGAGACGAATCCACCGCGGTCCGGGACGGTGACCGACACCTTGCCGATGTCGTTCTCCTCCGCGCCCGGCGTCTCTTCGCAGGCGGGGCGCGAGACGGGATCGCCGCTCGAAGAGACGAAATCCGTCTCTTCCCAGAGCTGCGTGCCCGCGCCGTCCGTCTGCAACGTGCCCTCGCAAAGGAAGCCATCCGGGTTCGATTGGAACGTGAGATCTTGCGTGACAGGGCCGGCGCTCGTGTCGAGCTCGGTGATGTCGACCCAGTTGCAGGTCAGCGACGCACCATAGAGATCGCCCCAGCCCGGGTCCACGCCCTGGTACTCGCATTCGTACGACGTATGCAATGGCGCGAATTCGTTGTTGCTCAAACGATCCGTACTCTCGAGGCAGAAGCCCATCTTTTGGACGCTCTGCTCTTCGGCCTCGCCGTAATAGAAGCTGCCGTAATAGGCAAAATGGTAATGGGCGTGACAGTCCGAGTACTCATAGACGTTATGGTCGATGAGCTCGCCGCCGAGGCCCTCGTTGAAGTAGTCGACCTCACCGATGTGGAGCGGCTGTCCGCCGACGTTGTGGTCGTGCGAGTCGAACACCAGCAGCCGCCGCCAGCCCGGGCCTGCGACGCAGCCGTCGATCAGCGCGCAATGGCCGGGGGGGATGTAGCGGTATTTGACGCGGTTGTCATTGAGGCCTTCGCCCGTCGTCAGCACCTTCAGATCCGGTGAATCCGGTGTCGTGACCTCGCCCGATCGCCACGCGTCCGCCGTCGCGCTGTCCCACTCGAGTCGTTCGTAATGGAGCGACGCAGCGACGGTGCCGACGTGGCCTTGCATCGACTCGATGCAGCCCTCTTCGGGGAGCGGCTCGGTGTAATGGCAAAGCTGCTCGTCGGGGTCCTCGCGCTCGCACGTGTCGTCGAAGAAGCGATAAGCGTCCTCGGCGTCGACGCTCTCGGCGGGGAATTGGTCCTCCGTCATGCAGGCGTAGCCCGTGCGCTGCAAAAGCAGCGTCGGATCCACCGGGAAGGTGAATGCCTCGTCCCAGGTGCCGCCCTCGGTCGCGAGCGCGGGCTCCGACACCCCGGGCGAATCCAAGTCCGAGACCAGGACGCCCTCGAATTGATAACCGACCGCGACGACGTCGTGGCCGTCGACGGTGATGCGCTTCGGGCCGGACTCGTCGAGCGAGATCTTCCAGACCTCCTCGGGCGGTAGCGGCAGCGCGTTCTTCGAATCCCACTCGGACTCGTCGAAGTAGTACTTGCGATAAACGAGCCTCGGGGACGTCAGCCGCAACTGCCAGCGCGCGCGCTCCGTCCACCATTCGCTCGACTTCGACAAAAGCTCCGTCGCGATTCGATCCCGCGATGCCTCCGGGAACTCGTCGAGTAACACGCCGACCTGGCTCGTCGTCGTGACGCGCACCAGGGAACCGGGATCGTCGCCCGGCGGGGGCTCGGTGTCGTCGCCGCAACCGATCGCCGCGAGGGGCGTGAGGGCGCAGAAGATCAGGAGAAAAGACGCTCGTCCCGAAGACAAAAGGCTCATCGTCTTTTTGGGTATCAAGGGCCGGCCCCGACCGTCAACGGCGCGCGTGCCATCCCAGAGGCGCTCGTGTATCGTGCGCGGCCATACAAAAGGAGCGTCGTCATGACTCATCCGGTCCAGGCGGCTCGACAATTCCCCTTCGGGAAGGCCCCCGTTCTCATTGGACATTGGTTGATTGGGGCGGCCCTTCTGGTGGCCTGCGGCGATGACTCCGCGCAGGGAGCAGGCAACCAAGGGGGCGGAAACGACGGCGGAAGCGCGAACGGCGGAAACGTGCCCGACGGCGGCGCGGGTGCCGGCG
The DNA here is from genome assembly GCA_013361525.1 of Polyangiaceae bacterium. Taxonomy (GTDB): domain Bacteria; phylum Myxococcota_A; class Polyangia; order Polyangiales; family Polyangiaceae; genus Xiheicaenibacterium. The sequence continues at coordinate 144,376 of JABFXY010000069.1, read as the reverse complement.
GCGAGACTGCGGGCGGCGGCGGGTCGGGTCCCTTCAGCTGCGCCGACTGTGTCGCGCCCACGGACATCTGCGTGGACGACGCGTCATGCGCGGACACCTGTCCCGACCAGCGTGAGGCATGCAATACGTCGGTCGAGGCGGGCGCTCCCCAGGTTTGCTGCGCTGCGGACGAGCAATGCTGTACCGCGGCCGTCAATGGATACTCCGGCGCGGACGTCTGCGCGCCCGCGGGCGGCGGCTGCCCTGTCGAGTGCCCCGGCGGCGATCTCGTGTGCCCGTCCGGCAATTACTGCGAGCTCGACGCCGAGACGAGCACGTACAGCTGCGCGACGGAGTGCAATCCGCTCTACATCTGCGGCAACAACTGCTGCCCGCTCGGCTCCACCTGCGGCCCGGACGACAGCTGCGTCCTCGCGGACCTCACGATCGACCTCGAGCAGGCCGCGTCGAGCGTCGAGATCGACCAATACAACTTCCAGCAGGGCTCCTGCTCCTTCTTCGAAGGGTGCATTGGCGCAATCGGCCAGCGCCGCCTCCTACGCTTCGATTTGCGGACGCCGAACATCGGCGACGGCGACATGTTCCTCGGCGATCCGACGGGCAATCCGCTGTTCATCTACAGCACGTGTCACGAGCACTTCCATTTCGAGGGTTATGCTCGTTATCGCCTCCTCGACGGGAACGGGAACGAGGTCGCCACGGGCCATAAGCAGGCCTTCTGCCTGATGGACGTCGAGCCGTTCGAGCCCGGCGCCCCCGATCAGCAGAAGTACGACTGCGGCTATCAGGGCATTCAGAAGGGCTGGGCGGACACGTACCACAACCAGCTTCCGTGCCAGTGGGTCGACATCACCGACGTCCCGGCGGGCGAGTACATGCTCGAGATCTCGCTCAATGCGGACCACACGCTCGGCGAGAAGGACTACACGAACAACCTCGCCGTCGTGCCCGTCACCGTGACCGATTGACACCCGTCGCGCGCGCGACGCGAGCCGTCGTGCGCGCGCGAGAAAACAGGCGCGCACAGGCTTGGGTGCCAGTGCGAGCGCAGCGAGCACACCACCCAGGCGGGACCCGAGCCGTCGTGCGCGCGCGAGAAAACAGGCGCGCACAGGCTTGGGTGCCAGTGCGAGCGCAGCGAGCACACCACCCAGGCGGGACCCGAGCCGTCGTGCGCGCGCGAGAGAACAATAAGCAGGAGGCGGAGGCGAGCGCGCACACCACGCCCAATATTGCGCCCGCCCCGCCACCCATGCGGGCGCTCGTGCACCGTACGTTCCATCGGCACGATGCCGACAATTCGCGATTCTTACGGCCGCGCGTCGAGGCAACGGGCCCCAAGGTGAGGCACGGACTGTTTCATTGACCTTCGACCGAGCGGGCTTAAGCTCTCATCGACCGCGCAACGCGGCACGCCGCGGGGACGACCCCGCCGGCTCCCTGTATGCGCCGGGACGACCCGGCAAGCCACGGGAGTCGAATCATGGCGTGGGTCGTCGTTTTCATCGCAGGTCTCTTCGAGATCGGCTGGGCCATCGGGTTGAAGTACACCGAGGGCTTCACCAAACTATGGCCCACCGTGGGCACCGGCGTGAGCCTGGTCGCGTCGATGGCCCTCCTCGGCTGGGCCATGCGAACGCTGCCGCTCGGCACCGCATACGCCGTGTGGACGGGCATCGGTGCGGTCGGAACGGCGGTGCTGGGCATTGCGATCTTCGGTGAGCCCGCGACCGTCGCTCGGCTGTCGTGCATTGCATTGATCGCGGCCGGTATCGTCGGGCTCAAGATCTTTTCGTGAGACGCGCGCGCAGCCGGCGGCGACCGCTCACCACGGTGTCGAAAGGATCGCGGTGTCGGTCACCACCACGACGCGGCCATTCACGAGATCGAGCGCGGAGCTGCCCTCGTCGAAGAGCCGCACCTGGTATCCGTCTTCGTAGCTCGCATAGGCGGCGCCGTCCGCGATGTAATACGCCCAGCCGTCGCGGATACGCATATTTCGATAGCCGGCAGGAGGCTGCCAAAACGGAGAATCGAGCGGCGTACCGTCCGTCTGGAAGGCCTCGATACCGTATGAGTGGCCAACGAAGACATCATAGCCGGAGCGCTCGATCTCCAGCGTCGTCGCGTCCGCCTCGGGACCCAAGGACTTGAGCGTCATCGCCGTGAGCGAGGGAACCTCGACACGGAAGAAATAGGGACCGAGATCGTCTGGGTCGTAAGCTGCGCCCCATACGACGTACCCGTCGACGACGAAGTCGCGCAGGTCGAGGCCGGTGAGTTGGTCGAGCACCACTTCGACCGCGCCGCCGTGCTTACCGACCTTGCGAATGGCGGTGCCATCGAACCAATAGAGATATTCATCGTCCGTGCGCAGGAGCCTCGCCTCGGAAGGGCCGGGCGAGAGGACGGTCACGGCGCCGGCGGGCATCTCTACCGAAATGACGTCGCCCGTCGACGTAATGGCATAGGCATAGCTGTTGTCACCGGCGAGCTCGACGGCGTCCTGCGTGACCGTGTAGCTGTTGCCCGCGACGATCTCGACGAAGTGAAGTGTGGAGCTGGTGCTCCAATACGCGCGTCCCGCGCCCGTCGCGAACGCGACCACGGGTCCCGGCGGCTGCAGTCCGAAATGGACCTTCTCTTCACACGTCATGCCGTCCGTCGCGGTGAGGGTCGTACACAGCTCGTACGTGCAATCCCGCATGCAATGTCCACACGCCGGCTGCGACAGCAGGTCCGTCTCGCACCCGTCGAAGTCGTCGGTGGGGCCATTGCACGAGTCGCGCCCGGCGTAGCAGTTCGTGATCGGGCCGGCGCCGGTTCCGGTCGTGGTGTCGCCGTCGTCGTCCCAGCCGTCACCCGCGTCGCTGCTCGTCCCATCCCCCGATCCGGAGCAGCCAGGCCGACCATTGCAATCACAACTCAGCGAATCCCTGACGCTCGATGTCGAATCGCTGCAGCTGTTGCATCCATTCGCGCACCCGTCGCTGTTGTTGCAGGTCGCTGCGGCGAGCAGGATGAAGGCGAGCCTCGCCGCCTTCGCGCGCCTCTGTCCCCTTGCTCGCTCCTGCATTCATCCCTCCGGGCGGGGCACCATTGCAGGCGCCATGCCCGAGTGTCTCAAGCTCGTAGGCTGCGAGACAATCGTGATTCAGGCGGCTTTCCTATAAGAACGCGGGCGCGATCGAATCGATCTGCGAACGCCGCTACCAATGCTTTGCGAACGGCGAGCTGCACCCGTGTGCGAAACCACCGCGGCCGGACGCGTCGCGTCGAAGCGCTCAGCCGATTCGTGCGGCGAACGCAGGCGCGACGACCTTTCGCGCGAGCTCGGACCATCGCTCGTACCAAGATCGAAGCGACCGCAATCGCTCGAGGTCCGCGGAGGCCGGATCTCTCACCGGGCCACCCGGGTCCTGCGCCAGCGCTTCGTCCACGAGCATCACGAGGCTCGAAAGACGATCCCGCTCGGCCTTGCCGAAACCCTTTTTCTCCAAAAACGCCAGCGCCGCCGCGGCGTCGTCCGATGCCCCCTCCGACGCCGCGTCGGCCGCGAGCTCGTCGAACCGCGCGAGCAACGTTCGTACGCCCGCGACCGCCTTCAGATCGGTCTCGGGTCCGAGCCCGCGCAACAGCAGCTCTGCCTCTGCGGGGAACCGATGCTGCAGCGCCGCGCGCAGCTTCAGGTAGCCGCTGTCGTCCCAAGCATCGAGCTCCGCGATGGCCCGGTGCGCCCGCCGATCCAAGTCGAAACCTTCGGCGAGCTCACCACCGACATCGGTACACGCGAGGAGGAGATTCATGCCCTCCTCGTGGTCTCGAATCGTATAGCCATGCTCCGCGAGCGCGGCGCGGATCGGCAGGCTCGTCGCCACTGCACGAAGGAACGCCACGGCCCGCTGCGGCGTGGACTCGAGCGTTCTGCGCGACAGCGTGAGGTCGGAGTCGGGGGATTGGGTATTCGTCACGGTTGTCCGCATGGTCGCAGCGTTGATGGGATTTGGCGATGGTCGGCGGCCCGGCCCCGCGGCGGCCGACGGCGGCCGGGGCAGCTCGACGGTGGCGGTGGCCGGGCTGCCGGGTTGGCGCGACGGCGGACCGCTGCCCGCGCCGGCTGCACGCGGACGGCGGCGGCGGACCGCGAGCTTGGAAGCCGCCTCTCGCCTCTCACCTTGACAATTCATTCACTTGCATGAACCATTCATCAACGTGAATGATGCGATCGGCACCCACCAACGTCTACACCGACCGGTTGCACTCCGCCAAAGTCCAAGCCGCCAAAGGCCAAGCCAGCAAAGTCCGGATACCTCGCTCGGTCCGCTCCTCGAGACCTTCGTCAACGCTGTCTCGCATCCGCGCGGGCGTGCGCTTGCTTTCCTCGCGAAGGCACGCGTCACGGTCGACCAGGCGATCGTGCTGAACCTCGCCCTGACGACAGCCGACACCACCCCTTCCAGCCTGGCGAAGGCGATGAATCTCTCGTTGCCGTCGGTGAGCCAGATGATCGAACGCCTCGTGAAGCAGGGGCTCGCGCGCCGCGTGGAACACTCCGGCGATCGCCGGAAGCGCACGATCGAGCCGACGGCCAAGGCAAAGACGTTCCTCACCCGCTTCAGGGCCGTGCGCATCGACGAGTTCGAAACGGCGACGGCGTCTCTATCGAGCGCGACACGCCGAAAGCTGACCGACGCGCTCACGGTCACGCTCGACGAGCTCGAGCGGGCGAAGGCAACGCCCTCCTCGCGGAGGTCTCCATGACCCGGTTCGATCATGTTGCAATCGACGCGCTCGACGCCGAAGCGTCCGCGCGCTTCTTGGCCGACGTCCTCGGCACCCGCGAGCCGACGCCCGAGGGTGAGGACGACGACATGTTCCGCGTCGACCTCGACGATGGGAGCTTCGTCCTGTTTTCACCCGCGACGTCGATCGCGTTCGCGCACGTCGCCTTCCGGGTGAATCCATCGCGGTTCGAGGAGATCGTCGCCCGCCTGCGCGCCCGTGGAGTCGCGTTCGGCAACGACCACCACGATCCTCGAAATGGCGCGACGGACGATCCCCTCGGAGGGGCCGGGAGAATCTATTTCGCGGACGACAATGGCCACCTTTGGGAGGTCGCCTGCTGACGCGGCGTCAAAGCGCCAGCTTGGTCGTGAGGTGCTCCGCGTCGGCGAACTCGGCCGGCAACCGTACGCCCCAAACGTGCTCGGTCACGCAATTCGCTTTCGAATGCTTCGAGTCGTCGTCCGCGACCGTCACATCCACAGCGACGATTTCGTTGTACGTGGACTCGGCGCTGACGGACACGCGCTCTTTCGCGATGTTGCAGGTCCGCAATCCGGGCGTGACGAGCGCCTTCAGCAGCGACGCATAGTCGGTCATATCACCGCTCCCGCCACCGCCTTCGCCGATACCGGTCAGGCCGAGGCCTCCGGCGCCGAAGGCGCTGCCGACCTCACCGCCCCATTCGAGCCCCTCCGTCGACGGCCGTACACCCGGCTCGATTGCGAGATAACTGGTTACCGGCGACACCGCTTTTCCGAAGAGGGCGAGCGGCATCATCTCCTCCTCGGTGAGATCGCCGAGGAGCTCCGACCCGAAGACGAGCGCCGCTCGAGTACGACCATACGACTCACTCGGCTCGAGCGTCTTCTCGAAGTGTGTCGACCAGAGCTCTCCGCTCAACGTCACGAAGCTGACGTAGCGTTTGACCAGGCGATGGTCCTCGATTCCATCCCCTTCTGAGAGCGTCTCCGGCACGTCGGCGCCGTCGAGGCCCGCGCCGCCGAGCTTCACGTGATCGAGGCGCATCGGGCGTGCGAGCTCTTCGAATACCTGTTTGCGAGTCCCCTCCTCTTCGCGGGACGAACCCGAAGCAACGCGAAAGAGAACGCCGCCGGTCGAGCGCGGCACCTTCGCCCATTCGTCGTCGTCGTCGCGCTCGAGGTATGCGCCGGCGACCGCGTCGAGGTCGGCGAGATGGACGATTGCTCCGCGGGGGAGGGCCGCGCGGACGCGCGCCGGATCCAGCTCGGCCCTCGTCTCGAGGTCCGAAAAGACGACGACGCGGCGCTCGACCGAGCTCGGCGCCGAGGCGAGAAGCTCCCCGGCGCGCTCGAGCGCAAGAGCCATTTCGCTACCGTTCTTGGGGGTGATCGTCGCTGATTCGAGCGCTTTGGTGGCGTCCGCGACCGATACGAAACCCGGCGTTACCGCTTGCGGCGCTCGCGAATACGCAATCACGGCCGCCTCGACGTCCGATCCGTCGAAATGGGACAAATACGCTTTGGCCGCTGCGCGGGCTCCCTCGATTCGTTTTTCGCCGAACGAATGCGAGCCGTCGATGACGACGACCACACGGGCTTTGTCCGGCACCGTCGAGAGCTTCGGCGCGACGTCGAAATGATATCCGAGCAGTGCGCGCTCTTTGGCAAAGGGCACGACCGCGAGATCACCGGCGACCTTCCCCGGCGGTTCGACGATTTGCTCGACGGATTCGATCGCCGACAAATCGAGCTTCCCTGATTTGTCCGCCCCGTCGACGAGGAACGTGCCCTGATCCGCGACGATCGTCCCCCGCGGGACGACCTTGTCCGTGCCCATGGGGGGCATCACGAGCTTGTAGCGCCCCGCTTCGTAATGCATCGGCATGACGAGCGTGTATTCGACGACCTTGTCCTCTTTGGCCAAACAGGGAAAGACCTGCAGCGCGAGCGTGCCTTGGCTCCGCCACGATAGAAGCGCGGGGTCTTTCGGGTAGTAGCCGCCGATGCCGGTGAGCTCTCGGTACTTCTGTGCGGCGGCTTCGGCCTCCATCAGCTCGCCGGTGAACCATTGCGGCTTACCGTCGACCATCGCCATCGTGCGAAGGCCCACCGCCACCGCCTCCATCCCCGGCGTGATGTAGAACAGCGCCTGGTCGGCGCGGTCACCGCCGTTGTGGACCGTGCGGACGACGCGCACCTCGGCGTGGTCGCGCTTCAGCGTCACCGTGACGTCGTGGCCCTTTTCGACCAGGGCTTCCGAGCGGGACCAATGGAAGTCGTCGGCCTGCGCTGCAGGCCCGATCCCGACCGAGAGGGCAACCAGGGTGAACGAGGCAACTCCAGCGCGGCGCATTCCGCACTAGACACACGATGGGCGAACCGGTTCCCATCCGGTCATCCGCGCGGCACATCTTCGATCCGTTCAGCACTTCGTTCCCAACCAGGACGGCTGGCAGCTCTCCCTGCAACAGACCTGGGATCCGTCCGTGCTCCGGCGAGACACCAAACCCGTCCTCATCGTGCCGGGTTACGGGATGAATTCGTTCATCTTCGGCTATCACCCGCGCGGCAACTCGTTCGAAGCCGCCCTCGTCGCCGCGGGGCTCGAGGTGTGGCTCGTGGACCTGCGCGCGCAGGGCGAGTCGAAACGCACCGGCGGCACCGACGACTTCGGCCTCGCCGATCTCGCGCTCACCGATCTGAAGGCGGCCGTGGACGGCGTGCTCGAGCGCACCGAGACGGGCGCGGAAAGCGTCTCGATCATCGGCGCCTCGCTCGGAGCGACGTTGATGTTCGCGTATGCGGCACTCGCCCAGAACGCGCGCGCCGGTGCGCTGGTGTCGCTCGGCGGGCCCGTTCGTTGGGTGAAGATTCATCCCCTGCTGCGCGTCGCGTTCGCATCGCCGACCCTCGCGGGGCTGGTGCGGCTGCGAGGCACGCGAGCCCTGGCGAAGGCGGTTTTGCCGCATGTCCTGCGACATACGCCGTGGCTCCTTTCGATTTACATCAACCCCGAGCACATCGACGTCGCCAACATCGACGAGCTGGTGAAAACGGTCGAAGACCCGAACCGCTTCGTCAATCGACAGATCGCAGAGTGGGTGGGCCGGCGCGATCTCGTCTTGCGAGGTCAAAACCTGAGCCACGCGATTACGACGATCGACGTGCCGCTGCTTTGTGTGGTGGCCAATGCCGACGGAATCGTCCCTCGCGAGACGGCGGAATTTTCGTATACGCACGTCGCGTCCTCCGACAAATCGCTCCTCGAAGTGGGGACGGCGGAGATGCGGCTCGCGCACGCGGACATGTTCATCAGCGAGCACGCGCAAGACGTGGTGTTCGCGCCGATACGAGATTGGCTCCTATCGCGCTGACGTGTTCTTCTGCGGGGGATGAAGATCTCCGCCGCACGGCTCGCCACCGAAGGCTTCGATCTCGACCTGCCTCGCGAAACCGGTGACCCGGATCGCGTGCAGCTCGCCCGCGGGCAGCTCTCGAGCGGCACGTACCATCAAGGTCCGGAAGAAATTCACCTCGACGGCATCACCGCCGAAGAGCTCGAGGCGACGCTCGTGCGCTTTTTCGTGGGCGCGAGCGGGAGGATCGAGGCTGCACCAGTTGCGCTTCGAGGCGCCAGCGCCGATCTGCGGATTGCGCGTGGACCGCTTCGAGGACGTGCGCGTTTCGGCGGAACGATCGCGGCGCGAGAGGTTGCTGGTCGCGCGGTGGTCGTGGACGTGGGGACCCCGCGGATCAGCGCGGCGACGTTCGCTGCGAGCGGCGCGGCATTTGCGCAATCGCGGGCAGAGGGAACGGCCGCACGCGCGGCGAGCTTCGTCGCGAGCGAGCTGCGCGCGACGACCGCCGGGGATGCGCAACCATCCCAAATCGAAATGGCCGCCCTCGAGAGCAGCACGGTCGCGTTCCACCGCGACGCCGACGGCACGATGCGCGTCGACGTGGGATCGATCGACGTACGGGGCGCGCGGTTTTCGCGTGGCGAGACGAGCATTGGATTCGGTTCTCTGTCGGCGAAAAACGTGGCGTTCGTGCGATCGCCGACGAGCACGCGTCTATCGGTCGGCTCGATCGTCGCGAAGGGCGTCGAGGTGGCGATCGGGGGGACGAGTTTCCGGCTCGCGGACATCGAGCTTCCGCGCGGTGTGCGATTCGAAAATGGCGCGCTCGCGATCGATCGCGTCTCCGTTTCGGAGGCCGCGTTCAAGCTCGCGAGCCTCCGGCGCACCACACCCGCTAAAGCCACCAAGAAGCAGGATGGAGCAGCGGCATTCGATTTTCGCGTGCTCGACGGCCTCAGCGGCCAATTGAACGTGGACGTCACCGTCGACGCCAAGGTGCCGGTCATCAAACGCAGGGTCGCGACCCACAAGCTCCGAATCGCAGTGAACCAAGGCATCATCGATTTCCACGAGCTCGAGCGCGACTTGTCCCTTCTCGAGGATGCAATTCTCGATTTCGAGTTCGAGGGAGATCGTCTGATCCTCGAAAAGGATCTGCCGCTGATCCCGTTCGACAACGAGACGCTCGTGTTCTGGATGCTCGACGAAGAAGGCAAGCGGCTCGCGTCGGATCGACGTGTTCGGCTGCGAACGCTCGTGCATCCGAAGCGGCTCGAGCGCCCCGCATCGGAGGCGAGCGAGAAGAAGCCGGGGTTCGAGCTCGTCCGGTTGGACTTCGATCCGCTCGATGCAGATCTACGTTTGGCGGGGCCGGGTCGTTTCACCATCGGTGGCGGTGCGACATTGCGCGTCGGCTCCGAGCAGCGTCCGGGGATCGGCGCGCTCCGCGCGAAAGGCGCCGTGCGGCACCGGACGGACGCACCGCTCGAATCGGGTCAGATCGACGTGGAGCTCTCGGATCTCTCGATCGGTATCGATGATCTTGCCGTCGGCGAACGTACGCTCGGCGTCGACGATCTGTCGATCGACGCGGCAAGCTCCGTTTCGATCGCGTTCGAGGGCGTGGCACCGAGCCACGTGCAAGGCACGCTGCGTGGGCTCCTCCTGACACGGCTCACGCTTTCGCGTCGTTGACCCGCGAGTGAAACCCGCGCGCCCCCGCGGGCGTAGAGGGTCGCGATGGCAACGAAGCACCGATGGCAGCGGCTCGGCCGTGCGGCGTCGGCCCTGGTCGGCTTGGTCGGCGGGGCCTCGCTCGCGCTGGCTTGCACCTCACGAAAGGGGTACGACACGCCCAGCGAGGGCGTGAATCCGAGCGGCGTCAGCTCGGAAGCTGATACGGCGAAGGAGACGTCGAACATGACCATCCCGCAAAAGAACTACAAGAAACCGTCCGACGCAGAGCTCAAGCAGAAGCTGAGCCCGATGCAATACGAGGTCACCCAGCACGACGCGACGGAGCCTCCTTTTCACAACGAGTTTTGGGACAACCACGACGCGGGCCTCTACGTCGACATCGCGAGCGGCGAGCCGCTCTTCACGTCGCTCGACAAGTTCGAGTCGGGTACGGGCTGGCCGAGCTTCACGAAGCCGGTCGACAGCCAACATGTCGTCAGCAAGACGGACCGTACCTACGGCATGACGCGCACCGAGGTCCGATCGAAGGACGGAAACTCTCACCTCGGGCACGTCTTCGATGACGGTCCTGCACCGACGGGCATGCGCTATTGCATCAACTCGGCGTCGCTCCGATTCATCCCTGTCGACAAGCTCGAGGCGGAGGGCTACGGCGAATACGTCGCGCTCTTCCAGAAGGGCGGGGCGAGGCCCGAGGCAAAGACCTCGAATTCGTGCGCGCTGCCCGAGAACGGGAAACCGGTCGGCTGCCAGACGACGTTCGAGACGGCCGTGCTCGCAGGCGGCTGCTTCTGGGGGATGGAAGATCTCATTCGGAAGATCCCCGGCGTCATCGAGACCGAGGTCGGCTACGCGGGCGGCGCGACGAGCTCGCCGAGCTACGAAACGGTCAAGACCGGTCGCACCGGCCACGCGGAGTCGATCCGTGTCGTGTTCGATCCGACGAAGCTGTCGTACGAGACGTTGCTGGAGAAGTGGTTCTTCCGCATGCACGACCCGACGACCGCGAATCGGCAGGGCAACGACATCGGCTCGCAATACCGCTCCGCGATCTTCGTCACCTCGCCCGAGCAGCGAAAGATCGCTGAAGAGGTGAAGGCGCGCGTCCAAAAGAGCGGCAAGTGGAACGGCACGGTCGTCACCGAGATCACCGACGCCGGCCCGTTCACGGCGGCCGAGGACTATCACCAGGACTACCTGGAGAAACACCCCGGCGGGTACTCGTGCCATTTCATGAGGGAATGGGGCGACAGCCAATAACCGATAACGGAACCCACAAATAGAGAAGGCCGGGAGCGCGATGCTCCCGGCCTTTTCCTTTCGCCGAATCAGATCAGAATCGGGCTTTGGCTTTCACCCTCACCGAGCCACCGACGCGCGGCTTCGGGAGGTGGGGCTTCGGCAAGCCGATGCCCGGGCCGTGAACGTGACCGCCGACGTGGTGGTGTCCGCCGACGTGAACGCTCGGACCACCGACGTGGATCTCGGGTGCGTGGACGTGGACCTTCACCTTCGGCTCGTGGACGTGAACGTGAGGCCGATCGACGACCACGTGCGGGCGATCGACGATGACGTCGGGACCGCCGACGTGAATGTGGTGCTCCGGCAGGCTCGTGTGGATGTGATAGACGGGCGCGTAATAGCCGACCCGCACCACGTGATGATGGTGGTGGTGGCCGAACAGGCGGACGTGTGTCTCGACCCCCGGTCGATCCAGATACATCGTGATTCGACGAGGCCGAATGATCGGACGCGGCGGTTTCACGACGAGATAGGGGGCGGAGACCTCTGCCTTCACCTTTACCTGGACGACTGCCGCCTGCGCCTCACCGGGTGCGAGCACCGTCAGAAGCATGACGCTGGCCGAAAATGCGATGAGGTAAATGAAAGCTCTCACGTTGTCCTCCAATGGTTTGCTCGAAGACGTCGATCGATAGGCTCTATGACGAGCGAGTCGGGCGACTTCGAACGAGCTTCCGCACTTCCACGCTGAATCAGGGTTTTCCCTCGTCCTCGATATTGAGGGTTATCTCCGTGCCTTCGGGGACTTCGATGACCTCGAGGTCGTCGTTCAAAAAGTAGACGCGCATGTCTTTGGTCTTCTCGTCGATGACGAGCTCGACGATGTGCTCGCCGACGACCTCGACCGTGCCGCCATTGGGCCCTTTCGTTCCCGGCGGAATCGTCTTCTTCGGCACCTTCGCGAGGGCGGCGGTGCCGCCTTCGGGTACGTCGATCGTCTCCTCGAACTTCTCTCCCGCGATCTTCAGGGCGAGCTCGACGGTGGTGAGGCCCTTCTCGAGCTTGGGCAGCTTGGTGACGAGCACCTCCTCGTCCGCCTTGAGCTTCGCCTCCTCGCCGCCGGAGGGTTTGACGGTACCGGAGATATCGTCGATCGCGACCGTCTTGCCCTTCTTGTCGTACGCGACGAGGCGCGTCTCGCCGTCGGGCTTGATGGTGACGGCGACCTTGTGTTTGCCGTTGTCGAGCGTGACCGAGTCCTTCGGTGCGCTCGACGGCGCGTCCTCCGGCGGTGCGCTTTCGTCCTCACCGGCGGCGGCCGATGCCGCGGCCGAGCCGGAGGCTGACGCCTTCGCCGAAGAGGAAGCAGATGCCGAGGACGACGACTGCGCTTTGCGCGGTCGGGGCTCATCCTCGTCGTCGTCGCTCGATTGCTTGGGTTTCGAGCTTTCTCCGCACGCCGCTAGGACCGCCGACAGCACGGTCGCGACGAGCGCGGTACGCCACGAGCTCATCCGCCCCATGATTCGCGTCGACGCTCCTCGGGTCAAGCACGACGGCGCTCGCACATGTGTACGACCAGTCAACGCAAGTTGGCTCCACGAATGAAAATTCGCACATGGTCTTCGAGACGATCGCGCGCGCTGCGCTGAGGTCACGCGACCTCAACAGCGGGTCGCGATGGTTCGAACCGCGCGCCGAAAGCCGTGTCGGCATCGTGCGCGTCGGGAGAAACACACACCATCGGGTCGTACGAAGTTGCAACGCGGGCACGCTCGTTCGATGCGGTTCGAGGGTGCAAGAGTGCGGTGAGAACGGATTGCCGAGCAGGAATTCGTCGTGGTCCAATCGCGCTCGAGTGCGTCGTACAAGTGGGCTTGCTTGTGGGAGGATGGCTCCAAAATGCGATTGCGAACGTGGACGATGGCGGTGGCGCTGGTGCTTGCGGCGGTTGGCTCTTCGGGCTGTGTCGTCACGGTCCACGACGGGCCGGATCGAGGCGACGCGCGGCTGCAGAACCAGGGTTGGGAGAAGCTCGGCGAGCGACTCGTGAACGGCAAAGCCGACCGCGATCGCATCGGCGTCGGCAGAGTCGAAGGACGTTTCCGTCGCGTGATGATTGTCGTGGAGCACAGCTCGATCGAGCTCTACGACATGGACATCGAGTTCACCGACGGCTCGCATTACTCGCCGAACCTGCGTCACCGCTTTGCGGAGAACTCGCGCTCGCACGCGATCGATCTGCCGGGCAACGCTCGAACGATCCGCGACGTGACCTTCAAATACGGAAACCTGCCGGGCGGCGGCGCCGCGACGGTCGAGCTCTGGGGTCATCCGTAACGATCACGCGCGGGCGCGGCGTGTCGACAGGCGTAAAGCAGCGACGGCCGTGAGCACGATCGACCAGCCCGCCGGCGCGTGAGAGCCGGACGCGGGAGAGGCAGCGCAATCGTCGTCCGCTATCGCGGGCGGCGGCTCCTCTCCGTCGCTCGCGCCACCACCGGCACCGCCGCCGCCTTCTTCAATCGTCGGGCAAGGATGCTCCGCACGCCACGCATCGAAGCGCCCGCGCAACTCGACGATCGGGTCGGCAGGTGAAACGTCGGGCACGCTGATGCGCAGCAAGACGCCGCTCGCATCGCTCACCTCGACGAAGGCGCTCTTCGCCGGCACGCCGTCCGGCGTGCATCGGCTATCACCTTCGCCGCCGTCGCCGGCAGCTTCGAGCGCTTGGACCAGCCGCGCCGCAAGGTCGCATGCATCCGCCTCGAACGCCTTCGATGCCTGGTCCACGACGAGCTCGGAGGTGAGGATGTTGCCGAGCGCGGCGTAGCGCATCGAACCGAGCTCGCCGCGCCGATCGACGGCGACGTCGAGCGCTTCCGGCCCGGTGGAGCTCGCGCTACCGCCGAGCGAATCGACGATGCCGTATTGCATCTTCGGCGCTTGGGGAAAGGCTCGGGTGTCGGTGACGCTCGCGAGGATGGTGTCCGCGGTTTGTCCGTCTTGCAGGAGGAAGAGCGCTTCGTCGAACGCAGCGTCGTCGAAATTTGCCTGCGCGACGAACGCGCCCCGTCCAGGCACATCGCCGTAGATTTGGATGACCTCGTACGGCACACACGAGGCACCGGCTGCACCAACGCGGCCGCTCTCGGGATCCGTCGCGATGATCGAGTACGTCGCGTGGGCGGTCGACGGAAGCGCTGCCGTCAATGCGAAGCTCAGCGCGAGGAGCCGGCGTCGCATCGGCGTACCTCAGCGGCGCTTTTCGGGCCGAGCGCTCGGCGCCGCGCTCGCGCTGGGTGCGACGGTCGCACTCGGTTGGACCGAAGGTGCCGCCGAAGCCGACGCGTCGGGTGGGGGCCCAGGCTCTGGTGCAGGCACCTCTTCCTGCTGTTGTTGCTGGAGCATCGCGCGCACCTTGATCGCGCGCTCGACGACGGCGTCCAGCTCGGCCACCGTCGCGTCGAGACGCGCTCGCACCACCGTGCCGGAAGCTTCCATCGTCATGCGGTCGAGGAGCGCTCCCGCACCGAGGAGGCGCGACGCGATCCCCGACGCGGCACCGGTGCGCGTCTCGTCGAGCCACGCGCGAAGCTCCGGCGCGCGCGAAGGATCGTCGACGAACAACACCAGCTGCAGCGACGTGCGTTGTTCGACGAGACGAATGCCGAGCCCGACGCCGAGCACGTGCGCGAGAACCGCAGGTGCTCGGCCTTGCGCCTGCGCGATCTCGTCCGAGACGACACGGCGTTGCTCTTCGGAGAAGACGTAGCTCGCCTGCACGGTCTCGTAGCCTGCGAGCTCGGCCCGGAGCTTCTCGTGGAGTGAGCCAGAGCGGAGCGTGGGCGCCGCGCCGTCCGCCGCGTCGATCATCGTGCGCACGTAAGGCCCGCCGCCCCACAAGAGCATGCCTCCCGGGCGGGCGGCCGTTTCACCTGACGATGCGTGCGTCGAGACATCGCGCACGCTCTTGAAGCTGCCGATGGTCGTGGTTGCCGGCTCGCCGCCGCGGCTCTTCACGACCTTCGCAGCGCAATCGAGGATGGCAGCGTCGCTGAAACCGCCGGTCGCGACGATCCCGAAGTCGGCGTCGCCTTTTTCCGGGACGGCGATGGCGAGCTCGTCCACGCTCGCGATGAGGTCGAAACCGCAGGCTTGGCGCACGTCGTCGAAGCCCGGGACGCTGCGCGAGCCGCCCAAGTAAGGCGCAGCGAGCGGCGAAGCTCGAAGTGCGCGTACGTCGGCGGTCACGACGGCGAGGGCGCCGCTGGGGATGACGTCGAGGATGCCCTTTTTCGCCTGCACGACCTCGGTCGGCTTGGCCTCGGGTGCGCGGGTCGCGAAGTAGACGCCCCCACCGATGAGAGCGACGGCGACGCCGATGGCGGCGATCCCGATGCGTCGGTTCGATGCGGAGGGCTTCTTGAGGGCGGTGGCGGGCTCGCGCTCGCGTTCAGGCTTGCGATCGTCCTCGTCGCGCGCCGGCTCGTCTTTACGGGCGACCGCTCGGCGAACCAACGCTCCACGTCCCTTGCGCTTGGGACGCCGGGGATTGCGTTTGCGCTCGGGCGCCGCGCCGGTGGGTGTGGGCTCGTCGCTCATCGTCTCCGGTACAAGAGCCGAGCGACCGCCTCGCCGATGTCCCCCACGTAGGTCCCGAGGAGGGTCATCGCGATGAGAAACGCGACGAAATAGATTTCGTTTCTCGTGGCGCCGAAGAGCGTCATTGTTGCCTGCGCCAAGCTGCCTTCATTTCGGCGGCGGAGCAACCTCGGGCGCAGTTGTTTTCCTCGCGCGCGCACGACGGCTCGGGTCCCGCCTGGTTGGGGTGCTTCGCTTCGCTCGCACGGGCACCCAAGCCTGTGCGCGCATTTATTTGGTACATTCGCCGCGCGTGCCCTCCGTGCACACCCCGCTTCCTGATTTGGACGAGCGCGATCGCGGCGACGTCATCGTGCTGTCCGACGCCTCGGTCGAAGGCGAAGACATTGCGTCGATCCTGCGTGCTCGCGGTTTCGTCGTGTTCGACGTGCCGCTCGTTTTGCTCGAGGCTCGGGTCGCGAGCGACGAGCCGCAGGTAGTCATCGTCGACGTCGACCAACCGGGCGCCATCGAGCAAATCCAGCGCCTGCGCGAGACTCTGCCCGGCAGCCGCGCCCACGTGTTCTGCCTCGGCGACCCGCTGCGTGCCGCGGAGCTCGCGGACGTCAGCCTGACCGACAACGTGTTCGAGCGGCCGATCGACATCCAGCGGCTGATCGATCGTGCGCTCGCCGTCGCGAACCCCTCCGCGGGAGGGTTCGGCGCGCGCGGGACGACGCCGCCGCCGATGTACCCGGTGCGCCCCTCGGCCCTCCCCCCGCCCGAGAGCATCCTGCCGCCGATCTCGGACTTTCCGCGCGCTCAAGATCCGCTGGAGATCGGCTCGTTCCTCGACGAAGGCGCGGACCCGGCGGCGTCGCTCGGCGTCCTCGCCGGTGGGCACGTTCGGCTGAGCCCCGAGCTCGCCGCGCAAATCATGGAGGCAGAGGCGCGCATCCGCGCCGAGATCGATCAGGTCTCGAGCGTCCCCGCGCCTTCGGACGAAGCGGACTGCCCCGTGCCGCCGGATCTGCTCGCGCAGCTCGACGAGCCGCTCGACGCCTCGGACGATCTCGAGGGGACGGGGGGTCTTGCGGCCGCGCTCGCGCAAGCCGGGTCGAGCTCGGTGTCGGTGTCGTCGGGCGCCAACACGCCCGCGCCGCGCAAAGTGGGCGCGGGCGGCACCTCGTCGACGGATACCGGCCTGGTCGGACGCTCGAAGACCGGCGCGCTGACGTTCGAGGGGCTCGACGCAGCGACGCCGGCGCCGACGGGTCTCGGCCCACGTACCAGCGCGAGCGAATCGGCGGCGCTCGCCCCCGGTACCTCCGCGGGGCGGGCCGATTGGACGCGCGATGGCGGTGACGTGCTCACCCCGCCCCCGTCGATGGCCGTGGGCGGTGCGTCCTCGCCCCGCGCAGGCAGCCCCGCGCTCGGGATTCGACTCGGTGAGCTCTTGGGGCTGCGCCCCGAGGACGCAAAGCGGACGGATACGTCGGTGCGAGGTCCCGTCTCGGCCGCCGCCCTGAGCGCGAGCGGCGCGATGCTCAACGAGCCGGGCTCCACGCATCGAGGCGAGGAAGCGCTGACCAATCACACGGCGAGCGCTTCCTCACTGTCACCGCTGTCGCCGCCGGTCCGCTTTCAAGAGCCGCGCGACATCGCGGAAGGCCGTGCCCTCTTCGATCTACGCACCGTACCTCCCGCAGGCCCCAGCGCGCGGCTCCCGACGGATCGCGGGCGCGAAGTTTCGCCCCTCATCATTCCGCCTTCGGTCGGCGCCGTTCCGCCGCCGCCACCGCCGCCTCCGCGAGCACCGACGGACCGCGACGATCGCGGCGTGAGCCCGGCGGCGCAATCGGTGCGTCCCGCGCGGATGGCGACGAGCGTCGGTGCGAGCGCCGGCGCCGTGATCTTCGGCGACGGCGAAGGTTTCCGTCCGCTCGCGCGCGCGATCGCCAGCCGCAAGAGCGGATGCCTCTCGTTCACCAGCGCCGAGGGCACACGCCGCATCGTCGCCATGGACGGCGATCTCGTCACGGCCGCGTCCGAGATCGCGGACGAGACGCTCGTGTCGTTCCTGTCGAGCCGAGGAGATCTCGATCGCGACGTCGCAGCTCGCCTCGCCGGGAAGCTCCCCGCCTCGGGGCGTCACGCGGGCGCCGCGCTCATCGCACAGGGCTTCCTCGCGCAGAACGATCTCTGGCCCGTTCTTCGCGCCCACGCGGAGTGGCTCATCGGCAAGGTGCTGCTCTCGGGCCCGGGCGCAATGGACCTCGAAGAGGAGCTTCCGGGCCGCCTCAAAGCGGAGCCGAACGTCTTCGGCGGCGCAACGGGTGCGGAGGTGTTCATCGAGACGGCGCGGCGGATGCTCGATCCGGTCGGCTCGCTGCAGCGCCTCGACCCCGCGGCGCGGCTCGACGCCGGCGCTCGCTCGAACCTGCTGTCCGAGTGCGCCCTCGGTGGGGACGAAGACGCGCTCGTGCGAGGCGCGTCGGGAAAGACGGTCGCCGAGCTCTGCGAGTCATCCGGACCCGAGCTCGCGAGCGTCCTCGTCGCGCTGGTCGAGCTCGAGGTGCTCGCCGTCATCGCGCCGGTTCGGCGAAGCGTCGACGATCGACCACACGGCCCCGATCCGATCGACGAAGAGGCCATTCGAAAGAAGGTCCGCGCGAAAATGGTCGTCGTCCAAGAAGGCGACTACTTCGCGCTCCTCGGCGTGAATCGCAGCGCGACCTCCTATGAGATCAAGCGCGCGTTCCTCGATCTGCGACGAGCCTTCGAGCCGACGCGGCTGCTGACCGCGACGACCGTCGATTTGCACGACGAGGTCACGTTGATCCTCGAGGTGGTCGAAGAAGCCTTCGACATCCTGCGCGACGAGCGCCGCCGAGAACGCTACCGGCGGGCCATCGAAGCGGGCCCGCCGGAGGGATGAAGCGTCAACCGATCGATTCGCGCCGCTCGACGCGATCGGTCAGTTGAAGATCTGATTGCAGAGGTCGTTGCCCGGGCAGCACAGGTCGAACCCACCCGGAACCTGATCCGTGTGTGCGCAGACCTTCGCGCCTTTGCTGGGGTAGTAGTAAGCCCAGAAGAAGCACATCTCGTCGTTCGCCGATTCGCCGAACCCGACGGTCTCTGCGCTCGTGTTGTTCCAGTCGCACGTGAAGCGGAAGCCGCCGCCTTGCGGCAGGACGGTGGGAGGATCGAGGTAGACCGTGGCGGGCTCGTCCCATTTCCAGCCGTCGACGTCGTAGACCATCGTGTCGGAGCCCTCGGCCTCGGTCGGCGCGAGCGCGACGGTGACGTTGGTACCGAATTGGTGCGTGTGGCCTGTGATCCCGAAGATGTTGGAGCCTTCGAGATCGGCCGGCAGCTTCAAGAACGTCGGCCCGAGCGTGAATGATTGGTTCGGCGGGATGCTGATGTCGGGATTACCGAGGAAGAGGAAGTCCGCCTCGTTCTCGAAGTCGGCTTCCGGCATCGTGTAGAACGTCGAGGTCGCGCCGATGTCGAGGGGTTCGGTCGTCGGGTTGATGTAGTGCATCTCGAGCCGGACCATGACGTTCGCGTCGAGCGAGAAGGCGACGCCCGACGGCAGCGTGAGCGTCTCGTCGTGCTTCTGCGTCACCATGAGCGGCGAGCCCTTCGTCGGATCGAGCGTGTCCGCGAACGGTTGGCAGTCGTACGGCTCGAGCTTCTCTTCCGTGTCGGCCGTGCGATAGACGATCAAATGGTGCGACCCCTGCGGGAGCACGTTGTGGATCTCGTTCACCTTGATCGCCGCGTCGTTGCCGAGCTTCTTCACCACGCATTGGGTGTTCTCTTCGCCGGGCGCGACCGTGATCGGATCGAACGTGACCGTGAAGCTCGGGTTGTTGTTCGGCGTGCCGCCTTCGCCGCCGCCTTGGCCGTTGCCACCCGACGCAGGCTCGCCGCCCGACCCAGTACCGCCGGCGCCACCGTCATCCGGTTCGCTCGAAGATCCACAGCCGACGACGAACAAGGAACCGACGAGTAGGCAGAGCAAGCGATTCATGGGGAGACCTCCTGGCGCGCGCGGGCGTGAATTCTAAACCCGGCGTTCGGTCTGTTGACCGGAAAACAATGAGGGGCCCCTCACGAAAAGAGCGCGCCCCTCGGCAAGAGGTGCGCGCCCTGGTGTTTGCGATCAGTGGCGGGTCGAGATCAGAAGGTGCCGCCGGAGGTTCCGGTCGAGCCGGTTTGGCCATTCGGCGAGCCGCCGGAGCCACCGTTCCCGGGAGCGCCGTTGGTAAGGCTGTTCCCAGCCGTCGAAACGCTGGCCGAGTTCACGCGGTAGACGGCCCACGAAGGTCCGCCGGCGCCGCCGCCGCCGCCGCCGCCCTGTCCGCCGTTGCCGCCCTTGCCGCCGTTACCACCGACGCCGATCTCGTCGCTCTCGCTCGTATTCCCGGCGCCGCCATTACCGCCGGTCCCGCCACCGGCACCGGTACCGCCGCCACCGCCGGCGCCACCATTGCCCGACGAAATCGAATTGGCGAGGAGCACCAAGCCGTTCGAGTTCACGACGAAGAGGCCGAACGAGCCGCCGCCGCCCGTGCCGCCGAATCCGCCGGTACCACCGCACCCGCCGGCCCCGCCGCCACCGCCGCCATTACCCGCGCCGTCGTTGCACGCGAAGCAGTGCTGCGCGCCGCCGCCGCCGCCACCACCGCCGCCGTTGCCGTGACCGCCGGTGTTGCCCGTGTTGCCGGTGTTAGTGACCCAGAAGCCCGTCGCCGTGGACCCTCCGTTACCGCCGGAGGCGCCGCCACCGAGGCCGCCGTTGTTCCCAAGACCTCCGACGCCGCCATCGCCGCCCGGATCGCCGGGGCCGCCGCCGTTGCCTCCAAGGGTACCGCCGACGCCGGTTCCGCCAGTCTGGCCGCTGTTGTTGCCCTCCGCACCGCCATCGCCGCCTTTGCCACCCGTGCGGCTACATGACGAGGTGCCGCCATTACCTCCCGTACCGGGGGGGTTCCCGTCGTTGTTGCCCTGCGTGCCGTTCGCGCCGACGTTGCCGGAGCTTCCGGTCGAACCATTGCCCCCGAGCGTCCCCGCGCCCGCATTGCCCGCGTCGATGACGTTGTTCGACAGCGTAAGCACGTCGCAGTTGTTGCAATACACCGCGTAGTTGCTGATGCCGGCGCTGCCAGTCGACGTCGTCTCGATCGTCATGCGGTCGACCGTCGTCGCCTGGAGGATGTTCGTCCCCTCGAGGGCCGTCATTCGGCCATTGGCAACGGCTGTCGAGCGAATCGTCGACTCGTACGCATTGCTTCGCGCCCAGTTGTTGGCCTTCGAGAAGCCCCCGTAGATGGAGATGCCGCTCGTGAGCGTCACGCGCCCGACGTAGGTGCCGTTCGAGACGTACACCGCGCTCTTGCCATCCGTGTTCGCCTTGCCGATCGCAGCCAGGATCGTGAGCATCGGCTGCGTCCGGGTTCCCGGGTTCACATCGTTGCCATCGGTCGAGACGAAGATCGCATTGCTCGCGTCGCCGTCGATACCGTCGCAATTGGAATCGACGAAGCCGCTGTCCGGAACGTCCGCACCACCTTGCGCCGTGCAGCTGTATTCGCAGCCGTTCGCGAGGTTGCCGTCGAGGTTCCAGAAGTTCGGCAGACAACCATTGAATTGGCAGGTGCTCGACGAGCAGCTGTTCTGCGAGTTCGGGAAGACGTTGTCGCAATCGGTCGCGCAGGTGCCGCAATGTTCGGGATCGCTCGCGAGCTCGGACTCGCAACCGTCGGCGGTGAAGCTGTTGCAGTTGTCGTAGCCCTGGTCGCACATGCCCATGATGCAACCGCCGCCCACGCAAGCCTCGGACGCGTGGTCGTAATTGCACACGGAGAAGCAGTTGCCGCAGTTCTGCAGATCCGTATCGGTGTTGATCTCGCAGCCGTCCGCCGGGTTGAGATTGCAGTTCTCGAAGGGCGCGTTGCAGTTGCCGAGCGTGCAGACACCGAGGCCCGTAACCTGGCTCGGAATGCAGCTCTCCGACGCGTTCGGCAGGTCACAGTTCAAGTTGCAACCGCCGCAATGTGCCATCGTGTTGGCGAGGTTCGTCTCGCAACCGTCGGACGCGAGCAGGTTGCAGTCGCCGTAGTTGTTCGTACAGCCGATGACGTTGCAATTGCCGCCGTTGCAGAAGGAGCTGGTGTTCGCCTTGTTGCAATCGTTGCCGCAGTCGCCGCAATGGACGGGGTCGTTGAGGAGGTTCACCTCACAACCGTTGTCGTCCATGAAGTCGCAGTTATCCATGAACGGGTCGCAGGTGCCGAGCGTGCATTGCCCGTCGACGCAAATGCCCTCGCCCCCGTCCGGCGCACACGGCGCATTGCAGCCGCCGCAGTGCTCATTGCTCGTGTCGGTGTTGGTCTCGCAGCCATTGGTCGGGTCGGCGTCGCAAGCGCCCGTCCCGGGGGAACACCCCGACTCTTCGCCCACGACCGGCACGGGGAGATCCGCAATCGGCTGATCGTTGAAGTTCATCTTCACGATGATGTCTTCGTCGGTGAGCGGACCGGCCGAACCAACTGCGGAGTACTTCACCTCGAACCAAAGCGATTGGCCGCTGAGCCGCGCAAAGGGCAGCTCTTCCTCGACGCGCAGGAAATCGCCGGGCGAGCCTGGATCTTCCTCGAAGCGCACCGCTTGAATCTCGAATTGGTTGTCGGCGATCCCCACCGATTTGTAGAGGATTTCGCCGTCGGTCTCGTTGTCGAGGCGGAAGAGGCGAACCTCTTCTGTACCGCTCGAGACGGTTCCGAAATCGAGCTCTTCGGGCTGCTGACAGGGATCGAAAGCTTCACCCTCGTTGAGGATGCAGAGCTCGACCTGACCCGAAAGCGCGCCGCCCATGCCGCCTTCGCCGCCCATCGCGGTGCCACCCGTTCCGCCGCTGCCTCCCTGCGCGGATCCGCCGTCGGTCGAGCCGCCGACAGGACCAACCGTCCCGCCCTGCCCACCGCTAGATGGCCCGTCGTTCCCGGTACCGCCCGCGCCGGTCGCGTCGTCTTCGCCTGCAGCGCACGCTGAGACGACGAGCGCGACCGAAGCCAATCGCAAGAAAGAGATCGCCCGCATGTGGTGCATGAGAGCAGAGGCCCTATCGAATTTTCAATGCGGCGCGTGAGGCCTGCCCCACTCGGGCTCCAGCGATTGCAACCAAACCCAAACTCATGCGACATGGTGGGGCCATGTCTTCTCCGACTACGCGGGCCACCTCCGTGCCGGTATCGAAGGCCACGATGCTCGCGGTGCTCGTCGCGGCACTCGGCTACTTCGTCGACATCTACGATTTGATTCTCTTCAGCGTCATCGGCCGAAAGAGCCTCGTTTCGCTGGGGGTAGGGCCCGACGCAATCGAGGGGCAGTTCGCGAGGCTCCTCGATTGGCAAATGGCCGGCATGCTGACCGGCGGGATCCTTTGGGGCATCCTCGGCGACCGGCGTGGCCGGCTTTCCGTGCTCTTCGGCAGCATCGTCATGTATTCGCTGGCCAACGTCGCCAACGCGAACGTGGCGACGATTGGGCAATATGCGCTCCTCCGGTTCGTGGCCGGGGTCGGCCTCGCGGGGGAGCTCGGCGCGGGGATCACGTTGGTGAGCGAGATCATGAGTCGCACGGGACGCGGCTGGGGAACGACGATCGTCGCGGGCATCGGCGTCTGCGGCGCCATCGCTGCCGCCCTCATCGACAAGGCCGGCGTGAGCTGGCGCGCGGCCTATTACATCGGCGGCGGGATGGGCTTCGCGCTGCTCCTATTGCGAATCGGCGTCCGCGAGTCCGGCATGTTCGAATCGGTGAAGTCGAAGGTGAACGTCAGCCGCGGAAACTTCCTGCAGCTCTTCACCTCCTTCGACCGCGCCAAGCGGTACATCTGCGTGATCCTGTGCGGCGTGCCCGTTTGGTACCTCGTCGGGATTCTCGTCGCCCGCGCACCCAAGATCGCAAAGGACATGGGTCTCGAGGAGGCAGTCACGCCCGGCACGGCGGTGATGATGGCGTACATCGGGCTCGCCATCGGCGATCTCGCGAGCGGCGCGCTCTCCCAAATCATGTCCAGCCGGAAAAAGGCGATCGCCACGTTCCTGCTGCTGTCGGCGTTCGGAACCGGCGTCTACTTCGCAGTCGCCGGAAAGAGCCTCATGCTCCTCTACGTCGCCTGTTTGATCGCCGGGATCGGCGGCGGCTATTGGGCAGTCTTCGTGACGACCGCGTCCGAGCAATTCGGCACGAACCTCCGCTCTACCGTGACGACGACCGCGCCGAACTTCGTGCGAGGATCCCTCGTGCTCGTGAGCTTCGCGTTCGCGAAGCTCGAGCCGAGCCTAGGACCATGGAAGGCCGCGCTGGTCGTCGGCGTCGTTTGCATCACCGTCGCGCTCGCGTCGCTGATTCCGCTCCGCGAGTCGTTCGGTCACGACCACGATTTCATCGAGGAATAAGTCACGCCGTTGCGCGGGCCGGCATCGCGACGACCACCACAGCGCCGTCCTCGACGCCGAGGAGCGCAACGGATCCTGACGGGAGCTCCCCGCGAAGGATCATCTCCGCGAGCGGTCCCTCGACGAGGCGCGCGACGGTGCGTTTCATCGGGCGCGCGCCGAGCTCGGGATCGTAGCCGCCGGCGTCGAGCAAGAGCTCGATCACCGCGTCGTCCACCTCGAGCCGGATACCGCGGCGTTCGAGGCTGTCTTCGAGGCCTGCGAGGATGTGGCGCGCGACGCCGCCGACCTCGGCGCGCGACAGCGGCGCAAAGAAGAGGATCTCGTCGAAGCGATTGAAGAGCTCGAGCGGAAGACCCTTTTTCGCGCACTGAACCGCGAGATCCGAGAGGCTCTCGACACTCGGCCCGCCGCTGCGCGCGAAGCCGACCGCCTTGCCGCGCAGCGCCCCGGCGACGTCGCGCGAGCCGAGGTTCGAGGTGCACACGATGACGACATTGGTGAAGTCGACGCGGCGCCCGCGTCCGTCGGTCATGTGGCCTTCGTCGAGGACCTGCAAGAACGACAAGAGCACGTCCTGGTGCGCCTTCTCGACCTCGTCGAGCAGGATGACCTGGTAGGGCCGCTTGCGGACGGCCTCGGTGAGCTGGCCTCCGGCGTCGTGCCCGACGTAACCGGGCGGTGCACCGATGAGGCGCGCGACGGCGTGCGCTTCGGCGTACTCCGACAGGTCGATGCGGGTCATCGCGTCGCCGGCTCCGAAGAGCGCCTCGGCGAGCGCCTTGGCCGTCTCGGTCTTGCCGACACCGGTCGGGCCGAGGAGCAGGAACGAGCCGAGCGGGCGTCGATCACGAAGGCCTGCAGCGCTCTTGCGAAGCTGCGCAGCGATCTTGGAGAGCGGCTCGGTGTGCCCGACGACACGTTCGGCGAGGAAGGACTCGAGCGCGAGCATGCGCTCCCGATCCGTTTCGAGGAGCCGCTCGCACGGCACGGCCGCAAGCTCCGACACTGCGTCGGCGACATCCGCGAGCGTGACGGACGGCGCCGGGCTTCCGGGCTTTCGCTTCGGTTGCTTCGCGGCGGCGCGCTTCACGCGCGCACCGGCGTAGTCGAGCGCGCCGATCGCCTTGTCGGGAAGCGCACGGCTCGGCAAATACCGCACGGACCAACCGACCGCCGCGGCGAGCGCGTCGTCGTCGTAGCGAACGCCGTGGTGAGGCTCGAGGCTCTCCGCCGCGGCCTTCACCATGAGGAACGCGTCCTCCTCGTCGGGCTCTTCGATCTCGATCGGGACGAGCCTCCGATGAAGATGCGGATCGTTCTCGACGGCGCGGCGCAGGCTCTCCGTGTTGGTCGCGGTGACGAACCGTACGTCGCCACGCGCGAGCTGCACCTTGAGCTCCGCGACGGCTTCGTCTCCGGCGGCGAGCAGCTCGTGCAGGTCGTCGATGAAGAGAACGATTCGTTCGTCGGAACGACGCGCCTCGTCGAAGAGCGTCGCCACGCGATCGGCGAGCGCTCCGCGCGCGCCGGTCCCCGCGATGAGGGCCGCCGCAGCGACCTCGATCAAGGTCGTGTTTTCTTGCGCGAGCTGGGCTGCGAGCGCGAGCGCGACGCTCGTCTTGCCGACGCCCGCAGGCCCGACGAGACACGGCGCGTTCGCGCGGAATTTCGCGAGCACGTCGAGCACGCGCTCGACCTCGGTCTGCCGGCCGACGACCTTCGGACCACTTGCGTCGCGCCGCTCGGTGCCAATCGCGGCGAGAAGCGGCGACCGCGAGGCATCGAGCCCCTCGCTGGCATCCTGCGCCGGCGGAGGGTTGGAAGTCGGCTTCGCGGATGGCGGCGGCACGGTCGCGCTCGGCGATCGCGGAGGAGCCGCGTCGGGCCTCCGTCGAACCGGGCGTGGTCGGGAGACGCGCTCTGCGCTCGGCGGCTCCGAGCTTCGCGTGGGCAGGGCTTCGGGCCGAACGTTGCGCGGAGCAGGTGCGGCGGGCATCCCGCGTCGGCCGGAGACCGGCGCAGGAGGCAACAGCGGAACGACGGTCGGGCCCGACGTCTTCGGGGGTGCGAAGCTCGGCGGCGTCGAAGCGGGTGACCGAGGCGCTTCGGTCGCGCGGTGGATCTCGCGGCGCGCAGGCACGATCCCGAGCGCGAGGGTGAGCGCTGCTCCGCGTAGCCGAACGGCGTCGATGCCCGACAGAGCGAGCGCGCGGAACGCCGCGAAGCGCCGCTCTGCTAGCAAGGCGACGAGAAGGTGGAGCGAGGTCGGCTCCATCATCACGATGCGCGAATCGGGCGAAATCGTCGGTTGCCTTCGCGCGGCACCGTCGGTCGAAACCGGTCCACGCGCGCGCTTCGCGACCTCGCGCGCCTGCGCGAGCGCGATCGAGAGCGCGTCCGGCATCTCCTCGTCGAAGGTGCGGCCTGCCTTGAGCAGCCCTTCCTTGTCGAGCCCGCGATCGACGAGCAACGTCGCCGCAGGGCCTGGCCTCGCGGCGACGGCAGCCAGCAGATGCACCGTCGTGGGGCGCTCTTTGCGCTGCGCAGCGAGCTCCGAAGCGGTGCGCTTGAGGGACGCGAGCTCACTCTCGGATCGATCGGACGTGGACACGGACCTCCCACTTGTCACGGGGCGATTCATCGGGTCAAAAAAGTGTCCCCTGCGGCTCTTGCGGTGCCAGTCCCGCTCTTCTAACGAGCGCCCCATGCACTCGAAGGTTCCTGTTCTTCTCGCCCTCGGATCCGCGGCGCTCCTCGCCTGCACCGTCACTGCGACCACGACCAACCGGGGCCCCGACGAGTCGGGCGACGACGGCGCCGTCTCCAAGCCGAAGCCGACCGCGACCGCGGAGCCGACCGCGACGGCGACGTCCGTCCCCACTTCCGCGCCGACGTCCGCGCCGAAGATGTGCACCAAGATGGGCTGCATGGACGGCCTCACGATCGATATCGACCCGGGCAAAGGTGGAACGCCGAAGGGCAGCTACACGATCGAGGTCGATGCCGACGGCAAGAAGGCGACCTGTCAGATCAAGCTCCCGTACCAAGGCTGCGAGCGCGGCCCCGCGACGAAGTGCTCGGGCGACGTGAAGGTCGAAGTGATGGAAAGCGGCTGCGACAAGCCCGCGAAGGAGCACACGTTCGGCCCGCTGAAATTCATGAGCGCGCCGGCAACGGTGAAGGTCGTCATCAAGAAGGACAACAAGCCCTTCGCGGAGAGCACCGTCACGCCCGACTACAAGACGCTTCAGCCGAATGGACCGGATTGCGACCCGGTCTGCAAGCAGGGTCAGGGCAAGGTCTGCGCGGGCAGAGGTCTCTGCAACTGATCGAGATCAGCCTCGCGTCGAGGCGTAACGAACCGCGCGGCGATGCGCGCCGGTGAGCGGCCAGTCGTATTCGAAGTCGAGCGTCGCCTCGAGGCCTTCGCAATCGGGCGCTTCTCCTTTCGCGAGCAGCGCCCACGTCGTCCCTTCGGGCGCGAGCGATCGCCCGAGTGGAAGCCAAAGGGCCGGCGCGAGCGTCGCGCGCGAGATCGCGACATCGAACGTCGCACGCCCGACGAGCGCCTCGCCGCGCTTGCGCTCGACGCGAACGCGCGACGATAGACCGAGCTTGCCGATCGCCGTCCGCAAGAACATCACCCGCTTGTCGAGAGGCTCGACCAACGTGACCTCGAGATCGGGGCGAGCCAGCGCCAGCGGAAGCCCCGGAGCGCCGGCTCCCGAGCCGACGTCGACGACGCGCGCGCCGCTTGCGATCGCCCCGGCGAGGACCACCGCGTCGGCGAGGAGCAGGTCGACGAGCTCGTCGTCCGTCCGGGCGGCGGTGAGATCCATCTTCGTGTTGAACGAAGCGACGAGCGCCACGAACGCCGCCAGGGTCTCGGCGCGCTCGGGATCAACCGGAATCGCCGCGGAAGGAAGGCTTCCGAGCGCACTGACCACTCGTTCGACCGGGCGGGTCACGAGCCACCGCCGGGCTCGTGTCCATCTTGATCAGCTTGGACTTTCGGCGCGCGCATCTTTCGCGTAAGTCGGATCTCTCGTGGCGCGCTTGCGCGCCAGGGGGCGTGGGTCAAGGCCCGCGCAGGTTCGCACGACAGCCGCGCGGACCGAAGGCATTGCTGATCGGCGCGTCGGGCTCCCAGCGCGCACATTCGACGAGGCGTCATCGTGACCTTTAGCCGGTTTTCTCTCTCGCTTTCATCCGGGCTTCTGTGCGTCGGCCTCCCGCTGACCGCGCTCGCTCAAACGGCCGCCGCCCCCGCCTCGACCGGCTCCGATGCATCGACGTCGGCCGCGCCCGCGACCACCGCGCCCAAGTCGGCGGTCGGCGCGGTCGTGCAGGCTCGCACGCCGCTCGCCATCGAAGGCACCGCGACGGGGACGGTCTCGACCACGGCCACCGCACCCGCACCCGACGCCGCGGCGAGCTCGTCGGAAGAGTGGGTTCCCTGGAACACCGGCGAGAAGGACGCGGACATGGGTTTCGCGTTCTTCGGTCACCTCGGCCTCGGCCACCGCTTCAACGATCCGCCCGCCGCTGCAGGCACCGTCGACGCGCGTAACGGCATCCGCGTCGGCGTCACGGCGATCTTCCGACCCATCCGCTGGTTCGGCTTCGGTGTCGGCTACGAGCACGCGGATCTCGACCGCGAGCGCGACTCGACGGACAACTCGGTCGACGGCGTCGAGTCGTTCCAGACGACCTTCCGCGACATGAATACGCTGTGGGTCGACGCCCGCGCCTATCCCGTTCGGGTCGATCCGTTCGCGCTCTACATCAACATCGCGGGCGGCCCCGCGTGGCAGAACATCGCGCGCGACAGCCTCGAGATTGCCCCGGGCGCCACCGCCGTCTCCTCGCGCTGCGAGGCGACCGGCTCCGCAGGTTTCGCGATGAAGGGCGCCGTCGGCGCCGAGGTCGCCCTCGTTTCGGGCGCCATCCTCTGGGGTGAGTTCGGCCCCGACTACTACCTCCTCAGCGAGGATTCGCTCGACGGTTGCGCCGTCGGCGCCGGCAGCTCCGCGATGATCGGTTTCCGCGCCGGCTTCGCGATCGGCTTCGAGCGCACGAAGGTGCAGAAGCACGTCGAGCAGCCGAAGCCGCAGGACGACGATCTCGACACGATCCTCAACCCGGACGACGCGTGTCCGACGGTTGCCGGCGTCGCAAACCCCGATCCGACGAAGAACGGCTGCCCGCTGCCGAAGGATCAGGACAACGACGGCATCCTCGACGAGGTCGACGCCTGCCCGACGGTCGCCGGCATCGCCGACGCCGACCCGAAGAAGAACGGCTGCCCGCCGCCGAGCGACAAGGACGGCGACACGATTCCGGACGAGCAGGATGCCTGCATCGACATCCCGGGCGTGAAGACGGAGGACCCGAAGACGAACGGCTGCCCGCCCGACACCGACGGCGACAGCTTCCGCGACGATCAGGACGCCTGCCCGCAAGAGAAGGGCGTCGACGATCCGGATCCGACGAAGCGCGGCTGCCCGAAGCTCGTCCGCGTCACCGAGAAGGAAATCATCATCCTCGAGCAGGTGCAGTTCGACTTCGGCAAGGCGACGATCAAGCCGGTCAGCAATCCGCTGCTCGACTCGGTCGCCCAGGTCATGAAGGAGCACCCGGAAATCCTCAAGATCGAGGTCCAGGGCCACACGGACAACAAGGGCTCGGCGCAGCTCAACAAGAAGCTGTCGCAGGATCGCGCGGACTCCGTGATGAAGGCGCTCGCGACGCGCGGCATCGGCAACGAGCGCATGGTCGCGAAGGGCTATGGTCCCGAGGTTCCGCTCGAGGGCACGGTGAAGCAGCAGACCGACCCGCAGCGCGAGAAGAACCGCCGCGTGCAGTTCGTCGTGCTCGAGAAGAAGCCGCGCGCCATCGACACGGTCCCCGGCAAGCTGCTCCAGCAGGCGCCCGGCTCTACTCCGGACGCGCAGAAGGCGCCTGCCGATGCGCAGAAGGCTCCTGACGCGCAGAAGGCGCCTGCCGACGCACCGAAGGGCGACGCGCCGAAGGCACCCGAGCAAAAGGCACCCGAGCAGAAGCCGGCTCCGGCTCCGGCTCCTGCCCCGGCTCCCGCTCCGAAGAAGCCCTAGTCACAAGCGCTTCGACATGGTCGCCCCTCGCCTTTCTCGGCAGGGGCGATCGTGTTTTTGTACGCTGCGAACATTACGCGACCGATGGCTCGTCACCCGGCGGAGACGCCTCTTTATCGAAGCCGCACCGTCGTCATCGACGGTGCTCCGATCCACACTGCCGACTTCGGCGGTACGGGGACACCCGTCGTGCTCGTGCACGGGCTCGGCGGCTCCCACGTAAACTGGCTGAGGCTCGCGCCCGAGCTCGCGAAGCGTGCGCGAATCGTCGCCATGGACCTCCCCGGCTTCGGCCTGTCGCCCGTCGGTCACGGTGTCCGCTTCGAGGATCAGGTCCGCGCCGTCACATCGTTCATCGGCACGATGTTCGGGGGCGAGCGCCCCGTCGTCGTCGGCGCCTCGATGGGCGGCGCGATCTCGGCGACCGTCGCGAACCTTCGTCCGGATCTCGTTCGCGGCGTAGCTCTCGTTTGCCCGGCGTTGCCTGGCCTCGGCTTCGGCTCGCGCGCCGCGGTGCTGCCGCTTCGTCAGGCGCTCGCCTTCGCGACAGCGCTAGGCCCCGGCGGGGATCGCGTCCTCCGCGCCCGGCTCCTTCGCTCCGGCCCCGAGCGCGCCGTTCGCGATCTGCTCTCGCTCACCTGCGCCGACAGCTCGCGCATCCCGGAGGCGATCGTCGCCGCGCACGTGGCGCTCGCGGCGAAGCGAAGCGGACAGCCCTGGTACGGGACGGCCTTCCGCGACGCCGGCCGTTCGATGCCGCGGGCCCTCGCCCGCGGAGGCCCGGTCGAGACCGCCCTGCGAAACCTCAGCGTTCCCGGCGTCTGGGCGCACGGCGAGCGCGACCGCATCGTCCCGTGTGCCCTCGCCCGAGAGACGCCGTGCTCCCCCACCCTTCGCCTGGAGATCCTCGAGGGAATTGGTCACGTACCTCAGCTCGAATCACCGGCCGCATTGCAGTCACTGATCGAACCATTGCTCTGACGTCGCGTTCGCACCGCTAAAAACGCACCCGGCCTCCGTCGACATTCGAGGGGCACCAACGTATGACGGCGCGTTTGGAGGGAGCAGCACGATGAGCGGACCGCATGGGACCAATCCGGGCCCTGGTTTCACCATTCCCGGAAGCTTCGACCCACAGAACGGCGGCGGCTCGGCCCCTCCGCCGCAACGCGCCGGCTCGCTCGGCAGCATTCCTCCGGCGATTGCGGGTGAGCCGCTCGGTACACCTCCACCCGCCGCCGCAAAAAAGGGCGCCAAGAAGGGCGCCCTGATCGGCCTCGTCGCCGTAGCGCTCACCATCGTCGGAGGTGCCTTCGCTGCATACTGGTTCTGGTGGCGCGCGACGGGCCCCGAGCTCGCGAAATACGCGCCGAAGAACACGCAGTACTACTTCGAGGTCCCGAGCCTCCCGAAGCTGCTGGTCTCGTTCGCCGGTGTCGACGCCGTCGACGACAAGGAGCTCGACACCGACGAGGTGAAGAAAGAGGTCACCGAGGCCTTCGCCGACTCCTTCGACCTGAAAAACGAAGAAGCCGAAGAGATCCTCCTGAGCCTCCGCTCCGTCGCATTCGCGATCCGCGAGAACGAAGATCGTGAAAAGGACGACTTCCAGTTCACGCAACAAGTCTTCTTCCTCAAGGTGTCCGACGCCGAAGCGATGGACCCGCTGTTCGAGACGAAGCGCTTCGACAAAGACGGCTCCTTCGCAGGCGGCACGCGCTACCGCGTCTCGCAGCGCAAGCGGAAGCGCCCCGAAGGTCGCATCGACGACGAAGGCCCTCGCCGCAATGTTTGGGAAGACTTCTTCGACGGCCTCGGCAAGTACAAGTCGGAGGTCACCGAGACGACCCCGCGCGAGCTCACCGAGGCCGAGGAGAAGGAAGAGGACGAGCGCAAGCAGCGCGAAGACGTGGCCGTCTGGTACGACGAGGAGAAGCTTCTCGTCATCGGCACGCCCGCGATGATCAAGGACGTCGGCAAGATCATCGAGGGCGGCACCGACAGCCTGGCGACCGGTAACGAGCGTTTCGCCGCGGCGAAATGGGCTCCCCGAACCACCATCCTCGAGTTCGTCGACACGCCGGCCCTCCCGGAGGTCAAGAAGGACCTCTTCGACGACGTCGACGCCGCCACCACGTCGGCTCGGTTCGGCGACGCGGGCCTCATCACGCTCACGCGCGCTCAACTGCGCGGCAAGAAGATCGGCAAGTGGTCCGAGCTCCTCCCGAAGGAGACCGATCTCGATCTCTACGAGAAGCTCCCCGCGTCGACCTTCGCGTACATCGCGGGATCATCGAAGCTCGAGATGTCCGGCAAAGAGTGCGTGAAGGCGATCACCAAGTCGGTCGAAGAGTTCGACGAGGACCTCGCCAAAGAGTTCGACGAGAACCTCGAGAGCCTCGAGAACAAGGCTGGGTTCGGCCTCGACACCGTGTTCGATGCCCTCGGTGAGCAGTACATCGTCGCCGGCGTCGCCGACGACAAGGCGATGTCCGCGTTCGAGTCCGACGACAAGAAAGAGGCGGCCAAGTACGTCGCGCTCGTCGCGATCGTGCAGCTGAAGGACGTCGATGCCGCCAACAAGATCGTGAAGGCGCTGCGGACGAAGGCGGAGGATGCCGAGACGACGTTCGCGAGCGACGCCATCAACGTGAAGAAGACCGACGGCGGGTTCACGGTCACGGTCGACGAAGAGCTCCGCGAGAAGTTCCCACTCGAAATGGTCCGCGTGGAAATCGTCGACGAAAAGTTCCTGATCGCGAGCATCGGCGGAAAGAAGCTCACCGAGTCGATCCGCGAGGCCTTCGAAGGCGACGGCGAGCTCTTGACGTCCGACCCCGCGCACAAGAAGGCGCTCGGCACGCTCGATACGAAGGCGCACATGCTCGCTTGGGTCGACACCGGGCGCGTCGCCCGCACGTTCCTCAAGGGCAAGAGCGAGGTCCGCAAACAGGCGCGGAAGAAGGGCGTGCCTCTCGACGCGCTCATCCTCGAGGACGCGGACCGGATCACGTCCGGCGTCTCGGTGCGCGTTTCGGTCGAGGACGAAACGGTCACCTACGAGGCCACGGGCCTCAACTACCCCATGTTCCTCGGCCCGCTCGTCGCCGCCTTCAGCATTCGCAAGGCCGTGAAGACCGAGCTCGAAGACTCCGCCGAATCTCAGCGCGAGCTCGAAAAGAAGATGGAAGAGGAGCTCAAGAAGGCGACGCCTCCCTGAGCCGAGCCCGAGCTCGTCGCGATCAGCGCGCGATCGCGACGACCGGGTCGCCGACCTTGATCCGTCCGAGCGATCGCGGACTGCCGTTCTGACCGAAGAGGACACGGTTGCCCACGCGCCGTGTCCTCGAGAGCTGCGCGAGCACGCCGCCCTTTCGCCGGCCTTGATCCGGATCCACATCGACCATCGTGCAGCGCGAGCACGGCTTGACGAGCGCGATCCGAACCTCGCCGATCTGGATTTCGGACCAGTCGTCTTCGGCGAACGGCGCGGCCCCATCGATCACGATGTTCGGTCGAAACCGCCGGCCGTCGACGCGAACAGCAACCGTACCGAGCGTCGCCTCGAGCGAAGCCGTCGTCGCGACCAGCACCGGAAACCCGTCGGCGAACGACACGATGTCGCCCGGCTCCGCATACGTCTGGTCGACGGCTCGCTTCACGTCGTCGGCGAAGCGAACGAGCCGCGCGATGTCGCCGATGTGCGTGGTCACGAGCCCGGCCGCCTCGGCTCCGCAGTCGATCGCCTCCACCTCGTCGTCCCACACGCGCACGCGAACGCGCGGTCCGGGTTGGTCGAGGGGGATCGTCAGCTCACGTCGATCGTCGCCCATCAGCTTCAACGATCCAGCGTCGATCGTCGCGCGGAGGCGAGCCATCTCCGGACGCTCACGCTGCGTCACGAACACGCCCCGCTCGTCGACGATCATGAATCGTCGATCACCCTCGAGCCCCGTCGGCGTGACCTCCGCCTCCTGGACCTCGACGGCTCGCGCCGACTTCACCGGATGCACATAAAGGGCGGCGACCTTCAACGACTCCTCCGATACGTGCAGCCGTCAACGACCGTGATGGTCACGCGCCGTACGTCGATTCCAAGTAGCGCACGATATCGGCCGATTCGAACATCGCGGTATCGGTGTTCGGGTCGACGAGGAACGGCACCATCATCTTGCCCGACCTCGCGACGAACGCCTCTCGCTTGGGGCTGCCCTTCGCGACGTTGTGCAGCACGTACGGCAGCTCGAGCGAGCACAGCGCTTCGCGCACGATGCGGCAGAACGGCGAGGCCTCGAAGCTGTAGAGCTCGAGCGGCTTCGCGGGCGCGCTCGACGGCTTCGCGCGGCCCATGAACGGACGCGCGGCGCTCGCGATCCCGGAGCGCAGATCCGTCAGCGGACCGAGCCGCAGCGTCAGCGGGATCGTCCCGTCGCCGTACGTCTGCGACAGGTACAGGACGATCTCGTCCGACTCGTACATCTGCCGGTTCGTGTTCGGATCGACGAGGAACGGAAACTGCGCTTTGCCGCCCTTTTCCGTCGCGAGCGGGCGATAGCGCGTGCCCCGCGGCGGGCACGGAAAGATCGTCGCGTCGAGATCGAACGCGCTCAGCGCCTCACGAACCTTGCGACAGAACGGGCACGCTTCGAACTCGTAGAGCTCGAGCAGCTGCACGGGTTGGCGCGCCGGCGCCTTCACGCGCAGACCACCACCGAGAGAGAGGCCGGAAACGAGCGTCGAGCTCACGACATCCAGGGTTCGGTTCACGGCGTGGACGTTTGCTCTCGCGCGCCTTCTACGACAAGGCCCGAGGCCGGCGCCTACACATAAAAATAAATAAGCCGGCGCTTTTTAACTTGCTCTTAATGAGTGAGGCCTCAATTATTGCGACCCATGGCCAGACCGACGGTGATCCGGAACGAAGTCATTCTCGAAGCGGCGCGGGCGGTCTTCCTCGAGCGGGGCATTCTTGCCACCAGCGCCGAGGTCGCGCAGCGCGCAGGCGTCTCTGAAGGGTCGATCTTCAAGCGATTCAAGACCAAGGGTGAGCTCTTTCGGGCTGCGATGGGCGTCGACCTCGAGAACGTCCTGCCCGCCCTGCAGGATCTCGTCTCCCGCGCGGGCACCCGCACGGTCGAGCAGAACCTCGTCGAAGCCGGAATCGAAACAGTGTTGTTCTTCGAACGCATCATGCCGATCGTCATGATGTCGTGGTCGAACCCGAAGGTCCCCGGGTGCCCCCACGGCTACTCGCAGGACCCGGCCCCGCTTCGCGCGCAGCGCCACGTCGCGGACTACCTCGCGCTCGAGTCCAGGCTCGGTCGCATCCGCACGAGCGCGCCCGACGTCATCGCGCGCGCCTACCTCGGCGCGCTGTCGCACTACGTCTTCTCCGAGATGCTCGCGCAGTGCGCCGCTCCCACGTCGTCCCCCGACGGCGCCGACGCGCAGGGCCAATCGGGCTCGAGCGCGGCGCAACCGGAGGCGCGTCGCGGCTGGGCGAACCTGGCCGTCCACCGCGCGGCCGACGTCCCCGTCGACGTCCCTCCCGCCCTCATCGATCGGGAGGATTACGTACGCAATTTCGTGCGTGTGCTCGTCTCGGGGATGGAGCTGCGGGACGTCACGCGCGCAGCGTGAAACAGGCAATCAGCCGTTCGCGGCGGGTGTGACCGCGAATTACGAGGCCCACGATCCGAATAGGTCGCTGGGCCTCGCGGCCTATCGGCGGTGTATGCTCGCGCGCTCGTGGAGCATCTCTTCAAGACGCTGAGCAGCGCGTCCGGGATCACCATCACGTCGGTCGTCGCCGTCGCGCTCCTCGGCATGACGGCGCTCCTGATGCCGCGCGCCGATCGGCATCACCTGCGGATCCCCGTCGGCTTCCTCATCGCGCATCTGGTCCTGCGCGGCCTCGAGTTCTTGTTCGAGGAAGGCTCGGCGATGCGCAAGGCCGTCGGGATCGTCGGCCTCGCCGCGCTCCTGGTCTGCATCGGCCGCACCTCGGTACTGCTCGTCCTCGACGTCATCCTCGGACGCAGGCTCGACCGGCAGCTGCCGAAGATCATCCGCGACATCATCCAGGGCGTCGTCTACTTCGTCCTCTTGCTCGCGCTGCTTCGACAGCTCGGGCTCGAGCCGGGACAGCTCCTCACCACCAGCGCCCTCCTCACCGCGGTCATCGGTCTTTCGCTGCAGGACACGCTCGGCAACCTCATCGCGGGCTTGTCGGTCCAAATCCAGCGGCCCTTTTCGGTCGGCGACTGGATCCAGTTCGACGCCGATCCGAAAAACATCGGCCGTGTCGTCGAGAGCAACTGGCGCGCGACGACCATCCTCACCCTCGACGAGATCGAGGTCGTCGTGCCGAACGGCGCGCTCGCGAAGGCCGCGCTCCGCGTCTACACGCGACCCTCTCGGGTCGTTCGGCGCAACATCTTCGTCACCGCCTCCTACGACGTCGAGCCCGGCAAGGTGCACCAGATCATCCTCGACGCCGTCAAAGACGCACCCGGGGTCTTGAAGGAGCCGCCGCCGACGGTGGTCACCAACAACTTCGCCGACTCGGCCATCGAGTACTGGCTCCGCATCTTCATCGAGCAGTTCCCGCGGCGTGACATCATCGACGGCGGCGTGCGCGACCGCATTTGGTATGCGTTCAAACGAAATGGCATCTCCATTCCGTTCCCGCACCGCGTGGTGCACATGCACACCGACTCGGTGGAGACGCGCGAGCGCGCAGAGCTCGAGCGGACGGAGGATCGAAACCGAGCGCTGCGCGACATCCACTTCCTGAAGGTGATCGGCGACGACCAACGGCGGGAGCTCGCATCACGCGCCAGCACGCGCCTGTTCTCGCGCGGCGAGACGATCGTGCGCCAAGGCGAGGACAGCGCCGAGCTGTTCCTCATCTTGCGCGGTGAAACGGCGGTCGTCCTTCAGACCAATGGTGTCGAGAAGGAGATCACGCGCCTCGGGCCGGGGAAGTTCTTCGGCGAAATGGCGCTGCTCACCGGTGAGC
The DNA here is from genome assembly GCA_013361525.1 of Polyangiaceae bacterium. GTDB lineage: Bacteria > Myxococcota_A > Polyangia > Polyangiales > Polyangiaceae > Xiheicaenibacterium. The sequence continues at coordinate 107,113 of JABFXY010000069.1, read as the reverse complement.
GCCGCAAGGCGACCGTCAAAGCGCTGCACGATTGCGAGCTGCTCGTCATCGATCACAACGCCTTCAAGAGCGTCCTCGACGAGCAACCGGAGGTCGTCGAAGCGCTCTCGCGCGTCCTCGCGGAGCGGCAAATCCAACTCGACGAGCACGCCGCGAGCCTGTCGGGGGACGCGCTCGCGACGGTCGTCCAGCGTGAGTCGAGCCAGCTGCTCGGCAAGATCAAACGACTCTTCAAGCTCTCCTGACGCGCCCGTCACATCGACGTCCCGCTCGCGCGGTCCGCATGTTTCGGTAACGATTTCGTGACGAGCACATGACGAGTCGGGGCCCGGCGAGCGACGGCTTCGTGTTCGGCCCGTAGCTTCTTGGTGACGGCCGATCTCGCGATTGATGGACGATCGGCATGTTGGCAAGAGGGCCCGCATGCGACGCGCGCGGCGAACGACGGCCTTCACGCTCGCGGCCTTCGTCGCCGCGAGTGGACAAGGCGCCTGCGACGCGCCGCTCGACGATGCGCGCGAACGTGAAATCGTATCGGTGCTCGTAGAAGCGGACGAGTCGCTCATCCTCACGCGCCCCGCCCTCGTCGCCGACAAATATCGCTCGATGGCGAAGGACCCCTTTTCCTTCCTTCGCGGCTCGTTTCCTCTCTTTTTGCACGACGCACGCGCGGGGAATGTCGCGCCGACATCGGCCTTCCACGTCGAGGCGTATCCGCGATCCATCGGCGATGCGCACGTCGAAAACTTCGGAACGCTGCGCGCGAGCGACGCAACGTTTGCGATCGAGCCGAACGATTTCGACGCAGCCGATCGCTATCCCTACTTGTGGGAAGTCCGGCGGCTCGGCGTCGCCATCGTCGTCGCCGCGCGTCAGTCGAACCCGACCGACGAGGATGCACGCGCCGCAGCGGCCGCCGAAGCGCGAAGCTACGCGCGAACCTTTGCTCGCGCCTACGCCGACACCATCATCGCCATTCGCGACTCCGGTGAACGCCCGAGGCTGACGGAGGCAGGAGCCTCCACCGTCCTCGAAGACGCGTTCGACCGATCGGTCCGCGACGAAGCAAACCGACGCGAGCTCGTCGAGCGAACCATCGTGACCGATGGCGTCCGCACGCTGAAGCGAGGCGGCATCGACGAGGACGACCCCCTCAATGTGTACGTCGACGCGCCGGAGATCGCCTGGACCGCGTTCGACGGGACGCTCGCCCGATACCGCACGACGCTCCTCGATCCCCCGCCCGCGAGCTTCTTCGTCGTCAAAGACGCAACGCGCGAGTTCGGAGCCGGTGTCGCGAGCATTCCGCGGCTGCGCTTCGCGCTGCTCGTCGAAGGACCGACCACGTCGCTCGACGACGACGTCATCCTCGAGCTGAAAGAGCTCGCCGACAGCCCCGCGCGCCCCGTCGCGCCGCCGGGTCCTTCGTCCGACTCCGTCGGCGAGCGCGTCCTGGACGCAGCGCGAATCTGTTGGTCCCGGCCGGACGCCGAGCCGCTGTGGGGCAACAGCGATCTGTTGGGCTTGCCCGTTCAGATCAAAGGAGACTTCGACGCATTCAAGACGCTGAGGGTTCACCGTCTCGAAGAAGACCGCGGAACGCCCGAAGCACTCGACGGTATGGCGCACGCGCTCGGCGTCGTGCTCGCTTCCGTCCACGCAGGCTCCGAATCGGTCGACGAAGGCATCGTGGACACGATCGCCGACACCATTGCGACGGATCCCGATTCGTTCGCCGACGAACAGGCCGACGTCTGCGTCGCTTATGCCGACGTCGTCGCCGCGGATCACGCGCGTTTCGTCCACGCCCTGTCGACCCTCGGCCCGACGCTGGGCCTCGAGCCGGGCCCCGACGACGCGCTCAGCACCGATATGACGGCCTTGGTCGGCCACCCGCCGAGTGAATCACCGTAATGGTACGTAGACTCGTTCCTGCGCTCGCGATCGGCGCAATGGTCGCTCTTCCCCACGCCGTCGCAATGGCGCAACCCGTCGATCCGCCCGCGCCGGATCCGAGTCCCGCTGCTCCAGCGCCGGATCCCGCCGCTCCGCCTGCGCCTGGGCCGCCCGCCGACCCACCGCCGGCCCACGCACCGGCGGCGCCCGCTCCGGCCCCGGCGAAGGCCGAAAAGCCCCAACCACCCACCATGATGGTGGCCAAGGACGCACCGCCCGCCTCCGGTCCAATCGTCGACTTCTTCCCATTGAGCGGTGCGCGCGCGAGTTTCCCGCTCCTCGACGGCGCCGACCCATTGGTCATCGAAGGCCACCTCAGCGTGTATGCCCAATACGTCTTGAGCATTCGCAGCGAGGGCGAAGAGACGGAGTGGTTCCATGCATTCGAGCTGCCGCGCGCCCATGCGCGCATCGACGCAGCCTTCGAGGGAGCCCGCGCGCGGGTCCTCGTCGAGGCCGTGCGCAGCGCGAGCGAGGGCGCGCTCATCGGCGTCGCAGGCGACAGCTTCCTGTTTCGCGTTCGCGAAGCCTGGGGCGCATACACGGCATGGGACATCGTCGAGACGCGCCTCGGCTTGGTTCCCACGTTGACGGTCGGAGCAGTCGAAGCGCTCGAGGGACTTCGAATCGTGGGGCCGACCGCGCTCGAACGAAGCGGCCTGCTCTCACCGGCCGATCTCGGCGGCACCATCCGCGGCTTCTTCCCCAAAGGCTTCGGGTGGATCGGCGCCGGTGCGTACAACGGCGAGGGATACAGCCAGCGCGAGCTCAATCGAGGCAAAAACGTCGAGGTCGCGGCGGAGGTGCACCCCATTGCGATCATCGAGGACGCAAAACCGCTCACGATTCACGCGAGCTACCAGGCCGGCTCGAGCGGAACGGGCCTCGCGCGGTCGGACCGGGTGACGACCACGCTCGCCTGGGCGGGAGATCGCATTCGCGGCGGCGTGAGCTTCGCGTACGCGTGGGGGTACGAAGGCGACGGTGATCGCGAGGTTGCCCTCGTCGAAGGGTTCGTCCGCGTCCGCCCGATCGAGCGCCTCTCCCTCGGCGCGACCGGCACCTATTTCCTGCGCGACACGAGCGACAGCGACCAATACCTCGCCCTCATTACCGGATCGGCCGGCTACTTCATCCTCGATCCATTGGGCATTTTCCTCGCCGTGGACGGCCAACTATTCGGCGATGCGACCGAAGAGGCGATCCCCGGCCTCGACGACGTTCGACTGCGCGTGATCGGCGCAGTGGAGTTTTGACCGCACCGATAACGGAGAGACGATGACCATGCGACGCCTCGAATCCTTCCTTTGCCTGATGATGGTTGGCCTCTTCGCGTGCTCGGAGGCGAACAACGACGACGACGGCGGTGGCGGCTCCGGCGGCTCGCCCGCCGACGGCAATGGTGGCTCGTCGACCGATGGCGGCTCCTCGGCCGACGGCGGCTCGTCCTCCGACGGCGGCTCCTCGAGCGACGGCGGCGGAACACCGGGCAACAGCGATCTCGTCATCAACGAAATCAGCGCCACCGAAGACTGGGTCGAGCTCTACAACCGCGGGGACGTCGCATTCGATTTGGGCGGCCTCGGTCTCGCCGACAGCGACGGCCCCGGCGTTCCCAAGCTCGACGAATCGATCACATTCCCCGCGGGGACGAGCGTTCCGCCGGGCGGGTTCCTGTTCATCCTCGCCAAACAGGACGCCGTCGTGCAGCCCGGCGAGCAGGAGCCGCAAACCGAATGCGCGCCCGGATCGAGCCCCTGCTTCTACGCCCCATTCGGCCTCTCCGACGGCGACGGCGACGAGCTCTTCCTCCTCGACGGCGAGACCGTGCTCACGTCGACCGTATACCCGGCCGCCGGCGCCCCCGAGCCCCAATCATGGTGCGCAACCCCCGACGGCAGCGCCGACTACGCCGCTTGCACCGCCACCCCGGGCGCCGCCAACGAGTAGCCCCCCCCAGAAGAACGAGAGGGGTCGCCAAGGACGCCAAGGACAGAGAAAGAGGAGGGTTTGGAATGAATTCCAATCCTCCTCTCTTCTTTCTCTCTCTTCACTTGGCGCGCTTGGCGTCCCCTCTGAAAATCAGAAGGTGCCGGTGTCTATCGCCTGGACGGCGGCGTCGCCGAGGATGCCTACCGCGAAGATCATCATCGCGAAACGCTCGTCGGTCGTGGCTCCTCGCTTGTACCGGGCGTAAATCTGCTGGGCGACGACCGCATTCTTGAACAGCGCAAACACGTAATAAAAGCGCATGTCGTCGGGGACGACGCCGGGGCGCTTTTTGGCGTATTGCTCCAAGATCTCTTTGCGCTTCGGGCTGCCCGGCAGGTTCGTCGGGCCGAACGTGTACGTCTGGACGGCCTCCGGGTCGTCGCTTTGGACCCAATAGGCGAGCGCGGTCCCCAGATCCATCAGCGGGTCACCGACGGTCGCCATCTCCCAATCGAGGACACCCACGATCTTCGTGAGGTCGGACGCGTCGAGGACGAGGTTGTCGTATTTGAAGTCGTTGTGAATCACCGAGGCCTGCCGGCTTTCGGGCATGTTCGCAACGAGCCATTGCGACGTTCGCTCGATCGAGGGGATCTCGTCCGTCTTCGCGTCGGCATAACGCTTCGCCCAACCGGTGACTTGCCGCTCGACGTACCCGAGCGGCTTTCCGAGCGAAGCGAGACCGGTCGACTCGAGCGGCAGCTCGTGCAGCTCGACGAGCGCGTCGACGAACGACGTGGCGACCCCCGACAAGGTCGCCGGCGTGAGCTCGACGCCAGGCGGCGTCTTTCGCCGCAGGATGACGCCGGAGATTCGCTCCATCGCGTAGAAGGGCGCGCCGATGATGCTCTCGTCCTCGCAGGTGACGATCGGCTTCGGCGCTTTGTCGTAATAGGGTGAAAGCGCGGTGAGGACGCGATGCTCGCGCCCCATGTCGTGCGCCGTCTTCACCCGATTGCCGAACGGTGGGCGGCGAACGACGAGCTGCCGTTCTTCCCCGTTCGAAAACCGCGCCCTGACCAGATACGTGAGATTGGAATGCCCGCTCGGGAACTGCTGGACGTCGAGCGGCGCAGCGAGCTCGCCGCCGAGCGCATTCGAGAGGAACGATCCGAGCTTGTCGAGGTCGAGCTCTTCCCCGGGGCGGACGGCGCGCGGGCTGTCGATCGGGGCGCTCACGTCTCGACCCCGTAGCGCTTCATGATCCGCTTCGCGAGGCTCACCTTGTGGACCTCGTCGGCGCCGTCGTAGATATGGGCGGCTCGCTCGTGACGATAGTAATACGCGAGGACGGTATCGTCGGTGAGTCCGAGCGCGCCGTGCACCTGAATGGCCCGGTCGAGCACGTTGGTCAGGACGTCGGCGACATAGAACTTGATGGCGCTGATGCCGTCGCGCGCTTCGTGGGCGCCCTCCTTCTCGATGCGCCATGCGGTGTGCATGACGTAGAGCCGGGCGGCGTCGATTTGCGCGCGACACTCCGCAATCCACCCTTGGACAATCTGCTTGTGGGCGAGCTTCTTCCCGGGCGCCACCTCGCGGGTGGCCGCGCGCGTACACATGAGATCGAAGGCGCGTTCGGCGATGCCGATCCATCGCATGGCATGGTGGATACGGCCGGGCCCGAGGCGCTCTTGTGCGACGAAGAAGCCGCCGCCGCGCGGTCCCAGCAGGTTCTTCGCGGGGACGCGGCAATCGACATATTCGACCTCGGCGTGGCTGCCATAATCGTCGCCGGGCTCGCCCATGACCGGGATGTTCCGGATGATACGAAAGCCCTTCGTGTCCGTGGGAACGATGATTTGGCTCGCGCGCATGTGCGGCGCTGCGTCCGGGTCCGTCACGGCCATGACGATCGCAAAAGCGGCGCCCTCCGCCGAGGAGGTAAACCACTTACGGCCGCGAATGACCCATTCGTCGCCGTCGAGGGTCGCCTGCGTCCCGAGCCAAGTCGGGTTCGACCCCGGCAAGTCCGGCTCGGTCATCGAGAAGCAGGAGCGGATGTCGCCGTTGGCGAGCGGGGTCAGAAACTGCCGTTTCTGAGCGTCGTCGCCGTATTGCATGAGGATCTCCATGTTCCCCACGTCCGGCGCTTGGCAATTGAAGACGTAATGGCCAATCGGGCTCTTGCCGAGCTCTTCCGAAACGCGCGCGTGCTCCGTGAGCGTAAGCCCCATACCGCCCCAAGCCTCCGGCAGGTGAGGAGCCCAGAGGCCGAGCTGCTTCACCTTGCGTCGAGCTTCCCCGAGCTCGGGCAACAATGCCCGAAAGCTGCGCCTCGCGAGCAGCTCCCGCTCCAGGAGGAGGAGATCGGATGCGAAGAACGCGCGAATCTTCGGGAGGATCTCGCGGACGCGGGGCGGATCGGAAAAGTCCATGTCTCGATCCCTACCACGACTTTCGGCGCTCGGACGATGGGCTGAGCCCGCCCGAAGGGCGGCCAAGTGACAATGAAGGGGCTGTCCAGGCTTCGGCGCTCGAGTCGTCGTTCGGCCCGGCCTTCACTTGCGCGCGTCAGCGCGGGCCGGGCCGAACGACGAGCGGAAACTTAGGACAGCCCTACAGGGCAGAAGCCGCTTCTTCCTGAAGGCTGTAGTCGGTAGCCTGTAGCCGATCGCGCTTCGCGGTCCTGAGGGAGGCATGATGAGCGTTCGTCGGTCCGAAAGCATCGCCCGCTCCGCTTCGTCGATCGCCATGGTGGCGGCGGCGAGTCTAGGTTGCATCGCCGCGCTCGGCTGTCAGCCGGAGCCGGACGAAACCGATCTCGAAGATACGGAGACCGAGGAGGTCGCTGCGAGCGAGATCTGCGCCGCGCCCGCGCTCCATCGCGTCGCCCTCTCCACCGGCGTGGAGCTTGAATATCTCGAGCAAGGGTCGCCGAACGGCGACGCAGTCATCTTCATTCACGGTTACACCGATTCACACCATTCCTTCGACTTGAACCTGCGTAATTTCCCACGCCGCTATCATGTGTACGCGCTCGATCTGCGCGGTCACGGCGACTCGGACAAGCCGGCGTGTTGTTATGCGCAAAGCGACTTCGAGGCGGACATCGTCGCATTCATGGATGCGATGGGTATCGAGAGCGCGTCGCTCGTCGGCCACTCGATGGGGAGCTTTGTCGCGCACCGCGTCGCGACCTTCCATCCGGATCGTGTCGACAAGCTCGTCCTCGTCGGGTCCGCCCCGACGAGCGCCTACAACGAAGGTGTCCTCTTCTTCGATACCGTCGTGGATACCCTCGTCGATCCCATCGATCCTGCGTTCGTCACGGATTTTCAGGCGAGCACGTTTTATCGCCCGATCCCGGCTTCGTTCCTCGATACGTCGGTATCGGAGAGCTTGAAGGTCCCCGCAGCGATTTGGCAACAGGCCCTGGATGGTCTCATCGCCGACGACCATTCGAGTCAGCTGTCGTCGATCACGGCGCCGACGCTGATCCTTTGGGGCGATCAGGATGGGTTCTTCTCGCTGGCGGATCAGCAGGGGCTCGATAGCCTCATCCCGGACTCTACGCTCGTCGTCTACGAGGGCACCGGGCACGGTTTGCACGTGGAACAGCCGCATCGCTTCGTCCACGACGTCGCGACGTTCTTGGATTGACCGATAAGACGGCGTGCTCGTGCCGGGCGGGCGCGAGCGCGCAACCTACGAGGCGCCGGCGCCTCCGTCGAGGACGCGCCGGACCTCTCGTAGCAGATCCGCTTCGAGGAACGGCTTTTGGAGCAAATGGGTGCCCGGCTCCAAGACCCCCTGATGCGCGACGACGTCGTCGTCGTAACCGGACATATAGAGAACGCGATGAATGCCGTATTCGTCGCGCGCGCGCGAAGCGAGCTCTTTGCCCGACATTTGCGGAAGGATGACGTCGGTCAGCAACAAATCGATCGCGCCGCCGTGCCGCTGGCAAACGCTCAAGGCGTCGATCGGCGTCTCCGCGTCGACGACGCGGTAGCGGTTCGCGGTGAGCACGCCGCGCACGAGCAGTCGCAGGCTCGCGGAGTCCTCCACGACGAGGACCGTTTCACCACGGCCGAGCGGCGAGGCGATCCGCTCCGGCTCTCGGGACGATGGGACGGCCGTGGCGTCCTCGATCAGTGGCAAATAGACGAATACGGTCGTGCCTTCGCCAGGCTCCGTCGTCAGCGCGACGTGACCACCCGCTTGTTTGACGATGCCATAAACCGTGGAGAGCCCGAGGCCGGTACCGCGCGTCCCTTTCGTCGTGAAGAAAGGCTCGAACGCGCGCGCGGCGACCTCGGGCGTCATGCCGGAGCCGGTGTCTTTCACGCTGAGGACGACGTGTGGGCCGGGCTTCACGTCCAAAAACCGGCGAGCGTGCCGGTCGTCGAGGTGCTCGTTCGTTGTGCGGATCTCCAGCTTCCCGCCGCGCAGCATCGCGTCGCGCGCATTGACGGTGAGATTCACCAGGATTTGCTCGAACTGCGGTAGTCCGATGCGCACGAGCCCGACGTCGACCCCGAGCTCCGTCGCGAGCTCAACGTGCTCGCCCAACGTTCGCGACAAGAGCGGCGCGAGACCGACCACGATCGTATTGAGGTCGAGGACGACGGGCTCCGTCACGCCGCGTCGGCCAATCTGGAGAAGGTGCCGCGTGAGATCCGCCGCGCGTTTGGCCGACTCGTAGATGTCGTCGACGAATTGGATGTGCTCCGGATCGAGGAGCTGCCGGCGCAAAATCGTGGAGCAGTTCAACACCACGGCGAGGAGGTTGTTGAAGTCGTGGGCGACGCCGCCCGCGAGGCGCGCGACGTTTTCGATGCTGCGCGCCTGGTTGAGCTGCGCCTCGAGCTCGACGGCGCGCTTTCGCTCCAGGGCGGCGACGAACATCTCGCCCACCATGCGTAGGAGCACGATGTCGCCGATGGGCCATGCCTTCGGCGCGCGTACCGCATCGAATCCGAGGAAGCCCACGACCGATTGCCCGTGCACCATCGGGACGACGAGCACCGAGAGGATATCCTGCGCTTCGAGGATGTCTCGTTCGCCCGCGGCTTCCTCGGGAAGATCGGCGACACGCGGGACGTGAATGGTCTCGCGCTTGCGCAATCGCTCCGTCCACCAGGGGACGGCCTCGATCGGGACCGCTTGGAGGTTGTCGATCTGCGGCTCGACGCCCTCGGCGCACCATTCGTGCGTGTTGATCATCGTCGTGCCGTCGCTCGAAAACCGAAAGATGTACGCGCGATCGACGCTGGCGAAGGAGCCGATCTGCGCGAGCGCGTGGTGGATGCCGTCGTCGATCTCGTCGCTCCGAATCGACCAGAAGTGCGAGCTCAACCCGCTGACGAGGCGCTCGAAGGCGACGCGCTCCGAGAGCTCTTCTTCGAGACGCGCTCGATCCGAGACGTCGACGAGCACCGAAGCTGCACCCGACGGTTGACCCGTTTGCGTGCGCAGCGGCCGCAATGAAAGCTCGAAGAGGCGCCCATCGATGTGCGCGGGAACGGTGAAGCTCTCGCCGTTCAGCGCCCGTCGCACGTTGTTACGCGCGAGCTCGAGGACGCGCTCGTTCGCGCTCGCAGACAGCTCCAGCGATTCGGCGCCGCACGTGTCCCTCGCCACGAGCGCGCCCTCATTGTTCCAGTACTGGATCAACACGCTCCGAGCTGCCACGGTACCTCTCGAATGCTCGCCGGACTTTCTCTCGGGCCCTGCCGTGAGGCGGCGCAGCATAGGTGAGTTTCACGCGCGGCGGGCCTCTTCGCGTAGGGCAGCCGATTCGTGAGCGGTTCCGCGACCTCCGAGGATGAGGGCGGAGGACCTCACGGCCGGATCGCGCCGCTCTCGCGACGGGCGCACGAAACCGTGCGCCGGTCCGGGAGGACGCGCGTTTACCGGATGAACCTCGAACAACGAGAGCACGAACCATGACCCACGCAGAGATTCACCGGCTCGCCCTCCTCGCAACGATGAAGATCACGTTCGTCGCAACGCTCGGCGCGTGCGGGCAAAGAGAAACGCCCCCCGACGCACCGAACAGCGGGCGCGCTTCGGCGCCGGTCACGCCCTCGCCGAGCACATCGTGTGCGAGCGGCGAGCCGGCAGCGAGCCCTTACGCCGCCGAGACGCCCGCGCGCACGAGTCAGCAACCATCGACACCGGCACCCGCCGCCGCCCCTGCAACGTCGATCGCATCGAACCGAGCACCGGCGAGCCGAACCCGCGTCTGTGGGGCGACGGAAGCGGTTCGCAACGGCAACCCGTCGCCGAGTGTGAAGGCATGTTGCGAGGCGCTGCTCACGAACACCGACTGGACGACGACGCCCATCGGAGAAGCGCAAGCCTGCTGCCGCGCGACGGGATCGATGAGGGGCATCTGCGCGCCGTGGGGCCCGCCGCCTCCTCCAGCGATGCCAGCGACCTGGGTCTGAACGCGAGCGTTCAGCCCGTGCAGAGCGGGTGCTCTGCGCAATCGGGACACCCGCAGCTCTCCCAATAAGGATCGCATTGCCCGTCGCTTTCGGGACAGGTGTTCTCCGGGTTGCAATATTGAAGATTCCCGATGCACGAAGGACAGATGCAGTCGCTCGTCGAATCGCAGACGTCGGTGCACCCGACGCACAAGCAATCGTCGGCGAAGTTCGGATTGCAATCGGGATAGAAGAAACAGGTGAGCCCGTCGCCACCACCGGCGCCCCCCTCCCCTGCGCCGCCCTGGTCTCCGCCGCCGATGGCGCCGCCTTGACCGCCGGCACCGCCGTCGTTCCCCATCGGGAGCTCGACGTGTGAGGGTGCGCGAACGAGCGCCGGATCGTCGGACGCTTCGCCGCCGAACCCGCCGCCGCCGTCGAGCGCAGCGCCTCCGTCGTGGCCGCCGTCGTTGCAGGACTCGAGGGGCTCGGTGGTGGAGCCACATGCGGCGATGCCGAACGCGGCGAGGAACATCGTGGAGACGAGGCGGGCTTCAGGTCGCATGCCGCCTGGAACGGCACGTTGGCGGCAGGGCTTAATGCCGGGCGATCGGAGCCGCGAAGAGCAGCACCAGCCCCGCGGCCAGCAGCACCAAGGCGGTGAGCGCAGGTACGAGCAGCGTACGCCAGAGCGGCTTTTGCCGCTTGATGTGCAACGTCCCGGACGTCGAGGCCAGGCGACGGCCCGTGGTCCTTACGCGACGGTGGCGACCCGATCGAGAGGACGCGCGGCGTTCGCGCGAGTCGCGCCCGGGATCGAGCTTCACGACGTCACCTCCGCGGCCTTGTTCCGACTCCGTCCAGCGGGCTCGGTCCCGACGAACGCGCGCTTCTTTCGCCCTGTGGAGCAGCGTCGGCGCGTCCGACGGGCTCGTCCCGTGCAAATCGGAGAGGCTCACGTCGTCGACGCTGTCGCGTTGCTCACAAAGCAGGGCGAACGCCTCCAATGCAGGAAACACCGCCGTCGTCTGGGATTCCTCGGTCGGAGAGGTCGCCCACGGGACGTCGGCCGGCGCGCCTCCCCCATAACCTGCGCCGGCTCCATGCTCTAAACGAATATCCGCGGGCGGCGGGACGCCGGCGACAGCGGACTCGAATGCAACGAGCATCGCGCTCGCCGAGCGGAAGCGCCATTGTGGGTCTTTCGCCAGAGCGACCCGGAAGAAGTCGTCGATCTGCTCACCCAGGCCCGGAACGATCGTCGACGGGCGCGGCGGCTCGACCTCGGCAATCGCGCTGGCGAGTTGATCGGCCGCTCCTTCGAATGGGCGCTGGCCCACGAGGCATCGATACAAGACGGCGCCGACCGACCAGAGGTCCGCGCGCTGATCGATCGGCGCCTGCACGCTCGCCTGCTCCGGGCTCATGTAATGGGATAAGTCGGACGCCATATCCGGGTCGGTGAGCTTGGTATCGAACAGCAGGCGGCGTCCGATGCCGAAGTCCATGACCTTCACGACCGGACGGGCCGAGCCCGACTGAGCGGCCAGGAACAGGCACCCGGGGTTGATGTCGCCGTGGACGATGCCCCGCGTATGCGCGGTGAGGAGCGCGCTCGTGATCTGCTTCAAGAGCCACAAGCATTGGAGCATCGACAGCCGACGGACCCGGCGAAGGTGCTGGGCGAGCGTCTCGCCGTCGAGCAGCTCGAGCGCCATGTACGGAAGACCGCCGGATACTCCGACGCCGAAGATGCGGACGAAGTTCGGTCCGGCGAGCTCCGACGCGAGCGCAACGTCGTTGCGAAAGCGCGTTTCGACGGCGGGATCCATGTCGGCGCACACGCTCATCACCTTCAGCGCCAGGCGGGACGGCTCCTTCGTCGAAGCGCAGAAGTCGGTCACCTCCCATACCGAGCCGAGGGCGCCGCGGCCGAGGTATTCCTCGATGCGATAACGACCGGCGAACGTCGCCCCTTTGCGCAGCGAAGCCTCGCGGGGAAGTCGGCCCATTCGAAGGCCGGAGCCGGGGTCGGACCCGCGGTCGACGGAGGTCCCGATGTTCTTCATAGATGCGACGCTCGACCTGGCCGACAGCGCCTTCGACTCCGCCATGTTCCCTCCCGCTCCGTCGCACTGCACAAGCAAGCCCGTGGCCATCAAGGCCGCTGCTCGTCGTCGACCAATTCACCTCGCTCGAGCGAGCGAATAGGCAATTTCGTCGCGACCATTTCGATCGCACAACGCCCACACTTGTGGCGGAACCGTTGCGCACCTCGCCGACGAACCCATCTCCGGCCCTGACGCATTCGTCATGATTGCCGGACCGGCGACGTGACGAACGGTCGCCCCGCTTTCAGCGCGGCGCGACCGCAGTGAACGATCTCGTCACTGGGGATCGAGACACGAGGCGCACCGGCCTCTCGCGCCGCGCGCTCGCCTGCAACGGCTCCGACGACCTGCTCGAATGCGACGGTCATGTCGTTTGCCGACGCGAACCTGTGTTTCGCGTCCTTCGCCAATGCGACACGGAAGAACTCGTCGATCTCCGGACGAAGGCCCGGCACGACGCACGAGGGCTTCGCGACGTCGTCCCTCGCAATGGATAATAAGATCCGCGCCATCTTTCCGTCGAACGGGCGCCGGCCGGTGAGCGCTCGATAGAGCACGACGGCGAGCGACCACAAGTCGCTCCGCTCGCTGACGACGCCGCGTGGTCTCGTCTGCTCGGGGCTCATGTAATGGGGGCTACCGATCAACATCCCCGGCGCCGTGAGCCTCGATTCGAAAAACGCGTGGGTGGCGACGCCGAAATCGAGCACTTTGAGGATCGGTTCGCCGAGCGGTCCCTCCGCGGCGAGAAACAGATTTGCCGGCGAGACGTCGCGATGAACGATACCCATCGAGTGCGCGACGGCGAGCGCCGACGCGGCCTGGCGCAAGATCCAGAGGCATTGCGCCGGCGAGAGCCGCTCTGCGTGACGGAAGTGCTCGGCGAGCGTTTCCCCGCGCAGCAGCTCGAACGTGATGAACGGCAGAGCCTCGTGCACGCCGTGATCGAGGACGCGCACGAAATGGGACCCTTGGAGGCTCGTCGCGACAGCGGCCTCTCGTCGGAGCCGCTCGCGGGCTCGCGCCCCCGGGGCCACCTTCGGGTTCAGCACCTTCAGCGCCACCAGTCGGTCCCTTTCGCTCTCCGCGGCGAGGTCCAGCGCCTCCCACACGCAGCCCATTCCGCCTTGGGCGATCCAGCGCTGGACGAGGTATCGCCCCGCGAACGGCTCGGTCGACTCGAGCGGCCCCGACGCGGGGTCGTCGAAATAGCGAATGAGGGGCGCACGGGGCACGCGGCGCTCGCGGCTTTCCGTGGCTGGCGATGAAACCTGTAATGGTCGCGTCGACGGTACTTCCATCTCCCGCATCGAATTCGCTCCTCCCATTTCGATCTCGACGCACGACGCATCGATCCACGCGTCGGCCCTCGCCCTCGATGGCGCCGCGCCGGCGGCACGAAGAAGGGCGCTCGTGCAATCGCCATTCCGCGCAATTTGCTCGTGCTATCGCGAGGCGCGCGCCCGCGTGTGTCGCCGAAATCGGCCCCATCGTGGCGCGGCCGCGGCGTGCTCGATTCATTCGCGGGAGGCGGATCTACCGAGAGATGACGGAGCCGCGCAGCGAGTGCGGGAGGTCGTCCATCGTGCGCGAACACCGGCGCCTGCAGAGGGACGAGAGCGTCTCGACGAGACGCGCCGGGTCCACGGGCTTGCCGACGTGCTCGTCGAACCCCGCAGCACGCGCCTTCGCGGCGTCCTCGCGCCGCGTGAACGCCGTGAGCGCAATGGCCGGCAACTCCGGCATCAGATCGCGCGCCTCCCGCAAGAGCCAATACCCGTCGTGGTCGGGCATTCCGATGTCGCTCACGAGCACGTCCGGCATGAACGACGGCAGGACCGATAGCGCGTCGGACGCCGAGCCTGCCGTCTCGACCTTCGCACCTTCGCTCGCGAGCACGACCTTGATGAGCGCGCGCGAATCGGCCTCGTCCTCGACGACGAGCAGTCGTCGCCCGGACAGAGCGCGGCTCATGGGATGAATGCTCAATGGCACCGGCGTGATTCGATCCCCCGCGGCGGGCTCTTCCGCCGGAATGGTGGTCGTGAACGGTTTGACCGGGAGCGTGACCCGGAACGTCGCGCCCTTGCCGAGGCCTTCGCTCTCCGCGACGACCGTCCCCCCGTGCATCTCGGCGACGTGCCGCACGATCGCGAGCCCGAGACCCAAACCCGGACAGCTGCGCGTCGTGCTGGCGTCGGCTTGGCGGAAGCGCTCGAACGCGTGCGGGAGAAAGTCGGGCGCGATGCCTTTACCCGTATCCTGCACCTCGATCACGAGGCTGCCCGATGCGTGCCCGAGCCGCAGCCAGACATAACCGTTCTTCGGCGTGAACTTCACCGCATTGGAGAGCAGGTTCCAGAGGATCTGCCGCAATCGATCGGGATCCGCGACGAGCATGAACGGTCCGTCGCACGCCTCGAGCTCGAGCCGCAGGTGTTTCGCGGTCGCCGCAGGCGCCACGACGTCGAGCGTTTCGCGCGCGATGGCCTCGAGATCCACAGGCTCGGTGACCACGCGCAGCTGCCCGCGAATGATGCTCGATACGTCGAGGATATCGTCGATCAATCGAAGCTGCGACCGTGCATTGCGCTCGATGATCTCGATTGCGGATCGGACCGCCGCTTGGTCCGGGCATTTGTCCTTCTTGAGGAGCGAAGCCCAACCCAATATCGCCGAAAGCGGCGTGCGAAGCTCGTGCGACACCGTCGCGAGGAACTCGTCGGTCAACCGGCTCGCTTGCTCCGCCTGCTGGCGGCTCCGCTCGGCTTGCGCATAGAGGCGCGCGTTGTCCACGGCGTACGCGGCGCGTGCGGCGAGCTCGCGCGCGATTGCGAGATCACCTTCGTCGTACATGCGGCCCGACTCCGCCGCGATGAACGTAATGGCGCCGAACGTGCGGCCGCGCGCCGTGAGCGGCACGATCATCGCGGAGCGCATCCCCAGCTTGCGAAGGATCTCGAGGTATACGGCGTCCCTCGACGTCGCCGCGAGCAGCTCGTCGTCGATTCGTTTGTGGAGCACCGGCTGACCGGTTCGAATGACGTTGGCAGCACCTTCGAGCGCGGACGGATCGGCCGGATGCCGCTTGGCGAGCTCCTGCGCGAGGTGGGCTTTGGCCGGGTCGCTGTGCTGGACGGCGAGCTGTCGGAGACCGTGATCGGCGCCCTCCGCGAGATCGACTGCACACCAATCCGCGAAGCGCGGAACGACGAGGCGTGCGACGTTGGAGAGCGTCTCCTCGTAATCGATGGACGATCCGAGGACTGCGCTCGCCTCCGCCTGCAGCTTGGAAGCGCGCTCGTCGCGCTCGCTCTCGGTGACGTCGTGGAGGAGGTTGATCGTCATTTCGACCCTCCCCGTCACGTCCACGAGCGGTATCGCCGAAACGACCCACCATTCGACGGAGAGCGCGACCGGATCCCTCGTCTGGACGAGGGTCTCGCACGGCTTGCCGGTTCGCATCGCGGTCGCCGCAGGCAGCTGGTCGCGCGCGATGATCTGGCCGCGCGTGTCGCGCAGCTCGCGACCACGCAATACGTCCGTCGCGCCGGCCTTCGTCATCGTCTCCCAGCCATTGAAGCCGGCGATCTTCGCCGCGGCGTCGTTCGCGAAGAGGACGTGTCCCGCCGGATCGGTGGCCGTGATGCCGTCACGGACGCTGTGAAGGATCGCCGCGAGCTGGCTGCGTGACGCGGCGACCTTCGCCTCGGCAGCCTTCACGTGTGTGATGTCGGAAGAGAGGGCGTGCACGACCCGACCCGCGCCCGGCCCCTGTCGCGCGAGCCGCGCGCCCGTGTGAAACCACAGGACGGTGCCGTCCGCGCGAAGGAAGCGGTGCTCGAAGCCGAGGTCGCGATCGTTGCGGACGACGTCGCGGAGCGCAGCGGCGACACGCTCTCGATCTTCGGGATGGATGTGATTCAGCCAAAACGCGTCTTCGCGATACCAAGCACCGAGCGGATACCCGAGGATCTTTTCGGCCTTCGCGCTGACGAAGGTCATTCGAAGACTGACGGCGTCCGCCTCCCAGACGATTCCGTGATTGATGCCGTTCACGAAATCTTCGAATCGCAGGCGCGCCGCTTTCTCCACTTCTCGAAACAGCGCGTCATTGAGCGCCGCTGCGAGGAGGGCACCGAACGTCTCGAGCGCGCGCCCGAGGTCGTCGTCCAGCACGGCCGGGAAGAACGCCGTCATCACGCCGCGGAGCTCGCCGCCGACAGTGAGCGGTAGGATCGCCGCCGACGTGATTCGCGCGGCCGCGAGCGCATCTCGATCCAGCTCGCCTTCCTCGGCGAGCGAGCGGCCGAAGAACGGCTTGCCGGTCGCAGCGACGGAGGCGACCTTGCGGGCGTCGATCTTCGAGTCACCGAGCGCGAGCGAACCGGCGTCCCCATGGCTCACGTTCGCGCCGATGCAGAGTTGCCCCGTGTGACGGTCCTGCACCCAAATGCGGGCGAGCGAAGCCTCGAAAGAGCGAAGGAGCGTCGCCGCGGCAGACTGGATGACGGAGGTCGGATCGGGGTTGCCCGTCAGCTCCATCGCGAGGCGCGCGGTCGCACGCAACATCCGCGCGGTTCGTCGTTGTCGCACGAGCTCGGCTCGATCGGCCACGTCCCGCAGCGAGCCGATGGCGAGGCGTTCACCTTGCTCGGTCGAGAGCGTGCTCGGACACACCTCGAGGTCGAGCTCGCTGCCGTCGCGGCGCAGCGCCTTGATCAAGAACGATCGGCCCGGAAGCGCGGCACCGGTCGCCAGGTGCCGCTCGAAGAGCTCCTCGTGCATGCGCTGGAGCCGCGCCGGAACGAGGACGGTCAGCTCTTTGCCGACGAGGCCGGGCGGTTGCCAACCGAGAAGCGCGTGCGCCGCGGCGTTAGCATGCACGATGACGCGGCGCTCGTTCGCCACGATCATCGGGTCCCTCAACGCGTCGATGACGGTCTTGTAGTTGTCCATATGGCAACGAGAGACTCTCCCCCCCAGGAGCGACCCCGATGAAAGAATGGCACCCCACGCGAGTCCGACGCGGCGAAGACACCGTTGCGCCGCCGCGACCGCTACCCCGAATCGGAAGTCGCATTGCAACGTCGAGCCCAGCGCATTGCGCGCGGTTCCTGGGGGATTTGGGCGCGCCACAGCGGCTACGTTGCCCTAGCTAGCCACGCACCGCGGCCACCGGTTCTCGGCCACGATTGCGAGGTAGGAGCAATCGGACCGTCGAGAATCCCGCGATAATCGGATAGCCAATACTAGCTATACCGTCGACACAATGAATACGTAGGACAACCGTCGCGACATTCAATCGATCGTGGGAGAACCATAGAGAAACGACAACGAACATCCTCGCCACAATCAGGATCGCATTGGGGCGATAGCGACACCCATTGCAACATCCGGACGCACGATCGAGAGGCCCGCATCGCGCGAGGGGCAGCGCGGCGGTCACGCTTCACCTCGAGCTCGCGTGCCCGCGGACGCACCGCCTTGCCGCCTGTGGAAAACCCGCCCTCCGAAAGAGTCCGCCGAAAGCTCGGCCGAAAAAAAGCTTAAGCGCGCCGGTGATCGATCCGATGCACACTCGTGTGAATCCCTGCGAGATCACGAGTCGTTTCGCGGGCGCTCCAAACTGCCTCGTCGCTACTTCGAAAAACATGAACGCTCGCCTCGTTTTCGCCCCGTTGACGCGGCGCCTCCTAATGGTATCAAGGTCGTTGGTTCTGGGGGTTTGATCGCGCTCGCGCGGTCGGGGCGGGTTGTACGGGTCGGGCAAACCATGCGCGACCAAGCTGAAGGCTCGCGCGGGTGACCGCGTGGGGTTCGAAGTACGTCTCAAAAAGGGGGGGAAACCATGATTTTGCATTTCACGGCGCCGCCGAGGCGGCCGTCGCAGCGCAGAGGTGTCACGGACGCGCGGAGTCGGCCTTCGCGACGCGACGGTCGACACGGCAATTCCAACGGCAAAACAGCTATCGAGCAGGAACGATCGGGCAGGGTCCATGGTCCTCGTCGCCAAGCACATTGAACCGCCGATCCAGCAGCGCGCCATCGAGGCCGCGTCGCAAATTCTCGGCAGCAGCGACCCAATCTGCGCATTGCGTGAGCTCGTCGCGCGCGTCGCGCCGACCGAGCTCGCCGTCGTCATCGCCGGTGAGACGGGCACCGGAAAGGAGCTCGTCGCGAAGGCATTGCATCAAGGTAGCGCGCGAACCAATGGGCGATTCGTCGCCATCAATTGCGGCGCCATTCCGGAGACGCTCGTCGAGGAAGAGCTCTTCGGTCACGAGCGCGGCGCGTTCACGGGCGCCATTGCGACGAAAGTGGGACGAATCGTGCTCGCCGACAGAGGAACATTGTTCCTCGACGAGGTCGCAGACCTTCCGCCGTCCGCGCAGGTGAAGCTGCTTCGCGTCCTCGAAGAGCGGATCGTCGAGCCCGTCGGCAGCACGCGGCCGATCCGCGTGGACGTGAGAATCGTCTCGGCGTCGCACAAAAACCTCGAGCAAGAGGTCGCCAAAGGGCGATTTCGGGACGATCTCTATTATCGATTGCGCGGCATTCGGTTGAGGGTTCCGCCGCTCCGCGAACGGGGCGACGACATCCTTTTGCTCGCCAAACGTTTCCTCGAGCTCGGCGCCGACAGCTATGGTCGCAGCGCGCCTTCGCTGAGCCCCGCGTTGGAGGCGACGCTGAAGACGCTGCCCTGGCGCGGCAACGTGCGCGAGCTACGCAACGAGATGGAGAAGGCCGTCGTCCTCGGTGGCTTCCACGACCTCATCGGTGAGTCGGTGGAGCCGTCGCTGCCCCTCCTGATGGAGAACCTCTCCCCTGTCGTTCGCACCGTGGTGCGGGCGCTGCACGGCACGCAGAACGGGCTGTCCGCGCAGGAGCTGACGGAGCACCTCGAGCGCGAGCATGGTACGGGCAATACGAGCTCTCGCGTGCAGGATGCCCGATCCGCGCTCGCGCGGTTCGGGCTCGCGATTTCGGATGCACGCCGCGCCGGACGATACGTCCTCGTTCGCAGGACGTCGCAATGAACGCATCGCACGGCTGAGGCGAAGACCAGTTCTTTTCGAGCTGGTCTTCGCGCATCGACGGGGCGCGCCGCACGAAGCGGTCCGCTCCGTCACGAACGGCGGTGTCACGAACGGCGGTCGATCGAGATCCGGCGCGCGGGCGCGGTTTCGCCCAACACGAGCTGCGAGCGGTCGACCTGCGGCGGCGACGGCTCCCCTGCGACCACGGCCTCGAAAGCCGCCAGCATGGCGTCCGCGGATTGGAAGCGGCGTTCCGTGTCTTTGCAGAGCGCCATTTCGAAGAAGTCGTCCACGGGCGCGCCGAACCCGCCGACGATGGTCGACGGCGGCGGCGGCTCGTCCTTCATGATCGCTCGCATGAGGTTTCGCGGGTCGCCATCGAATGGACGGCGACCCGTCATACAGCGATAGAGCACCGCGCCGATCGACCACAGATCGGTCTCCGGGCCGACGTGTTCCTCGCACCGGGCTTGCTCCGGACTCATGTAATGGGAGGACACGATGCGCGTCCCAGGGCTCGTCAACCGCGCATCGAACTCGACGCGTTTCGCGACACCGAAATCGAGGATCTTCAGCAGCGGGCGCGCCCCACCCGGTTGTGCCGCGAGGAAGATGTTCGCGGGGCTGATGTCCCGATGCACGACGCCGCGCGCGTGGACGGTGGCCAGCGCGGCGCTCGCCTGTTTGAGGAGCCACAAGCATTGCAATGCCGAGAGCCGGCGCGCCCGCTCGACGTGTTGTGCGAGCGTCTCCCCCTCGAGGAGCTCGAATGCCATATAGCGAATTCCATCGGCGACGCCGAAATGGAGCACGCGCACGAAATGCGGTCCCTCGAAATCACTGGCGACGGACGTCTCGCGGCGAAATCGCTCCTCGTCTCGAGGGTCCGGCTGCGCACAGGCGTTCATGACCTTCAACGCGACGCGCGAGGATTCCTGCGGGGGAGCGTGGAGATCGATCGCCTCCCATACATAGGCGCCTCCTCGACGAGCGAGATATTGCTCGATTCGATAGCGGCCCGCGAACATCGTGCCTTTTTGCATTCCGTCGGTGGGTAAGAGGCCGACCTTCGATCCGGAGACCGGGTCCGACGGAATCTCCTCGGAGATCGGCGGCTCCGAGCGGGATCCTTCCCAGACGGAACCATCCGCGGCACGAAGCCCGCGCTGGCCGAGCCACGACGCTTTCGAATCCTCCATGGGCACCCCTCGCGCAACGCTGAGCTGCGCACTGAAGCAAATCGATTGCCAAACGTTGCTACGTGCCTCGTGGCGGTCCGGATCGGAGGAGGCGAAGCGCGACGACCGTCAGCACGCCCCACGTGTGGCAAAGGGGCTCCACTGCGCGCGCGCAGATCGCGTCATGCTGCCGAGGCACGTGGGAGCTGAACGACGAAGGAAGCGCCCTGGTGCTCTTCGCTTTCGACACGCACGACGCCGCCGAGCCCCTTCACGATCGTCGACACGATATAGAGGCCGAGGCCGAGCCCACCATATCGACGAATCGGCACCGCGCGCTGGAACGGGCCGAAGATGCGCTCCTGAACCTCGCGTGGAATGCCGATGCCCGAGTCGCGCACGCGCAGCAGCGCCGTATCGGAGCTGATGTCGATCGTGATCTCGATGGGCTTTCCGAGGCCGAATTTCAGCGCATTGGAGAGCAGGTTCGAGATCACCTGGTCGAGACGAAATCGATCCCATGGGCCGACGACGTCGTGGGCAGCTTTGACCGTGACGGTCGATCCGGACGCGGCGATGTCGGACGCGAATCTGTCCACCACGTCTTGCACGACTTTGCCGAGGTTCACCTCCTCGGACACGTCGAACGTAAGCTGCCCGGTTCGAATCCGCGCCACGTCCAGCAGATCGTCGACGAAAAGCGCGAGTCGGCGATCATTGCGCTCGATCACACCGAGAAGTCGCTCCGTCGTCTCCGTCGACGGGGTGCCGCTTCGCAGCGCTTGCACCGCCAGGCGCAGCGACGTGAGCGGCGTCCGAATTTCGTGGGCAGCGATCGCGAGGAAGTCGTCGCGCGCGCGGATCGCCTCCTGCGCCTGCTCGATGAGCCGTGCGTTCGCAATGGTGAGCGCGATGCGGCGCGCGAGCTCTTCGGTGACCTCGAGGTCGGGGGAGCCGAAGGAGCAGCGCCGCGCGCAGGCGAGCGTGAGCGCGCCCTCGACGACGTGCTTCACGATGATCGGCGCCGAGATGTACGACCGCTCGTCGACGGTATAGAGCGCCGAGAAACCAGCCAGAACCGACTCCTGTAGACCTTCGGGAACGGGCTCGCCGTCGTTGCGGCTCGCGCCGGCGATCCGCCGCATCGCCCCGCCCTTCAAGAGATCGATCGCCGATGCCTCGCACACGTCGAGGACGCAGGCGCGCGCCACACCATCCATCGCTCGCTCGATATCGAGCGATGCGAGCAGACGCGATCCGCGCGAGAGCAACTGGGCGCGCTGAAGGACCTGCTCGCGGTCGGTAATGTCGCGGAAGCTCCAGACGCGTCCGACGATGGCCTCGCCGACGCGTTGTGGCCGCGAATACCGTTCGAACACGCGCCCGTCTTTGAAACGGAGAATGTCGAAGCTCTCTTGTCCCGGGGACCCGTACAGCTCGCGCACGCCTCGACGAAAGCCGTCCGGATCGGCGAGCTGATCGAGAACGAACGCGAGCAGCGCTTCGTCCTCGGCAAGGGCAGCGAGCGACTCCGGAATGCGCCATAAGGCCAAGAACCGTTGATTGTGAGCGCGCACCTTGCCGAACAAATCGACGACCAAGATCCCGTCCGCCGTCGCCTCGAGTGTCCCGTGCAGCACCGAGACGCTGTGCTCGAGACTGCGCGAGCTCTCCCGCGCCTCCGTCGCATCCCAGCAGCTGCCCGCGACGCGGATGAGCCTCCGTTCGGCGTCCAACACGACATCGCCGCGCGTCTCGAGCACGCGAACGCTGCCGTCCTTGCGAATGATCCGGTGTTCGTAGACGAAGGGTGTGGCGTTCCGACACGCGGTGGAGATCGTCTCCTTCGTCATTTCGAGATCGTCGGGGTGCACGCGCGAGAGAAACGCCTCGTACGTCCCGGGGAACTCGCCTGGGTCGAGCCCATAAATGTGCTCGAGCTCCTCCGACCAGTTCATCTCGTTGGTGGCGATGTTCCATTCGAAGCTGCCGACGTGCGCGACCTTTTGCGCCTCGTCGAGACGCGCCCGGCTCTTGAGCAGATCCGTCGCAATGCGGACCCGCTGCGTGACATCGACGGCCGCACCGACACATCCGATGATGTTGTCTGCCTCATCGAACGCGGGCTCGAGCACGACGTCGAACGAATGGTCTCTGAATCGATAGCGAAACGACGATTCGCGGCCTCGGAGAGCCTCGTCGTGCGCGAAAATCATGCGCTCCGACGGGTCGTGGCTGTCCACCAGGTCATAGATGGTGGAGCCGGCGATCATGCGATCGCCGCCGGGAAACATACCGAGCACACGAACGATCCGGAGCTCGAGGTCCGTCGTCCAATGGACGATTGCGATCCGACGAAATAGCCGGTCGATGCCACGGCCCCAGTCGTTCACCCATCCGAGCGTAGACCCGCTTCGCGCACGTGCAATGCGACCTCCGGACGAGGCGGTCACGGAAAAGGCGCGTGCAATTCGATCGCGCCGGAGCCTCGCACCATTTCGTCACGGTCACACGCTCCCCGTTCCGCGTCGCGGCCCAATGCATGCAAACGACCTCCCCGTGGCGATCGAATCGGAACCGGTCGACAGGGCGGCTGCGAAAAGTAGCTTCACCACCGAGGAAGCGACGGAGTGTTACGTGTGCATCGTCGACGACGATCCGGACATACGTGACACGCTCGCGTTCGTGCTCGGCGCGGTCGGCTTCTCGACGATTCAGGTCCCTGGCGGCAAAGAGGCAATCGAGCTGCTTCGGAAGGAGAGGCGTCGCTGCTGCCTCATTTTGCTCGATTTGATGATGCCGATGATGAGTGGGTGGGAATTCCGGGGCATTCAGCGCGCAGACCCGGAGCTCGCCGACATTCCGGTGGTCGTCCTCTCGGGTGTGCGCGATGTGGCGGACGCGGGCGCGCTGGCCGCGAGCGGCTACCTGCGCAAACCCGTCGACCTCGACGTGCTCGTGGAGACGGTGCGGTCCTTTTGCGCGAAAGGTCCCGACGAGGCATCCGGCCACAAGGCGAAGGGCGGCAGGCAGGCTGGCCTGGCGTAGCATTCACTGGCCCTCGGGCGCGTCGGGAGGGCTGCACATCCGATTGAGCGCGAGGCGCTTCGACGATAAAGGATCGATGTCGTGCGTTCGGCCGGCATCCTCCTCCTTTGTGGCGCATTGTCGTGCGCGCCTTCGAAGGAAAGCGCTCCGCCGCCGGCCACGACGCCGACGCCATCGACGCCGAGCGATCCGTGCGAGGGGCTCCCCGTGCGGTCCTCGCCCGAGGTCGTCGAGGAGCCATTCGTCGAGGAGCCGGCCGTCGACCTCACGCTGCTCGCTGCTGTTTTCAAGTCGACGCCGCGGAACAAGGGCAAAGCCGTCGACCTCGGCGAGCTCGAGTACAGCTTCATCGGCCTGCCGGAGGGGCTTCCGGCTCTCGAAAGAGTGCTCGTGCTCGACGGCGGCTGGACGCGCGTCTCGCAGGAGCTCGTCGACACACGCCTCGAACCGGAGGAGCGGCACGCGTACAATCGCTATCTCACGGCGCGTCGCGAGCTCGGCTCGGCATTCGCGCTGGACCACGGCACGCTGCGAAACGTGACCTGCATCGAGTCTCGAACCGACGAGCTCAGGGCCAGCGAGCAAGCGGCTCGGGCGGGCTTGTCACGGGGCCCGTCCCCACTGGCGTGGGTTCTTGCCGCGCAGCTTTTGGAAGCGCACGCGTTCGGGCTCGAGGACGAGCGCCTGCGCAAGCTCACCATGCAAAGCGCGCTGGACCTCGCCCAACGTGCGAGCGACGCGACCAAGGACGGAGACCCCGTCTTTCACCACGCGCAAATGACGCTCGCGATCCTGCTGGAGCAAGACGACCGGCAGTGGGAGGCGTTCGCGACGGTGAAGTCGCTCCTGCTCGCAGCAGGCTCGCCGTTCATGCCCGGTGAAGTCGAGGCGCGCGCGGCACAGTCGGCGCCGACGCCCGCCGACGCGACGTTCCTGCTGGGCGTGACGGTCGAGCGTGCACGCGCGGGCTCACAGCTTTGGACGTATGCGAAGTATCAGCTCTTGCTCGGCGCACTACGAGGCGGTGACGATACAACCGCGCTTCAGCTCGCAGCGGATCTGGCGGTGGTGGTGCCGGGAAGCGTGGGGCGTGACCTCTCGGAAAACATCTTCGCAAGTCTCCTGCCCGCCTCCCCCGACTGGTTCGAGCGCGAGGTGCCCGCAGTGCCGCGGTCCGCGTTCGTCGCGATTGCCAAGGCCCTCGTCGATGCGACGGAGGCCCGCGGCGACCTGGATCTCGGGGCGCGGCTGCGGGATGTCGTGCGGTCCGTGTCGCCCGAGGCCGCGTCGGAGATGAAACCTCCGCCCGCAACGGACAAGGGGTTGACCGAATCGATGCTCTGTCGCGAACGGGTGCACCAATTGGTTCACCGTTGTGATCCGGGAGGCCTCGTGCAGGGACGGATCTCCATCGTATTCGACGGACGGCGAGCGACCGTCGAGCCTGCGCCCAAAGGTCCACAACCGCCCTCGAGCATGATGAGCTGCATGACACGCTGGAGCGCGGTCATGCTTCGCGGCTTGCCACGACTTCGCGCGCGGGTGCGTTTCCTCGAGTAGGGCCGATCCGAGGCACCGCGCGCACGAAGAACTTGCGCGTCGTTCACGACGTCCTCATTTGCCGGCTCGCCAACAACCCCAATGCGACGAGCGACACGATGCCCGCGGCGAGGACGGCGATGCCGAACGGGTCGGGCTTCGTCGCCATCGAGGTCAACGCGAGCAGCGTGACGCCGGCGCGCGTCGCGAACGAGAGATCCAGGGACAGGGCATTCGCTCGGTCGCGAACGGTGGGCGTCGTCGGGCCTTCGGCGCCGGCGAGGTCGCGCTGCAATCCCACGATGAGCCGACCGGTCACCGCCGCCCCGACGGCGATGTTGACGACGAGCGCGAAGAGGCCGGAGAGCAGCCACGGCGAAGCGAAGCTGAGCCCGCGGGCGAGCCAGCCGCCGCTGAGAATCAACGCCACGAGGCACGGCGGACCGAGCACCCGGTTGAGGCCGAACCCATCGATCGCGTCCCGCGCGGCCGCGAGGGTCGGCGCTCGGCGCAATGCGCGGAGCAAGGCCGCCTCGACACCGATCGATGCGAACAACCCAGCTGCGCCAACGAGATGCAGGGAGAGCACCACCGCCCGAATTGTTTGTTCCATGAATCGTTCTTATAACGAACGATATTCCCCTGCAAAGGCCGGCTCCGTGAAGAAGCGTGAAGGCCCTCCGCTCCTCGCCGGCAGGCGTCGCTGCCTGAGTCCGCCCGAAGGGCGGCCAAGTGACAATAAAGGGGCTGTCCAGACTTCAGCGTTCGGCTCGGCGTTCGGCCCGGCCTTCACTTGCGCGCGTCAGCGCGGGCCGGGCCGAAGGACGAGCCGAAACTTGGGACAGCCCCTATCCCGTATTGCGGAGGCCCGCCGCCACACCATTGATCGTGACGAGCAGAGCCTCGCGCACGGCGGGATCTTCGTCGCCGGCTCGCAATCGTCGCAGGAGCTCGGCTTGGAGGATGTTCAATGGATCGATGTACGGGTTGCGAAGCGCCACGCTCGCTTGAAGGAGCGGATCGTCCGACAGAAGCTCCTTCTGATCGAGGACATGGAGGATCGCGGTTTTCGTCCCCTCGAAGGCCCGTCTGAGCGCTTCGCCCACGGGTGTCAGCTGCTCGGGGACGAGCTGCGCCTCGTACATCTTGAGGACCTGGGGATCGCATTTCGCGAGCGACATCGAGACGAGGCCGGTGAGCGATCGGAAGAACGGCCAGCCTTTCGCCATGGCGCGGAGCTTCTGCGCGCGCTCCACGTCGTGTGCGGCGAGCGAGAGCGCTTCACCGACGCCGAGCCACGCCGGAATGATGAAACGCACCTGATTCCACGCGAAAACCCACGGAATGGCGCGGAGCGAAGCCACGTCGTCGCCGCCTTTTCGGCGGGCGGGGCGGCTGCCTGCGTGCAGCAAGCCGAGCTCGCGCTCGGGCGTGACGGCGCGGAAATACGGCACGAATGCGGGCTCGTCGTGCACGACCGCTCGGTACGCGCGGGTCGCATCGGCGGCGAGGTGCTCGACCGCCTCGCGCCAGCCGGGATCGAGCGGTGCATCGGGCGCGAGCGTCGCCTCCAGCGCGGATGCGACATAGAGGTCGAGGCTCTCGATCGCCGCCGTCTCCAGGCCTAGCGTCGCGTCGATCGTCTCGCCTTGAACCGTGACGCGAAAACCGCTCTCCATCGTGCCGGGAGGCAGCGAGAGGATCGAATCGCGAATCGGGCTTCCTCCCCGACCGACCGTGCCGCCGCGCCCGTGGAAGAAGACGGGCGAAAGCCCGCGGGCGCGAACCAATGCGGCGACGTCCTCCAGGGCTTTGTGAATCGCCCACGCCGACCCCATACGGCCGGCGTCTTTGGTCGAGTCGGAGTAGCCGACCATGACCTCGACGCGGCCGCGCGCTTGTTCGACGAAGGAAGGCTCGTCGAGCAGAGCGCTCATGACTCGCTCGGCGTGCGCCAAGTCGTCGAGCGTCTCGAACAGCGGCACGACGCGGAGGGGCGTCTCGATGCGCGCTTCGCGCTGGAGCAGCATCACGGCGAGTACGTCGGATGCCGCGCGCGACATCGAGATGACGTAAACGCCGAATGCGCCCGGGCCGCCGTCCCGAACGACGCCGAGGGTCGCCATGAGCTCGACGACCGCCGGATCGTCGATCGGGCGCCTGGGCATGAGCGATCGCGGTGACGCGAGCTCCCGCCGAAGAAACGCCATTCGATCGGCCTCGGACCATTCCGAATAGGACCCGAGCCCCAAGGCATTCGTAATGGTCGTCAAAGCGGCCGCGTGAACCCCGGAGTCCTGTCGAATGTCGAGCGGCGCGAGAACGACGCCGAAGCAGCGCGCGCGACGGCGCGCATCGAGCAGCGATCCGTCGGCGACGATCGACAGCCCGACCGCGCGCAGCGAGGCGTCGCACGCATCGAGAACCGCTTCGACATCGCGCGGATCCAGGATGATGTCGGGCGGCGGTGAGGGCTCGGGTTTCCCCGCGCCGAGCTCGTTCAAAGCTTCTTCACACCAGCGCTCGGTCCGGGCAAAGCGCGCGATGAGCCCTTTCGCGAGCACGCGGTACGGCTCGCGCGCGCCGTCCGCGAGCGCTCGCAGCTCGTCGGTCGCGGTGACCACGGAGAGCTCGTCGCGAAGCGCCGCGAGTGACGATTGCCACAACCTCGCGGCCGTCCAGCGTGCGCGCAACGTCGCCTCACGGGTGACGGCTGCCGTAACCAACGGGTTTCCGTCTCGATCACCGCCGACCCACGAGCCGAATCGGATTGGAATCTCGTCGCGTATCGCGATGCCGTGCGCATCGAGCACGTCGTCGCGAACGCGGAGGTAACGAGGCACGGCCTCCCAGAGCACCTGCTCGAAAAGGACGAGCGCCGCCTTCACTTCATCCGACGCGGTGGGCTTGCGGCGCCGGACCTCGTCCGAGTTCCACAAGAGCGCGACCTGTCGCGCGAGCTCGCGCTCCAACACCTGTCGAGTGCGCCCGGTCGCCCGATCGTGCAGCGAGAGCGTCTCGTGCATTGCGCGGTGCTGCATGCGCACGGTTCGACGCACGACCTGCGTGGGGTGTGCCGTGAGGACGAGCTCGATCGCGATGGTGGAGAGCGCGTCCGCGATCTCGGTGTCGGTGCGACCGGCCTCGCGCGCCGCGCGAACCACGCGCGACAAGACCCGCTCCCCCGTCGCGAGCTTGCGCGCGCGGTGGTGCTGCTCCGCGACGTTGGCCAGGCCGAGAAAGTGGGCGAACGCGCGCGCCAAAGGCACGGCCGTCGCTGCGGGAATCGCCGCGAGACGCGATCGCAGCGCCGCCGCGTCGCTCTCGTTGCCACCGCGCGCACGCTTCGCGAGCGCACGCACCTCCTCGACCAGGTCGAAGAGCGCGGTGCCCTCGTGCGCACGAAGAACCGCTCCGAGCAGCTCGCCGAGAAGCCTTACGTCGTCTCGAAGCGGAGCGTCGGGCCTCTCGGTGCGCACGCGTCACCGTAGCACTCGACCGGCGCAGCTCAGCCGCAGTCGGGATCGATCACGGGCGGGCGGCCGAGGACGGCGCGTGTGGCGTAATAGAGCAGGCTGCACAATCCTGTCCCGATGCCTGCCACCACGCCGGCGTCGACGATGCCCCGCCACGGAGCAGGGAGCGTTCGCACGATCAGAATGAAGGCGACGATGAACGCGAGGAGGATCCACGCTGCGCGGACGCCGCGCCGGCTCGCGCCGTAAAGGGACATGCAGAACACGGGCGCGAGGACGACGTCGACGAGCCGAACGCCCCTCCCCTGCGCAGGGCTCGCAATGGTGAGCGCGCGGGCGACGACACGCGGCGAGAAACGAAGGTGAAAGCCGCGCCACCCCTCGACGTACGTCATCAGCGCGACCCAGACCGCGAGGGCCGCCCATTGGAGCGGCGAAAGATCGCTCTCGAATGCGTCGCGCGCGTGCACGAAGAGACGGACGAGCGCGTCAGCGAGGAGCAGGGCGACACCGGCAACTCCCCAAAAGGCTCCAAGACGACCGAGCACGCTCGTTTCCTTTATTCGTCGACGAACGCGACGCCGATCTCAGGTCTCGGCGATCCGTCGCAATTGCAAGAGGGGGCCGGTCTCGTCGACGTCGCCCGCGAGATCGACGAACGCTTCGATCGCCCAGTCGTTCTCGCCCTCGGGGTCGACCATCGTCTGCCACGCGTCCCAGCCGGACTCGTGGGTCTGGCGCATCGTCGTGAACTCCGCCCTTCGGGCCTCGTGGTGGACGATGAGCGTGCGCTTCTTCTCGAAGAAAGCGCCCATCGCCTCTTGGATCCGAGCGGCCGGCCACTCGGCCGCGTTCGCGAGCGACTTCGACGCGTCCTCGAAGTTTCGGGTCGCGAGGAGCTTGAGCAGGCGGTGTAGATCTTTGCGGACACGGACGAGAAGCGCTTTCGGGTCGTCGGCGAGCCGCGGCGCCGACTCGATGGAGGTCGCGCGGGCTTCGTCGTGCCGAGCATGCAACCGCCCCTCCCATTCGTCGAGGAGAGAGCTGTCGACGCCGCGTACCTCGTCGCGCAAAAACCAATAGAGCGCGTCGAGCTCGTCGTTCTTGTCCTTTGCCGGGACGCCTTGCTCCAGCGTCTTCACCGCATCGGACAGGTACCGCAAAAGGACGCCTTCCATCCGGGACAAGTCGTATTCGCGGATGTACTCGTCGAACGTCGCGAAGCGCTCGAACATGTCGCGGGCAATCGACTTCGGCCGGACATTCTCCACGCTCGCCCACGGGTGGAACTTCGCGAACGTATCGAAGGTCTCGTAGATGAGCTCGGCGTTGGGCTTCGGGTAGTCGACTTTCTCGAGCTGCGCCATGCGCTCTTCGTATTCGACGCCTGCGGCTTTCAGCTCGGCGACCTTCTCGCCGCGGAGCTTGTCGACTTGGCGCTCGAGGATCGCGCGGGGGCTCTCGAGGACCGCTTCGACCGCGCTGAGCACGTCGAGGGCGTAGCCGTGCTCGCTCTCCTTCGTCTCGGACAAGACGCCCACGAAGTCGACGAGCCAGAGTGATAGCGCGTGGTTGAGGGAGAAGTCGCGCTGGAGGTTCGTCGACACGATGGCGAGCTTGCCGCGCTTGCCGCTCGGCCTCGGCGCGAGCTCGATGATGCCGGCGCGTCGCAGCGCGCGAAACAAGAGCGGCGCCTGCTTCCGCTCGCGGCGTTTGTCACGCTCGGGCACGTGCGAGCGTGTGATGAGCTCGAGCAACATCCCATAGCCGCCGCCTTTGCCGACCTCGGGGTTGTCGAGGAGATCGATCAACATGCCGTGCGTGATCGAAAAGCGCGGGACGAGCTCTTCCGGTCGGCTCGCAACCAGGCGATCGAAGGTCGTTCGATCCCAGTGCACGTACCCCTTCGTCGGCGGCTTCGCGCGCTGAAGGTTCTTGTGCTTCTTCGGATCGGAAGCCTTCTTGGCGTCGATCTTGACGTTCTCGATGACGTGCTCGGGCGCCTGCGCGACCACGCTGCCCTGGACGTCGAACCCTTTGCGCCCCGCGCGCCCGGCGATTTGCTGAAACTCGCGCACGCTGAGGATCGTCACCTTCTCGCCGTCGAACTTGCAGAGCTTCGTGAAGAGGACGGTGCGGATCGGGATGTTCACGCCGACGCCGAGCGTGTCGGTGCCGCAGATGACCTTGAGCAATCCTTGCTGCGAGAGTTTCTCGACGAGCAGCCGATACTTCGGAAGGAGCCCCGCGTGGTGCAAGCCGATGCCGTGCTTCACGAAGCGCTGCACCTCTTTTCCATAGGGGCTGTCGAAGCTCACGTCCTGGAGCGCCTCGAGGATCGCCTTCTTCTCCTCTTTCGTCGTGTAGTTCTCGCTCATCAGGTTCTGCGCTTCCTCCGCGCAGGCCCGCTGGGTGAAACACACGATGTAGATGGGCGACTTGCTCTTCTCGACGAGGCCCTTCACCACCTCGTGGAGCGGCTCTTCGCTGTACGTGAAGTCGAGCGGCACAGGTCGATCCCGGCTCTCGACCAGCGCGGCCGGGCGCTTGGTCAAGCCCTCGAGGCGATCGAGGAACGGCTTCGGATCCCCGAGCGTCGCGCTCATCAGAAGAAAACGCGTCCGCTCGAGGATGAGGAGCGGCAGCTGCCACGCGATGCCCCGATCTTTGTCGGAGTAGTAGTGGAACTCGTCCATCACGAGCGCGTCGATGGGCGCCGCGACACCCTCGCGCAGCGCCATGCTCGACGCGATCTCGGCGGTGCAGCAGATGATCGGCGCGGACACGTTGATGGCGGCGTCGCCCGTCATCATCCCGACCATCTTCGGCCCGAAGGCGTCGGTCAGATGGAAGAACTTCTCGTTGACCAGTGCCTTGATCGGGCACGTGTAGAATGCTCGCCCGGCGTTCGCGAGCGTTCGGAAAATCATCGCGGTCGCGACCAGCGACTTCCCGCTGCCGGTCGGGGTCGACAAGATCACGTTCTTCCCCGCGAGGATCTCGAGGATCGCCTCTTCCTGGGCGGGATAGAGCTCGAGCCCCATCTCGGTCACGTAAGTGATGAACCGCTCGAGCAGCTCGTCACCGCTGCCGGTCTTCAGGTCTGCGAGGAGCGCGGCGAGCGGATGATGACGTGACATGTACGGGGAGAGGGTCTTCTACCCAACTCTTGCAGGATGCGTGAAGTCCTGAAACTCTAAGGCCCTCACGATGCCCACTCGTTCCATCGTTTGGGCGGGCCTGTTCGGCGTAGCCGTCGCGGCGCTCACGGGGTGTCCTTCCAAGGAGCCCGTCGAACCCGTCGCGACCGCCGAGCCGGAGCCCGACCCTCCCAAGAAAACCGAGAAACCGAAGCCGAAGTGCGAGGAGCTCGCGGAGAAGTGCGCCGCGACTGCCGACACGCAAGCGAAGATCGCGAACGCCGACTCGGTGTTCGTGCCGCCTGAAGGTTGGCACTACGCACAACAAACCGAGATGACCATCGCCCAGCCGGACGGTACGCCCGGCGCGATGGCCATCACCGCCTTCGAGGGCGCCGGCCCCGAGGAGGCGAAAGCCCGCGATGCAAGCTACGAAAAGCTTGTTCAGGGGCTCGCCATTTCGCCGCCGGAGAAGTTCAAGAAGAAGTTCGTTCCGCGCTGGGACAAGCCGGACGACGCCCGCAAGACCGGCAGCACCGAGATCAAGCTGTGGCAGGCGGAGAAGGCGAAGCGCGACGGCAAAGACGGCTTCCTGCTGGTTCTGCTCACGAGCGATCCGGCCGGTAAGAAAATCCTCGGCGTCGCGTTCTCACCGGAGGGGGACGACAAGACCGTGGAAGCCATCTCCAAGTCGCTCGAGACGATCGGCCCAGGGAGCTATCAGTGACGGCACCGCGGCTGAACGCAGGAGGCATCATCGCCGGGAAGTACACCGTGCGCAGCGTTCTCGGGAACGGCGGCGCGGTGATCACCTACCACTGTGTGAACCAACAGGGGCAGGAGGTCGCCGTCAAGCTGTACGACCCCGCGGTCGCATCGCACGCATCGGTGATGAAGTCGCTCGAGCAGGCCTACGCTGCGACGAATGCTCTCCCGCAGAACTCAGCCGCGCCCATCATCGACGCCGGGTACGACCAGCCGACGCTGGCACCGTTCTCGGTCACGGAGCTGCTGCGCTTGCCTTCGCTCCACGCCGTGCAGCGAAGGCTCCCGCCGGAGGAGGTCGTCAGCCTCCTGAAGGGTCTCGCGCGAAGCCTCGATCTCGCGCACGTCCGCAACGTCGTGCACGGCGCGATCAAGCCGACCAACGTCTTCATCGGCCCGTCGTGCAACCCGACGATCGTCACCGACTTCGCGGCAAACCTACCGAAGGCCGCGGTCCCGACGCAGGAGGGGTTCGTTCTCAGCGCGCCGTGGATCGCGCCGGAGCAGGCGCAGAGCGGCTCGGTCACTCCGGCCGCCGACGTCTTCACGGTGGGGCTCCTCGTGTTCTTCGCGCTGACGGGGCGCACCTATTGGCGCTCCTGTCAGGGGCAGACCTTCGACTTGAACGGCTGGCAGCAAGAGCTGTCGTCGCAACGCACGCCCGCGTCGCAACGCGCCGCGGAGCTCGGCGTCCCGCTCAGCCCGACCCTCGACATCGTCATTTGGAAGGCGCTGTCGAACGATCCGAACGAGCGCTACCAGAGCATCGGGGAGTTCGCGAACGTCATCGAAGAGTCGATGCGCGCGCAGGTCGGCTCGGCCGCGACGATGGCGCTTCCGATGGTCGGCGATGCGCCTTCGCCCTTACCCGCGAACATGCGCAACCCGGAGCGACCGGGGCCGGCAGCAGGCATGGGCATGATGGCACCCGCCAACCCGCAGGGCGCCGCGACGCTGGCGCTGCCGCTCGAGCAGTTCGTCCCGCCTCCGGGTGCGGGTCCGATGTTGCCGAATCAGGGCGGACCGGGCGCGCAGGGTGCTCATGGTGGCGGCGCTCAAGGTGGCTTGGGGATGCCGACGCAGGCGATGAGCCTGCAGCAGCTGCAAGCGCACCAAATGGCGATGCAGGCGCAGTCTCAGCCCGGGGTGAACGGGCAATACAGCGCGCCACCGGGCAATCAGCTCGGCTCCACCGTGTTCGCGAATCCTCCGCCCGTCGGCAGCTCGATGACCGATGCCGGCTTCGGGTACGCGCAACAGGCGCGCGAGGGCTATCCGCCTCCGCCCGCGCCCACCGGCGTAGGCCCCAACGGCGGCGGCAAGAGCAAGGTCCTTCCCGTCGCGCTCGTGTTCACGGCTGTCGTGCTCCTCGGCGTGGTCGGCACCGTGATCTTCCTCCGGCTGAAGAGCGACACATCGGCGGATACGGACAGCCCGATCAAGATCGACACGTCGGCGAAACCGGCGGAGACAGCGCAGGCCTCCGAGCCGCCTCCCCCTGCGGCGACCCAGACGTCGGAGCCAGCGTCGAGCGCTTCGTCGGCCCCGGCGGCGAAGCCGGTCGAGCTGAAGGTGAAGTGCAAGCCGATGGCTTGCGACGAGGTGAAGGTCGACGGCAAAGCCGCCGACCTCACGAAGCCGATCATGCTCGACCCCGGCTCTCACGAGGTCGAGGTAAGCAAGGCGGGTTTCGTCGGTCAGACCGAAAAGGTCGAGTTGAAAGAGGGAAGCGCCCCGGTCGAAAAGACGTTTCAGCTCACGGCGGAGAAGGCGACCCAGTCGCCTCCGCCTCCCTCGAACACCGGCACCGGCAACAAGACCCCGACGAATGGCGGCAAGCAGCCCTGCAAGAAGGGCGGATTCATCAAGAAGTGCTGACGCCGTTCTCGCGGCCGCCGTCCTCTCGTTTCTGGTCGTAAGCGGGTGCAAGGACGGCCCGACGGCGGAGGGCGCGGAAGGCTCGAGCTCGGCGGTGGCGACGGCTTCGAACGCGTCGGCTACGCCGAGCGGTGCGCCGAGTGCGCCCGCTTCGAGCTCGGCTGAAAACGGCGCGCCTGCGCCCAGCGCGTCCGCGACGACGCGCGCCGTCTCACCGCCACTGCCGGAGGAGGACGTCTACCCGACGACCCTCGACGAGCAACGGGAGGCGATGCTTCGTCGGATGAAGACGACGATGCGCCTCGACGACGGCCAGATCGCCGCGCTCCACGGCGTCCTCGAGAAATCGAAGATCGTCGGCCAAGGCAACCCCGAGATCTGCGAATACGCGATGACGCGCAAAGAATGTCGCGAGCGTCGCGAGGCGGCCGGCGTCATCGAGGAAGAGGAGCCCATCTGCGGGGGCCCGTTCATGAGCCCGCTGTGGAACCCGAAGGCCGGCGAGACAAAAGCCAACGCGAAGGTCTGCATCGATCGATACGAGTTTCCCGGCGTTCCGTGCGAATACCCCGTCACCTGGGTGAGCTCGCGCGAAGCCGCGCTGATGTGCAAAGCCGTCGGCAAGCGCATCTGCGACGCCCACGAATGGGAGGGCGCCTGCGCCGGCGCGTTGCTCCCGGCGGAGAGCGAATACGCCTGGAAGCTGCCGCGCAAAGAGAGCCGTCACCGCCACAACGAGTCGCGAGAGATCGTCTGGGCCTACGGCGCCGAGAAGAACTTCGACAAATGCGCGATGAGCTCGCACAAGAGCAAGAAGTGCGAAAAGAGCGGCTGGAAGGTCTGCGGGTCGAACACGTATCCGAGCGGCGCGTTCCCGGAATGTAAGAGCGCTTTCGGCGTCTACGACCAGCACGGCAACGTCGCCGAGCACATGAACCTGCCGCTACGAGCGGACGATCTCGGTAGTCACGGGGGTGCCGGCGGCACCGAGATGAAGGGCAGCTGGTTCATCTTCAAGAGCTACGAGGCGCACATCGACGATTGCCGGTGGCGCGCGCCGGACTGGCACGGAACGAAGCTGATGAGCCACGACAGCCATCAGAACTACCACCTCGGTTTTCGCTGCTGCAAAGACGTCGAGCAATAGTCAGGGAGCGACGAGCCACAACTTGAGGTCGATCGTCCTGGTCTTGGGGTCGACGTTCGTCTCCGGTTCGATCGCGCGGGGAACGCCCTTTTTCTCGTGGAGCGCACGGATCGCATCCTGCGCCTGAAGGAGCTTGATGCGGCTGAACGGCGCGCCCTTCTTCAGCTCCTTGAGGATGCTCGCATACGCCCCGTCGGCGAGCTTGCCCTCGCCGGTGATCGAGATGCTTCCGAGCTTGTAGACCGGCCCCTCTTCGACGTTGAAGACGACGTCGACGGTCTTTTTGTCGGCGCTCTCGGTGACATCCGGGCGGACCCGGCAATCGATGAGCCCGACATCGTAGAGCGCCGCGCTCACCACGAACGCATCGTGCTCGATGGCGTCGCGCGGAGCGATCTGTCCCGGCGCAAGCGCGAGCCGCTCACGGAACATCTCTTCCTTCGCGACCTTCAGGCCAGGAAACTTCAGGGCGCCGACAGTGACGCGTGGACCTTCGGTGACGGCGAAATGCACCGCGCTCGTTCCGTTCTTCGGCGGCGTCACGTCGAACGAGACCTTGGCGTGGCGGAAACCCTCTTCCTCGAGCGCAAACGTCAGCCAACTGGCGCGAATGTGGATCCACGATGGATCGAGCCAAACAGCCGGCTCCGGGAGCTCTTCGATTCGCTTGAGCACGGCGGGATCGTTCACGCCGGTAACGTCGACCTTCGAGATCCTCGCGCGCTCCTTGACCACGAACACGATGTCGACGGCCTTTTCGCGCGCGCCATCGGCGCCCGATGGAGGGTCGACGACCGCTTCTTCCTCGTTGACGGCGACGTCGTCGAATCGGCCGGTGCCGAACAGCGCGCGCACGTCCGCTTCGATCGGCGCGTCGCCCTCGGGTCTCCCCGCCATGGTGCGGATCGACGCACACACCTCGCGACTGGTCGTCCCGCGGATGATCACGCGGCGGACGTTGCTTCCCCTCGCGCGGAGCGACGCATTGCAGACGACCTCGTCCGCGGGCGCCTTGGCGCCGACGGCGGCGGAGGAATTCGTCTCGGTCGCCGGGCCCTGCGCGCCTTCGCTCGCCGCACCACACGCGACGCAGGAGACGCCGATCGCGAAACCGAGCGCGCGCATCAAAGTCGCACCTCGACGTAGTACTGCTGTCGCAGCTCGTCGACGAGGAGCCTCCGCGCTTCGACGCGCCGTGCTTCCTTCGCCTGATCCGTCGCCGTCTCGTCCTTCGGGAAACGGCGCCCAGCTTCGATGTTGATGAGCTTGGCTTCGAGGATCTGCGCCGCGAGCTCGTCACGGTAGGCCGCCTCCGAATAACCCCACTGTGCCGCCTGCTTCAGCAATTCCGCGCGCGAGAGTTTGTTCTGTGCGGCGAGCGCGGCCAGGGCATCCTCGATCTCTTTGTCGAACACCTGCACGCGCGCGCGTTCCGCCTCCTTTGCGAACAAACGGCGCTCGACGAGCATCGTGAGCACGTCCTTCGACACGCTCGCGACGGCGCGCTCTCGGGCCGCCGCATCCTTCGACAGCTCCGCCATGATGCGCGCCCGGTGCGGAGCCATCGCGCGATCGAGCTCGCGTCGTGTGATGCAGTCGCGATCGACGACCGCGACGATGCGGTCGAGGACCTTCACCTTTTTCTGCGTCTGCGCCTCGGCCGACTCTGCGGCGAGCCACGCCGTGAGCGCGATCGCTGCCGCTGCGAGCCACCGGCGGAGCATGCCACCGAAGTGAATTCGTTCGGCTTCTGCGTGCATCACGACGGATGCTACCGAAAGACGACCGCTGTGGTATGAGCGTCCTCGTCGTAGCTCTTTCGCGACGTCGCGAAGCGCCGGGTTCAGCTCACCTGGCGCGGGAAGCCAGTGCAAATCTGGCACGGAGCCGCCGCTGTAACCCGCATCGTTCGACCCCTGAAAAGGGCGAGCGCTGTCTGCAGAACGACCACGGACATCCCGTCCGGAAGGTGTGGAGCTCTCGAAGCGAGAGTCGGGGAGTCAGAAGACCAGGCTGCGACTCCTCACGCCCCGGCGTGGGGACGGTACTCGTGGGCGCGAGCATCGCCCGGAGGGTCTTCATGTGCATTCGATTCGTTGGGTAGTCGCCGTTTCGTTCCTGGTCGCGTGTGTCCCCGGTTGCAGCGACGACACCGTCGGCCCCGATGACGACGCAGGGGGAGAGGCCGAAGGCGGCCACGCCGAAGGTGGGCAGGCGCAAGGCGGAGACTCCGAAGGCGGAGCCGGCGGACAAGCGCCGGTCGATCCTTGCGCGGGCTTCGCGACCGAGGTCGTCGACGTTCAATACGGACCGGACGCGGGCTTCGGGCAGCGTGACATGCCCGGCATCGTTCTCGGGCCGCCTCACGGCGCGGGCGAAACGACCGGCTCCTTCGACGTGGTGGCGCTCGGAAACGGGGGCACCATCACGATGGGGTTCGGCGATCAGGTGATCTCCGACGGGGAAGGGCCCGACTTCATCGTCTTCGAAAATGCGTTTTATGCCGGCGGAGATCCCGATTCTCCGTTCGCGGAGCTCGGCACCGTCGAGGTCAGCGCGGATGGTGAGTCGTGGGTGGCCTTTGCGTGCAAGGCGACCGAGGCTCCCTACGGTTCATGCGCCGGGTGGCATCCCGTCCTCGCAGGCAGCGAAGAATCGGACGCGGATCCGCACGACCCCGCAGCAGCGGGAGGCGACGCGTTCGATCTCGCCGACGTCGGCCTGACCGAGGCGCGTTTCGTCCGCATCGTGGATCGTCCGGACACGACCGGGCTCGCCGGCTCGTTCGATCTCGACGCCATCGCGCTCGTGCATTGGACCTGCACGCGTTGAGACCCACCGGCGCGATCGCCGTCGGGTCCCTCGTGCTCGTCTGTGCTCGCGCGGCATGGGCTCAAGATGAATCGGGACAAGACGCGGCCGACGATGCCGTGACGGTCGAGGTGCGCGGCGAGCTCCTGCCGCGAGCCGAAGATTCGACGAAGGCGTCGACGGTGATCGAGGGTGACGATCTCGATCGCCCCGGCGCGAGCACGGCCGACGTCCTCACCTCGAGCCCCGGCACACAGGTCGCGCGCACGGGCGGCTCCGCGGAGCTCGCGACGGTGACGTTGCGCGGCGCGACCAGCGCGCAGACGCCGGTGTACCTCGGACCGGTCGCGCTGAACGACGAGCTCACCGGCACGGCGGATCTATCGATGGTGCCCACGTTTCTCCTTCGCCGCATCGAGGTCCATCGCGGGCACGCGCCGCTCGACCTCGAACATGGAGGGTTGTCGGGCGCGGTCGTGCTCGTCCCGCATGTCGCGAGCGGCACACGCGCCGGAGCGGCAGCCGGCGGGGGCAGCTGGGACACGGCCTTCGCGTCGCTGGGCGCGTCGCTGCAGGGCAAAGGCGCAGCAGCGAGCGCAGCGCTCCGCATCGATCACACGGCGGGGACATTCGAGTTCGAAGACGATCGCGGCACCACGTTCGACGAGACCGACGACGTGGTCGTCACGCGCCGCAACGCCGACTCGCTCTCCGGCGACCTGTGGACCGCCGCGCGGATCGACCTCGACGACCGAGGCTCCGTCGATCTTTGGGTGCGGCTCTTCTCGCGCGAGCAGGGCGTCCCCGGCCTCGGCGTGGTGCCGGCTCTCCACGCCCGCGCCCACACGCAACAGGCGCTCGCCGTCGCTGGGGCCGACGTCGCATGCAACGAGCAAGGACCCGATCGCTGCCGCGTGGAGACGGTCGCGTGGGGCCGCGTATCGAGCTACATCCTCGACGACCCGGCCGGCGAGCTGCTCTTCG
The DNA here is from genome assembly GCA_013361525.1 of Polyangiaceae bacterium. Taxonomy (GTDB): domain Bacteria; phylum Myxococcota_A; class Polyangia; order Polyangiales; family Polyangiaceae; genus Xiheicaenibacterium. The sequence continues at coordinate 67,674 of JABFXY010000069.1, read as the reverse complement.
TGCGCGGGCGCCAAGCGACCGACGCGACGAACGTCGGCGCGCGCGTGGCGCTGTCCGTGACGCCGCTCCCGGAGCTCACCGTCAAGGCGGCGACGACGTTCACGATGGCGCACGTGCGCGTCGATCCACTCGGACCGGCCGAGACATCTGCAACGCGGGCCTCGGTGCGCGCGTTCGCGGGCCTCGTCGCGCGGCCCACCTCGTGGCTGGACGCCGTCGTCGAGGGCGCGGTTCGATCCGACGCGCTCGCCTCCTCCACGTCGCGCGACTCGGCGATCACCCCGGAAGCACGCGCGGGCGTCACCGTGCGCCCGATCGAGCAGCTCGAGGTCTTCGGAACGGCGGGCCGGTACGCACGCGTACCGACGCTCGGCGAGCAATTCGGCGTCACCGCGACCGTGCTCGGTAATCCTGCGCTTCTGCCGGAATCCGGTTGGTCGGGTGACGTCGGCGCGCGCACCAGCATCTCGCCGCATCGCTCGGTGGATCTCGCGGCAGAGGCGGTGTTCTTCGCACGCGCCGCGAGCGATCTCATCGTCTACCAACGAAGCTCGTTCGGCGTCATGAAGCCGTTCAACGTCGCATCGGCGCGTTTCCTCGGTGTCGAGGGCTCGGTGCTGGCGCGGCTCTTCGACTTCGTCGAAGCCGGCTCGTCGGTCACGTTCACCGACGGGCGCGACGTCAGCGAGGGGCGCACCATCGAAAACGATCGTTTGCCGCTCCAGGCCGAGCTCGAGGTGAGCCCCACGCTCGGCCTCGTCGCTCGCGATCTCGTTCGCATCATCCGATGGGACGCGGCGCGGTTACTCGCCCGCTTTCAGTATCGCTCACGTCGTACGGCCGATCCCGCGGGCCTCATCGAGCTACCGAGCCAGGCTCTCCTCGACCTCGAAGCCTCCGCCGGCTTCGCGAGCGGCGCGCTCGAGGTGACCGCGCGCCTCGCGAACGTCCTCGACGATCACACGACGGATCTCGTCGGCTACCCGCTCCCCGGAAGAGCGTTTTACGCGGCCGTGTCCGCTTGGTGGAAGTGACATGAACAAACTCGCACGCTGGTCGATCGCCGCTTTGCTCCTCGCCGCTTGCGAACCACAAGAGACGGAGGAGCCGACCGGGGTCGACGTCCCGAACGGGCCCTGCGGCCACGCGCTCTACGTCGTCAGCTCCGACTACCAATCCACGAGCGCGGCGATCATCGGCTACGACGGCGGCGTGCTCGCGCCGTCGATGATCGACTCCGGCTCCGACGTCTCGGGTCTCAGCGTGGCGCTGTCGGGCGACGTCGTGACGCCCACGACGCGCACGACCTCCGGAAGCGTCGTCCTCATCGATCGATCCGCCTCCGCCGTCCTCACCTTCCTCGATCCGACGACCGCATCGGTCGAACAGCAGATCTCGGTGCAGACGGGCTTCATCCAGGCAAACCCACAGGACGTGCTCGAGATCGCGTCCGACAAAATCTACGTCTCGCGCTACGGCGCCAATCCGGAGCCGGGTGTGGAGGAGTTCGACGAAGGCAGCGACGTCCTGGTCGTCGATCCCCAGGCAGGCGCGATCGTCGGGCGCATCGATCTCGCGGGCGCAATGGCGGGCGCCGCAGAAGACATCGAGCCGCATCCGTCACGAATGGTCGGATCGGCAGAGCGCGCATACGTCCTGCTTTCAGCCTATTCACGCGACTTCTCGAAGTCCGACGACGGGCGCATCGCCGTGTTGGACAGCACCTCGGACACGATCGCCGACACCCTCGTGCTCTCCGGTGCGCGCGGCTGTTACGCGTTCGCGATTGCGCCGAGTGGCACCAGACTCGCCGTCGGCTGCTCGGGCACGTTCAATCTGACGAGCACACCGAACCTCGACGACTCCGCGCTGCTCGTCCTGGACCTCGTGGACGGCGGTCTCACCATCGCGAAACGCTTCGACGCCGTCGATATCGGCGACGCGCCGATCGGACAATCGATCGCGTTCGTCGGCGACGACACGCTCATGTTCTCCACGATGGGACAGCTCGACGACGCGGGAAGTCAGCGAGTGCCCGACCGGCTGCTCGAGCTCGACATCGCCGCGGGCGACACGCGCGAGCTCCTTCGAACGGAGAGCGTACCGTTCACCATCGGCGACATGCGCTGCGAGACGACCTGCGGCATCTGCTTCGTCGCTGATGGCGATCGCAACGTCGTTCAGCGAATGGAGATCGACGGCGCCGGCGTCGGAGCGCTCGAAGCGATCTCCATCGACGACGGCATCGGTCTGCCTCCGCGTTACGTCGGCGCTTACTGACGGCTACTCGAGCACGTCCGCCATCGTGTAGCGGCCCGGCTCGCGCTTCGTGATCGCGCGTGCGGCCCGGAGCGCCCCGAGCGCGAAGAGATCCCGATTCGTCGCTCGGTGCGTCAGCTCGATGCGCTCACCCTGGCCGAGGAGGTGCACGGTGTGATCACCGACGACGTCTCCGCCGCGCATCGCCAACATCGCGACCTCGTCGTCGAGGCGCGCCCCGGGTTTGCCCTCGCGCCCGGAGATCGCCCTCGCCTCGCGGACGTCTTGAACGGCGCGGAGGAGAATCTTCGCCGTCCCGCTCGGTGCGTCGACCTTGTTGCGGTGGTGGGTCTCGACGATCTCCACGTCGAAGCCGGGCAGCGACTTCACCGCTTGTTTGACGAGCTGCGCGAGCACGAACACGCCGACGCTCATGTTGGCGGACCAGAGCACGGGAACGCGCTTCGCCGCTTCGTCGAGCGCGCGTTCTGCATCGGGACCGATGCCGGTCGTGCCCGAGACGACCGCGACGCCCGCACGCGCGGCGACGTGCGCCACCTGCGAGACCGTCTCCGCGGACGAGAAGTCGATGACACACGCAGCGCCGAGCAGGCCCGACGCGAGGTCGAAGCCGATTTGCACACCGAGCGTCCCGATGCCGGCGACCTCACCCGCGTCTTTGCCGAGCTCGGGGGACGTCGAGCGCGTCACCGCCCCGACGATCGACAGGCCCTCGGAGGCGGCGAGCCTCACCAGCGCGCGCCCGACGCGTCCATCCGCTCCGACGATCGCGACGCGGATCGGCTCGCTCATCGCGCCTCGGTTCCGAAGCGCTTCATCGCTTCCACGAGCCGCGCGGTCAGCGCGTCCGTCGCAGGAGCGAGCGGGCCGCGGACGGACGGCGACATGCGACCGAGCTTCGCGAGCACAGCCTTGGCGGGCGCGGGGTTCGGCTCGACGAAGAGGAGGCTGGCCAGCTCGAGGAGATCGAAATGCGCGCGACGCGCTTCCTCGTATTTGCCGGCGAGCGCCAGCGTCGTGACACGGCTCGTCTCCGCGGGCAGAACGTTCGAAACGACGCTGATGACCCCCTTCGCTCCGATGGCCATCATCGGAAGGGTGAGCACATCGTCACCGGAAAGAACGGTCAGTCGATCGCCGAGCCTTCGAACGAGCTCCTGACAGCGGAGCACGTTCCCGGTCGCCTCCTTCATTCCGACGACGTTCTTCGCTTCGGAGCAGATTCGTTCGGTCGTCTCCGGCAACAGGTCGACGATGCAGCGGCCGGGGATGTTGTACAGAACGACCGGCACCTCGACGCTGCGCGCGACCTCGACCGCGTGCATGCGAAGCCCGTCCTGCGACGGCTTGCTGTAGTACGGCATGACGATCATCACCGCGTCGGCGCCGGCCTCGACGGCTGCCTTCGAGGCCTCGATCGTCTTCTTCGTCGAGAAACTGCCGGTCCCGGCGATAACGGGCACGCGGCCCTTCGCGCGCACGACGACGCGGCGAATCACGTCGACCTGCTCGGCGTCCGAGAGCGTCGGCGATTCCCCCGTCGTGCCGCACGGAACGAGCCCCGACACGCCACCTTCGATCTGCGCGTCGACGAGACGATCGAGCGCGTCGACGTCGACCGCCGAGCCATCGGGCGTAAACGGCGTGACGATTGCAGTGAATGTGCCTTCGAGGACGAGTGCAGCCATGAGGGCCATGTTTCGTACAACTGGGCTTCTGCGGCAAGAAACTCTGCCCAGCACGCCCGAGGTCCGCCGCGATCCACCCGAAGGGCCGGCGCCACGCGCGGCGAAACCAGGTCGCCGTCGACGGCGCCGCTTCGACTGGCCCTCGGCGAGGCAGTGGTCGATTATCGCGGCGCGCATGAGAGAGACGCCGCGACACCGCGCCGATCCGATGCACCAACGAAGCTCGAAACATCCGGGCCGCGCCGATCCGCGGTGGCTCGCCGCCTATCGAAAGCTCGCGGTGCCGATCCTCCGCAAGCTCTGGCCCGTGAGCTTCGAGGGCGCCGGCAACTTGCCGGATCACAACGGTTACCTCCTCGTCGGAAACCACTCCGGGCTCGGCGTCGTGGAGTCGGTGGCGTTCACGGAAGCGTGGCTCACGCACGTCGGTGAGCACCGGCCGCTCGCCGCGATGGCGCACTCGGCGCTGATGAGGGCACCGTGGTTCGGCCAGCTGCTGCGGTCCGTCGGCGCGGTCGAAGCGACACGTGAGGGCGCAGCGTGGGCGCGTTCGAGCGGCGCCGCGGTGTTGCTGTTTCCAGGCGGTGACCACGAAGCGATGCGGCCGATGTGGCGCGCGCGGCGCGTCGACTTCGGCAATCACCGCGGATGGATCCGTCTCGCGCGCGAGCTCGGCCTCACCGTCGTGCCGCTCGCAATCACGGGGTCGCACGTCACCGTTCCGAACCTCGGCGCGTCGCGCAGGCTCGCATGGCTCTCGGGCATTCGGTTCGCAGGCCTCCACCGCATTCCGTTTCCCGTGTTGTCGATCGCAGCCGCGGTCGCTTCGCTGCGTCTCACACGCCGGCGCAGCCTCGCGACACGCATCGGCACCGGAGTCGCCGCCTATGCTGTCGCGGTCCTCGTCCCGATCGTCCCCGCGAAGATCGGCTACCACGTGCTGCCGCCGCTCACCGAGGCCGAGCTCGCGATGGACGACGATCAGGTGTACGAACGGGTCACGCGCTCGATCGAAGCTGTATTGCGCCGCGGCGGCCTCGGTTAGAGCGCCTTCGCGTCGGGCTCCGTGCCCAGGGCCTGCTCGCCAATCGCCTCGGAGAGAAGCTGCTCGAGCTTGCGAATCGAGAACGGCTTGTCGATGCGCGGCCCGGTCCACGTCTCGAGGAAGGAGCTCGCGCGCTGCGATACGGCGCCGCCGGTCATCACGGCGAAGCGCTTCGCGAGCTCGGGCTTCAGCTCGCGCAGGCGGTGGTAGAGCTCGATCCCGCTGAAGCCGGGCATCGCGAGGTCGCAAAGCACGACGTCGAAGCGCTCCCGCTCGACGAGCGCCAGCGCCTCCTCTCCAGTCGCAGCCGTCTCGATGTGATGCCGAACCGAGAGCGATCGCTTCAAGCTGCGAACGATCGCCGGCTCGTCGTCGACGATCAGAATGCGCAAACGCGACGACGGTGGTGAGCTCGGTGGCGGTGTGAGCCCGAGGATGCTCGCGCGAATCGACGGCAGGACCATCCGAAACGTCGTCCCGCCGACGGTCGTATCCACGGACAGCTCCCCGCCGAAGCCCGCGACGATGCCATGGCAGATGGCGAGGCCGAGGCCCGTCCCCTCACCCACCCGTTTGGTCGTGAAGAAAGGATCGAAGATGCGCGGCAAGATCTCGTCCGAGATCCCGGGCCCGTTGTCGCTCACGTCGACGAAGACACGACCGTCGTCCAAGAGGCCGCCGCGAACGTCGATTCGATTGCGCGGGCTCTCCTCGTCGAAGGCTTGGCACGCGTTGAGGAGCAGATTCACGATCACCTGCTCGAGGCGGCTCGCGTTCGCGCGCACGAACGGCAGGTCGGGGACGTCGATCGCCACGGTCGCGAGGTGACGCGCACGATGGTCGACCATTCGCTCGGCGGACTCGATCACCATGCGAAGGTCGACGGGCTCGGAGCCGTGCTCGTCGGCGCGGGAGAACGTGCGAAGATCACGCACGACCTCCGCCACACGCTCCGCTCCACGACGCAGCTCGGCGAGCGTCGAAAGCATGCTGTTGCGCTCGTCTTCGTCGAGCTTCGCGATGTTGAGCCGCTTGGCAAGGATCTCGATACCCAACGTCATGAACGTCAGCGGGTTGTTGATCTCGTGTGCGACTCCAGCCGACAGCGTTCCGAGCGAGGCGAGCCGATCGGCGCGTTTGAGCTGTTCTGCCACTCTCGATCGTTCGGTCACATCGCGCGCGAATGCGATGACGGCTGGTCCGCCCTCCCACTCGAACGGCAAGCTCGTGATCTCCGCGAGGATCCATGTCCCGTCGCGTCGTTGCGTGCGGTATTCCGCCGGTGGAAGGGGCCGGGGCGGACCTGCAATGCCGGCTCTGGTCGTGAACCGGCGCCGGCCGTCGTCATCGAGGAACGCCGTGATGGGCGCACCGATGAGATCGGCGGCATCTTCGTAGCCGAGCAACGCGACCGCGGCCGGGTTCGCGTAGAGGATCTGCGCATTTCGCGTGATCGCGATCCCGTCCGGCGCACCCTCGATGAGGCTGCGGAATCTCGCCTCGGAGGCGAGGGTGGCGCGCTCTGCCGCACGTCTCGCGGAAGCATCGAGAAAGAAGTCGACGTGCAGCGTCGTGCCATCGACCGTCGACTGCGACCGCGCAAGCTCGAGGGGCACATAATGGCCCGCCTTGTGGAGCGCACAAGCTTGCGTGATGCGCGCGTTGTCGCGATCTCGGTCGAGCTCGAACGCGCCGAACGGCGGAAGCTCGTCGCGGCCGTACCCGAGCATGGTTCGGGCGGCTTCGTTCACGAAGACCGCGCGGGGACCTTCGGGCGTCGCTTGCCAAACAGCCACGCCCAATTGCGCGTCTTTCACGCCTTCCAGGATCGCGCGGTCGACGACAGGCTCGAACGACGGCTCGGCGCGGCTCTTGCTCATACTGACATATGCCTTACCTTGAACTTCAGATTCGATGAATCCCCTCGAGAAAGCCGGGTTTAGGCCCGACTTCCAATGGTGGTGGCCATGACAATCGTTCAAGCGGAGCTTCTAGGTTTCGTAGAGCTGCGAGTCGGCTCGATGGAAGTCCGGGTGCCCGTCCGCAAGGCTCCGGATCACTCATGCGATTCCCATCTTGCTAAGTTTGCGATGGAGGGAAACAGCTACGCGATCCTCGTGAAGGAGAAGGACGAGTCTGCCCCGATGCTCGCCGCAGTCGAGCAGGCGTGCGAAGACGCCGTACGGCAGCTCTCCAAGAAGCTCCTCAACTGAAAACGACCAGGTGAACATCGGGCTCGCAGCGGTCTCGTAGCGCACGGCGACGGTTCGATTCGCTGATTCCGACCGCGCGGGCCACAGGACTCGGCATCCTCGTCTCCGAGTCGCTCAACTCAATGCGCCGGCACTTCTCGTTCCGGTGTCGGCAGCACGAGCACGCCGTCTTCGTCGGGTCGCTTGAACGGGCGCTGAAGAACCGGGGCAGCACTCGGCTTGGTCGGCTTCTTCGTCACCATGGGGTCGAACGCCTCGGCCGAGCTCGAGGCTGAACCGGACGATGCGAGCACGGGCGGAGGCGAGCCGAGCACGGGCTTCGCCGGCTCACGTGAGTTCGACGCCGACTGCGTCGCCTCGGTCTTCGGCGCCGCACCCGCGTTGCCGGTGAGCTCGTCGAACCCACCCCGCGACCGAATCACGCCGACCGTGATCCCGATGGCTGCGGCGGCGATGCCCATCGCAACGATCCACGTTGCGCGACGGCGGCGCGGATTCTCGAGCTCGGGCTCGAACTCGAGAGATGGCTGATGGTTCGATGCGAGCCCGGTGACCGTGCTCTGCAGGCCGCGCCCGCTCGACGGCATGCGTCGCGACGGCGGGATCGGCTCGAGGAACGGATTCGACGCGCCGCTGTTCGAGCTGTCGAAAGCGGGAGGCACCGCTGCGCTCGACGACGACACGGGCGACGAGCGCACCGATGCAGGAGGCGGGGTTCGCTGTGAAGCTGGCGCGCTCTCCGAAACGGGTGCCGCCGAGGCAGAGGACTGCAGCGAAGCACCGGGCGGAGGTACACTCGGCGGAGGTATCGAGCGGCCGGCTTCGACGATCTCGACGATCTCGGCTTCCTCCTCGGGCGCATCGAGCGTCGGAAGGCGCGATGCCAGGCGCGCGCCGAGACGCGGCGATGCGGGCGCACCGGGTGAGCCCTTGCGGGAGCTCGGGCTCGCCGTGTCGCTCGCCTCGCCGTTCGAAGGCGGCGGTGCCGACTTGCGAGGCGGGATCGGAATGCGCACGCCGGCGAGGCTGCCCCAGTCGAGATCGGGGCTGTCGGCGAGGTTCACGAGGACCCGGCCGGGTTGCGAGACCGGAGGCTGTGGCGCGCCGATCACCTTCGCGAGGGCGTCGGCCATCTCGCGCGAGGTCTCGAAGCGATCATCCGGGTCTTTCGCGCACGCCTTCTTGAACCACGCATCGAACGCGGGCGGCAGGTCCGGGTTCAGCGACGAGGGGATGGCCGGCTGGCTCATCGTGATGCGGATCAGCAGGTCGCCGACGCCTTCGCTGTCGAACGGCAATTGCCCCGTGACGCACTGGTAGGTGATGACGCCCAGCGACCAGAGGTCGGATCGATGGTCGATCTCGGTGAGCCCTTTGACTTGCTCGGGGCTCATGTAATGCGGCGTGCCGATGAGCGTACCGACACCGGTGCGCACCATCACGGCCTTCGCCGGCGTCGTCACCTTCGCGACGCCGAAGTCGAGAACCTTCGCGAGCTCGTCGTCTTCGTTCCTCGTGAGGAAGACGTTCTCCGGTTTGAGATCGCGGTGGATGATCCCTTCGGCGTGCGCGCGCATCAGCGCACGCGCGACCTGCGTGATGATCTTCGACGTCTCGGCGAGCGTGAGCTTCTTTCTCCGCTCGAGCCGATCGAACAGGTCTTCGCCCTCGAGCAGCTCCATCACGATGAAGGGCTGATCGGCCTCGATGCCGTGATCGAGGATGTGGACGACGTGCGCGCTGCGCAGCTTCGCGGCCGCGGTCGCTTCACGAGCGAAGCGTTCGCGTGCGTCCTCCTGCTTCGCGAGCTCGGGATCGATGAGCTTGACGGCCACCTGCGAACCGAGCGCGAGGTGCTCCGCAACCCACACAAAGGCCTGGGATCCCTGACCGAGGGGTCGAAGGAGCTTGTACCGACCGTTCAGGACTTGCCCAGCTGCTATCACCCGAGAGACCCGACCTTCAGAAAGTCCCCTTGCGTACGGTACCAAACTCCGCGCTCAACGTCGCATCAACGTTTCGGTCCGGTGACGGTCGTATCAAGGTTTCGCCGGCCGAGCCAACGCAGCGTCGCTTTTCGACCAGTCCGATTCGTAAACGGGAGCGACGGCGAGTTTTGGTGAGGTGGTGCCCTTCCTCCTTGTTTCGTCGTCGACCGTCCAGTGCTACGCGATTGATCCGGCGGAAGGACGTCTGCGTGGACTACGACAAAGTGCTCTCCGAGCTCTTCTCGGAGGAGGATGCGGCTCGGGCCATGGCCCGGCACCTCATGAACGTCGCGAATCGATCGACGGAAGAAGCAGCTGCCGAACGCCAGAGCCTCATCGCATTCCTCCACGGCCCGATGGAGCGGCACATGGAGTACGAGGAGAGGTGCCTCTTCCCGAAGCTCGAGGATCGAGGGCTCCTCCCGGAGGTTCAGGTCGCGCGTAAACACCACGAGGCCATCCGCGAGAAGCGGACGGAGCTCGAGGGCTCCGGCGCCGATCCGACGCGCGAGGTCGCGGAGCTGGTGTTCGAGGTCGCGCGCCTGATGCTCCACCATACGAACTTCGAGGGCGACTACATCTACCCGGAGCTCGACAACGACGACTGGCGCGAGCTCATGGAAGAGACGATGCACTGATCGTCGGCGGGTCCGGAGTTTTGGCCCGATTGTCGCGGGCCCGGTAGGAAGCGCGAATGTGGATCGTCCGCCTCGTCATGGCGGTGGCGTTGACGCTGTCGCTGTCCTTCGTCGCCTCGACCGCCCACGCCAAGAAGGCGAAGGTCGATGTCGCGGCGGTCGAGCTCACGAAGAGCGTCTCGACGACCAAGCAGCGCGACAAACAGCTGCAGACGACGCTCCGCCGCTTCGCACATCAAGCAGCGAAGCACCTCGATTTCGGCAAGGTGGACCGCGTCGAGGTGACCCTGGTCGTCAAAGAGCTGAGCGTCGTCGAGTCGGACGGCCTGCTGCGCGTCAGCTGCACGCTCGTCGGCAAGCTGAAAGGTGGCGGCAGCGCGAAGAGCCGTCTCTCTTTCGGCGGCAAGCCGGACAAGAAGAAGCAGCTCGAGCGACAGGTGCTCTCCAGCGTCACCGACGGCGTGATGACCCGGCTCGCGATGCTGTCGCGCGAACGGGCGTCCGCCGGATCCTGAGCATCCCGGGAACGTGCCGGCCTGACGCTTGTCCTGGAGCTTGCTAGGCTCCGGAGCGCGCGGGTGTCCGACGTCCGCGCACTAGCGGAGGGCTTGCATGCGGAATGTTTGCCGCCTGCCAGGACTCCCAGGAGATCAGGATGCGCTCTCGTCGCCCGTCTCACCAAACGCTCCCGCGGTTCGCAGCAGGCCTCTTGGCCGCGGCGCTCGCGCTGGCCCCCGTCGCCCACGTCGCGTTTGCGCAGGGCCAGCCCAAGAAAACCGAACCGAAGAAGCCCGCTGATCCCAAGAAGCCGGCCGATCCCAAGAAGCCCGCTGATCCCAAGAAGTCGCCGGATCCGAAGAAGGCACCGGACAAAAAGCCGGATCCGAAGAAGCCCGCCGATCCGGGCAAGCCGCCGAAGAAGGACCCTGCGCCGCCTGCGGATCCGAAGGCGGGCAAGCCTGCGCCGCCCGACGCGCCGCCTCCGCCGACCACCACCGGCAAGCTCTCGGGCGTCGACCGCTGGGTCGACTCGACGCCCGACGCAATCGCCAAGCTCGGAATCAAGCGAGCGGAAGCGGGCGGCGACGATGCGCTCGCGGGTCTTCTGATCGCAGCGTCGATGATCGATCACGCGCCCCCGGGCGAGGTGATCAAGTCGTTCCAGAGCCTCGCGAAGACCGGCGGTCCCGTCGGCTACGAGGCGGGTTTCCTCGCGCAGCTCTTCACGCCGACGCCGTTCGGTCGCACCTGGGAAGGCTGGGCAAAGGCGAGCTTCGACGTACCGAAAGATCCGACGGGCCTCGTTCGCGCGTACACCGTCATCGGGCCTCTCCAAGATCCGGGAGGCGGCATGGCTCGACGCGAAGGCCCCGAGGCCGACGGCGCGTCGTTCGCCGACGCCAACGCAGACTACTCGTGGGGTGACTTCGAGGTTCGTCCGCGGCGCGCGTTGCCGGACTGGGTCACCGCGTACGGTGTTCCGCTCGATCTCTACATCCATCCGCGAACCGAGAGCTGCACCTACGTCGCGTCGAAGGTGAGCTTTCCCGATGCACAGAAGTCCGTCGTCGTGCGCGTCGCAGCGTCGGGCAGCGTGCGTCTGATCTGGGACGGCGAGTCGGTCGCGTGGAGCGAGGACGTGAACCCGCGCGCGACGCTCGATCGTCTCGCGGTCGCGATCGATCCCGACGCCGGTCCGCACATGGTCGCGGTGAAGGTCTGCTCTTCGCCGCTCGCCGACGAAGGTCGCGTGCGCGTTCGTTTCACGAACGAGGACGGCTCGCCGCTGCCCGTCGAGGCGTCGAGCGACCTTCGAGGTTTGCCCGACGATCGCGTGAAGGGAATGCCACTCCCCGAGGCGCTCGCGAAGAAATCGTTCTCGCCGCCCCCGCAAGCGCCGACCGAGCCGCCGCCGGGCCCCGACGACAAGCCCGGCCCCAAAGGAAAGGGCGCCGGCAAAGACAAACCGGCAGCACCGCCGCCTCCCGCGCCGAAGCCCGCGAAGGTGAAAGGCCCCGCGCCGAAGACGGCGGAGGTCGCGAAGACGACGACGAAGGTGAAGGCGCGCGCCGTGAAGACGCTCCTTCAACAAGCGCTCGAGGGTGACTCCAAATCGATCGATCACGCGATCATCGGCGCCATCGCGCGGACGATCGCCGGCGCGGACGACACCCGATCGCCGCGTGCGCCGGGCCTGCTCGATCGCGTCGCGAAGAACCCGGACGCCACCCCCGATCAGCTTGCGATCGCCGGTTGGCTCTCGGCGTTCGGCGCGAACAAGAGCGGGTGGCTCAACCTCGCGATCGAAAAGGGAATCGCGAAAGGTGACATGCGGACGGCCTCGTTCGCACAGCGTCGCCTCGCGGAGGCGCTCCTCACGGGCGGGGCGCTCGACGCGGTCGTGCGGCTCTCCAGCAAAGCGCCCTTCGCCGACGAAAAAGACGTCGCAGCGCGTGTGTTTCGCGCCGGCGTGATCGGCAGGACGCGGTCGCAGCTCGACGCGTTGAACGCGCTCCTCGCCATCGACGACGAGCTTCGCCAAAAGGTGCCGATCGCGACGCTTCGCGAGCTCGTCACTTTCTCCGCCGCGAAGCCCGAGCTCAAGCCCGCCTTCCAGCGCCGTCTCGCACAGGTCGCCGCATCGGGCCGCGACGTGAGCTTCGCGTACAGCGCGCTTCAAGACGGGAACGCCGCGTTCGAGCGCGCGACCGCCGCAGTGATCCCACACGCGACGAGCGCGCGGACCCTGCTCGCGCTCTCGGCCGCGCTGCAGCAACGAGGCCGATACAACTGGGCGCGCGAAGTGGCCTTCGTCGCGACGAAGGTCGCGCCGAACCTCCCCGATTCGTGGGAGGCGCTCGCCTCGGCGCGGGACGCCGTCCTCCTCGAGGAAAAGAAGGCCGGAAAACCGGTCACCGACGACGCGCGCTACGCGCAGCAGGCTCGGCAGCGAGGTCTCGCGCTACGCCGGGGCGATCCGCAGAAGAAGGCGGAGATCGCGTTCCGCGACGGTGCGTACGATCGCAAAGGCGAGACGAAGACCAAGGGTGAGGACGAGCGGTTCCTCGCCGAAGGCTCCACGATCGTCGACCGCGCAAAGAAGAACCCGGCGAAGGTCGGCGAGGTCTTCGAGCGGACGCTGCATTTCCAGCGCATCGTCACGTACCACAAGGACAAGCGCGTCTCGCAGCTCATCCACCAGGCCCGCGAGATCGTCGTCGAGCCGCGCACGCCGAACGAGCTCTACGAGCGGAACATCCCGCAAGAGGGTGACCAGGTCGAGCTCGTCTTCGCGCGCGTTCATCGCAAAGACGGCACGATCGCGCAGCCCGACGAGCAGAGCTCGGTCGGCGCGTACATCAAATGGCCGCAGCTCAAGACGGGGGACGTCGTCGAGTTCGCGGTTCGCTCCTGGACGAGCCAACCGGTCGGCCGCCGCGGCGACCCGCCGTTTTACTTCATCGACTTCGTCGGCTCGACCACCACGCGCCCGGTCCTCTTCAACGAGGTCATTGTCGAGTCGCCGGAGCAGTCGCAGCTCGGCATCGACGTCATCAACGGCAAGCCGGAAAAGAGCGAAGACAAGATCGAGAACGGCCATCGAGTCGTCCGCTACACCTGGGAAAACCCGCCCATCGTCGCGGACGAGCCGCTCGCCCCCTCGCAGACGGAGCTCACGCCGCTCGTCGTCGGCTCGACGTTCCGCTCGTGGGACGACTTCCGTAACTGGTACCGCGCCGCGATCGAAGGGATGACGGATCCCGACGATCAGGTGAAGCAGCTCGCCGCGGATCTGACGAAGGGCAAGAAGACCGAGCGCGAGAAGATCGATGCCTTGTTCAACTACGTCGCGGACGACATCCGCTACGTGAACTACATGAGCGGCGAGTTCTGGCTTCCGAACCGCCCGCAGCAGCTCCTCGCGCGCCGCCAGGGCGATTGCGACGACAAGGCGATCCTCCTCATCGCGCTCCTCAAATCGATCGGTGTGCAGGCGACGCCCGTGCTCGTGCAGACGCGCATGACCGCGATGCCGAGCGTTCTGATGGGGACGAAGGCGGCCGTGCCGTTCTTCGATCACGGCATCGCCTATCTGCCTGGGAAGAACGGCGCGCCGGGCATGTGGCTCGACGCGACGAGCCCACAGAGCCGCATCGGGCCTCTGCCTTCGATGGATGCGCGCGCGAAGGCGCTGTTCGTCTACGAGGGTGAAGCGAAGATCATCGACACGCCGAGCTCGAGCCCGACGGACAACGGGACGAACCTCGAGTGGACGGTGAAGCTCGACGCCACCGGCCGCGCCGATCTGAAGGGCAAAGAGAAGCACGTCGGCGACATGGCCTTCGAGCTCCGCAACAACCTCATCGAGCCCGACGCGCGCGCGCAATGGGTGGAGCAGTACCTCGGACGCTGGATGCCGACGGTCGATCTGCAGGGCGACCTGCAGTACTCGCCCGACGACGGCACGCTCGGCTACACGGCGAAGGCGGAAGGCTTCGCGCGCAAAGAAGGTGACGAGCTCGCCGTCCCGACGATGGGCAGCTTCAGCTTCATGAGCACCTACGCGCCGCTCGCGAAACGCACGCTGCCGGTCTTGCTCCCGCCGTACCTCGGCCCGAGCCACGAGCGCAGGACGATCACGATCCAGGCGCCCGCGGGCTACACCTTCAAAGAGCTGCCGCCCGGCGGCGAAGCGAAGGGCGGAGCCTTCGGGTCGGCGCGCGTCAGCTTCAAACAAGGCAAAGGCGGTGGTTCGGTCGTCATCGAGACCGAGGTCATCTTCGACAAGTCGACCATCACCGTCGCGGAGTACCCCGCGTTCCGAAAGTGGCTCGAGAACGTGGACACGCTGATCCGCCAGATGGTCCGCCTCGCGCCGCAAGGCGGAGCGGCCGCAGCTGCTGCCGCGGCGCCCGAGGCGCCGCCGAAGGCCGACAAGGCGGCTGCTCCGAAAGCCGACAAGCCGAAGGGTGACAAGCCGGCGGCACCGAAGGCCGACAAGCCGGCCGCACCGAAGGCAGAGAAGCCGGCCGAGAAGAAGGCTCCGAAGGCGGACAAGCCGAAGAAGCCGTGAAGCACACCACCGTGGCTCTGTTGGCCTGCGCGCTCTCGTGCGCAGGCTGCTTCGAGCTCGACTATCTCCTGCAGGCCGGTGAAGGTCAGCTCGACTTGTTGTGCCGCGCGCGCAGCATCGAGTCTTCCGTCGAAAACCCCGACCTCGACGCCCACACACGACGTCTTCTCGCCGACGTTCCGCGCATCAAAGCGTTCGCTTCGACGTCGGGCCTCGTCCCGACCGACAGCTACGAGGACTACGTCGAGCTTCCGGGGCGATACGTCGTGTGGGTCGTCAGCGCGGCGCCGCCGTTGTCACTCGAGCCGAAGCGATGGGCATTCCCGATCGTGGGCAGCGTCCCCTACCTCGGCTGGTTCGATCACCACCTCGCGCGTGCCCAAGCCGAGGGGCTGAAGGCGGAGGGCTGGGACGTCGACGTACGTGGATCCACCGCGTACTCGACGCTCGGGTGGTTCGACGATCCCGTGCTCTCCAGCATGATCGAAGATTCCCCCGACGCCGACGGCGAGCTCGCGAACGTGATCCTTCACGAGTCGGTGCACGCAACGATCTATGTGCCCGGTCAATCGGAGTTCAACGAGGGCCTCGCGACCTTCGTCGGGGATCGTTTGACCCTCGACTACCTCACGCAGCGGTTCGGCCCCTCGTCTCAAGAGATCGTCACTTGGGAGGAAGGTGAGGTGTATGCGAAGAAGACGCAGGAGCGCCTGCATGAGGCGTATCAGGATTTGAAGCGCCTCTACGCGACCAAGGCGAGCGACGAGGACAAGCTCGCGCGGAAGTCGGCCTACCTCGACGCCCTCCGCACCGAGCTTCGATTTCGCCGACCGATCACCAACGCAACGCTCGCGGGCTACGACACCTACCACGGCGGCTCGCAAGCCTTCGGCGCGCTCCTCGTCGAGTGCGGCAACGATCTGAAGCGACTGATGTCGGTCGCGCAGACGGTGAAGGAGTCCGACTTTCCGAAGCCTCAAGCGAGCGACCTGACGCCGATCGTGAAGAAGCTCGGCGCGCGTTGCCGCGAAGCAGCGAAGGCCGACGCGCCCAAGGCAGAGAAAAAACAAACGGACGCGGCGACGCCGCCGGCAGCTACTGCCGCCCCGTGATCTTGATCGACGCGCCCGTCACGGCGCGCGCGTCGTCGGAGAGCAGGAACGCGATCACGTCGGCGATCGCCGCGGGATCGATCGCGACGTCCACCTGCTCCTTGGTCATCCAAGCTCGGTTTTGCGGCGTGTCGATCGTCCCGGGGAGGATCGCGTTCACGCGGATCCCCTGCCCTTTGACGTCGTCCGCGACCGATTCGGTGAAGCGAAGCACCGCGGCCTTCGCCGCCGAATAGGCGGCGTGGCCCGTCGATCCTGCGAGGGCGGCGAGGCTCGCGACGTGCACGATCGCGCCTCCGCCACGCGCGGCGAGCGCAGGCAGGGCTGCGCGCGTGCACGCGACCGTCGTCTTCAAGTTGACGTCGAGCATCGCGGCGAAATCCGTCCACGCCGTCTCGCCTGTCGTCGCGAATTTGTACCCGCCCACCGTGCAAACCAGCCCGTCGAAGCGGCCCGCCTTCGCGATGCCGTCGCCGAGCGCCTTCACCGCGCTCGCCTCGTCGGACAGGTCCACCGCGAAGGCCTGGGCGCGCCCGGCGTCGATCGCCGGGCCCCACGCCTCTCGCATCCGGTCGGGATGCCGGTCGAGCAGGAGCAGGCTCGCGCCTCGCTCGAGCAGGGCATTCGCCGTCGCATGCCCCAAGTTTCCCGATGCACCGGTCAGCGCAATGACGCGTCCGTCGAGCTTCATAGCCGCCTTTTACCGCGTTTCGGTAGGATGCGGACATGCCGCACGTTGGCCGGCGCGCTTGGAGACTCCTCGCGTGCGCGATTCTGCTCTCCGGTTGCACGCTGATCTCGCTCGATCAACTTCAGGACGGCGCTGGCGCGTCGAACAACGGCGGCGGCTCGACGGGGGGTAACGGCGGGGAGGTCTCCAACGGCGCCGGACCGCAGGGCGGTGAAGGCGGGTCGATGTCCACCAGCGACGGCGGCACGACGAACACCGGCGGCGGGACGATCGGCACCTACGAGGACTGCATCGTCGAGGACGGCCCCGCGGTTTACTTTCGAATGAGTGGCTCGACCGAAGAGCCGAACCTCGGAACACTCGGCGGCTCCGGCTCTTACAACGGTGCGCATACTTCGGTCGCGAGCGTGACCGACGGAGGTGACGACGCTGCATCGTTTTCCGAAGGCAACGAAAACGATCTGACGTTCCCTGGCGCCTCTTCGATTTTCGGCGGATACGAGCCGTTTTCGATCGAGATGTGGGTCCGCGTGTCGGTGCCCTTCAACTCGGTCGGCCTCGTCACCTTCATCGAAGGCAGCGCGTTCGCCACGCTCGAGCTCACCGAGCGCCAAGCGCAAGACGGAACCGACGGCTTTCGCCTTCGAATCCACGACACGACCGGGGAAGAGCGCGGCATCCTCTTCGAAGGAGACTTCCAAGAACCGCCGAATCAGATGCACCACGTCGTCGGCGTGTACCGCCAGACGAAGAGCACCATGTTCAACGGCGCCGGCGAGGCCGACGACATGGTCGTGTACCTCGACGGCGCACCCGTCGGCGCGCTCGCAGGCTACGACCAGATCGCGATGCCGACCATCACCGGCACCCTGGAAGTCGGCAACGGCTTCACGGGCGCCATCGACGAGGTCGCCGTGTACGACCGCGAGCTCTCTGCGGCCGAGATACAGCATCACTACGAGCTCGGTACCGGCGACGCGACCTGCTTCACCAACTGAGGCAGGGGACCACGCCCTGCGTCTTCCGGCGTGCAACGTGCGTCTTTGGTCTTCCCGCGTCGGGTGATCGATCCTAATCGGGTGGCATGGCGAACCCGACAGCAACCTGTGAGACTTCGCTCGGCTCGTTCAAGGTCGAGCTCTTCGTCGACAAGATGCCGATCACGGCTGGAAACTTCGTGAAGCTCGCCAAGGCCGGCTTCTACGACGGGCTTCACTTCCACCGCGTGATCGACAACTTCATGATTCAGTTCGGTTGTCCCTACTCGCGCGATCCGAACAGCCCCCGCGCCGGAACGGGCGACGGGCCGGACGGCACGATCAAGGACGAGCACCCGCCCGAGGTGAAGATGTCGAACGAGCCGGGCACGCTGTCGATGGCGAACACGGGCCGTCCCAACAGCGGCAGCTGCCAGTTCTTCATCAACACCGTCCACAACGCGTACCTCGACTGGTTCACGCCGGGCCCGTCGAAGCACCCGGTGTTCGGCCGCGTGATCGAGGGCATGGACGTCGTGAAGAAGATCGAAAAGACGCCGACCCGCAGCGACAAGCCGACGCCGCCGGTTCAGATGATCAAGGTGACCGTCGAGGGCGCCTGAGCTCGTATTCCCAGATCTCGCCGAGCGGGCTCTCGCGCTCTCCGACGCGCGTGAGCCCGCAACGCTCGAGCACTTTTTGCGAAGCGATGTGCCAAGGGGGCGTGGCCGCGCGAACGACGTGCACCGTCGGCTGTTCCAGCGCCCACCCGACGCTCGCGCGCGTCGCCTCGGTCGCGTAGCCGCGGCGCTGCGATTCCTCTTCGACGCCGTAGGCGACCTCCACCGAGCCCTCTTCGTCGGGCGCCCCGTGGAAGATCACGCTGCCCACGATCCGCCGCGGCGACTCGAGCGTGATCATCACGCGATCACCCCAGAGCCTGCGCTCCGGGTCTGCACGAATCGCGTCGAGCGAAGCGTAGAACGCGCGCTCGATGAGGGCCCGGTTCGGCCACGAGACGGGGCAGCGCGCGTGAAGCAAAGCTTCGGCACGCTCGCGTTGGCCCGCGAGAATCGCTTCGACGACCTCGACGGTCACCGGGACGAGCTCGAGCCGTGCCGTGTAGAGGATCCCCATCCCCGGAGAATAGTACCGACGAAGGCGCGGGTCAGGACGCGAGCGAGAGCTTTGCCGAGCCGTCACCCACGAGCTTTTGACGCGTCAGCCCGGACATCTGACCGAGTAGCGCATCGCTCCACGACGTGGGGAGGAGCTTGAACAACCAAATCGCCACGCCTGCCGAACGCGGGGTGACGTAACGAGCCCTCGGTCTCCGTGATTCGACGGCCTTTCGAATGGCGCGCGTCACGTATTCCGGGCCGACCATCGTCGCCTCGAACTTCTTACGCATCGCGTCTGCGTCCGCGGTCGCGCCGGCATAGGGCGAGCTCGGGTCGTGGGCGACCGTGCTCATCGCGACGTCGGCGAACTCCGTCCGAATCGCGCCGGGCTCGATCAGCGACACGCCGACGCCGAACGGTCGAAGCTCCACGCGAAGCGCGTCCGAGAGCGACTCGACTGCGTACTTCGTCGAGTTGTACACGCCCATCATCGGGAACGTGATGCGGCCGCCGATGCTGCTCACGTTCACGATGCGACCGCTGCCTCTCTGCCGCATCGCGGGCAGAAACGCTCGCGTCACGCCGAGCAGACCGAACACGTTCGTCTCGTATTGCGCACGCAACGCTTCGTCGCCGATCGATTCGACCGGGCCGACGAGGCCGTACCCCGCGTTGTTGATGACCGCGTCGACTCCATACCCGTTCGTCGCCTGCTCGATCGCAACGCGAGCTTGCTCGATGGAGCTCGGCTTCGTCACGTCGAGCGCGAGCGTATCGATCGAGAGGCCTTCCTTTTCAGCCTGCTGTCGGAGCGACTCGAGCGCATCGACCCTCCGTCCGGTGGCGAAGACGCGATGCCCGGCGCGCGCGAGATCCAGAGCGGTGTGACGACCGATCCCCGACGTTGCACCCGTGACGAGAACGATACGGCTCTTCATGACCAACTTCCCTTCAGCGAGAATGAACGTTCATTCCTACCAACGACACACGAAAACGCTTCGTGCGCCGCCAAACTCATCGCGATCAGTCGTGCCGGCGAACGGCGTCCCAGATCGCTTCTTCGACCACGGCTTCCACCTTCGAGTCGAGCTTCAGCCGCTTCTCCCAGGTGGCGCGCACGACGCCGACGATGCTCCCCCAAATCAATGCGCCGAGCGCCTCCGCGGGCGCATGTTTCGTGATCTTCAGCCGGGCCGTCTGCTCGAAGAACGCATACGCCGGCTGCAGCACCCGCTCCTCGAGCGCCTTGCTCGCGTCGTCGAGGTACGCGCCGTGGTGATGCCCTTCGAGAAACTTGAATGCGAGCGGCTCCTTCCGCGCGAACTCCAGCGCCTTCGCGAAGAAGTGGTGGAACTGCTGCCGCGGCGGGAGCGAAAAAGGAAACTCGCTGATCAGGCACGCGCCGAGCTGCGCTTTGTACCGCGCGTACAGCGCGTTCACGAGCGCCTCTTTGCTCTCGAAATGACGGTAGATCGTGCCTGCTGCGACCTTCGCGCGCTCCGCGATCTCCGGCACCGCAGTGCCGTAGAACCCCTGCTCGGCGAAGAGCTCGAGCGCGGCCTGCATGATGGCCTCGCGCTTGTCCTCGATGCGGGGTTGGGTCTCGCTCTTCGCCACGACGAGTGAATGAATATTCACTCACCCCAGCACCGTCAAGGACCGACCCGTGGGAGAGAGCGGAGAACGATCTCCATGGAGGCACCTGGTCTCACGGAGATCCACCGCTTCTCTCGTGGCTCCGCGGGAATCAAAATTCTCCAAATCGGATTGGTGGGTTGCACGCCGCAATGGCGCCGCAGGCACATGACACGATCATCAGGTCACCATTCGGATCACATTTCGTGATCACGAGCGCCCCACGTGGGCACTTACGCGCATGACGACGCGGATGGCTGTGTTGGGGATTGTGGGGGCGTGCGCGCTCGGAGCAGGGTGTGCCGACGACAAATGGGATCCTTCAATCGAAGATATGGAGGACGTGGACGAGGCGTCGCTCGCGGCGACATGCCCGGACGTGAGCGGTACGAACATCCAGCGCTCGATGGTCGTCACCGACCCCGAGGTGCTGTCGAAGTTCGCATTTTCACGCATCGTGAGCCGGATTCGCCTCACTGCGAATTTGCCCGCGACGGAGACGAATGTGGCCCTTTTCCAGCGGTGGATGCGGAGCTTCGACGCGAGCCCGGCTGCCGGTGATTGCGACGACGCCCGCATCGACCCGAACGGTTATGGCATCGTGTGCCCGCGGCTGCCGGAGGCGAAGCTCGCGACGGTGAATCCGTTTGCGGCCGCGTCCACCGTCAAATTCGAGCCTGTAGGCCTATTCAATCGATTCGATCTGGCACCGACGAACGGGGCCCATTGCGGTGAATATCGAATCGTCTACGCGATGAATTCGACGAACCCGAACATCAGCGGCCGAGCCTTCATCATCTTCGAGGGCATGCTTCCCAATCCGGCGCCGCAATCCGGCATCGACGGCTGCCTGCCGGTCGCGCAGTTTTGGCAGGGTTTGACCGCGGACGCCGACGTCAACAGCCGCGCGGCGAAGCTCGAGAAGTTCTATATCACCGGCGGTGCGGTTCCCGGAGCCGCCCCGGTCGTCGAGGCGGCGCATTATGGGCTCGCGGAAGGCGCAACGGCAGCCCACGGCTCCGGCCAAGTCCGGACGAACTTCTTCGTCGATTTCGCCGAATGGCACCTGCGGGAGTTCCGCCTCCGCCGGACGTGCACCACCGACAGCGACTTGAGCACGTGCAAGCTCGCGTTCGAGCACGTCACCGTGAAGGTAAACCCGGCGGAAGAGCTATTTACCGGGACACACCCGAAGAGCGCGAGCTTCGTGACCAACTTCGTCAACCAGGTGCCGACGCTCGCCGCCGCGGGGTTGAACGGCATCAAGATGAACCCGCAGAATCAATTCAACGAATTCGAGAGCATCTCGCAGGCAACGAACGTCGTTTATGCAAACTTCGACAATGCCGCGATCCGCAATGCAGTCGCGACGAAGCTCTCACAGATCGGGTCGACGCTGACGCCGGATCAGATCTTTCACCGCGCAACGACGCAGACTTGCGCCGGCTGCCATCAAGTTTCGCCGGGTCAGGCGCTCGGCGGCGGGCTCACGTGGCCGAGCACGCTCGGGTTCGTCCACATCGACGAAGCCAGCAATCTATCGCCTGCATTGACGAGTGTGTTCTTGCCGCGCCGCAAGCAGGTGATGGAGAAGTTCATCAACGACCGCTGCGACGGCTCGGTCCCGGCGGCGGAGGCAGCCGACGTCACGATCGGCGGCTCGCCTATCGACGCAGCGAACTGAAGATTCGAATCGCCGAGCGCGATTCGACGACGGGCTTCAGACGACGGGCTTCGGGAAAGAGCATCTTCTTCCCTGTAGCCTGGCGCCTGGAGCCCGAGGCCTATGACCGAGCTTCAAAGCTCGGTCATTCAGAACTGCTGATTGGCAAAGTGGAAGAGCAACATTTTCGGCGCGGGTCCATCGGCGTCGAGGACGAGCGCGCCATCACGGTTGCCCCCATTGCGGTGAATCTTGTGCGAGCTCGAGCCTCCCGAGCTCTCGGAAAAGATACTGACCTTCTGGCCAATCGTGATTTCGTCCGCGATTCGGTCGGCGAGCGCCATCATCTCGACTGGCTCGAAGGGAGGGCCGTTGTGGGCGCCGAGGTCTACGACGTAATCGAGGTTCACCCCCGTATGCCACCCCTCCGACCAAGGCTCGCCGGGCAACTCGTGCTCCGTCACGAGCAAGCGCACGTCCGGGTCTCCGAAAGTGGACAGGATGTTGATCACGGCGCGGTAGGTCGCGCCGTTCATCGTCACCTCGAGCACGACGTGGTCGTCGTTGAAGAGTGGGCATTGTGTGTCGACGGGCCGAACGACGGCGAGCACGGTTCCGTCGAGGCGGCCGTAAGCGGCAGTGAGCTCTTCGCCGAACTCGCTGTCGCAGAGCGCGGCTTTGTCCTCTGCGGGCTGGCCGCCGGCTCCTCCGTCGCCGTCGCCGCCGCCTCCTTCAGGGGCCATTCCACCCGCACCGGCTCCGCCCTCGCTTCCACCGCCGGCGCCATTTCCGCCCCCGCCGTCCGAGCTGTCGGAAGTGTCGTCGCCGCAGCCGTTCGCAATCGCGAGCGCGGCCACCAAGAACCATCCTCGAACCACGGGTCGGAAGAGCACGATTGCCTCTACCATCGATCCGCCGGCGGCGGTGAACTGGTCGCGCATTCACCCAAAACGAGTGATAGCGTGCAGCCGTGACCGATTACGCCGCCATCTACCGGTTGGAGGCCGAGCGCTACGACGCAATGGTGAGCGCGGAGGACGTGGACCGCGAGGTGCGCGCGACCATTGCGGGCAAACAATCCCTCGTCGGTGCGACGGTCGTCGAAGTCGGCGTCGGCACCGGCCGGATCACCCGCCAGCTAATGGATCTCGGTGCCCGCGTCATCGGTGTCGAGCCGGAGGCGCCGATGCTTCGGATCGCCCACGATCACGTCCGCGCGCTCGGCGGCAATCCAGCCGATCTCGTCGTCGGCGCGCTGGAGTCGCTGCCCTTCGCGGACGCGAGCGCGGACCTCGGCGTCGCTGGATGGGTATTCGGGCACCAGCGCACCTTCGAGCCCGACAGGTGGCGCCGCACCGTAACCACCGGCGTCCGAGAGCTCGACCGCGTCGTGCGAAAAGACGGTTGGATTCTCCTCTTCGAAACACTCGGCACCGCCATCGAGGCGCCGGGGGTGAGGCCCGACCTCGCCGAGCTTCAGTCCTATTTGGAAGAAGAGCTCGGGTTCTCACGAAGCGTCTTGCGAACGGATTACTCGTTTGCGTCCGCCGACGAGGCAGCCGAGGCTCTCGGCTTCTTCTTCGGCGACGCCATCGCCGCGCGCATACGAGAGCGTGGGTGGTCTCGCGTGCCGGAGTGGACCGGATGTTGGGCTCGGCGCTCGCCGGGTCCTCTCGGCGCGACACGAGGCACGTAGAAAGCGGCCGTCCTCATGTGGAGACAGATCCGCCTGTCACGTCGGTCAGCCGGCGAGCCCTGGGGGCTGTCTCAAGTTTCGGCTCGTCGTTCGGCCCGGCCCGCGCTGACGCCCGCAAGTGAAGGCCGGGCGGAACGCCAAGCCGAGCGCCGAAGCCTGGACAGCCCCTTCATTGTCACTTGGCCGCCGTTCGGGCGGACTAGCTCTCGGTGCGGCTTTACGCGACGGCCCTTGTATCTGCCGGGGTAACGCGACTCGCACCGTTGGCGTCGACACAGACTGCGTCCCCGCCTTTCGTGCGGTTTCCACCAGCCACTCGTCTCGCGCTGCGAGTGAAAGCCGTTGCGGCAGCTACCCCCGCTCGCCAGCGAACGAACTCGCAGCAGTTGCATTGTCCCCAGGCGCTTCATTCGCAACAGGGCGCCTTTAGTGCCACCAGCGCCCGAAGGCCCGTGCGGGCATTTCGTAGATCGCCGGGTATTGACCGTGTGCCGTTCCCGGTACCGTTCCCAACGACGAACGAATCGCGACTAGTTGCCGCAACCTCCCCCGATTCATTCGCCCTCGCCCCGGCACGTCGATAACCTCCCCCGATTCATTCGCCCTCGCCCCGGCGCGCTCGATAACCTCCCCCGATTCATTCGCCCCGGCCCCGGGAGCCCTCGCCCCGGGAGCCCCTCGCCCCGGGACGCCCTCAGCCCCGAAACCCGAAGCGGCGCCAGCCGCCTACGACGCCGCGGTCGTCGGAGCCTCGCCTCTCCACAGCTCCGGAATGAACACGAGGATGGCCGCGACGACCACGAACACCAGGACACCGCCCGCGACCACCGCGAACGTGGGGCTCGTGAACGCAGCGACGAATCCGCTCTCCGCGACGCTCAATTGATTCGACGCAATGATGAACACCATATTGACGCTCGAGACGCGCCCTCGAAGCGAATCGGGTGTCGAGAGCTGGACGAGCGTGGATCGACCGACGACGCTCACTTGGTCGGCGACGCCTACGAGGAAGTAGCACAGAAGGCTGATTGGGAAGCTCCTGCTCAAACCAAAGGCGATCGTCGCGAGCCCATAAACGAGCACCGAGAGGATGATGGCGCGCCCGAGCCTCCTTATCGGCGGCAAGAAGATCATACAGAGGCTCGTCGTGAGCGCGCCGACGTCGAGGCACGCCGCGAGGATGCCGTATCCATGCGCGCCGACGTGCAGGACGTCCTTCGCGTACACGGGCAACATCGCGGTCGCCCCGCCGAAGATGACCGCAAATAGATCGATTGTGAGCGCGCCGAGCACGACTTTGCGCTGAAGAACGAACGCGAGCCCCTCTTTGATCGCGGCGAGGCCGACGGCGGAACGGCCCACAGGCACTGCGCCCTTTCCTTCTTCGACGCGCATCACGAGGCCGATCGACAACACGACGAGCACGACCGTCGCCGCGCACGACGCGCGGGGGCCGGCCCACCCGATGAGCAGACCGCCGAGCGCCGGCCCCGACACGAACGCGAACGCCTGGCACGCGGACATCACCGTCACCGCGCGCGGAAGCTCGGCCGGCGACACGAGCCGCGGGAGCATTGCTTGTCGCGCAGGGCTCTCGAACGCGAGCGCGACGCCGTTCAAAACGAACACGGCGTAGAGCGCCGCGATGGGGAACGACGAAAACGAATTGAGCACGACCAGCGCGGCCGCACAGGCGAGCTCCAGGCATTGCGAGCCGAGCACGACGCGGCGGCGATCGTACGCATCGGCGACGACACCGCCGCCGAGCGCTGCGAACGGCGCCGGGATGAACGAGAGCAGGCCGGTGAGACCGAGCAACGCGAGCGATCCGGTGATGTCGTAGACCTGCCAGAGCACCGTCGCGCGCAGCGCCGTCACGCCGATACCCGCGAGAAGCCGCGCGAGGATCCACCTTCGCACGTTCACGTGGCGCAGCACCGAGATCGCAGTGTCGCGCGGCGCTTTCGCGCTCTCCACCTTCGCGACGTCGTTCACCGTCCGCGCTCCTGCTCTGGGCTTAACGAAACTTCATCGAAGTCACGACGCGTGTTCAAAGAGCGCGCTCCACGATGGACCTCACAAGGAGGTCGCTCATGTTCGGGTTCTTCATCGGCACGGTATGTCTTGTGGGTCTCATCGCGATGGTCAAGCGGGGACGGCACGGGCGTTGGGGCCACGGGTACCATCGCCACGGCGGTTTCGGGCGGCGTGGCGTTCTGAACCGCCTGTTCTCCCGCCTCGAAACGAGCCCCAGCCAGGAAAAGGTCGTCATGGGCGCGGTCGAAGAGGTCGAGATGGCCGTCCGCGGTTTGCGTCCGGAGCTCGACGCGACCCGCGCGGACATCGCGAAGGTCCTCACCGACGAAAACTTCGATCCGGAGCGGCTCGGTGCGGTGTTCGCGCGCCACGACGACGCCGTTCGTCAGGTGCAGGCGGCCCTCGCGGGCGCGCTCGGCAAGGTCCACGGCGCGCTCGATCACCACCAGCGCGCACAGCTCGCGCAGCTCATCGAGCAGCGCATGTTCGGTCGCTTCGGGCGAAGCGGAGGCCCGTACCGCGAGGCCGTTCACATCTGACGACGCAACGCCGTCGACCCCATCCACGGAGACATCGAAATGATCAAGCGACGCATCATCATGGGCTTGTTGGCGCTCGGCACCATCGGCGGGTTTGCAGCAGGCTTCGGCAGCCTTGCTTGCCACGGCAGAGAACGGCGCGAGCGCTGGAAGGAAGAGGTCGCCGAGACCTGCATCCGTGCAGCGAAAAACGTCGATGCAGAGGACCGCGGCGGCGAGCGCCCGGCCGATGACGACGACGACGATCACCACCATCACCGCGGACATCGCTGATGCTCATGCTCGGCGGACGTATGGATGCGGTAGGCTCCGAGCCGAGCATCATGGGAGCCCGCATTCTCGTCATCGACGACGACCTGCGCCTGCACGAGCTACTGTCGAGCTATCTGACCCAAAATGGGTTCGAGGTCGATCGAGCGCTCGACGGCTTGTCCGGGCTGTCGAAGCTCGAGTCGGGGATCTACGACACCGTGCTCCTCGACGTGATGATGCCTGGTATCGACGGCCTCGAGGTTTGCCGCCGCATTCGAAAAAAGTCGGACGTGCCGGTCATCATGCTGACGGCACGCGGCGACGAGACGGATCGAATCGTCGGCCTCGAGGTCGGAGCGGACGATTACCTGCCGAAGCCCTTCAACCCGCGCGAGCTGCTCGCGCGGCTGAAGGCGATCTTGCGGCGGGTGCGCCCGGAGGCCGACGCGGAGCGCCTCACCGTGGGCCCCGTGGTCATCGACGTGACGAGCCGCCTCGTCTCGATCTCGAACAAACCGGTGGATCTCACGGGCATCGAGTTCGACATCCTCGTTGCGCTCGCGCGCCGCGCGGGTCAGGTGATCCCACGCGACCGGCTGCTCTCGGCGGCCGGGCGAGGCGACGTCATCGTCTCGGAGCGCACCATCGACGTTCACATTTCGCATTTGCGGCAGAAGCTCGGTGAGCCCAGGCTCATCAAGACGGTGCGCGGCGTCGGCTACGTCTTCGCGCGCGACGCCCTCGGCCCCGGCGGAGACTGACGAGTCGGAAGAAGCCAACAAGTGTTCATCAAACGCTGTCGCCAAGCCGTCGCCCCGCTCCACCGGCGAATCTTCGTCTGGTTCGGAATGGCGATCTTCGCGGCCGGCGGCGTCGGATTCGCCGTTTCGTTCCTCGTCGGAGGCGGAAACCTCGAATGGCGGCGAATGTGGGAAGGCGGCAGGCGCGTCGTCGGCAATCGCTTCGCCGAAGTATGGGACGATCCGGGGCGGCGCTCTGCCCTCGCGAGCGAAGTGGCGCGCGAGATGAACCTCGACGTCACCGTCCGCGACACCGACGGCTCGGTCCTCGACATCGCGGGCGAAGAGATTTGCGACAGGCGCGAGTTCTCGCTCGAGCCCGCGCGCGACGGTCGCGTGCTCGGTCGCGTCGACATCTGCATGAATCACCCGGCGCATCGCCCAATCAGCGGGCTGCTCGGCTTCTCCGCCGCGCTCGGCGTGTTGTGGATCGTCTCGCACAAAGTCGCGCGTCGACTCGGGCGGCCCATTCTGGATCTGGTGGACGTGACCGACGCGATCGGGCGCGGTGAATACGACATCGACATCAAGCTTCGCCGCCACGCCCCGAGCGAGATCGTCCATTTGAACGGCGCCATTCGAGAGATGGCCGCCAAGATCAAGAAACAGCTCGCGGATCAGCGCGAGCTGCTCGCATCGGTCTCGCACGAGCTGCGCTCACCGCTCGCGCGGCTGCGTTTGTTGCTCGAGCTTCTTCGCGACGAAACGCTGAAGGACGAGCGGCGCCTGACGCTGTTGTGCGAGCTCGAGAACGAGATCGTCGAAATGGACGATCTGGTGGGTGGCCTCCTCGCGCAGAGCCGGCTCGAGTTCTCGGCGCTGTCGCTCCGACCGAACGATCTCGTCGCGTCGGTCGCGCGGTGCACCACGCGCGCCTCGCTGTCGATCGAGCCCGTCGTGACCGGAACGCCGCGCTCCGTGCGCTTCGACGCGACCCTCATCGCTCGCGCACTTTCGAACCTCTTCGACAACGCAGAAAAACACGGCCAAGGGGCGACGGATTTGACGATCTCGTTCGCCGACAACCGCGTCTCGGTGGAGGTCCACGATCGCGGTCCGGGCCTCACCGGTTCGGAGGCCGAACGCATCTTCGATCCGTTCTACGGTCGTCCGAGCGCAGCCCACGAGACGCCCGGCCTCGGCCTCGGCCTCTCGCTCGTGCAGCGCATCGCGCGCGCCCACGGCGGCGATGCGTACGCGAAGGAGCGAGAGGGCGGCGGCGCGACCGTCGGGTTTTGGCTCCCGTGCGCCGCCGACCGCCCCAGCTGACCGGCCCCGTCCACGCGTAACTCGGAGTGGGCGTTGCTCAGAGCGTGCCGTATTCGGCGCAACCCCACGCCTCGACGCGGAGCTCCCAATCCCAATCGCTGTTGATGTGTGTGCCCGAGCGGCGCACCGACCAATAGCGACCGTTCGTCATGTCGAGCTGCGCATCGAGCCCGATGATCTGCTGCGCATTGAAGAGATGATCGTCGCCGTCGAGGCCCATCGCGTCGCTGATGATCGGCGCGACCGCGCCCACGACGACGAAGACCCAACCGTATTCGCCGGCGACGCCGCCGATTTCTTCGGCAGCGTTGCCGATCCCCTCGATGAGGCTCTGATAGCCCTCGCTCGAATCGGTCTCGAAGCAATCGTAGGTGAGAAGCAGATTGCCACCCGGCGACTCGGGCGCTTGCTGGCCCCAAAACACGCCGGCCTCGATTGGATACGTGTACGAGTCGCCCTCGTCGAGGTTCGGCGTTTGCGGCGTAATGCGAATTTCGCTCGCGGTGGCGGCTTCGCTCGTCAATGCGCAATAGACGATGTCGTTGGCGAAATCGTCGTCCTCCTCGTGCACGTCGATCTTCGCGACACGAACGCGAAGCAAGGGCGCTCCACACTCCATCGTGCCGCCGGGGAACTCTCCTCCGAAGGTCGTCACCCCGCCTCCGAAGTCGCTCGCGGTGACCGGCTGCACCTGCGCGAGACGGCCGTTACCAGCCGCGTCGAGCGCGCGCGAGATGCGCGCGCGAAGCGCTGGTTTCCTGGCGAATGCTTTGCGAACGGCCCCGACGAGCGCATCTTCTCCGGCCTTCGGCGCGGCGAGGGCAGCGGCGACGAGGCGAACGGCCGGGCCACCTTCTGCGATGCGGCGTTCGAGACGCGCCAGGACGTCGGCCTTCGACATCGGCATCATCACGCTGTCGAACGCCGGCACGTGCGTCAGCTGAGCCGGAGGAATTTGCGCGTTGTCGCACGAGGGAGCGAGCGTGCACGGCTCGCAAATCCCGCAATCGCTCTCGCAGGTATGACAGTTCTCGTCTTCGCCGCAGGTCCCGTCACCGCAAGGGTCGGAGGCATTGCCGCCTTCGTTCGCGCCGCCCTGATGACCGCCACCGTATTGGTTGCAGTCGCAGACGCCGAACCCGGTGCCTTGGCCATTGCACGCTTGGACGCCTTCCCCACCGCCGGGGCAAGCGCACGCGATCTGCTGGCCCGGGACGCAGTTCTGCCCGGCGTCGCCGCCGCCCTGCTCCACACCACCGCCTGCCCCACCCTGACCATCGTCATCCGTGGGGCCCTCCCCGACGGCACAGCCGAAGACCGCAAAGACAGCAGCGAGCGAAGCCATGACAGCGAGCGATCGACCCATCGTT
Organism: Polyangiaceae bacterium; assembly: GCA_013361525.1. Taxonomy (GTDB): domain Bacteria; phylum Myxococcota_A; class Polyangia; order Polyangiales; family Polyangiaceae; genus Xiheicaenibacterium. Next base: position 37,586 of record JABFXY010000069.1, on the reverse strand, counting down.
CCTCCGAAGATCAAGAGAGCCGCCGCCGTATTGAGCAACGGTCAGGCCAACGTATCGCGCCGCCCTTCGACTCGGAATGCCGGAATTTTCCGATCGAACCGGACGCTGCCCTGGATCAACGATGATCGCGCGCGTCACCCAGATTGTGCCCCGACCGCGTGGATCGCGAGCGCCTCAGGGACTCGCGGCTACTTGAGCTTCGGCTGCGCCAGCTCGTCGTCGAAGAACTCTTCCCAGACCTCGCGAGCGCGCGCGCGCAGCTTGTCGTCCGAGAGCTCGAAGAGCTTGTCGTATGCCGCCCAGAACTTCTCCCCGTCGACGATGAACCCGCGCCGGATCGAGCGCTCGGCCATGGCCTCGAAGATGACGACGGCCGTCTTGGCGTAGACGCCCTTCTGCTCCTCACTCGAGAAGAGGTATTGCGCGAGCTGCACCAACGCGAGCTTCGGCGCGATGCCGTCGGTCGTGAGCTCTGCGAGGAACGCGCTCGTCTCGCGGTTCACCCGATCTTGCGCGGACGGCTCGAAGCCCTCGAGGAGGTTCAACACCGCACCGGCGAGGGGCAGGTGCGGACCGTCGATCTGGTGTTGGAGCTCGTGCCGCTCCGTGCCGAGCACGACCGCCTCTGCGATCTCGGACTCGCGCTCGCTCGCGTAGGCCTGGAGCTTCTTCCCGCACTCCTCGAGGCCTTGGTAGACGCGCATGTTCAACACCAGGCCATCGCTGCAATAACCCTGTTTGACGAGCGCCTGGAACTCCGAAGTCTTGCGGAGAATGGCGTCCAGGTTCACCAGCGCGAAGGGCTGCTCGTCGCGTGAAAATCCCAATCGAAGGTGGTCGACCGCATTTTGATCGAGCGACTCCACGTGGAGCGTCGCGTATTTGTCGCCATCGACGTCGAACTGATTCACCTTCCGAATCCGATAGACGTGCGCCATGAAGTGATAGCGAACCTCGCCCTTCTCTTGATCCTCCGACATGATGAAGTCGGGATCGATGTAATAGGGCAGCTTCGACGCGCGGCTCGCTTCGTTCACGCCGTGGACGAGCCGTGACCACTTGTTGCCGGCGAGATCGAGATCGTCGCTCTCGGCGACGAGCGTCTCGAATGCCGCGGAGAGATCTTTGCTGACGTCCTTCGACGCCTGGACGAGCTCGCGGCCCGAGTCTTTGACGTCGACGCGCGCCTCGCTTCCGGACTTGAGGCGCGCCGACAGGTCCCATTGCCGCCGCGCGCGCGCCCAATCGCGGAAAGCCGATCCGAAAACGAGGTCCGACTCCTTCGTCGGCTCGTCGATGTCCCAATCGGTGCCCTTCGAAGGCGGCCGGGAGAGGGCGAATTGCGTAACTGCGAGGACCGCGACGGCACCACCCGCGACCATCGCGGCTCGCTTCGGCAACATCCCCTTGGGAGCGATGGCCTTCGTCTCTTTGGTGGGCTCGAACGGATCCGCGCCGAGCGCGATGATGTCGTCGAAGTTGCCCGTCGATCGCGACATGACCTCGTCGCCGCTCGGGACGAAGAAGCTCTCGACGACGATCGCGACCGCGGAGCTCGTCATGACGATGACGGCCGTGACGACGAGCACCGTGAGCAGGTACACCATCGCGCTGAGCCCCGGCTGCGGCATCATGAGCGCGCGGGTGACGAGCAACAGGAGATGAAGCGTGAGCGTCCAGTTCGCGACGATCGCGAACCACGACTCGTCCTTCGGCGGCGTGACTTTGATGAGCGAAAGGCCGAGCAGCGTGATGACCAGCGGCCAAATCATCAAGAAGACGAGAAGCAGTGTTCCGATTTGATATCGGAAGTCGGGCATATCGGGCAGCGCGATGAGCGCGCGAATCACCGTGTGGAACGGCGCTTCGCCTCGATCCGGCCAGAAATAGAAATAGAGCGCGGACAGGCCCGCGAGGCCGAGCACGTACGGCACGGTGTGCCGCGTCGCCGAGCGGAACTTCAAGTTCGCGGCGGCCGCCGTGAGCGCGATTGCGAGAATCGCACCGGCTGGTCGCGTGGAGAACGCGTCGGGGACACGAACCAGATCCCAAGCGGCGCGGTCCGCCCCGAGCTTTCGTAGAAGCGCCGCGGAGAGCAACGCACCGAGAACGAGGAAGCCCAACGACGCGCCACGCTTCGTCACGAACGAGCCAATGGCCAGCGCAATGCCCGCCAAGGGGAGCGCGAGCAACGCGAGCGCGCTCGAAAGCCTCAATTCGCCGAGGACATCCCAGGCGAAGATCGGCGTCGTCCCGACGGTGTTGTACGGAATGAGGAACGAAAGAATGAGGAGGATACATCCCCACCGCACGCGGCTGCGCACCCTCGACGCCGAGATTCCGAAGAAGAGCGCGCGCTCGTGAACCGGGTCGGCGGAGGGGGGCGCGTCGGCGTTCGCGTCAGCGATCGGTCGTGCTTCGTTCATGGAACCTCCACCGACGCGATGACGCTCGCGATCCGGCTTCCGATATTGGGATCGTCCTGTTGCGACTGGAAGTAGACGCGCCGGCCGTCGGGTGAAAAACGCGGACGGTTTTCCCCGAATTCGTTGTTGGTGAGCTGCGTCACGCGCTGGTCGGACACGCTCATCAGATAAATGTCGCCGCCGCGAACGAACGCGATTCGGTCGCCCTTGGGCGACCACGTCGGGTCGCCGCCGACCTCGGTCGAAAGCACCTCTTCCCCCGACATCGCGTCGAACAGCGCGAGGCGCCCATCACATGTCATGGCGACGCGCTTGCCGTCGGGGCTCGCGTCCGGTGAATGGCACTCTCGATCCGTATCGAGCTGCACGACGAGGCGCTCGAGCGGCGGGCTCTTGCCGACGTCGATAACCCGGACCTCCTCACCACCACGCTTGGGGTCGTCGGAGACGGCTGCCTCACCCGTCTCGCCCTCGGACGGCTCGGGTGTAGGCGGCGGCCGGGCGTCGCGCAGCGCGATCACCAGCTGCCGATCGTCGAGCCAAGAGAAGCCGTAATAGATTTCGGTCGGGGCCTCGTCCAAGTCTTGAGATGCCGCGATGCGCGCATAGGGTGACTTGCCGTCGGCGAGCGACGAGACGGTGATATTGGCGCCGCATTGGCGGCAGGGCCGCTCGTAATACGCGACGTACGAGCCGGCGCCGGACACGAGCAAATCGTCGAAGCGAGCCCGCGGATCGACCCGTAGACGGCGCGGCTCCGCACCTTCGCGAATCACGCTGATCGTCTTGGCCTGCGCATAGAGATCTTCGACGAGGGCAATGGTGCTTCCGTCGGCGGACGCGGACGGAATGCCGAGGACGTGGTAGCCGGTCCACACGACGTGGTCGTCACCATTCTTCGGCCGCCACGACAGCGTCTCGAGACGATAGCTCCATACGAGCTCCATCGACGTCGGATGGACGAACGGCGCAATGTCGGCCGTTCGGAGGAGCGCGCGATCCGGCCCGGCAGCGGCCAGGTAGCTCTGTTCGCTGAAGCTGCCGTGATACGAAATCGAAAATGGCGCCGAGGGCTGCTCGGCGTGGTCTTGGTCGGCCTTCGCGTAGGCTTTGGTCGCTTCGCTGATCCGGCGCGCGCGAAGGTCGGCATATTGCTTCGCGTCTTTGAGACGCAGCGTCGCCTCGACGTCGCCTTGATCGAGCTGCGATCGAATCGCCGGATGCTCGAGGAGCGCAGGGACGGCTCCGTCGAAGACGCGCTCGGCGATGCGGTCGACCAGCATGGCGAGGGCAGCATCTTTGGAGTCGCCGTAACCAAAAGCGAGCGCAGGCACCTCTTTCGCTTTGCCCTCGTCGTCGCCGACGAACCGCACCGAGAGCTTCGCGTCCGAGCGAGCCTCGACGAGCAGACCTTTGCCGGCGCCCCCGTCGTCGCCGAGACGGTGCTCGAGGATCTGCGGCGACAAGGAGCCCGTGATCAGGAACCCGGCGCGCAAGCGGCGCGCAGCCTCCTCCGGCGTCTTCGACGAAGAGAGCACTTTATCGACGTCCGGGTCACCGCCGCTGACCGGCTCGAACCCGATGCGCTTGAGGCCTTCACCGATCTGATCCGAGAGGATCGCCGCGGCCCTCGAGCCCTCCCACCATTGGCCGTCGACGTCGACCGCGACGAGGACTTTGAAGGGGTCCGGCCGGGTCGAGAACCAGTAAATCACGCCACCAACGACGGCCAGAATCGCCGCGACGACGGCGAAGAACGGCCACATCGGCTTGCGCCTGAGGGTTACCAGCTCGCTCTCCGGCGCATCGTCGGGCCGCGGCGCGACGGCCGTTGCCTCCCGAGTCGTGGAGCGAGGCGCGTCTTCCTGGCCCGGATCCATGTGAAAACTCGTCGTAGCCGTACGAAAAACTCGATCTGCCGTCCAGCTCGGAATGCCTGGTACGGCCACTCGGGCTTACAGCTTCCTACCCAAAGTGGCCCACCCCTCTCCGGCGACGATTGCCAGCACAGGGTGATCCCCTCGATGATCATCGATTGGACGCCCGCATCCCGCCAAGGCGTGAGCTACGGGGAGGACGAATGTTCGAAGGTCGCTTTTCTTTGGGTTTGCTCGCGTCGCTGGTGCTGGTCGCTTGTTCGGACTCGGACGCGACGGGCGGCGGCGGTAGCAACAACGACGCATCGGACGGCGGCGGCGGTTCGAATGCGCAGGGCGGCGGCGGCACAAATGCGGGCGGCGCCGCGACGGGCGGATCGACGAACGACGGCGGATCCGGTGGAGCACCCGAATGCGTCGGCAACGGCGATTGCGAGCTCGGATCGATCTGCAGCGGCGGGTCGTGTGTCCCGGGCTGCGCCGACGATCATCCGTGTGCCGGAACGCTCGGCTGTTGCGACGGCGAGTGTTTCGATTTGATGACCGATCTCGAGCACTGCGGCAGCTGCGACGAGAGCTGCGAGGACGCTCCGCACGCGGAAGCGATCTGCAATGGCGCGTGCGGCTACGAGCCCTGCGAAGCGGGCTTCAACGATTGCAATGGATCGATGGTCGACGGCTGCGAGACGGCCGGCGATTGCGCGTGCACACCGGGCGACACGCAGACTTGTTACGAGGGGCCGCCGGGGACCGACGCATTCCCGCCTTGCCAGGCAGGCACGCGGACGTGCCTCGCGAGCGGCACGCTATGGGGTCCTTGTTTCGACCAAATCTTCCCCATCGCGGAGATCTGCGGCGACAACGTCGATAACAATTGCGACGGCACCGTCGACAACGTCCTCGATCTGGACGGCGACGGCTGGACGCCGTGCGACGGTGATTGTTGCGACGACGCCGCGAGCGGCAACTGCGGCACGCCGGGCCTCGTGAACCCGGGCGCCTTCGAGGTCGCCGGCAACATGGTCGACGACGATTGCGACGGTGTCGTCGACAACGTCCTCGGCGCCTGCGACGGGGCCCTCGCCAGCAACTCCAGCGATGCTCTCGACTACGCCCGCGCGATGGAGCTCTGCGCGATGACGACGGAGAGCCCGGCGCTGCCCCAGCGTCGCTGGGGCGTGATTTCGGCCAACTTCTACCGCGCGAACGGCGCGGGCACGCCCGCGGCGAACTCCAAATCGATTCGCCAAGGTTTTGGCTCCGGCGTGAATCCGCTCGCGGGCAATCGCCTCGCCGTGCTCTCCACGGGCGTCGCAGCCGCGTCGACGGCACCCAACAACACGAGCCCCAACTACGCAGCGTTCCAGGGCGGCCAAAACATGGGAACGACGAGCCCCGTTCCTTCCGATTGGCTCACCGCCAATGGGAACAATTTCCCCAATGCGCCGGGTTGCCCGGAGCCGCAGGGCGGAACGACGGCGAACGATCCCATCATGCTGAAGGTGCGCGTTCGCGTCCCGACGAACGCGAAGTCGTTCAGCCTCTCGACGAACTTCTATTCGAGTGAATATCCCGAGTGGGTCTGCAGCGCATTCAACGACTTCTTCCTGACGCTGCTCGACTCGTCGTTCGTGCCTGGACCGGGGCAAACGGCCAATCCGGCGGACAAGAACCTCGCGTTCTACGACGCGCCGCCGGCCGGCGGCTCGATCTACCCGGTCGGCGTCAACCTCGCATTCGGCAACACCGGGCTGTTCACGCAATGCAAAAACGGTTCGACGGGTTGTGGTTCAGGCTCCGTGTCCGGGACCACCAACACCTGCGCCGCGACCACGCAGCTGACCGGCACGGGCTTCGACGTCGTCAACCCGCCGCCGCAGTTCGCTGGGGACCCCGGCTATTGCGGCACGAACAATTTCTCGGGCGGCGCCACGAGCTGGCTCACCACGAGCGGCAACGTCACGCCGGGCGAGACGATCGAGCTGCGCTTCGTGACGTGGGACACCGGCGACGCTTGGTACGACTCGCTGGTGCTCCTCGACAATTTCCAATGGTCCGTCGACGCGTCCACGCCGGGCACGAAGATCGACTGAAGCCGTCTCAGTTGCAGGAATCTTCGCAGGGGCCGCTCGTGCAATCGAGCACGTCCTCGAGCGGTTCGATTCCATCGGGGTGGTCGTTGTAACAACCCTGATGGCACGACAGGTCGTTCTGCCCGCACGCGGACAGACAACCGTAGAGATCGAGACACTCGCTGTTGGCGAGGCAGGTATTCATGGCGTCAGGGCACGTGGAGTACGTGCACTCTTCGCACGGCGTGAGCGGGTTGCCGGCTTGCGGGCAGGAGTCGGAGCAAGGGTCCGATGCGCAACCCGTCGCGAGCACCGCGTCGGAGATGCCGTCGGGGTACGTGGACATGCACGATTGAATGCACGCTTCGTGTTCGGGCCCGGAGGGACACGCCGCCGTGCAACCGAAGAGCTGCAGACAATCGGGGTTGTTGACGCAGCCGCACCACACCTCGGGGCACGCTTGCGCCACGCAATCTCCGCACGGACCTTGCGAGTCACAAATCATCGTGCCCGTTCCGGACGACCCTCCGACGTCGGACGACGACGAGCCGCCTTGCGCGGACGTCGTGGTGTCGGGGCTTCGCCCGCCCATCCCAGCGCCGCCCTGGCTCGCCCCGCCCTGTGCCGACGATTCGCCGCCGGCGCCGCCTTGTACGCTCGAAGCGGAGCCACCTTCCTGCGCTCCGCCGCTGCCGCCACCGCCGTCGACGACCTCGACGTCGGAGTCGCATGCACCGGATAAGGTGCCGATCATCGCAGCCACGAGGAAACCCGAGGCCGAATTGCGCATGCGATATGCTCGCATCCGCATCGTCGTGGATTCAAGGCAGGCCGACTCACAGAAACTCAGGGGAATGGCGCCACGGCGGTCGGCGTCCGTGCTTGAGACGATGTTGCTACGAAAGGCGACTGCGATCCTCGCGCTCTCGGCGGCCGGCATGACGGCGGCCTGCACCAACGACACACCCGGCCCGGGCTCGAACGAGACCGCGCCCACGGCGACCACCACGTCAGCGAACGACGCAGCGCCGGCGGCCGAGGTGCGAGATGAAGCCTTCGATGCGTGCACCGCGCGTTGGAACGCGGTCCAAGCGGCGCCCGGTCGATCGTACGGCGCCGGAGTGCTCGAAACGGAGCGCGAGCTCTACCTCGGGCGCGCGCGCGGCGCCGTCACGCTGTTCGTCCGCGAGCCCGCCGCGAGCACCGCGACGGCCAAGCTCGAAAAGGAAATCCCCGGGACGCGCGTCATGCGAATCGCCGGTCGAACGAAGCACGACAAGCCCGCGCTCCGCGACACGTTGCTCCGTGAAGGATACGTCTACGCGACGAACCCCGACGACAGCTTCGAGCTCGATGCGCGCATCAAGCTGATCGACCTCTTCGACGAGGAGCACATCGTCCTCGAGCGCGGGGAGGAGACGTTCGCGCTCGAGCGAAAGAAGAACCGATACGAGACCGTCTACGTCTACGAGGACGGCCCGCGAAAGGGGAAAACGGCGCAGGTGCTGTTCGGGGATCGCCTCCGCAAGGTCGACGACCCGAAGCTCGATCCGCTCCACCGCGACGTGCTCTCGTTTTCGCACCGTGAGGGATTCGACCGAATGGACATCGAGCGAGTGTCGAACGACGCGATCCTCGCGAAGCTTCATTACGGCGAGACGGTCGCGAAGGTCGTCGTCGGCGCACAGGGCGCGAAGCTCTCCGTCGAATGTTTCGCCGAGCCGCATGACGTGCGCGACGCCGTCACCAAAGAGCTCGAAAAGAAGCAATGGCGTATGCGCGCCGAAGCGCGAATGCGCGAGGTGATCAACGAGCAGCTCGACGAGGCATTGCCGTTCGACCGACCGCGCGACGAAAAAGGCCCCGACAGGGACGGAGAGCTCCGCCCCTATTGGCTCAGCGCATACAAGAATCGCCGCCCGACGTTCGAGGCCGACGGCCAGGGTTATCCCGTTTTCCTACCCGACGGGCGACCGCAGCCGCCGCAAGTGTGCGTCGACTTCGTCCTCGACACGTACGAACGCGCAGCGGGCAGCTGGTACACGCGCCGCGACGAAGCACCCAATCGGCCCGCGGGCCGATTGGATATCTCGACCTGGGGAATCGAAAATCGACGTGGCGTCTTGGGCTTCATGAAGTTCGCGCAATCGAGCCCCGACTACTTCGACTTTCGCCCATTCCGCGACAAGGAGCGGATCCCCTTCGCCAATCGGCGCGAGTTTTTCACCTTCCTTCGCGATCACCACGCAGAGTTTCAGGCCGGAGACGTCCTCGCCATTCAAGGTTTGAAGCGCGACGACCGCGTCCACCAACACGCAATCTTGCTCGAATACACCGACCCGCTGACGGGCTTCCCCGCGGGGCTCGCGGATCAAATGAAGGTTCCGCGCAGGCGCACCTGGGAGGGCATCATGGCGGAGGCGCCGAAGCGCAGCCTTCTTTATCGGGCGCGGCCGACGGACTCGGTGTTCAAGCCGCTCGACGACGGCGCCGAGCGCTCGAAGCCTGCGGCGCTCACGCTGGCTTCTTCTTCACCCGCGACACGGTGAGATCCCAACCGCCTTTCGGGTGTTGCACGAAGACGAGCTCGGGCGCCTTGCCACCGGCGACGCGGAGATCACCCACGACGGCCACACGCATCGATTTCGCGATCTCGCGCGGATTCGTGCCCTTCACCGACAGCGTCGTTCGCGTCGGATCCTCGATGAGCGCGAGCCCTGCATGTTGATTCAGCGCGGCAGTCCCCAATGGGCGAATCGCGTGCAATGACAACATCGATTCGCCGCGGGCCCGGCGCGCGGCGATGTCGCCGCGCGAGGCCTTACGAATCGTGAGTTCGTGATCCTTCGACGACAGCGAGGTCGCTATGGCATCCGCGATTTCCTCGAAGTGCAGCGACGGCTCGACCCACAGATCGATGGGAGGCCCATCGTAGGCCGCTGAGCTCGACCCAGCTTGAAGCGGCCCGAGCCCCAGGTGACCCATCGCTGCACGAGGAATGTCGTCGACGAGCTTCTGGAGCGCCCCCGGCTTCGCGAGTGGGCCGGCGGAAGCGCTCGCTACCAGCACGAACGTCGCGACCGTCCCCAGATCGAATCGGTCCGCCTCGGGCCGGCCCTGAAAAAGACCGGTGCCGAGCCAACCGACGTCCTCACGACCAACCTCGAAGTTTCGCAGGCTGTCCCGCAGATCGGCCGCTTGTGAAACGACGATGCTGTCGAGAAACGACGGCCCCATCGCGGCGCTCTCGTTTCGGGTGAGCGTCAACAGCCCCTCTTTCAACGTGGCGCCGAATGCGCCTGTTCCGTCCGGTGTTTTGGGATCGAAATCGCGCGACACGATCGCACACAGCGGTGAAGCGAGCGCCACGATCGCCGTCGACGGGCTTCCCTTCGAGAAGAAGAGCGTCCACGGATCTTTGGGCGACACCGTCGGCAACCCAATCGGATCGATGATCGCGGATGCACCACGCGCCTTCGCTCGTTTCAGGCTCGCAATCACGTCGCGACCATCGAGCGCTTTGCCCTGCGCCGTTCGAAGTCCGCTTCGCAGCTTGAGCACGACGGCCGCGCCTTCCCGCTGCGGAAGCGTCTCCGCGAGGCCGGGCGCGAAACCCACCTTCGAATGAACGATGAGGGTGTCGAACAGCGCGTGCGCAAAGAGCGCCGCGAGCGGATCGGTCACGTCGTGGGGATCGAGCGATCGAATCGCAAGAGGCAGCGACAAGCGCACCTTGCCGGCGAGCGGTGTGCGGCCGAGCCCGAACGCTCTCGCCGGATCGAGCGCGAGCGCCCCTCCCAATGCAGCGGCAGCGAGCGAGAGCACGTCACGCCTGCGCATCAGCGCGCCACCACGATCTCGTCGGCCGTCGCGATCAAAAATGGCGTGCGGCCAGGACCGATCGGCGGACACATCGCAAGCGCATACACCCCCGCAGCAACCGGGATCCGCATCTGCTCTTTCGGGGGCGTCTTCGAGCTGCGATCCCACGTGTAGACGACGACTGCATCGGCGGTGCCGCGCTCGACGTCGAGGCTCGTGAGGATCTCGGGGGAGCCGTCCTGGTCGATGTCACCAATGGCGAGCTGCGCCCCAGCCGAGGCGATGCGCGCGAACTTCCCCTTGTCGTCTCGAATCTCCACCGCGGTGTCTTCGCGGCCGGCCCAAACCTCGTAGGGCGCGCCGGTGACCTCGACGAGATCGGCAGCTGCGAGCGCGTCGAAACGCCCCGTCACGCTCGAACGTTTCGGCGACGCTTCGCCCACGGCACAGCTGTCGAGCGGCCCCGTGATCGTCAGCGCGGGCAAACGCGCACAGGAGAACGCGCCGCCCTCTTTGATCGCGAATCCTGGAAAGCTCGCTCGCGTCGATAGATCCGTACCGAGACGGACGGATCGAACGCGGTCCGTGATCGACACCACGACGTCGAGGGGTTCGATCGCGCCCGTGCGCGGCGGCGGCGCGCTGAAAGCCGTCGCGATCGGCTCGCGCAGCGGCGTCGGATCCATCGTCGACAGATCCGACCAGAGCTTCGCGACGACCGGCGATACTTTGCCCTCTCGAATGCGCGAAAGCGTGACCGCGTTCCGGCTGACGCTGACGATCTCCGGCGCGCCGTCGCGATCGAAATCGTCACAAGCGAGCGCGAGCACGCCGAGCTCGAAGTTCTTGCCGCGCTTGAAGTCGAACGGCGCTACCAGCGGCACCGGCTCGAGGAAGCTTCGGACCTCCGCGTCGATCGGCGTATCCGCGAACGCGTGCGCGACCGGTGCCGGATTCGGATTGCGAGCGCGCGCCCATACCGTCGAAGGAACGGGATGAACGTCGGCGCTCGCACGCAGGCGCCCGCCCTCGATGCGAACGCGCACGTAGACGAGCCATTGCGATCCACGCGCGCGGGTGATCCCGTTCGCGACCGATTCGGGATCGCGCGGATTATCCCAGCCCCGTTGACCCGCGAGTTGCGTGCCGACTAAAACGGCGAGCGCGTCCGGCCGCAGCGCCTTCGTGTCGCTCTCGAGCGGAGCAACCGCAACGGTCGCGCGGCCTTCGCCGACCTCGAGCGCCGCCGCGAGATCTTTCGCGAGGGTGATCACCGCCGGCTCGCGTCGTGCTGGAGGTGGCGCTGGTGGAGGTACGGGTGCAGCAACCGGCGCTGGAGCAGAAGGCGCCGCTTTTTTTCCCCCGGGCTGAGCTGCAGCCGTCGCGACGACCGACGAGAGCAGCGCTACGGCGAACGCGGCACGCGCGGATCGTCGCGATGATGGGCACGCTTTCTGGCACATGTCCCCGATCTCCAGAGCCATCTTATGCCAGGTGCACGCGACGTTCGGATGGGTTCGCGCCAGGTTTTGACTCCTCGTTCGGGGGGTGTGCTTGGTAAACAGGGCTCATGACCAACGAGGCGACGCAGCAGGACGGCTCGAAGCCCAAGGACGACCTCAGCGAGGACCAGAAGGGCCGGTTCGAGGTGTGGTTCGGCTTGTCGCTCGCGCTCTTCGCCGCGGTGCTCGCCATCAACGAGCTCGCCGGCGGCAAGTACGGCGACGACGAGCTGAAGATGACCACCGAGAAGACGAGCGCGTACCTCTGGTACCAGTCGAAAGGGATAAAGGAGTCCCTCGCCGAAGGTCAGCGCGACACCTTGAAGGCGCTCATCGCTTCCGGCAGCGTCGACGCAGCCCACCGCAGCGGCATCGATCAGACCATCGTCGAGCTCGATCGGAAGATCGCTCGCTACGAGGCGGAGAAGACGGAGATCCTCGAGGGGTCCGCGAGCCTCGGTCCGGACCAACAAGTGCTCGAGGTCGATGGCGCGAAGGGCAAGGTGGTCGGCGTCAAAGACATGGATCGCGATCTCCAGCGTCTGTCGGCGGCCGGTGATCGCTTCGACATCGCGACGCTCTTCTTGCAGCTGTGCCTCGTGTTCGGCGCGCTCGGATTGATTGTCACGAAGCCGAAGATGAAGCGGACGTTCCTCATCACGATGGTGGTCGGTGGTGTTCTTGGTGCGGCGCTGTCGGCGATGGGGTTCGTGGCGCTCGGCGTTCTTTGAGCAGACCGAATTGCTTCGGCGCGTGCGGGTGGTAAGGGTCCGAGACAATGGGGGACAACGGCGCCACAGTTGCTCAGCCGGTCGGCGAGGCCCTTTACTTCGGCAGTGCCGTCGGGGCGGCCTTGGTCACGCTCTTCTACGGACCAGTGGCCGGCGGCGCCGCGGTGCTCGTCGGTTTCGTGATCACGGCCGATCTCCGACCGCGCAACGTCGACGGCATGTTGCTGAAGCTTGCGGGCCTCATTTTGCCCCAGGTCATGGCAATGGGGCTGGTGAGCGCGGAAACGCTGGGGCCGAGCGAGCACACTCCATACCTCGTCAAGCGCGCCAACTATCCATTCATTTGTCCGGCTGGAGCGTATGCCGCCATCGCAGCGCAATGGGCCGTGAGCAACCTCGTGCGAGCCCCGGAGATCGCGATAAAGGTTTCGCGCTATGCAGCAAAGCTGCTGCCGGCGGTGCTAGCGCTATCGGCCGCGTCGTGCGTGTTTGGATGGTGGAGGGAGCTGCGTCTTCCGGAACGGAGCAACTACGTTGCTTCGCTGCCCGTCGTCGACGAGATCCCGCCTGCAGAGGCGCTCGAATGCGAGCCGCAGCCTGCACGCGAGTTTCGAGATCTGCATCCGGAGGTCGCCTATGCTGGTTGCATCACGAACGAGGTCACGGCGGCGGGCTATTCGTTTCACTACCACTGCGGCGAGCAGCGTGGACTCTGCGAACTATTGGTGCGCACACCGGAGGGTGGACACGAAAAACGCGTCAAAGGCACCGCTGGGGCAAGCTCCGTTCGGATTCACCGTGCGCCAGACATCGACGGCCTCGTCATCCAGGACTCGTATTTCCCTCTGGTCATAAAGAGACACGCGACCATTGGTGGCATTGGTCCGCTCGCGGTCCGCGTGGCTCCACCGAAGACCTCGCTTGCAATGGTCACGATCGGCTTTCTCGTGGGCGCCTTCGCGTTCTTCCGGGAGCGGATACCGGCGGGCGCACGCATTCGATCGCTAATCCCGCGATCGTTCTCCGTCCTCGCGCTCGTTTCCGTCGTCGTTCTCAGCACGCCGATGTTGGTGCTCGCGATCCGCGTTCTGCTCCACGGGACCGGCAGCTGACGGGCCCAGTCGCCGCCGCTGCGAAAGCCTCATCCCCGCCGGAACCAATAGAAGCGCCACGACGAGGTTCGCCGCGTTGCCGACGGCGCCCATGATGCCGAGGTCGCGCAGTCCCTCGTAGTTCGCAAAGACGAGCGCCAGAAGACCGGCGCTGGTCGTGAGCGCGGTGGTGATGACCGGCGGCGCTTCTCGAACGATGGTGCGCACGATCGGGTCGTCTTCGCCGTCGGCGCTCCCACTCGATTCTTCCTCGCGCCCGTGGTGAAGGAGGAACATCGCCTCGTCGACCGAAATGCCCAGGAGCACCGGAATGACGAGCGCCGAATAGAGGTGAAGCGGCACGCCGAGCGCGCCGACCACACCGAAGAGCGATCCCAACCCGACGACCAACACGCCGAGGGCGAGGACGATGTCGCGAAGGCGGCGGAGCGACACAGCCAGCAGCACCGCGACGAGAACGCCTGCAACGGCGCCGATGCGCGGCATGTCGTGCGCGAGGGCATCGTGTAGATCCGATTCGAGGCGCGCATAACCGGTAATGCTCGCGTGCGGGTCGAGGCCGTGGACCCTTTGCTCGAGCTCGGCGCGCGCGCCGTCGGCGTCGGTGAGCTGAACGTGCAGCGCGACGAGGTGGTCGCCGCCTTCTTCGGCGAGGTATCGAGACGCGACGACCGCGAGATCGCCTTTCAGCGCTTCGTCGACCGAGAAAACGTCGCTCGGCGCTTTGCGCATCGACTCGAGGTACGGCTCGAACGGAGCGACGCTGAAGCGAACATCACCGAGCGCCTTCTCGAGCGCCGTGGCTTTCGCACCGAGGTCGAGGGCGTCGCGCTCCGCGAGACGTTTGCGCTGCGTCGCCTCGGCGGGCAACAGCGAGGTGAGCGCGTCGACGCGAGCGACGTTGTCGCGATCGGAAGCGAGGGCTTCCGCGATCGCATCGGCGCGCGCCATGGCCGTATCGCGATCGGGATCCGTGACCAGGACGATCCAGGGCTGCGCTTTGCCGCCGAAGAGCTCGAAGATGCGATCTTCGACCTCGAGCTCGGCGAGCTTCTTCGGGCGAACCGCGACGATGCTGTCGGAGATGTGGACGCCGGAGACGATCGCCGAGAGGCCGGCGAGGACACACACGCCGACCGCGATCGCCGCGCGACGGCGCGTCGCCGTGAGGGCCGAGAAGAAGCGCGTGTAGGCGGGCTTCGTCACCGGCGGAGGCGTGCCGCGCTCGAGGAGCGCCGCGATCTCGGGGGTGGTCGCGACGATCGCAATCGCGGTCATCAGCTCGCCGGTCGCACACAACAAGCCGAGCTGCGCGAGCGCCTCCACGCTCGAAAGCGCAAGGCTCGCGAATGCGACCGCTGCAATGGTCGCAGCGACGAGGACCGGTCGCGCCGTGCGACGTCGCGCGATACGCGCAGCTTCGGCGGCGGGGATGCCTTCCCTGCGCGCGTCGAGGACGGCGGCATAAACATGCACGCCCGTGTCGAAGCCGACGCCGACGACGATCGACGTGAACGCAACGGCAATGGCGCTGATGCCGCCCGGCCACGAAGCGGCGACGGCGCCGGTCCACAACGTGCCGAGCGCGAGCGGCGGGAGAATCGCGACGAGCGCGCGCAGCCGGCGGAAAACGAGCGCGAATGCGAGGCTCGCGAGGACGACCGACGCGATGCCCGACCATTCGAGATCGCGCCGCAACATCCTCTCCATGCTTGCGGCAATGGCGTGTGGACCCGTCAGACGGATTCGCAGCGATGGATGCTCTTTGCGCTGCGCATCGAGCAACTTCTCCACGGATTCGACGAATGCCTTGGCGTCCGCGCCTCGAAGCGCCTGCCCCTTCGGCTTGATGACGATGAGGTGCGCCTTGCCGTTGGGTGTCGCGAAGTAGCCATCCGGCCGCGCCGTGACGCCCGCGCCGATCGCGCGGTCGGAGTAGGCGATCGCCGTGAGACGCAGCGGATCCTTCGCGATCGCATCCGAAGAGGAGGAGCTGCCGGGCGCGAGGAGCAGCTTCCTCGTCTCGCGAAGTCGCTCGCGCATCGCTTCGGGCTCGAGCGCCTCCGCGAGCCGCTTACGGCCCTCGGCGTCGGCGACGCGCCACGAAAGAAGCGGCTCGACGCGGGAGCCCGGCTCGAGGCGCGCGGCCGCGAACGAAATCGTCGGATCGGCAGCGAGCTCCGCCGCGATCCGATCCGCCGCTTCGCGCGCCGCGTCCGACTCCTCGTCGCTCTCGATCAAGACGACCGCGAGACCACCGCCGCCGAAGCCGCGCAAATATCGACCGAGGACGGCCGCATCACCGCGCGACGGCAAGAGCGCGACCACGTCCGGGTTCAACTTCACCCCGAACACGACGATCAGCGCGGCGATGATGGAGATGAGCGCGACCGCGCCGAGCACGAGGCGGCCCGAGCCCATCGAGCCCGGCTTGTTCACCTTGCGGGCGGCGCTCACGACGGGGAAGTCTCGACCGGCCGGCTCAGTGCCAGGCGGCGGCGTGCTTCACCGGCTGGCCGGTGCGATCGTGCTCCGCGAGGATCTCGCGCGTGCGATCGGCGCAGGCGGCACACGACGGGAATTCGCTCTTGTGGTCGCACTGCAGGAAGACGGCTTCGGCGGGGTTGCCGTCGAACATCTCCTCGTCGAGATGTTTGCCGCACGCGGTGCAGTGGATGTGACCGTGGTGGTGATGGCCCTGCGGCTGCGCCGGCTGGGGGGACAGCGCCTTGCGCTCGCGCTTGGTGAGCCGCTTCTCACGCTTCATTCGGCCCGTATAGCACTCAGGCGATCGCGGCCAACGGCGAAACTTGGCTAGTCCGCCCGAAGGGCGGACAAGCGACATGAAGGTGCCGTCCAGACTCCGGCATTCGGCTCGGCGTTCGGTCCGGCCTTCACTTGCGCGCGTCAGCGCGGGCCGGGCCGAAGGACGAGCCGAAACCTGGGACACCCCTCAGTCGATGAACTCGACGCCGGTCGCGACGATCTCGACCTTTGCGATGGCGCCGTTCTCCTCGCCGCCGCAGGAATCTTTCGAGCCGCACTCGTTCTCGGGAGCGCCGCCTTTGACCGTGCCTTGCACGACGGCGGTATGGCCGCTCGACGTGCGGGGAACGGTGAAGCTGTGGCCGCTCATCTTCACGTGCGCCCGAGATGAATCGTCGCCGATCTCCATCCAGCAGCCGGCCTTCTTGCAAACGGCGACGACCTTGCCGGTCGTGCGCACCGTCTTGTCGGTGAACGAAGCGGGCGCCGCCGCGATGTCGGCGAGGTTCGTATCGGTCGCCTCGGTAATGGCGGCGCCGAAGGTCTTCTTGGCGAGCGATCCGCCGTCCGTCGAAGCACCCGCGCCGGTCGCGGTCGACGTGGCCGTGGTCGTTTCGGCTGCGATGGCTTCGCCGCCCACGGAGGGCGCGGCATCACATCCAAAACAAGCGAGCGCGACGAGACCGAACAGAGCAAAGACGGGGCGGAGCATCGCGGCGGATTGTGGATCGCCGCCCCCCCGTCTGTCACGCGACGGCTGTCGGTTCTTCAAGGCCCAAAATCGAGGGAGAATCCCTCGATTTTCATGCTGGCGGAATGCTGTCCAGGCGCCCCTCGGCGGCGGCGCGCTTCATCGCGTGGAAGGCCTCGGCGAATTTCTTCGCCTGCGTGGGGTCGACAGGGCCACCCGCTTTGCCGTCCGCACGAAGCGCGGAGCCGACGATGACGCCGTGCGCTCGCTTGATCGCGGCGAGCGCGCCTTCGGTCACGCCGCTCGCCACGAGCACCGGAACCGACGCGGCGCGAATGACCTCGTCGAGCTCGCGGAGGTTCACCGACCGACCCGTGCCGCTGCCGGTCACCAGGACCGCGTCGGCGCCGCCGCGGCCGACGAGATCGCTCGTCTCCTCCGTGAGCGGGCGCGGCGCGACCGGCGCCGAGTGTTTCACGTCGACGTCGCAGAGGAGCCGCACGTGCTGCGCCTCGAGCGCCCGCCGCATTCGCAACGTGCGGTGCGCCTGCCCTTGAATCAGGCCTTGATCCGTCATGCGCGCGCCGACGTGGACGTTGACGCGAACGAGTGAGGCTCCGGAGGCGACAGCGATCGCGATCGCTGCCTCCGCGTCGTTGCGGAGCACGTTGATCCCGAGCGTCACGGTCGGTGCAGCGACCCGCGCAGCGAGGGCGCAGCGAGTCATGGCCGCAATGGTCACCGGGCTCACCGAGCCCGGCTCGAACGGAGCATCGCCGTAGTTTTCGACGACGATGCCATCGAATCCGGCATCGGCGAGCGCATGCGCGTCACGCGCACACGCGGCGGCGACCGCCGCCATGTCCCCCGAAAAGCCGGGGCTGCCAGGCAGCGGTCGAAGGTGGATGACGCCGATGAGCGAAGGGATCGTCATGGCGCAGACGACGCGCTCGGGCCTTCGGGCGCGGGCTTCTTACGCTTTTTCTTGGGCTTCTTCACGAGCGTCTCACCGCCCACGATCTCCGCGTCGTCGGGATCGAGGAGGCTCGGGCCGTTGTCCGCTCCATATTCGGCGAAGAGGACGTCGCCGACGTCGACGAGGTGGTCGACCAGCTCGGCGTCGAACGGTCCGTAGACCGTGAGCGCCATGACCGTCCCTTGGACGTGGAGCCACACGTTCGGAAGGCTCAGGAGCTCGTCACGGACGACGCCCGACAAGAACGCGCGAACGGCGCGGGGATCCTGCCCGGGAGGAACGCTGACCCAGTACTTCGCCGAAAACGCCGCGTCGTCTTGGAAACGTAGACCGACGTTCGGAACGGGCGCGCCGTCGACGATCGGCAGCGGTCGCGCGACGAACGACGGCGCCGAGCGCTCGAGCGTCATGAGGACGGAGACGTATTGGGTTGCGTTGAAATCGTCGTCGTCGACGAACGCGACCGACGCGATGTCGCGCTTCAGCTGGAGGTAGCCGAGCGCCGTTCCCTCGCCGATCGCAGGCAGGATGCGCGCGTGCGCGACCGGCAGCTGCTCGAGGCGCTTCAAGAGCTTCTGTTGCTCGACCTGTGTGACGACGTGCATGACGTCGGCCCAGCGCTGCTCGGGCGCGAGCTCCGGCACCGCTTCACGTCGAACCGGAAACTTCCGGAACGCGTCGAATGCGCGCTTCTTCCGAGGGTCGGGCTCGCCGGTCATGTAATAAACCAGCGCGACGCCGAGGAGCGACGAGACGACCATCGACTCGATGCCTGCGTTGTAAACGCCGTACAGAGCGGCGACCGCCAAAAAGGGCGCGACCATGCCCATGGCGAAGCGCGGTCGGACACGCAGCGCGACGAGGACGCCGGCGAGCAGAAACCCGATGCCGACGAGCTCGAGCCCCATGCCGACCGACTGTTGTCGACCCGCCTCCGTGTTGAGGCGCTCGTACTGCATCTGCGCGTCCTCGCGCGCGGTCTTGTCCTTCGCGCGCGGGATCTGCTTCTTCAGATCTTTGGCGGCCTCTTCCTTCTCCGTGCCGCGCTTGTGGATGAAGTAGCCGGCGGCACCGCCGGCGACGCCGCCAGCGGCGAAGTAGATCCAGAGGTTCGGGTCGCCCGAGGGACGCGTAGCGCCGGGGGCTGGTTGTTGGCCCGAAGACCGGTTCGGCGATCGAGAAGGAGCGGTTTCAGCCATAAAGAATCCAAGGAGGAAGGCGGAACACGGATAAGAAAAGCGGCCCACGCACCCTACCGCGAACGTTGACCCGAGACCATGCGTTCCGATAGCTACGCGGCATGATCCGCGTAGAGCGGCCGGTTGCCTTCATCGAGCTCGAACGGGCTGGAACGCGCGGTCTGCTCGATGCCGCGATCATCGACGAGCTGGAGCGCGACCTGGACACCTGCGACCGTGACGACGGTGTGCGCGGTGTCGTGCTCGCTCCGGCTTCCGAGACGAGCTTCTGCGAAGGTTTCGACGCCCGCGCATTGCTCTCGCTCGAGACGCGTGGAGAAGCCGACGAGCTCTTCGTCCGCGCCCACCGCCTCGTTGAACGGATTCGGACGAGCGAAAAACCTTTCGTCGCCGCGGTGCGAGGGCGCGCGTCGGGGGCCGGCTTCGAGCTCGCGCTCGCGTGTCGAGCGCGCGTCGCAGCCGATGAAGCCGCGACGCGGTTCGCGCTCCCCGAAGTGCGTCTAGGGCTCGCTCCGTGGATGCAAGGTCTGGAGCGGCTGACGGAGCTTTGTGGGCTCGCGCTCGCCCTCGAGATGGCGGTCGACGGACGTGAGCTCGACGCATCGGGCGCACACGCGAGCGGGCTCGTCGACGTCGTCGCCAAGCCCGACGAGCTCCTCGACCGAGCGGCGACGCTCGCGCTCGGCATCAATCGCACGACGACCGTCATCGAGAAGAAACGCTCGGGCACCGTCGCGCGCGTCGTTTCGCGACTCGTCCGAACGAACGCTCACGCCCACGTGCGAAAGCTCGGAGCGTCGAATCATCCAGCTGGCGTGCACACCGTCGCGATCGCGGAGCGCGCCGCCCGCGGCGATCTCGCGAGCGCGCTGGAGGTAGAGCGCCGCGCATTCGGCGAGCTCGTCACCTCGAGCGCGACGCGCACGCTGCTCTCGCTCGAGCAGGCGGAAGAAGCACAAGCGCAGCGGCTCGACGAGCTGCGCGCTTCGGCTCGCCGCCCCGAGACGATCGCCGTGGTCGGGACGACGTCGCACGCCATTCGCTTGGCGAAAGCCGCGAGCGCCGCGGGCATCGACGTCCGCGCGGTGACCGAGGTGAATGCCGACACCCTCCGCTGCGCCGACGTCGTCGTCGAGGCGTCCAGAGGGACACTCGACGAAAAACGTGAAGCGCTCGCGCGTGTCGAGCAAGCGGCTCGACCCCATGCGACGATCGCGGTCGCTTCCGACGATCACGTGCTGGCGGAGATTGCGGCGCACGCCGACGAGCGTCGCATCGTCGGGATTGCGACGTGCGGCCGCCTGGTCGAGCTCGTCCCCCTCGCGGCCGACCTCGGAGCCGTCGCTCAGGCTTCGTTTCTGGTCCCGACGCATGCCGTCGCGCTCATCGAGGGAGACGGTGTCGGGCGGTTCTCGTGGCGAATGTCGGCCGTCTACGTCGCCGAAACGCTCCACCTGCTGGACGACGGTGCTTCCGTAGGGGAGATCGCCGACGCCGCGCACGACTGGGGATTTTCACGCGAGCCGCTCTCGGTGTTCGTCGAAATGGGCCCGCGGGCGACCTCACGACGAATCATCGAGATGGCGGAGCGCATCGGAGAGCGACTTTCGCCTTCGCGCACGATGGTCGCCATTTCGACCGGCGCTTGTCCGCCGTTTCCCGCGCCGAGTCGCTCCAACGTCCTCCGTCGTGGCCGAATCGCGCCCGAGCAGATTCAAATGCGTCTCGCGCTCGCGATCGTCAATGAGGCCCACCATTGCCTCGAAGAAGGGATCGTCGCGTCACCGCGCGACGGAGACGTCGCCGCCGTGGCGGCCGGCGCATTCCCGGCGTTTCGCGGCGGACCATTCCATTACGCCGAACATCTCGGCGCGGAGCTCCTCGAGCGGCTCTTCGTTCACCAGAAGAAGCACGGCACGCGCTTCGAGCCGGCCGCGCTCCTTCGGCGTTGAGCTCAGCGCTCGCGCGCGAGCAGGCGGCGCAAGATCTCGAGCGGATCGAACTCGAGGCTGCCGTCCTTGTCGCGGGCGAGCGCCCCCGCGACGGTCGCAACTTGGTGGAGCGCGCCGCGAACCACGCCGATGAACGGGCTTATCACCGCGAGCCCCTCGGCACGCTCGGCCATCGTCGCGAGCGTCGACACGGCAGCCCGGCCTGCGTCGATCCCGAGCGGGATCGCGAGCGCCGCAGGGACGGGAGACAGGATGATGTCGCGAATGGCGACCGCCCTGGCCCACGCGCCCGGTGTCGGGTCCACCTCGAGGGTTCGGAACGTCGACGTCTCGCCGTACACGCCGAGCGCGACCTTGCCGACCTTTCGCTCGACGGCGCGGGCGAGGTGCCGATAGTCGCGGCGCCAATCGCCCGCGAGCAGGCCCATGTCGCGACGAATTTCGTCCGGGCCCACGACCCAATCGAAACCGCCGCTCAACCCACGCCGCAGCGCTGCGCTCGTCCATAGCTCGCCGGCGTCGAACAGGCCGAGGACGATCGAGTGGCCGCGCGGGCAAATCGCGTCCAAGGTCCGCTCGACGACCGTCGCCGTCGGCATCGGGATCCCGGCGAGGCGCGGAGGATGAAACTGAATGCGCCGCGCCGCCATTTCTTCACGCAGCAATGCAATGAAGAGCAGAAGCTGCGCGGTGAGATCGTCGCCCCGGCGAATCTTCGCGCCGAAGCGTTCCATCACGTTCTCGAGGGCGCCCGACTCGACCGTCGCGGCCCAGCTCGCGTGGTGACGCTGGGCGAGATCGCGCGGCGAGAGCGGCCATTCGGGCGCGACGTCGTCGAGTCGAAGCCGGCCTGCCTGCGTGTGCAGCAACTTTCGAAGCCGCCCGTCCGCGTGAACGGCGATGACCCCTCCGCGGGGCCTCTCGGGATCTCGCTCGACCGGCGATCGACCTGCCGAGTTTCCGGCGGTGGCGCGGGGACGAAACAGCGAAAGCACGCGGCCCCAGTCGTTCTGCGTGAATCCTTCGAAGCGGACGTCGGCCGAAAGCACGAGGCGACGTTAGATCCTTTTGTCGCCCGTGCCGAGCACCTCGGCCCAGCACGGGCCCGCGGGGTTGACGGGGAAGATTTCCGCGGCGCACGATCGATCCCCAGGACCATGCGCGCCATTGCGATAGAAAAGCCGGGTGACGAGAGCGTCCTCAAGCTCGTCGAACGTCGCGATCCCGAGCCGCAGGCGGGGCACGTCCGCGTCCGCGTCGCTTTCGCAGGGGTGAACCGCGCCGATTTACTCCAGCGCAAGGGCCTCTACCCCGCGCCGCCCGGCGCACCGCCGGACGTCCCCGGCCTCGAATACGCGGGGAAGGTCGACCTGATCGGTGCGGGCGTCACGTCGCTCCGGGTCGGCGACGAGGTGTTCGGCATCGTGAGCGGCGGCGCATACGCCGAGCAGCTCGTCGTCCACGAACGCGAAGCAGCCAAAGTACCGTCCGGCATGGATCTGCGGGCGGCGGCGGCGATTCCGGAGGCGTACATCACGGCGTACGACGCGCTCGTTCTACGCGGCGGCCTTCGGCCGGGCGAGCGCGTCCTCATCCATGCGATCGGCAGCGGCGTCGGCACCGCCGGGCTCCAGATCGCGAAGGCGCTCGGCTGCCACGTCACGGGAACCAGTCGCACCCGCGACAAGCTCGTGCGCGCGAAGGAGCTCGGCCTCGACGAAGGCATCTTCGTCGAGCGCGTCGAAGGCCTTGCCGACGCGCTGCGCGGGGCGGAGCGCGCCGCCACCTACGACGTCGTCCTCGATCTGGTCGGGGGAGGCTACGTGCCGGCGACGCTCTCGGTGATGTGCAACAAAGGTCGGCTCGTCCTCGTGGGTTTGACCGCTGGAGCGCAGGCGAACGTCGACCTCGGAGCGATCCTCGTGAAGCGCCTGACCATCATCGGAACGGTCCTTCGATCACGTCCGCTGGAGGAGAAGATTCAGGCAGCGGATCTGCTTCGTCGAACCCTCGCGCCGTGGCTTTCGCGCGGCATGATTCGACCCGTCGTCGAAGCGACCTTCCCCCTCGCACAAGCGGGGGATGCCCACCGGCTCGTGGCGAGCAACGCCACCTTCGGCAAGGTACTCCTCCGCGTCACCGAAGATGCCTGAACGAAGCTCCCGAATCCGCGCGCAGCTCATCGTCCTGTCCGCGTACGTCCTCGCGACGTTCGCGGCAGGCGTGATGCTCCATTTCATTCCATCGCTCCACCCCATCACGCGTGTCGCAATCGCCGACACCGTCGCGACCGCGGTCGTCTTCGCATTCAGCCGCGCATTCGAGAACTCGAGTGTCTACGACCCGTATTGGTCGGTCGCGCCGATGGTGATCGCCGCCTACCTCGTATTCGGGCTCAATGGCGAAGCCGGCATCTCGGTTCGCAAATGGCTCGCCCTACTCGTCGTGTTCGTATGGGGTGCCCGCCTCACCTTCAATTGGATACGAGGCTGGAAAGGGTTTCACCAAGAAGATTGGCGATACCTGCAATTCAAGCCCAAATGGGGCGCCTTCTATTGGCCGCTATCGTTTTTGGGCATTCATTTCTTCCCGACGGTTTGCACCTTCCTCGGCTGTCTGCCGCTGTTCGTCATCACGATCAGCGAGCGCCCCGTCGGTTGGCTCGATCTCCTGGGAGCAGGAATCGCGCTCGCGGGGACGCTCATCGAAGGAACGGGAGACGAGCAACTGCGCGCGTTCCGCGAAGACCCTGCCAACAAGGGCGGCATCTGCGACGTCGGCCTCTGGCACTACTCGCGACACCCGAACTATTTCGGCGAGTGCACCTTTTGGCTCGGTCTGTGGGTCATGGGGTACGCCGCCGCGCCCGAAGCGGCTGCTTGGACGGCGATAGGCGTCGTCGTCATCGTCGCGCTCTTCGTCTTCTATTCGATCCCCGCGGCGGAGAAGCGATCGCTCGAGCGCAGGGCCGACTACGCGGAGCACCAGAAGCACGTGTCTGCTTTCGTGCCCTGGTTTCGGAAGTAGGAGAAGGCCGCGAGGTCTGACAGACTAGGGGCATGCCGACGCATCACAGCTTCTGTCGGATCTGCGAAGCGCTCTGCGGGCTCGAGGTCGACGTCGAGGAAAACCGCATCACCGACGTCCGCCCGGACCCGGAGCATGTCGCGACCCGCGGGTTCGGGTGCTTGAAGGGCCTTCGGCAGCACAAGATGTACGCCTCGGCGGATCGCCTTCGTCATCCGGAGAAGCGCATCGGCGATCGATGGGTGCGCGCGACCTGGGCGGAGGCGTTCGAGGACATCGGCGCGCGCGTGCGCTCGATTCGACAAACCCACGGGGGCGACGCGATCGCGATGTACGTCGGAACGGCAGCCGGCTTCTCGGTCCTGCATCCCGTCTTCGCGCAGGGCTTCATGACCGGCCTCGGCTCGCGGAGCATGTATTCGAGCGCAACGCAGGACTGCGCGAACAAGTTCGCGGTCTCGCGCGAGATGTACGGATTCCCGTTCACGCTCACGTTCCCCGATGTCCGCAACACCGAATGCCTGGTCGTCGTCGGCGCGAACCCGGTCGTCTCGAAATGGAGCTTTTTGCAAGTTCCCAATCCGACGCAGCACCTTCGGGAGATCACCGCGCGCGGCGGCAAGGTTTGGGTCGTCGACCCGCGCCGCACCGAGACCGCCAAAGCGACGGGGGAGCACCTCTTCATTCGACCCGATACCGACGTCTTCTTCTTCCTGTCGTTTCTGCACGAGCTCTGCGAGCTCGATCGACGCGGTGAGCGGCGGCTCGATCGCGACCGGCTCGGGCGCTTCACGACAGGCTTCGATCGCGTGGCGGAGATCGCCCGCGCCTGGACGCCCGAGCGCACGGCGGAGGTCACGAGGATCCCGGCGGACCGGCTGCGCGCACTGGTTCGCGATTACGCATTTGCGGGTTCCGCTGCGTTGTATTCGTCGACCGGCGTCAACATGGGGAAGAATGGTTCCCTCTGTTATTGGCTGCAGGAGGTCATCAATGCGGCGTCCGGCAACCTCGATCGCAAAGGCGGGACGCTCGTCGGCGAAGGGCTCGTGGACTTTGCCGCCTTCGGCAAGAAGACGGGCACTCTGCTATCGAATCACACCTCACGAATCGGCCAATACCGGGCGGTGAACGACGCCCTTCCAGGCGGATTGCTGGCCGACGAGATCCTCACCGGCGGTGAACGACAGGTGCGGGCCCTCTTCGTCACCGGCGGCAACCCGCTCATTACGATGCCCAATGCAGGTCGCCTGCGCGAGGCATTCACGAAGCTCGATCTGCTCGTCACGCTCGACATCTACAAGAACGAGACGGGCTCCCTCGCGCATTGGATTCTCCCGGCCACCGCGCCGTTCGAGCGCGCGGATCTGCCGTTCATTTTCCCGCTTTTGCTCGGCCTTCAATCGAAGCCCTATTTGCAGGCGACCAAGGCGCTCATCGAGCCGGACGGTGAGCAGCGCGACGAGGCGAGCATCTACCTCGATCTCTGCCGTGCGTCCGGGGTCTCGATCTTCGGATCACGCATCGCACAGCACGGGCTCGAGGCCCTCCGCTTCGGGCATACCCGAGCGTCGAAGGCCCCGAGGCATCGATTGCCACAAGAGCTTCTTCTCGACTTGCTCCTGCGCGCCACGCGTCAAGGCTCGTTCTCGAGCTTGATCGATCACCCCCACGGCAAGCTGCGACAAGAGCATCGTCCGCAATCGTTCCTCGGCGAGCGGATCGTGACCGCCGATCGCAAAGTGCACCTCGCGCCCGAGCGCATCGTTGCGCAAACCGGCAAGCTCGAGAGCGATTTCGAGCTGGAGCTTCGCGAGCGCAAGCGCCTGAAGCTGATCACCAAGCGCGCCATTACGACGCACAACTCGTGGACGCACAACCTGCCCGAGTTCGTGGAGGGTGATCGCTCGACGAACTACCTCTATGTCCACCCCGAGGACGCAAAACGCCTCGGCCTCTCCGACGGCGCCATTGCGGACGTCTCGAGCGATACGGCGACGGTACGCGTACCGGTGAAGGTCCTCAAAGACCTCATGCCCGGCACCGTCGCTTTGCCGCATGGCTGGGGGCACCAACATGCGACCGGTCTCTCCGTCGCGTCGAAGACGGGCGGCGTGAACGTGAACCTCCTCGCGGCGGACGGCCCAAACCGCCTGGAGAAGCTGTCGGGGATGGCGCACCTCACGGGTCTACCCGTCGACGTGAAACCGGCGGCAGGTCCCCGCGATCCGACTTCGTGGTCGGGGATGCCGCCCGGCTAGGGGCTCTCCCGAGTGTCGGCTCGTCTTTCGGCCCGGCCCGCGCTGACGCGCGCAAGCGAAGGCCGGGCCGAACGCCGAGCCGAACGCCGAAGTCTGGACGGCCCGTTCATTGTCACTTGGCCGCCCTTCGGGCGGACTAGCGGCCCCACCACAACATCTCGTCCTCCACCGAACGGCCGCCGTCGAATCGGGAGACGACCACCGTCTCCGTGCCATTCGACGCTCGTCCGAGCGTCACCCGGTGCGACTCGCGGCCTGCATCGGTCTCGAAGAAGAGCGCCTTCGTGAAGCCCGCCTTCGTCAGCCAGAAGACGTGAACGCCTTGTTTGCCGCGACCCGTCGTCGTGGCCGGGCCGTGCATGACGAGGGCACGCCCCTCCCCGACGAGGAGGAACTCCAGCCATTGAAACCCGAGCTCCGTGAATCGCTCGGCGGAGGGGAAGTCTGCGCCGAAGTCGTCGAGCTCCGGCAGATGCGTCTGCAGGTGCCGATAGAGTAGGTCGTAGCGGACGCGGGCAAGCCGGGGAATGCGTCGATCCGGCGGCGCAATGATCGGCCAGTGGTCGGCGTCTTCGAAGGGAACCTCGACGTGCGCCCGATACCGATCCGCGAGCGTGGCACCGGCCGGGCGCTCCGCCGCTTCGTCGGACAGCGCTCGCAGTAGAAACGAAAAGGGACAGATCTCGCTCGTGCCCGCCTTCGATTCCAATGCGACACGCGTCTCCCAAAGCGGGTTTCGCACGAGCCATCGGCCGCCGTGATTACGGACCGCGCACGCGCCCACGTAGAGCGCGGCGTGAAGAACGAATTGGACGAAGAGCGACGGCTGCCCCTCGACCGGCCGCGACGCGAACAACCGATCACGAGTCTCGGGCGTGAGCGCAGCCGACAGGTGGTGGATGGACGCGTCCGAGCCGTCGAGCGCCAAGTCGGGACGAGCGAGCGCCTCGGGCGCGAGGGCCGCGAACACGCGAGCCGTCTCCTCGATCGCCTGGACGATGGCCGGGTTTCCGCCTGGGTTCGCGTCCGTCCGACGGATGACGTCGAGCGATGGGTCTTGGGGATAAAACGGCAGAAACTGCTCTCGAAAGAGCCGCTCTGCCGTCAGCGGCGCCGGCGACGCCGGCATCACGTTCAACCGTCGCTTCAAGGTCAGAACATCTTCTTGCGCTTCGACGAGCTCAGGATACCGAGCATCTCGCGATACTTCGCGACCGTGCGGCGCGCGATCTTGATGCCGTCCTGGTCCTCGAGGATCTTCACGATGGCCTGATCGGAGAGCGGGTTCGATTTGTCCTCGGCGACGATGATCTTCTTGATGGCCTGCTTGACGCTCTCCGAGGCGATATCCTCGTCCGCCACGCGGGAGATCGACGAGTTGAAGAAGTACTTCAGCTCGAAGAGGCCCTGCGGCGTGTGAACGTATTTGTTCGAGGTGACGCGCGAGATCGTCGACTCGTGCATACCGACCGCCGCCGCGACGTCACGAAGGATCATCGGCTTCAGATAAGCGACGCCCTTCTCCAAGAACTCGCGCTGCTTCTCGACGATGCAATCGGTGACGCGGAGGATCGTCCGGCGGCGCTGCTCGATCGCACGAATGAGCCATTGCGCGCTCTTCAGCTTCTCGCTGATGAACTCCTTCGCCTTCGGATCTTTCAGCATTTTCTGGGCGAGCTGCTCGTTGATGTAGAGCCGCTGCATACCCTTGTCGTTATCGGAGACGACCCACTTCTCCCCGTCTTTGAAGACGTAGACGTCGGGCGTGATGGCGATCGTCTTTTCGTCGACCTCGCTGAAGTTGCGGGCCGGAATGCTCTCGAGCTTTTGGATCTCCTGGACGGCGTCGTAGACCTCTTCGAGCTCGATCTTCAGCGCCTTGGCGATCGCTTGGAAATTGCGCCGCTCGACGTTGTGGAGATGATCTCGAATGATCGTCATCTCGGTCTCGTCGTAACCGAGCACCTCGGCCTGAACGACCAGACACTCGCGTAGATCGCGCGCCGCGACACCCATGGGGTCGAAGCGCTGGATCATCTTGAGGACCTCTTCGGCGTCCTCTTCGTTGAGGTCCGCCTCGTGCGCGAGATCCAAGATCGTGAGGTCGGGGCGCTTGTTGCCCTCGCTGTCTTCACCCCCCTCGAGATCGAGGTAGCCGCGCTCGTCGAGGTTGCCGATGACGAGCAGCGCGAACTGCTTCTCGTTCTCGACGAAGTCGCTCATCTGAAGCTGCCAGAGCAGATGGTCGCGGAGCGTGCTCGGCTTGGTGAGCGACTGCTCGATGGGGGGCAGCTCTTCGAAACCCGAACGCCCTGAGCCGAGCGGCGTCTGAAGCTGTCGATTTTCGAGGAATTGCTCCCAATCGACCTCCTTGACCTGCTTCTCGATCTCGCGAGCGTTCATGTCCGTCTCGCGTTCGACCCGCTCGGTCACGCCGATGCGCTCCTCCGGGGGAGGCTCGGCGGCGTTGGTCGCGGGAAGCGATCGATCCGCCTCCGTCCGGGCGCGCGGATCGGTGATCTCGTCCGCGAGGACCGGGTTGCCGTCGAGCTCCTTACGGACCTCGTCGACGAGCTCCATGCGCGACAGCTGCAATAGCCGAATGGCCTGGACCAGCTGGGGCGTCATCACCAGCTGCTGCGCCAGCTTGAACTGGAGCTTCATTTCAATGCCCATGGAAGCTCCTCCTCTTTTGGCTGGGGACGACCCCGCATGAATGGATCCCGAATGCACGGGCTTGGTCGGCCGGGTTCGATCCCGGTCGGCGGCAGACCTTTTCGGGTGTTCTTCTTCGTCCGCTCATCGTTATCGTCCGGATTGCATTGCAACTCGCCCCCGAAGTGGGCGGGCACGAGGGATGCTACCACACGATCTACGAAACGTCGGCCCGAGTCTTGCCTGCGACGTTGAGGCAGAAATCATCGCGCTGCGGCTGAACGCACCAGCATGGATCGGCGGATCTCTCGGAAGAGACGCGAGGTCCGAAACGGCGGTGCAATCGTGACACAGTCGAACGGTGCCAGAAGCCCCGGCAAAACAGCGATCAACGCCGTTCGCCGGGCTTCGGTTCTTCGCCGATCTCGAGCTTCGTATCGTTGCCGAAGGTCACCGTCATCAGGTTCTCGGACGTGAGCTTCACGTCGAGGGTCCGCGCGCGAACCATCGTCCCGTCGCTCACGCGGCCCGACAAGTGCGCGTGCTCGGCATCGAACTCGCCGGAGATCTCTCCCTGCGAGGCGAGCGTCCCGACTTTGATCTTGCCGGAGACTGCACCCGAGGGAGCGACGGTGAGCGCCGGACTACTGAGCTCGCCCGCGACCTTTCCTTTGACGATGACCGCGCAGCTCGAAACGACCGCACCGCGAAACTCCGTTCCCTCTTCCACGACCGTGAGCCGGTTCACTTCGGTCGGCTTTTGACTATCCATGGCAGGGTCTTTCCGTCAGGCGGGGTTGGGGTTGACGATGCGCACGCGGAGGCGGGCACCCGGTTCGATTCCAATCGCGGTCTTTTGATCGTGCTGGTGAATGGTCGACACGATCGATCCACGCGCCGACACCCAGATACGAAGCGGGCCGGCGATCCCCGGGGTTTCGCCCTCGAAGATTTGTCCGTGAACCGCGATGATCCCGGGGCCGGAAATCCTGCAATTGGTGAGGAGGCCGGGCTCGCCGATGACGAGCTCCGTCCCTTGCCCGATTGCAATGGTGCAGTTGTCGAAATGGCTCTCGATGACGACGTTGCTGCCCGCCGTGAACTCCAACGCTGCATTGCGTAAGACGTCGCCTTTGCCGAAATAGCGTCTGGTCGGCGGCGCCGCCGCCTCCGGCGCGACGCCGCTGAGGAACGTCGCCGCCGCCGGGCCGTTCAACACGCGAGACCCATCGGCATCCTGGCTCGCGTCGATCGACTCCAGACGAACGTCCGCGAGGACGGCCCGGGTCGTCACCAGGGCGTGGACGCGAACGCGCGTCAAATCCGCGCCGACGAGGTTCGCTTCGACCAAGACCGCTCGCCTCAAGTCGGCGCCGTTGAACTTCGCGTTCTTCAGAAGCGCGCCGGTGAGGTTCGCGTGAAGCATCGAGGCTCTCGAAAAGTCCGCGCCCGAGGCGAGCGCTCCGGTGAGGTCGGCGCCGTCGAGGTTCGCGTCCATGAACGTCGCCTCCTCCGCATTCGCGCCTTGAAGGCTCGCGCCGCGAAGGTCGGCGCGGATCAGCTTCGCGCCCCCGAGGTACGCCTCGTTCAGATCTGCGTGCGACAGATTCGCATTGCTGAGGTCTGCCTTCGCGAAGCTCGCGGAGTCGAGCTCGGCATTGGTGAGGCGCGCACCATCGAGGATCGCTTCCGCGAGGCTCGCGCCCTCGAGGTTCGCGCGTGTGAGGTTTGCGCCGGTGAGGTTCGCACGATCGAGGTTCGCGGAGTCGAGCTCGGCCTTGTCGAGGTTCGTGTCGCTGAGGTCCGCGCCCGCGAGGAACACCTCTCGGAGGCTCGCATTGCGAAGCACCGAGCCACGCAGCTTGCTCCCCTGAAGGTTGCACCCGGTGAGATCCGAGCGAGAAAAGTCGATCGTCTCGAGCGTGAGATTCGAAAGGTCGAGCCCACGCAGATCGCGCTGCGAGAGCTTGCCACCTTGTTTGGCGAGCCGGACGACGTCGTCACGTGTCAGATCGGCCATCGTTCGCTCTCCCTCCGGTACGGCTGAGCCCCGTTGTACCCGTGATCGGTGTCACCCATCGTCGTCTACTTTCTCGCCTTTCGTTCTTCGACGGAGCGTCGTTCGCATTCGGCGAGGAACGCCGTCAGCGCTTCGACCCGCGCCGAGAACGCCATCGTCTCGATTCGTCGCAACCGCTCGACCTCGCCGAGGCGCGCGAGCAAGATGCTCACGTCGGCCATCGCGAGCAGCCGCTCGCGGCGGTACACCCTTCGCTCCGACGAGGTCGGCGCAGCCTGATCATACGCGCGCGTCGAACGCCCCATCTCATCTACTGCTTGGCGAAGTCGCGCGCGCTCGGCTTCCCGGCCGCGCGCAGGCGACAGCTCGGAGGCCATCTTCCGATAGGTGCGGAAGCGCTCGACGATTCGCTCTGCGATCTCGAGCGACACGGCGCCGAGATCCGCGAGCTCGCCGGGCCTCGAGACATAGAAGAGGCCGAGCGACGCGAGACCCGTCGAATAGATGCGCGCGCTCGCGAGCGGGGACAGTCCGGGGACCTTCGACAAGAGCGCACCCACGATCGCGGCCTCGCGCCGGTTCGACTCCGCCTCGGCGGCGAACGCTTCCGGAAAGAAGGCAATGAGCTCGCTGTAAGCGTCGATCAGACCTTCGCGCCCCTCCCCGCGAATGACGTCGGATTGCTCGGCGAGGGAGCGAGCCTTTTCGATCGCGGAGAGAAATCGACGGACGCGCCCGACCAGCTCCCCGAGCCCCATTCCTTCCGCCGACCTCAGGATGGCGAGGACACTCGGTTCGCAATGGTCGAGCCAGCTCTTGTGCGGCTCTCCCAGACGAACCTCGATCATGAAGTCGCGGATCGGCTGCGCATTCGCGACGACGAGCTGCTCGAAGAGCTCGGTTGCCTGGCGCTCGTCGAATTGGTTCTCCGACGTGACGCTGCTGTCGTCGTCCATGGGCGACGTCGAGCGCGCCGGCGGCGGCGGGGTCGTCTCCCCGGTGACGAGGATCGCGTCGAACCCGCTCTCCACCTCGTCGAGCAGCCGTTGGAACTCGGTTCGAGGCGCGCCCTGGTCGCCCTTGGGCACGGAGACCTCGGCGCCCTGGAGCACGGGAGGAATGGTCGACGTCGACGCGTGCGCCGGAGCCGGCACCTTGATGCTCATCGGCGCCGGAGGAAGCGGCGTCGCGATCCCTTTCATGGTCGAGCGGAGCTCACGGTTGTCCGCCGCGGCACCGTCCGATCGCGCCCGCCCCTTACCGTCCTTCGTCGCGTCTCGCTGCTTTGCGCCGGGCTTGCCCGCGACCGATCGCGCCTTCGCTGCACCACCGCGCACGTCGGAGGCTGCGCGATCCGCTTGCGCGACGATGATGCTGGCGCCGCACTCGCCGCAGAAGCGCGCCCCTTGATCGACGTCGGCTCCGCAAGCGTCGCATACGCTCATGCGCGAGCAGACGATACCAGGGTCGCGCTGGACGTCGGTTTTGTTTTTGCCGGCCTGCCGACCGCGGGGTGCGACGCTGGATTGTTCGGCGCACCGGAACGGTCCCCTTCGAAAACTTCGACTTGTCTGGACACGCAGCTCCAGCGAAGAATCAGCCCGCCATGATGTCTTCGGCAGCTCGCTTCGCTTTTGGCCTCGTCCTCTTCGTCGCCGCGTGCGGTGATTCGTCCACGTCGGGTGGTGGCGGAGGCGGCACGCCGAGCGACGGCGGAGGCGCAGCCGGCGGTTCCAATGACGGCGGCGCGCCCGCGACGGATGGCGGCGGGGGCTCCGGCGGGGCGGACGCGACGGGCGGTGCCGGAGGTGCGATCGAGGGCCTCTGCGGCGCCGATCTCCCCGTCGTATCGTTCGCGGCCGACGTGCAGCCGATCTTCACCTCGACGTGCGCCAAGTCCACTTGCCACGCCGGCACCCAGCCCGACGGGAGCCTCGATCTCCGCGAGGGCGCTGCCCACGCCGAGCTCACCAACGTCTCGACGTCCGGCTGCAGCGGCGATCGCACGCGCATCGTTCCGGGCGACCCCGACGAGAGCTACCTGTTCGACAAGATCCGCGGCGTCGACCTCTGCGGCACGTCGCATCGCATGCCGCCCTCGCCGAACCCGATGCTCAGCGACGAGCAAATCGCGATTTTCGAAGCGTGGATCTGCGCCGGCGCGAAGGACGATTGACCCATCCCGCGGAGCGAGCGCGATGTGCTAGCTTCCGCGTCGACGCACGCGTGGCGGAATTGGCATACGCACCGGGTTTAGGTTCCGGCGCCGCAAGGCATGAAGGTTCGACTCCTTTCGCGTGCACCAGGCGGGAATCATTGTTGATTTTGGAGTCACCGGACTCCATGCCGAAGTCGATGATAT
Source organism: Polyangiaceae bacterium (assembly GCA_013361525.1). Classification (GTDB taxonomy): domain Bacteria; phylum Myxococcota_A; class Polyangia; order Polyangiales; family Polyangiaceae; genus Xiheicaenibacterium. The sequence continues at coordinate 4,135 of JABFXY010000069.1, read as the reverse complement.
CGCCGAGTGGCCCTTTCAGTGGCCCTTTCCATCCCAGGCCTTGAGCTCCGGAATGCTCGCGTCCATGTCCGCGAACGGACCGAGATCGAGCTCGGCGAGCGCGCGCGCGGTCCGTCGATAGTTCTCGAGCATCACGGACGAGCGGTGGCCCGTCCGGTCCTTCACCCAGGTATCCGTCTTCCCATTGGCCAGCGACACGGTGACGAACGTGGCGCGCGCGTCGTGCAGACGGATCGGTCGTCGCGCTGCGCCGCTCTCGAACAGCTCGAGCCGCTCCACCCCAGCCTGGCGCAGATGGGTACGGTAGCGTTCGGCCCCACGGTCCACATTGATGCGCGCGCCATTGTGCTGGATGAACACCGGTTCGCGCGGCGCAACGAGTCGGGGCTCAACGCGCTCGCGAATGGCTCGCCACGCTTTCAGCGCGCGCTGCACGTCCGGCGACAGAGCCCACATGCGCGGGTCGTCGGTCTTGTTCTCGTCGAGCTTGACCGCGCCGCGGGCGAGGTCGAGGTCCGCCCAGTTGAGCGCCGCCGCTTCCCCCGACCGCATCCCCTCGCGATGGAGGAAGCCGTACAGCATGCGATAGCAAATCGGAATGGTCGAGCATTGCAGCAGCCGGAGGTCCTCGTCGGGATAAAGGTGCGCGAGGGCCTTCTTGGGCCCCTGCCCCGGCAGGTACCCTTTCGGTATCGGCGAGACCTTGATGTATCTGCACGGAAATGCCGCCATCGTCATCACGCGAACCATGAGCTGCGCGACGTGCCTCCGCGTCGTTGGCGACGCGGCCTCCGGGATCTTCTCCATCACTCGATCCGCGTCCTCGAGCGCGATCTCGTCGAGTCGCATCGGCCCGAGCACGGGATAGATGTGTTTGCCGAGCCGCCAGGCGTCGTCAGGCGCCGACGATTTCTTCTTGATATGGTCCCGGTATTGGTTCGCCAGCTCGCCCTTCGTCCACCTCTCGGCGAACTCGCGAAACGTCGGGACCGTCGACGGCTTGGCGGGAGCATCGGGTTGCGCGCGCTGCGCGAGATGGATGCGGATCATCTCGTCGCGTCGCTCCCTCCAGGCGGCAACGCGCTCCGCGAGCATCGCTGCGCTCATCGTTGGCGGCCCGAGCTTCACGAGAGGACGCGCCCCATCCGGCATCCGCACGCGTATGAACCAACCCGTCTTACGCTTCTCGGGTTTCCCCTCTCCTCGATGGCTCCTATCGCGCTTCATGTTCATTCCTCGCTGCTCGCCCGCGCGATGCGTGAGCCATTGCAGTAGCGAGCTCATCAATGGCGTTCATGGGTGCACATTCGCTCTCGGCGTCCATTGAAGCCACCCAAGCGTCGAGGTCTCTGCGCCGAGCGAGCCACAATTTTCCCTTCCGGCGCGCAGCAAGTCTCCCCGAGCGCGCGAGCTCGCAAGCAACGCGACGGCTTTTCACTGGCCAGCGCGTGTGTGGAATCCATTCGTCCGGATCCGACCGATGGAGTGTTTCAAGCTCTTTGCGAACGGCCTCGCGCACGACGAGCGACAGCGCAGCAACGAGCTTCGCCTCAATCGACTCCTGCGTCACTTTGCGAGCTCCCTAGTGTTCCTCGGCGAGGAGAATGGTTGTTATCCGGTCCGGCACACTGCCGTCCGTCATGATCCACAGAGCGGCCTGGCCCCAATGCCAGACGCTCATGAAACGCGCCTCGTCCTTCGGCCCGACGCCTCTTGCGAGCGCGGTGTCCTGAGTTGTGCGGTCTTCTTGGGCTAGAGCGCCCCAGTCGCCCTGCACGTGCCTCGTGACGTACGCTCGCAATGCATCTCGGCACACCAGAGCGAGCGCGCCCGGCGTCGCGACGATGCGACCAGGATCGAATCGATTTGCCATTTGCGTAGTCCCCGCGCTGGCCCCGGCTCCCAAAGAGCGAGGGACAGCGCGCGGGCTACGCGCCCGCGCTCGCGTCAGAACGGGATATCGTCGTCCGAACCGCCGTATCCGAAGTCGTCAGGAAGAGGCTCAGCTGGCGCGCCATTCCCCCTTGCTCCCGCGCCGCCGCGCGCGTCGCCGGAATCTCCGCGCCCCGTGCCGCGGTCCCCGCCAGCAAGGATCACATTGCTTGCAACGACCTCGGTCTTGTAGCGCTTGGTGCCTTCGCGGTCCTCGTACGCCGACGTGCGCAGCGAGCCTTCGATGAAAACCCGCGAGCCTTTGTCGAGAATCTTCGCCAGCGCTTCAGCGCGCTTGCCCCAAATCGCGACCGAGTGCCATTCGGTGCGCTCGCGTCGGACTTTGTCTCGATCGAGATACGTCTCGCTGGTGGCGAGCCGCAGGTTCAGCACGGACTGCCCGGCCTGAGTCATCTTCAGTTCGGGATCCGCGCCGAGATTGCCAAGAAGAAGTACTCGGTTGAGTCCCTCGGCCATGGTCGGTCTCCTCACTCCGCCGCGTTGGCAGTGGCGTCTTCTTCCGACGGCGCATCGCCGTCGTCGCTCAATGCGTCTTCTGCAATTGCGACGAGCCCCTGCACGCGCGAATGCAGTGCAGCGAGCCGGTTCGCGTCCGTCGATTTCGCCAGCTCGGCCATGACCGCCGCGGCTTGCTCGGCGTCGAGCTTCGCGACGAGCTTCTCGATCTCGGCCCGAAACTTCGTCGCGGGCGCGGCCGACCCAGCGGCGAGCGCATTCGCGAGGTCTTCCCAGGTCGCCGGAAGCACGGGCGGCAACCTGTCGCGGTGCTTCGCCGCGTGCGTGCCCGTGTCGGTCGTCAGCATCACACGGCCCCGGTGCTTGCCGACGCTCCTCGAGCCCTTGGAGCCCTTCTGGATCTCGATGGCCCAGTCTATGAACAGAACGTTGTCCGCCCAGCCTCGCCAGAGGTTCCTTGCGTGTACGCCAACCTCGTGCGAGCCCTTCAGCAGGATGTCCCACGTCCGGTAGATCTGCCCCGACGTCGCCGCGGCATTCACGACCTCAGCAGCGTGCGCCGATAGCCAAATGCGGACACCGGTGCGACGAACGGCGTCGATTCGCTCCTGCGCGTCCATGAACAGGCGCTCGGCCGCGCTCCAGACCTTTTTGTACTCCTTGTCCTCCATGTGCCCGGCCTTCTCGGCTCCGCACGCCTCGGCGTGCACGAGCTTTTCGAGGCCGGTGAGCCCATCGATGCACAGGTCTCTATGAGGGCGCCGGCCATTGACGGGCGCATTGATGTCGCGCGCGAAGGAGTCCAGCGCCTGGTAAAACTCCGGCAAGGTCGACGGAATGATCGCGTTGTCTTTTGCGTCCGTATGGCAATGCAGGGGATGGTTCGGCGAGCGACCGCGCAAACCGTCCTCGAGCGGGATGTAGAAGCAATCGGGGATGGTCGATAGAAAGTAGGTCTTCCCGACCGTTGGCTTGCCCGTGATGATGCTCTTCATCGGCCCCTTCTTCGGGTTCGATGAAACGCGCCCGAACCTGCCGGTGAGGCGAGGCGTGGGTTCCGTGGGTTGAGAGGAAGTTGCCCCGGTCAGGGCCGTGGGCGCGTGCATCGCCATTGGTGTCTCCATGTTCGTCGTGGGTTCGGTGTCGTGGGCGGCGTTGCCGCCGAGCACACTTTCGATGTGGATGGGTACGTCGCGCTCGAGCTCGACGAGCCGCATTGCGAGACGCAGCAGTGTCTCGTTCTCGAGCAGCGACCGGCGAATGGACGGCGGACCGACGTCGCTCGGTTCCGCTCGGGCGGCCTCCAACAGGCGATCGATGTCGCCGTACGCATTGAGGAGCCGCGCAGCGTGCACCGGGCCGCACCGCGGCACGCCTTTCACGTTGTCCGCGGTGTCGCCGATGAGCGCGAGGTAGTCGCGTATCTGGCTCGGCGACACGCCGTGCTTCGCGCGGACTCCGTCCTCGTCGAGCGTGAGGCCGACCGTGATCGACAGAAACCGCACGGTCGGCCTGACGAGCTGGAGAAGGTCCTTGTCGCTCCCCGCGATCGTGATCTCGAACCGGTCGAACAACCCCTCAACCAGCGTCGCGATGACGTCATCGGCCTCGTACCCCGAGCAGCCCATCAGCTTGAAGCCGCGCTCGGCCAGCGCCTCTTTCACGCGCGTCAGCTGCGCCACCGCCGCTTCATCCCGAGGCGGCCGATTCGCCTTGTAGAGCGGAT
>JABFXY010000199.1 GCA_013361525.1 Polyangiaceae bacterium | reverse complement strand
ACCCGACGCTTCCGCCGCGACGAGCGCGTCCGCCGCACCGGCGACGAGCGCGTCCGCACCGGCGAGCGCCTCCGCCGGCGCAGCGCCCGCCACCGCAGCACCGACCGCGGCACCCAAAGGCAAATGATCGAGAAGGTCCTCAGCGCGATCGGGACGGGCTTTGCCCAAGGCTCGATGATCGCCCTCGTCGCGCTGGGCTACTCGATGGTTTACGGCATCCTGAAGCTCATCAACTTCGCGCACAGCGAAGTCTTCATGATGTCGGCGTTCGCGGGCTTCTTCCTCATCCACTTCTTCGGGGCCGAGCAGGCGCCGCTCGTGTCGGGCGTCGCGGCGACGCTCGGCGCCATGGCATTCGCGGCCACGCTCGGCGTCGTGGTGGAGAAGTTCGCCTACGCACCCCTGCGCCGGCGCGGCAAAGAGGTGAGCCGCATCGCGCCCCTCGTTACCGCGCTCGGGATGAGCGTGCTCCTCACCAACGTCGCGCAGTTCATGTTCACGGCGACGTTCCGCAGCTATCCGCGCATCATGCCGCTCACGAGCACGCGGACGCTGATCATCGTCGCGAGCCTCACGACGATGATCCTCCTGCAGATCCTCGTTCAGCGGACGTGGTTCGGTAAATCGATGCGTGCCCTGAGCATGAACGTCGACGCCGCGCGCCTCATGGGTGTGCGCACCGGGCGCGTCATCTCGCTGACCTTCATGACCGGGTCGTCGCTCGCGGCGCTCGGCTCGATCTTGTTCTGCCTCGATCAGTCGCCCGCGTACCCGACGATGGGCACCGTCATCGGCACGCGCGCCTTCGTCGCGGCCGTCATCGGCGGCATCGGCAACATCCCGGGGGCCGTCCTCGGCGGCCTCCTCCTCGGCATCCTCGGCGAGCTCACCAAGCTCACACCCTACTCGGCGCTCCAAGACGTGTTCATCTTCATGGCGCTCGTCGCCGTGCTGCTCGTGAAGCCGAGCGGCCTCCTCGGCAAAGCCGGGATCGAAAAGGTATGAAGCCCGCGGCGAGCTCGCTCGCGCTCGTCGCGACCGTCGGCCTGCTCGTCTCGCTCGCGGGCTGCGCGAAGCCCAAGCCTCCCGCACATTGGATCAGCGGCGGCGGCCGCCTCGATCTCGTCCCCGCCCGATGGGAGTACGACGGCGATCCCGTCGAGATCCGCCCCCGCGGTGATTATGCCGAGGTGCTGGTCGACGGCGACGTGGAGTTCATCGTCGACCGCGTCGGCCGCGTGTACACGCGTTACCAACAACCCGTTGCGATCCTCGAGCCCGACGGTCGGCTCGTGGGCCACGAGCAAGAGCTCCTCGGCAACGTCGGTTCGAGCTACGCGGCACAGCCGGGCAAGGCCAACGCGTGGCTCGCGCTCTCGCCGGACGGCCGCGTGGTGAAGTTCGAGGAAGGCGGTGGCCAAAAGCCGAGCAGCCAATGGACGGGCTGCTCGGTGACGCCGTTTTCACTGCAGGCGTGTTTGCTCGTGACCTATCTCCTCTACTTCGAGGACGAAGGGCAACGCGCGCCGGACCTTCCGCCGGTTCCGATCACGCCGATGGGCGGGATGATCGTTCCGTAGGTTTTCGGCCGCTACGGCGCCGGCGTGCACCCGATGTCGTGAACGCCGTCCTTGGTCCGCACGGTCCCCACGAGCGCGCCCTCGCGCACTTCGAGATGACGCGTCGCTAGCTCGGCTCTCATATCGTCGGGGAGCGCGATCGACCTGGCTGCTGGGGCATCGAACGTACGCAGACAGCGCGCGCCGCCTTCGAGCTCGAACGACGCGACGCCCATTTCTCCTGTCTCCGCGTCACCTTCGATTCCGAGCGAACGGGCAAATGCAGTCGTTACGAGCTTGTCCTTTGCGGCGTTGTCCGCTTTTTTCGAGCAGAGGGGCAGTCGTAGCGACGGCAGATCGCCAAACGGCTCGGCGCCCGCGTCCATGGATTTCCCGAGGGCGAAGAATGACAGTGCATGGACGTCGACCGGGCTGCTCGCCACGTATCCCGCCACGCCGCCGCGCAGCGCGAGCGCAGAGCGCCGACGCGGCCACGCCGTCCACGAGAACGAGCGCCGGCCGGCCACGGTTCCATCGGGACGAAGCGCGACGACCACGTCGATGACCGGAAGCACGACGTCGTCGGCGAGCCCCTGAGGGACACGCGAAACGAGGAGCATCGCGCCTCCGTCGGGCAGGAGGAGGGCCGTCGTATACGCGGTCGTGTTGGGGGGCGCGGCCGTGTCGTCGAGGATTGCGACGATCGAGAGACCCTTCTTCGACTCCGCACGCAAGAGCGAGCAGCGCGCGGCGAAGTTGCCTTCGGTGCAGTGCACGACAAGAGCCTGCCGCTCGTCTGTTGCGACCAGGGCGAAGGTGTCGTCGGGACCCATTGCCAGTTTCAGCTTCTGTGGAGCCGACGTGGTCGACCACGAGGCGCCTGGACGCGGCTGCCATGTGAGCCGCATACGGCTCTCCGACGATGAGCGCGCGGACGAATCGTCGGAGAGCTCGACGCGCGCGCGGGCGCTGCCGCTCCCGATCTCGATCGCGTAGACGGATTCCTTGGACGTGACGCTGGCCTTTGCAACCGCCGCCGAGCGTGCCTGATCGTCCGCGGCCGTCGCACCATGTCGAAGCTCGCATACGCCGCGCGTTGGAAGCGGAGCCGGACGCTCATGGCAGTCTCCGCCCAGGTTCAGGCAAAAGTCCCCGACGTTGTCCTCGCTCAGCAATGTCTCACGCTCGTTCGCGAGCACCAGCCCTTCATCCGAGCTTGCAGCACTCCAGGTTACGAGCGCTGAATAGCCGATCTTGCACCCGTCACCTCTGCATCGAACCGATAGATTGCTATGCAGTAGAGGCACCCCTGCGCTGGAGCCGGACACGGGCGTTGGCGCCGCTTTCCACTGATTCCCACCGTCCTCGGTGTACCAAAGCTCCGAAAGCCGCCGTCCCGCCGCGACGCCGCGTTCGCCGTCGAGGAACCCCACGCTGATCGCGCCCTCGGGCAGCGCACGCGTCTCGAGCGGTTTCGAGGGTGCACCGATAACGAGGACGCGTGAGCTCTTGTCGTCTTTCTCGACGCTGGCGATGCCTGAAAGTAGACCGTTGTCGGTCCAATCGAGCGACTCGAGCACCGTGTCCGACGCATCGGGCAGCGTCGGCGTCGCAGCGGTGCCCTTGTCCAGATCGATGATTTCGAAATGAGGCTCTTCCCCCTCGAGCTCACCGCTGACGAGCGCGCTCGAGCCGTGGATCCCGACGAGGTCGTAGGCCTCGAAGTCCATCGTGATGTCATGGTCGACCATGCCCTTCCGAAAGGCACAAAGGCTGCTGCGGTCGTCCGAGTCGTCGGGACCTGAGCATCGGCCGAGCCAGGCCGCGTGCGTGCTGTCGTCGGAGAATGCGACGAGCCCTGTCGGCGCGAGCCCCGGGACCGGGAAGAATTCGGTGCCGTTCGTCGATTGAAGGACGCGGCCCGGCTTGTCGCCGTCTTCGCAGTAGATCGCCGTCGTCGCGCCCCAGCCCTCGGTGGCGCAACCGCGGTCCCTGGGAACGTTTGCGGTCGGCGTGATGCGCTGCCCCGTCTCGAGGTCGACTCCGACGATTCCGTCCCACGTCCATGTGAGAGCGATTCCGTCGCTCGTCACGTACCCGCCGCTGGACGACAAGGATGCACTCTTTGGAAAGCGCGCCCATTGCGTGAGCTCGATGGCCGACTTCTTCTTCTCCCCGAGAAAGTCACCATTGGATTTGCCGTGAAGGCTTGCGGGCGGAAGCCAGCTGATTCCGGTCTTCGCCTCGAGGCCGAGCGGAAGCTCTACCAGGGTGTCGTTCGAGGCCAAAACTCGCGCCGAGCTCGTGGTCGTTATGATGATCTGGTCTTGTGCGAGATCGAGGCGCCACGCGGCCTCGCCGGCGGTCGGCACGGCGTGCCACGTGGAGCCTGCGTCGCTCGTGGCAAAGAGGGCCCCGCCCTCGGCGATGACCGCGCCACGCTTTTCATCGACGAAAGCCCCCGCCTGCGAGAGGACGTTCGTCGGAAGGCTCGAACGCGCAATCGGCGCCGTGCCATTGGTGGTGTAGAGCGCGCCCGACCGCGTAATGACACCGGCGCGACCGCGCCCGATGAATGCAGTCGAAACGGCCTCGGGAACGTTGCCCAGACGTGTGAGCGGTCCCAAGAAGTCGTTTGCGCGCGCGACCGCTCCATCCCGTGCGACGAATACCCAACCGCCCTCGATAGGGACCGCCGCGATGATGCGTGTCGCAAACCGATTGGCAGCCCACTCGACCGTTCCATCCGAGCCGAGCGCGAAGCGATATCCGCCTTGAAAGTAGCCGCGCCGGCCATTCGGGAGGCTTCCGACGCCCCGCGGCTCGTCCGCCGAGAGGCCCTCGCCGGTGGGCTCGAACCACACGCTGACGACGTCCGGTTTCTTCGTGACCGGGGGTACCGACTCAGGCGTGCGGGGAGCGCTCGAACAAGCTCCAGCGATCGCAGCGAGCGTGACGAAGAGCGCGCGACGCATCCCAGCCGTCACACCGTTCGCGCGAAATGACCTCATCGGATCGCGATAACACTTCGCGCTCGAGATCCGTAGCACGCGCGACAGAGTGTCAGCGCAACCTTCAATCGGGGAAGAGCCGGCGGAGCTCCGGCGTATAGCGCGCCCCCATGGCTGGCGACGTCCGAGGAGCACCGCCGTCGAAAAGCAGCCAACGACTGCAAGACGCCACCGTCGGGCTACGTTCCGAGCGCATGACACGGCGGGACAACCGTTGTTTCGGTCGCGATCGAGAAATGGAGACGCTCGCGCGGCTCGTCGGCGACGACTTGCCGCTCGTGACCATCACCGGCTCTCCCGGCGTCGGGAAATCGATGCTGATCCGCGCCTTTCTTCGGCTGCACGAAGGGGCTTCTCGCAAACGTGTTTTCTGCACCGTCGAGGCTGCTCGAGATGCGCAGGCCCTGCGCGAGACGGTGATTCGCGCGCTCGGGGGCGCGTCCCGGCACCGCGAAGACGCATCGGGAGCAAGCTTTCGGCGCGCGTTCGCGTCGCTCGGGCCGGTTCTGTTGGTGCTCGACGGTGCCGATCGCGTGCTACCCGACGTACGCACTCGCGTCTCCGAATGGGTCGAAACCATTCCGGAGCTGCAAATCGTCGTGACGAGCCGAGAGCGCCTGCATGTTCCGCTCGAGCAGGTATTGCCTCTTCAGCCCTTCCCGGTGCCTGCCGAGGGCGAGCCGCCGGGCGGCGCCGCGCTCGAGCTCTGGACCGCGCGCATGCGAGAGCGCGACGCGCGCTACACCCTGGACGGGCCGGATGCCGGCTCGACCGTCGCGCTGCTCCGCGGGCTCGACGGTCTGCCGCTCGCGATCGAGCTCGCGGCTGCGCGCTCGGCGACGATGGCGCCGCGCGAGCTTCTGCGGCGGCTCGCGGGGTCGCGCGACATCCTGGGGCTCGCGCAGACCCTCGACCTGTCGTGGCAGCTCCTCGATTCGTTCGAGCGCAAAGCGCTCGCTCGCTGCTCGACGTTTGCGGGACGAATTTCGCTCGAGGCTGCCGAGGCGGTCATTCGCGATGCCGACGCCGAAGGGCCGCCGGTCGTCGAGGTGCTCTCGCGATTGCGTGACAAATCGCTGCTCTCCTTTTCGCTCCTCGAAAACGGAGAGGGCGAGCTCACGATGCTCGCGTGTGTTCGAGCCTTCGCCGAGCGCAAGCTCGCCGACAGCGAGCGGGCGAACGATGCAGCCCGCCGATATGCAGCCTTCTTCGTTCGAGAGGCCCAGTCGATCGCGGCGCTCGCGTGCACCGATCCCCACGGTGCGGCGCGGGCCTTCGAGGCGGAGCACGACAACTTCATCGCGGTCGTTCGGCGGTCGATCGAAGCGGCGGATCAGCCCTCGATCGAAAACGCGCTACACATCCTCGTAGCGCTCGAATCGCCCCGGTGGTTCCTCGACGAGCCCTCCGCCAATCTCGAGCTCTTCGACCGCGCATTGGAGCGTGCCAGCGGCGCGGATTCCCGGCTGCTCATTCATGCCCGGATCGCTCGCGGTCGCGTCGCGTGGCGCGCCGGCCGCCTCGATACCACCGAGTCCGATTTGGAAGCTGCGCTGAACCTCGCCGAGTCGCTCGACGACGTTCCACTGCGATCGCTCTCCGAGCGCTTCCTCGCGCTGCCGCGGCTCCTGCGCGGGCGGTTCGACGACGCCCGCGAGCTCGCGACCGACGCCCTCGCATTGGCCCGCTCCTGCGACGATCGTGGTCTCGAGGCGCTCGCCCTCGCGATGCTCGGATATGTGCTCCGCTTTTCGGGCGAGCCCGTGCGCGCGAGAGGCTGCCTCGAGGAGGCCATCGCCGCATTCATCTCCGTTCGAGACGTCCGGCTATTGCAGAGTCTCCGAATCGATATCGTATTTTCGTATCTCGACGCGGGGGATACGGCGGCCGCGAAGCTCTATGCCCAGCAGCTCCGCGATGACGAACGTGAGCCGGCGCTCCTCGCACGTTTGTCGGTCGCATTGGGGCACGCGGCCCTGGTCGAAGGTGATTCCAGCGCGGCGCGCCACCATTACACGATTGCGCGCGAGCACGCGTGTGAGGCGGGCGATCGCGTCATGGAGGTGGTCGCGCTCGCCTGCGGCGCCGTCGCCCGCTTCGAGCTCGGGGAAATCGTCGCGGCGCGCGTGCAGCTCCACGAGCTGGTCCCGGCGACGATTCAGTTCGGTCCCAACCTCTATAGTGGTCTGCTCCAAGCTACGGGAAGCGTCTTCGACGCAGCGGCCGGCCAGCTCGAGGACCCACGGGGCGTCCTCGATGACGTCGCCCGCGCACTGCATTTGCCTCTTCGTTCCTCGACCATCGAATCGAAGATCCTGGAACGTATCCTCCGCGCGCTCCGTGATTCCTATGTCGACTGCAATGCCGAGGGGCGCGCTCATCGGGTCTTGCGCATCGAGGCCGACGGCGCCTGGTTCGAGCCGCCGGGCGGTTCACGCGTCGCCTGCCGCGAACGGCGCGTCATGCGCCGCTTGTTGCTCGCATTGACGAGAGCCCACGAAGATCGGCCCGGCACCCGGCTGACGAACGCCGATCTCATCGAAGCAGGCTGGCCCGGCGAGCGGGTGAAAGCAGAGGCGGGCCGCAATCGGCTCCACGTCATGATTGCGCGCATGCGGGACCTCGGTCTGAGGGGTGTCCTCGACGGAGACGGCAGCGGCTATCGCCTCGCCGAAGACATTCGGCTCGAGGTCGTCGGCCGAGCCTGAGCGGCGGGTGGCGAGACCCTGCTACCCCGCAATGTAAGTGGTTTGTAAGCGGCGCCGAAAATACCTTCAGCGCCCATGAGCGACCTTGTCGAACCGAGTGCGAAACAACCTTCCATCTTTCCCCGCTCCGGCTCTTATGCCCTTCTCCTCGCCGGCGTTTGCACGCTCGCGGCGCCACTCACCGGCGCTTGCGGCGACGACGGCTCGACCGAAGACGGCGGCAGCGGCAGCGGCCAGCTGACCCTCCAGGGCGAGTCGGAGCTTTTCCCCGGCTTCGACTATTCGACCGGGCTTCTGCCCGCAGACTCGCCGGTTCAAGCTTCGTTTTCCGTCACCGCACAGGGGCTCTTGAAGCTCAGCGCGGGAGCGGTCGCGAGCGGCGATGCTTCGAGCGCCAAACTGACGGGAACGCCGGATAGCGGCTCGCTCGCGATCGAGGGCGGCTTTGGAATGACGGGGCAGCTCAAGGTCGACTACTCGGGCTTCACCTACGACGGCCCAATCCCGGGTATCGAGAACATCTCGGTCGCGGTCGTCGGCGACACGACCTTCAGTCCGTTTGCGATCGGGGGAGAGCCCATCGTCGTGCGCGCAGATATCCCCCCCACGGAGCTTCCGGGCATTCCGCTGCCGGCCCCAATCCCGGGTGAGCTCGTCCTGACGGTCGCCGAAGGCAGCTTCGTCGAAATGGGCTTCGAGCCCGGCTGCGCGGGCACCGACGGCTCGACCGCGCTCTACACTGGAACGGTCGAACGCTCGGGTACGCTGGTCATCCGGCCGGCCATCGTCATCGAAGTCCCTGCCCTCGGATCGAAGACGTTCGACATCCCTGAGTTCTCCATCGATCTCGCGCTCGGCTCGAGCGATCTGGAAGCGAGCGCGCAGATTGCGGGCTTTGCCAGCGCGCCCGGGAGCGGAGACACCGTCACCGGCTCGTGTGAACCGGGCACCGGCGGCGGCGGCGCAGGTGGCGATGGTACGGGCGGCAACGGTACCGGTGGCAACGGTACGGGGGGGACCGGCGAAGGCGGCGCCGGTGAAGGCGGTTCTGCGAACGGCGGCGGGGGCACCGGCGGCGAGGGCGGAGGCGGCAATCAACAATGTGACGTCGGCACCTGCGACGATTGCCAAATCTGCGCCAGCCAAAACGGCTGCGCCGACGAATACAATGCTTGCAACGCGAGCGATGCTTGCATTGCATTTGCCGACTGCGTCTACGCGTGCACGGATCAAGCCTGCGTCGACCAGTGTGATGCCGCGAACCCGGGCGGCGCGGATCCCTATTACACTTACGCTGCCTGCGTGCTTTGCGACGCTTGCCCCATCACCTGCGACGCTGCGAGCGTTTGCCAGTAGCACGCTTCTCCGACGGCGCGCCTAGTCCGCCCGAATTGCGACCAAGGGGACAGCCCCTACGGCTGGAGGCGATAGGAGCTCTCCCCGCCGGGGGGCGCGCCCTCCTCGTTGAGGGTCGCGAAACCGTCCGTGGTCACGAGCGTGATGACCACCTCGGGATCGGCCGGCGCTCGTTTGGCGCGATAACGGATCTTGTTGCCCTCGATTTCATACGTTCCGGGCTCCGCCGCATCGAGCAACCACCGCGACGCGGTGCCGTCCGGCTGAAAGGTCAGCTTGTAGCAACCGCCGGCACCGCGCCCCTCTTTCAGGCAAGCTCCGAGGTACTCGCGCGGTGCGGCGAAGTGTTTGTCTGCCGTCTTCGGACCTGACGCCGACGCCGTCGCCGTGGTGTGGGGTGCCGCGTCCGCGCTCGACTCGGCGGGCGGACGTTCCCCCGAGGAGCATCCAATCAGCAGTGAAACAAGCGCGCCAAACGCGAACCACCGGTATCGCCGACCCGAGCCCAATCCGACCAACTTGTCCGTCATGCACCCTGTCTACGGACCAAACGCGGCCGGGATCTAGTCTATCGTCCGACTCATCGACGACGAGGGTCAGTTGGTGAGGGCGCGCGCAGTCTGCTCGAGGTTCTTCTCGACGATCTCGAGCAGCGCTTGCACGTCGAACGGCTTCGACAAGACGTCGTCCGCGTCGATCTCCTCGGCGCGGGCGCGCGCATGTTCGGCCGCGGTGACCACGACGATCGGGATTCGTCCGAAGCGCCCGCGCACCTCGCGCGCGCACTCCCAGCCGTCCATCACCGGCATCATCATGTCGAGCAGGATCAGGTCGGGGAGCTGCGCGGCAATCGCATCCAGCGCGAGCTTGCCGTTCGCAGCGGCGTGCGTGATGTACCCGGCGCTCTCTAGCGTCATCAACATCACCTCCGCCATATCCGGATCGTCCTCGACGACGAGCACTCTCTTGGTCACGGCTCCCTCCTCCACGGTCGTTTCATCTCCGCGCGCCGACGGATGTTTCGGCGGGCGGGCTGTCGATCATCGGTAGTCGAATCCACGCCGTGGTCCGTTCCTCGTCGTGGTCCTGCATCATCGTGCCCCCGTGCGCCTCGACGATGGTGCTCGAGACGCGACGGCTGATGGCCAAATCGTCGTCCTGCTCGGATCCCGTACATGGTCGCTCGTCGAATGGTGACGGTCGATAGCGAACCCCGATCGCGGCGGCTCCGTCCTCCTCCTCCACGACCACCTCGACGCTCGACTTCGCGACCGCGCAGCGGAGGGCCTCGTCGACCACATTGCGCAGCGCCATCGCGAGCCGCTCGTCGTCGGCATACACATGTGGCCGCGCGCGAATGTCCGCGCGTACCTCGTGGCGCGCCCAATCCCGGCCCATCTCGTGCGCGACGTGCTCCACGAGCGGCGCGAGATCCACATCGTCCGGGTGGAGCTCCAGCGTGTGCGAACGCTCGCGGGCGAGGACGAGGAGGTTTTGCACGAGGCGGTCGATGCGGTCGCATTGCCGCTCGATCGGTCCGATGGCGCGGTCCACGTGTTCGTGCGCCCGCGCCAGCAGCTGAATGTGAGCCTTGATGATCGCGACCGGCGTCTTCAGCGAGTGAGCCGCCGCGGCGAAGAAGCGATCGCGCATTCGCTCGAGCTGCTCGGAATCGGTGATGTCGTGCATCACGCTGACGACCATATCAGCGGGGCCTTGGAGCTTCGTACGGACGGCCGCGGCGGTGACGGAGATGATGACCTCCTGCCCGCCCGGCGGATGGAGGACCGCCTTGTAACGAAGTGGACCTGCCTCTTCGAAGACACGCTGTGAGGCGTATCGTGCGGGCGGGACGAGGGCGCCGCCCGGATACGTGAGATGGAAGCGCCTCGAAAACTCGGGCGCGCCGACACCGATGAGGTCCGCCAGCCGTTCGCAACGCAGCATTTGGAGCGCGGCGGCGTTGGCGTGGATAATCGTGCGCTCGGGGCCGAGGAGAAGGACGCCGTCGGCGATGCTGTCGACGATCGCCGCAATGGTGGCATGTGCGTAAGTCAATCGTGCGGTGGCTCGCCGCGTGACCGCATAGACCAGCAACCCCGACAGCAGGATGAAGGTCCAGCCTTTGGCGGTCTCGATTCGCCCGACGAGGACGGGATCTTTCGTAACCGCATAGAGGACGACGTCGGTCAGAAAGACCCAGGCGAAGCCTGCGACGACGAACGTGACCGTGACGATCAGTGCGGCACGACGTTCGGATTCACGGCGCCGGGAAGCCGAGTACGGCAACACCCCGGGTCGTTGCATGGTTTCTACCTCTCGCCCGGGGGCCCTTGGCCCCCCGACCAGTGTTGCAGCCGCCGTACCACATTTGGGGGCTGTCCCAAGTTTCGGCTCGTCGTTCGGCCCGGCCCGCGCTGACGCGCGCAAGTGAAGGCCGGGCCGAACGCCGAGCCGAGCGCCGAAGCCTGGACAGCCCCTTCATTGTCACTTGGCCGCCCTCCGGGCGGACCTAGCCCCTCAGGGCGGGCCACCGCACGAGCGAACAGCCCCCCATTTGGTGGGCTCTGTCGAATGCGTTGCCTATTTGTTTCTTTCATACCCTCGATAGCATCGTGGGATGGGGCGCTTACCTTTCGCGATTTCGTTCGCGTTCGTGATGTCGGCCGCGTGCGCCGAGGGAACGCTGATTCAAGGCGGGGGCAACGCGGGAGGGGATGCGCCGGAAGCCGGCGGGGCCGGTGGAGCATCGGACGGCGGAGCCGCGGCCGACGGTGGATCCGGCGGCAATGGTGCCGGGCCGAGCTGCGGCGACGGATCCGTCGACCCCGGCGAGGACTGCGACGGCACCCTGCTGGGCGCCGCGACGTGCGAGAGCCTCCGGTTCGCGGGCGGCGTCCTCTCCTGTGACTCGACTTGCTCCTTCGATACGAGCCAATGTCTCGAGACGCTCTGCGACGGCGTGATGATCGACGAGGGGGAGGAGTGCGATGGCGCGAACCTCGCCGGCCAGACGTGCTCGACGAAGGGTTTCGCCGGCGGCGTCCTAACCTGTGCGCCCGAGACCTGCCTGTTCGATACGGCAGCCTGCAAGCCCGCGCTCGACGAAGGTTTCGAGGCCGGTGCGCTGCCGGTAGGATTCACAGGCTCGGGCTGGTACGTCGACGCAGCAACCGGTTATTCGAGCACCCACTCCGCGCGGAGCGGCGTCATCAGCGATTATGGCGTCACGAGCCTCTACGCGACCGTGAAGTACGACGTCGCGGGGACCGTCACCTTTTGGCATTTCGAGTCGTCGGAGTCCGGGTACGACTACCTCGGGTTCTACGTCGACAACATCCTCCAGCAGCAATGGTCGGGCTCCACCGCATGGGCCCAGGCGAGCTACTCCGTAGGCCCCGGTACACACGCGTTCGAGTGGCGCTATTCGAAAGACGGAAGCCTGTCGTCGGGCTCGGACGCCGTATGGGTGGACGGCATCCTCGCCACGAACGGCTATATGCCCTGAGCGACCGCCATCGGCGCGTCGAACGCTCGAACACCGAGCGTTGGCAAGGCACGAGCTAGGTATCTCGATGAGATGCATCGCTCCGTTGGTGCCCGGCTCATGCGCCAGACATGGGGGACTTGGTCCCGCGTCCGGCCCTTGCACAGGCAGACGCGCGCAGTTCTCGTCGGAATCGGCGGTTTGCTCGTCACCGCGGCGCTCGTCTACGCGATTCATCAGTTCGAGCTCGGTCGAGCCCGGGCGCAATTCGACCGCCAGGCGCGGGACATTCGAACCGCCGTCGAAGCGAACCTCGCGACGCCGCTCGAATCGCTGCGCGCATTGCCGCCATTTTTTGCCGCGTCCGAGTCGATCGAGCGCGACGAATTTGCAGCGTTCGTCGACTCGGCCCTGCGGCGTCAGCCGGGCATTGCGTACGTCGCGTGGGCGCCGGAAATCGAAGAGGGCGAGCGCACCGAGCTCGAGGCGCGGGCGAAAGAAGCCGGTTGGCCCAACTTCGAGATACGCGCCGCGAACGCCGACGCGACCGGCGCACGCGCCGGCGTGCACCCGGCGTATTTGCCGATCGTACACGTCGAGCCGCGAGACGATCGGCTCCTCGGGCTCGACGTCATCGAAGACCCGATCCAAGAGGAGCGCGCGAAAGAAGCGCTCACGACCGGGCGCGTCACCTCCGCGCCGGGGTTCTCGTTCCGAGGCGCGGACAGTCCCATCGTGGCGGTCTATGCGCCGCTCACCCGCAGAGCGCGTACGAGCACCGACCCGCGCGTTCCGCGGCGAGGGCTCGCGGTCCTGGGCCTGCGTGTCGCGCCGATCGTGCGTGCGTCGGTCGACGAGGAGGCCTTCCACGGGCTCGACATCGTCGTCACCGACGAGTCGGCTCCACCCGAACGACAGCTCCTCTTCGAATCGAGCCCGGCGGCCTCGACGCTTTCCCCTGAAGAAGCAGACGCCGAGTCGACGCAGCATTTGTCCTTTGGTGGTAGCGATTGGGCTCTTCGGGTCGTCGCGAGACCGGGCACGATCAAGGCCGGAGCGGGGCCGTTTGCGGTAGCGGGGCTCGGCGTCCTTTTATCTTTCGCGACGATGATCGCGCTCGGGTCTCTCGAGGTCGTTCGCAGGCTTCGCTCCGAGGTCGGGACGGCGCGACAGCTCGGCCAATACCGCCTCGTCCGCAAGCTCGGCGAAGGTGGGATGGGCGTCGTGTACGAAGCGGAACATGCGCTTTTGCGCCGCCCGACAGCGGTCAAAGTCATTGCGCCGTACGCGGGTGGACGCGACGTCACCGAGCGCTTCGAGCGTGAGGTCAAGGCGACGAGCGAGCTCACCCATCCCAATACCATTCTCGTATACGACTACGGCCGAACGCCGGAGGGCGTCTTCTACTATGCAATGGAGTTTCTGCACGGCACCACACTCGACGATCTCGTTCGGACCGTCGGGCCCCTATCGGCGTCGCGCGTCCTTCACATCCTCAAACAGGTCTGCGGCTCGCTTGCGGAGGCTCACCAACACGGGCTCGTTCACCGGGACATCAAGCCCGGCAACATCATGGTGTGTGAGCGCGGCACGATCATGGACTTCGTCAAGGTGCTCGACTTCGGGCTCGTCAAACACACGAGCACGTCCGGCGTCCCGCGCCTCTCCCAAGCGGGCTATTTGCTCGGAACGCCTCCATATATGGCGCCGGAGGCGTTGCGCGGCGAAACCGAGGTCACCCAGGCGGTGGACATCTACGCCGTCGGCGCGGTTGCCTATTATTGTTTGACCGGGTGTGAGGTCTTCGAGGCGGCGTCGTTGACGGAGCTCCTCGGGCATCACATCCACGACGAGCCGGTGCCTCCTTCGGCACGCTCCGGCCGCGCCATCCCCGCCGATTTCGAGGCCGTCATCATGCGCTGCCTCGCGAAGCGCCCGGGCGACCGCCCGCGCTCCGCCGAGGAGCTGTTATCGATGTTCGAGGCGTGCCGCGTACCCGAATGGACGCAAGCCGACGCGAAGCAGTTTTGGCGCGAGCACGGCGCCGAGCTCGAGCGAGCGCCCGTGGAACCGAGCGAGGACATCGCCCTCTGCGCCACACTCGCGGTCGACCTCGAGCAGCGAGAGCCTCAGCCGGCGTACGGGTGAGATCGCGAGCGCCTCACCGTTTGGGGCCGCGCTCGTCGCGTTTCGCCCTGGGTATCAGCTCTTCGATTGCGATGGTCGCGAGCGCCGCCCCAAAAAGCACGCACATCACCTCGAACACCGACGGGAACCCGTTCATCGGGGCCGACTCGGAGCAAGGCTTACACCAACCGATCAGCGCGTCGGTTGGTATGCGTACGGCCGCGCGAAAGCGCGACACTCGGCGTCACACTCGGGAAAGGCGAGGAGAAACCGAGCGGAGTCGCGGCAGCGATTACGCAGGTCCGCGCCATCGCCTGTGTGTCTGCACAGCTCTTGGGTACTTTGAAGCGTCCGATCGTAAAGCGTCTTGCGGTCACCAGGGGCCATGTTCGACAGAGCCTGTCGCGGACTGGTGCGGACGAAAGACCAAATCAGGAAACCGATGCCCACCAGCGCCGCGCTCGCCAGCACCAACTGGAGCAAAATGGAGCGCCGGTTCCTGCGGTGAAAGACCTCGTAGCCGGGCGCACTCGGCATCGTGGCGCTTTGGCTCGCCATGATGATGGAGACGGCATCGCGTGTGCCAAGAGCGAGAGAGGGAACAGGAAGACAGGGATGCGCGTCGTCTCGCAGCCCAGGCGAAACGACGTAGAGCCCGTCGTGCGGTTCGACGTGAGCTGTTGATGGTCAAAGACGCCGCCGCGGCCCGAAGGGATCGATCGACGTCGAAAGCCAGCTCGGGATTGGGACGAAGTTTACGCTGCGCATTCCGCGCGGGAGGCCGTAGCGCGAGTGAGGGCTCAGTGACTCACGTCGACGACGCTCAGCTCTCTCGGCCGCGGCATTACCGACGTTACTGCAGCGACGACGAAACTTACAGATGAGCGTCGACACCTTCTTACGTACGCTCTCGTGTCATGGCTCGAACGGCTCCGGTTCCGAATATTCCTCCGATTCCGGGCATGTGTCCGAGCATTGCGGTGTTGGGCGGCGGTGGGGACGGGGGTGGCGGAGGCGGTAATGGAGCGGGTAGCGGAAACGGTAATGGTCCGGGATCTGGAGGTGCCGCAGGTGACGCGGCCGCCGGCGACGGACGAAATGCCAACGGGTCGAGCTGCGGCAGCCCGTCGACCGGACAAAGTCGCTGTTCGCGTCACAATCCATCGGTCTCCCGTGGTGACCCGGTCGACGTGCTTTCGGGCAGTGTCGATTGTGGTCCCGAGGTCGTCGTCGAATTGCCGAGTGCGTTTCCCCTTCATTGGGTGCGTTCCTATTGCTCGGTCGCAGCGCAGCGCGACGTCGGCCTCGGGCACGGGTGGGCTCACACGCTCGGATGGTCCCTTCGATTGAGAAGAGATGCGGTCGAGGTTTCGACACCTGAAGCAAAGCGCTTGACCTTTTCGCGTCTCGCGCCCGGCAATCAGGAGATCGTCCAGGGCGTGCGCCTTCGGAGGGTCCTACCAGGCAGCTGGGAGGTGCTTCGCGACGACCTCTATTTCTACCTCGAATCATCGGACCCTCGAGGGGACGAGGCGGAGCTCTGCCGCGTTCGCGATCGTCATGGGAACGAAATACGATGTCTCCGAGACGCCGACGGACTTCGCGAGCTGATCGACGCTGCCGGGAGGCGGCTGGTGCTCCGGCGCGAGCGTGGCCGAATCGTCGAGGTCGTGATCGTCGTGGGCTCCGAACAATGGCGCGTAGCGAGCTTCGTCTACGACGATGACGGCGACCTCCGCCGCGCGGTGGACGCCGACGGGTTTCACTTCGAATACGACTATCTAGACCACCGCATGATTCGGCAGCGACGGCCCGACGGCGTCGTCTATCGCTATCGCTATGCCAATGACGGCCGCTGCATCGAGACGTGGGGAGAAGATCCGATCGGGACCGGCAGGTGGCTCGATCAGGACGCGCGCCGAGCGGGGCCGGAACCACATGCGGACTCCCGCGCGCGCTTCCTATGGTGCCGCTTCGCGCGAGACGCGGACGGATATACCGAGGTGAGCGACTCCGTCGGCGCACAGAAATTCTCGGGGACGCCTGACGGTCGAATCGAAAAGGCCGTCGCCCGAGGCGTGACGGAGCGTCGGTTCGACGACCGCGGATTCCCGGTCGCCGAGGTCCGCCCGAGCGGGGCCGCCACGACTTGGCGGCGCGACGACTATGGCAGAATCATCGAACGCACCGACCCGCTGGGCGCGACCACGCGCGTCGAGCGCAACGTCGACGGTGACGTTCTGCGAATCACGGGCCCGGAGGGCATCGTCGCGGAGTTCGAGCGCGACGCTCGAGGCAACATCGAGACAGCAACGGACCCGAGCGGATCGGTCGCGAGCTTTCAATACGATTCGCGCGGGCTACTTACCGGTTTCTGCGACCGTACCGGGGCTCGGTGGGAGCTCGGCTACGATGGCCACGGAAACCTCGTGCATGTTGTCGCGCCGGGCGCGCGCCGATGGTCATTCGAATACAACGCGCTAGGACAGTGCACCGCGACCGTACAGCCGCTCGGCGGGCGCACCGTCTTCAAATGGTCGGTGCGCGGAGATCTGCTCGAACGCGCCTCCCAATATGGCGTTACTCGGTACGAATGGGACGGCGAGCGACGGCCGACGGCGCAACATTCCGCGGACGGAACGTCGGGCCGGCTGGTCTGGGCGGGACCGGGCCGCCTCTGCGACATCCAGAAGCCCGACGGGACGACGGTCGAGCTTTGATACAACCCCGAGGGGTGGCTCACGAGGGTGAAGAACGAGTCCGGACGGATTCATCGCTGCGATTACGATCTCGAAGGCAACCTTCAGCGCGAGGTGACCTTCGACGGGCGCACGTGCAGCGCGCGGTTCGACACCGACGGTCGCATCGTCAGCACCCGCGACGGCGGGCAGAACACGCAGCGCGTTTACGATCTTTGCGGTCGTATCACGCAGATCGATGCGCCGGACCTGAGCGAAACATTCTCGTACTCCCACGCGGGCTTTCTGACCCACGCGAAGAGCGCAGAGTGTGAGATCGACCTCGAGCGCGATCCTCTCGGTCGGGTCATTCGTGAGGCCGTTCGTGTGGGTGATCGCTCGTGGCACGTGTCGCGCACCTATGATGCCGAGGGAAGGGTGACGGGACGGCGGACCTCCCTCGGTCACGTCGAGGAGCTGATTCGCGACGACGCCGGGAGGGTCATCGAGCGACGCGTCGATGGCACCGCGCTGCACCAACGATTCCTCGAAAACGGCAGGCTCGTCGAGCGCAAGCTCCCCCGAGGCGGTCTCATCACCACGTCCGCGGGCGAATATGGTGAGTTCCGCGAGCGGCGAGCGCAATCGAGCGACGGCGCGACCACGTTTCGCCACGCGGTCGAGCGCTCCGTTTCCGGCGCGCTTCGTCGCGTGTTCACGAGCCTTCGAGGCTGGTCGACGATCGTCACGGACGCGAACCGTCGAATCGTTTCGGTCGACCGTGACGGCGGCGGGGGCGAGCGATTCGAATGGAATGGGGGAGATCTGGTCGGATTGGGTCATCGAGCCGTGCTCGACGATGCCGGGCGGCTCACCGCCTTCGGCGAGCGCAGCTTCGCGTACGACCGCGCCGGCAACCTCGAGGAGATCCGAGAGGGGGAGCGACGGACGCGCTTTCGTTGGAGCTCACGCGGCGAGCTCTTGGAATGTTCGCTCGCCGATGGCCGACGGCTGACCTTCACCTACGATCCTTTCGGCAGACGGCTGGCAAAGACGGTGCGAGGACCCTCCGGCGAGATCGTGCGCCAGACCCATTACGTGTGGGACAATCGTCGATTGATTCACCAATGGACTCGCGAGATGGGGCGTCCCGGGGCCGACCCGACGACGCGGGTCGAGACCACTTGTTATGAAGACGATGGCCTCACGCCCGTCGCTGTTTCGTCTACGGACGAGCGCAGCGGCACGTCGACATGGAACTACGTCGTAGCCGACGTCACCGGGGTGCCCGCCGCCCTGGTCGACGACGCCGGCCGAATCGTCGAGCAATACGAGCGCAGCGCGTTCGGCAAGCTCGAGACCAGCAAAGGAGAAGTGCCGCGCACGTGGCTGCGCCTACCCGGTCAGGTCTGGGACGAGGAGACGGCGCTTTCGTACAATCGCTACCGATACTACGACCCGAGCGTCGGGCGTTACATTTCGCCGGACCCGATTGGGCTATACGGTGGTGTCCACCCCTATGCGTACGTTCCCAATCCATTTACGCATATCGATCCCTATGGTCTTGCCATTTCGGAGTGTCCCGGGTGCGGGCTCTGTGCGGGGCCGGACGATTATGATCTTCATCGACAGGGCTCCGACTACGAGCACCGGCGTCACTTGGAGACGTCGATCGCAGATTCCGAGGCTCGCGGCGGTCCGCACGGTGTTTCCACGACGGCGGACAGCTCGAGAGCCGGTCGTCGCAGCTCGACGACGACGCGCGACACCCTCAGGGACGCCGGATTCGAAGTGCGACACACGCCGACGGACAACGACCCGCTACATCACACCGTCATGATGCCGCAGCCCCTCACACAACGCCAAATCCGCGATTACAATGGCGCCCTCGGTCGCTCGCCTCGCAATCTCGCCCCTGGGCCCGCCGCACCGCCCGAGGGGGGTGGCGGCACCGGCGGAACCGGGGGCACGGGCGGAACGGGCGGCGACGGTGGAGGCGACGGCACATGACTGAAGCATCGCTCCGTGACGTATTGCTGGCGTTCGCGATTGGGCCGAATCGTCCTTCCGAAGCACGGGAACCCGGCGCCGCTGAACGCGCGGGCCAAACCGTACGCGGCTGGGAAGAGAAGGACGTGCACGAGGTCGCTCGCATCTTCGCGTCCGGTAGGCAGATCACGCGTCAGTCGCTCGAGGACGAAGAGGCGTGTTTCGAGCGAGTCTTTACGATCCTCGCGGGGACGATGCCCGACCCAACGACGCAGGCGCTTGTGCCTCTCGTGCAGCAAGAGAGCCCCCGGCGATGGGTCGTCATCGCGGTGCTCGGTGATCTGAAGAACGACGCCAGTGTGCAGGCTCTCATCGGGCTGACGAATTCTTTCGAGGGGCTGACCGTGCGCGAACAGCTCGAGGTCGTGAGCGCCCTCGGGACGTCCGGCAATGCCGATGCCTCACGTCGGCTGGACGAGCTGGCAAGGCTTCCCGGGTTGGACGTCGACGTTTCCTACGAGATCGAGCACGCCCGAAAGCAAAGCTGACCCTCGTGCACCGCGCGAGCCCTTGAAGAGGTCGTCGACCACCGGGGTCACGGCGATGATTGCGAATGGACGGTTCCCGCGATCGCTGGCTCCCGTGGCGCGCCGCCGGCCATCTGATCGAGCGCGAGGTTGAGCTCCAGAACATTGACGTGCCGCTCCCCCAAAATGCCGAGAGCGCGGCCCTCGACGTGTTGCTCGACCAGTGAGCGGACGCTCCCTTCGGGCAGACCCCGCAGCCGGGCCACGCGTCCCACTTGGTAATACGCGGCCGCAGGGGAGATATGAGGGTCGAGACCGCTGCTCGATGCGGTCACGAGGTCGACCGGGATGGGGGCTTTGTTGTCCGGATCCGCGGCGCGGAGAGCATCGATACGCCCCCGAACTGCTTCAGCGAGCGCCGGATTCGTCGGGCCGAGGTTGCTACCCGACGACGACCCCGCGTTGTACGCGAAGGGGCCCGTCGCGGAGCCACGACCCCAGAAGTAGGACGGTTCGGTGAACGATTGCCCGATGAGGGACGAGCCGACGATCTTCCCATCGCGCTCGATCAGGCTGCCGTTGGCCTTCTTCGGAAAGACTGTTTGCGCAATCCCCGTGACGACGACCGGATAGACGAACCCGCAGAGAATCGTGAACAGCCCCAACAGCACGAGGGCGGGTCGCCAGATCGCGGCGCGGGAGGACTCGCTCGGTTGGCTGCGAGCGTCACTCGCGGCATGCGCGTCGACCAAACCCTGCTCTTGTGTGATGTGCCGTGAGTCGGTAACCATGATTTGCTCCAGATCTGAACGAACGAGTCGGGCTGGGGCTCAGACGAGGTGCAAGCTCGTGAGCATGACGTCGATCACCTTGATGAAGGGGAACGGCAGAATCACGCCGCCCAGGCCGTAGATGAGCATGTTTCTACGCAGGATTTCGGGCGCCGGACCCGGCCGATACGCAATCCCGCGCAGCGCGAGCGGGATGAGGGCGAGGATGATGAGCGCATTGAAGATGACCGCGGAGAGAATCGCGCTCTTCGCCGATCCGAGCCGCATCACGTCCAACGCGCGCAACGCGGGATAGGTCGCGCCGAACGCCGCAGGGATAATGGCGAAGTACTTCGCGATGTCGTTCGCGATGCTGAACGTCGTGAGCGCGCCGCGGGTCATCAGTAGCTGTTTGCCGATCTCGACGATCTGGATGAGCTTCGTCGGGTTCGAGTCGAGGTCGACCATGTTGCCGGCCTCTTTGGCAGCTTGGGTTCCGGTGTTCATCGCGACGGCGACGTCGGCTTGCGCGAGCGCGGGCGCGTCGTTCGTGCCGTCGCCGGTCATCGCG
>JABFXY010000063.1 GCA_013361525.1 Polyangiaceae bacterium | reverse complement strand
GTTCCGGCGGCGTTCGGCGCGCTAGGCTCTTGCAAATCATGCGGGTCACGCGACGAGATCTTCTGAGGGGTGCCGCGTCGTCGGCGCTCTTTTCGTTCGGGTGTGGATCGAGCGACGAGCCTGTGGGCGCTGCGTCTCCGGCCGCAGTCCCGGAGGCGCGCCCGGTGCTTCAGGTCGTCGCCGCGCAGCGGACGCGCGACGGCGCCGGCGTCGCGCTCGCTCGGTCGATCGGATCGCGCGCGCTGCCGATGCTCGATCCGTTCCTGATGCTCGACGAGATCCGCAGTGATCGGGCCGGCGACTACATCGCGGGGTTTCCGGATCATCCGCACCGCGGGTTCGAGACGGTCACCTACATGATCGACGGCGCGATGGAGCATCGCGACAGCGTCGGCAATCACGGCCTTCTTCGCGGCGGGAGCATCCAATGGATGACCGCTGGGCGCGGCATCGTGCACTCGGAGATGCCGAAACAAGAAGGCGGCTTGCTCTGGGGCTTTCAGCTCTGGGTGAACCTGCCGAAGCGGCTCAAGATGACGACGCCGCGGTACCAGGACATCGCGCCGGCGGATGTTCCCGAGGTCTCGGGGAGCGGTGCCCATGTCCGCGTCGCCGCGGGGGATGCGTTCGGCGCGAAAGGGCCGATCCGCGACATCATCGTGGCCCCCACACTGCTCGACGTGCGAGTGCCGGCGAACGCGACGTTCACGCACGAAGCGTCGAGCGCGCAATCGGCGTTCGCGTATGTCCTCGACGGTGGTCTCGAGATCGGCGGCGAGCGAATACAGATCGATCGCGGACACCTGGCGGTCCTCGGACCGGGCGCGACGATCGTCGCCCGCACGGGGTCTCGCGAGGGGCGCATGCTCCTCGTCATGGCCGATCCCATAGGAGAGCCCGTCGCGCGACGAGGGCCGTTCGTGATGAACACCGACGACGAGATCGACCAAGCTTTTGCGGACTACCGCGCCGGTCGATTGACCGACGGCTGACCGCGATCCAGCGGATCAATTCCGCCGCGGCGTGTGCCTCCCTACCATTCGGAGGGTGAATACATCCCCGATCGTCGCGCTTTCACCGCTCATCGCAGGCGTGGTGCTCGTGCTCGTCGCGTGCCCCGAGCCGAACGTTCCGGAGTCGAGCTGCAAGGTCGTCCCGCCCCAGACGTCCGACGCGAGCGCGACGCAGGAACAAGCCGCGAAGCTCAACGCGAAGGTGGTGAACATGCCCGTCGAGGGCAGCGCCGAAGCGGAGAACCGCGCGAGCGCGCAGATCAACGAGACGTACCAGGCGGTGCCCGACAAGCAGGCCGCGTGCGCGATGCTCTTTCAGACCATCGAGTGTCTCGAGCGAAGAAACGCCAACAGCCAACTCGCGGCGAGGCTCGCCGATAACGTCGGCTCGTTATGCGGCGGCGGAGCGCCGCCGCCCGCAGCGTCCTCGGCACCGTCGACGACGACGCCTCCGCCGCCTGCCGAAACCAGCGCTCCTTCGGCGAGCACCACCCCTCCGGCTTCGTCCGCTCAGCCCGCGCCCGTCGCGTCGGTCACGCCGGTCACGAGCCCAGAGGCGGGCGTCACTCAATGCTCCGTCAAAGCGTGCGGGCTCGCGACGAAGACGAGCTGCGAAATCACCTGCCGCGCGCCCAAGCAGGCCAAATGCTCGTGCGACTCTTGCGGCGGCTTGGTCGGCGTCTCGACGTGCCTCAAGGAAAACTGCCGCTGCGAATAACGTCGCGACGATTGTCGCGATCTCTTTGCGCCCGGCGCTCGTTTGTCGCCATCGCAAAGGTCGGACGTGGCGACCGACCTTTGCTGTAGAGTCTCCTTGGACCTCCATGCCGAGGTCGCGCGGGAGCCGTGGACACACGCGAGCTGGTCGAATCGTTCGAGCGCTGGTCGAAACAGCGCGGACTCGTCGTCCGTGACGTCGATCGTGCGCGCGTTGCCCGTGAGCTGATCGAGATCGCAGGCGGGGGAGCCGTCGAGCAAGCGCACGTCGACGAGCTCGCTCGACAGTACCGAATTGGGCTCTTGGGGCCTCGCGCCGTGCTCGCCGCGCTCCGCGTCGGCAAAGAGCTCCTCGAGTGGCAAGAGGAGCGGGACGCTCTGCCTGCTCTGTCCCGCCCGCAGACTGCGGCGATGTCCGAGCAGCCGGCATCGGCGACTTCGGAGTGGGCGCCTCCGGCGATTTCCGAGCGGCCGCCGCCCGCGGTCTCCGGGCCGCCTCGCCAGTTGTCGTCCGCGCCGCCGCCGCGCCCATCGACCCGCCCGGATCGAGACCTCCAAGCGCTTCTACCGAGCTTGGATCTCCCACCCGCGCTCGCGCGATCGGAGTCCCCTCCGAAGCAGCTCGACGACTTCGAGGCAGACCTGCCCGAGAACCCGGCGCCATTCGTGCTCCGCGCACCGTCGGAGCCGCCGGTTTCGACGAAGCCGATCGCTTCGACGCCTCCGACCGTCTCGACGCCACCGACCGTTTCTCGGTCACCTAGCGCACCACCCGCCGCCTCGGCAAAGGCGCTCGAGCTGCAGGTCGAGAAGCCCTCGACCTCCGAGCTTGCGCCGTCGCGCCGCTCGCGAGGAGACTATTCGAGCCCGGCGACGCCGATGCGCGCGTGGGCGCCCATCTCCATGCCGCCGCCTGAGCCGCGACGGTCCAGCGCTTCCTTGTGGCTCGCCCTGGTCTGCGCGATCGCGGTCGTTGCCGCAGTCACGTTCGTGCTCGTCCGGCGCGGAGGCACGAAGGCGGTGAGCGCGGACGTCGAGGGTCCGTTCACGTCGGAGCACCTCGACCTGTCGTGGCAATTCTACGGGCGCTTTCGTTACGACGCGGCGCTGGACGAGGAAATGCGCGTGCCGGGCGGCTGGACGCGTCGCGCGAGCACCTTTTACAGCGGACCCAAGGACTCCTTCGGGGAGCGGCTCGTCGTGGTGCAGCACACGCGAAGAGGTGGCGGCGCCTCGCAATACGATGCGAGCCTGTTCGGGCTTCACGAGGTCGTCGAGGGCTCCGAATACAACGAGTGCGACGACATTCAGATGGGGACCGGCATTTTCGCGACGCAGTGCCTGCACCTCGCGACGGAGCGTGGCCGGCCGCTCGCCGTCTTCCAGCTCTCGTTCCTGGTCGGCGGGCGTCCGGTGGTGCTCGAGCTGTCCGTGCTGATCCCGGAGCGCATCCCGGATCGCGATCGGAGCGTCGAGCTCGTCGCGCTCAGCCGGCAGGCGAAAAAGAAGCTCGCCTCGACGATCGGTGACTTGCAGTCGCTCGCCGGCTCGATGCGCGCCGTCGACTGACGCGCATCCGATGGCGCGAGATTTCAGCGCGTAAGCTCGATGAAATCGCACGACGATCGCTCGCCGAGATTGCACGACTTCGTGTACAGGGCGCGCGCTTTCAGCGCGTTTGCCCTCACACCCTGTCCCTCGAAGTACATGTAGCCCGCGAGCGAACAGGCCAGCGCGTCGTTGTTGTCGCAGGCCTTTTCGAGCCCTCGCAAGGCACGGAGGTAGAGGTCGCGGGCTCGCTTCGCATTCTTCGGAACCAGCGTGCCTTCGTCGTAGATCTTCGCGAGATCGTCGCAACCTTCGCCCTTGTCGCAGTTGGCCTCGAGCAGCGCGAGCCCGCGTTCCTTCGATGTCGGGTCGGAGCTCTGGAGCAATTGATTGGCCAACTCCCGACACATTCCATCGCGACAGCGAATCGACAGAAGCTCGATCGCAGCCGTCTCGTCTTTGGGGCCGCCGCGGCCTTCGGCGGCCAACTTGGCGGCGATCGAACAACCGAACCCGCCCGCACGACAGGCCTGGCTCGCGAGCCTGCGCGTCCGGGCCGCTCGGGGAAGCACCACCTCCGGCGGAGCCTTCGCCTCCTCGAGGAGCGCCAACGTCTGCACGCACGCGTTTACTTCGCCGACCTCGCAGTCGCGCTCCCATATGTCTTCCGCTTTCGTGGAGCCCTCCGGCGTGGAGAGCGACCGGCAGTGGTGCGCATCACGCAACCGGCAGGCTTGCTCGCGGAAGGGCCTGGCCTCGTCGTCGGGGAGGTAGAACGCGAGCTCCTCACAGGCTTCCAGCACGTCGCGTTTGCACGTCGCCCGAAGGAACGTGTCGTCTTCCGCGGAGGGTGGAGCGAGCGGCAAACGCGCGAAGGCGACGTCGTTGGCGGCCTCGTTGCACGCGAGGAGGTCGCCTTGCTCGCACGCCTTTCGTGTCGCGATGACCTGCGCGGCGCGGATGGCCTCGGCACGGGCCGCATCGACTGGTTCTCCGCGCCCGTCATCGAGCAGGTAGGCGAGATACCGGCACTCGGCGCAGCTACCTGCGTCACACGCCGCCCTCGCCAGCTCGAGCGCTCTTCCGTCGAGCGATTCGGCCTTTATTGCGTCGGTGGGGACGTCGCGGCCGACGCGGATCATGGTGGCGAGATCCGAGCAGCCGCGACCCGATCCTGCGTCACACCCCTTCCTCGCGAGCTCCGCGACGTCCGCCCCGGGCGCGCCTCGCAGCCTCTTGTTTGTCGCCAGCGTCGAGCAGGCCGATCCTTCTCCGGCATCGCACGCTTGTTGGAGCAGCGTCGCGGCGCGAGCGATGTCCCGCGGTGCACCTGCGCCGACGTCCAACATCATCCCTAGGCGTTCGCATGCGGAGGGCTGGTGGTCGCGACAGGTTCGCTCGCACTCCTCGGGGTTGAGACAGGTTCCTCCCCGAGGAGGCTCGTGCGACGGTAAAGCTGCGGACGATACGGCGGCCCCTGCCGACGAGATCGGCGGCGACGAGCTCGGGGATGTCGGCGTGTTCGCGTTTGCCGAGCCGCATCCCGCGAGCAGGGCGCAGGCGAGCATCGATCGTCGAGCGGCGCGCATGGCCCCCCCTTGTTTGTCCTAGTGCCGGAAGTGCCGCGCGCCGGTGAACACCATCGCCGCGCCGGCCGCATCGACGGCGGCGATGACGTCCGCGTCTTTCACACTGCCGCCGGGTTGAACGATCGCGGTCACGCCATGCTTCAGCGCGAGCTCGACGCCGTCGGGGAAGGGGAAGAACGCGTCGGACGCGAGGACGGCGCCCTTCGTCAGGTCGCCGGCCTTGCTGCAGGCGATGCGAACCGACTCCACGCGGCTCATCTGGCCGGCGCCGACGCCGAACGTGCGGTCTTTGCCGCCGAGGATGATCGCGTTGGATTTGACGTGCTTGCAGACGAGCCAGTTGAAGTGGAGGGCTTCGAGCTCTTCCGCGGTGGGGGCGCGCTTGGAGACGACCTTGGCGTTCTTCACCTCGACGCCGCCGGTCTTGTCGCGACCTTGGACGACGATCCCGCCGCCGACGCGCTTGAAAGTCAGCTCTTCGTGGTCGGCCGGCAGCCACGCGCCGGTCGCCAGCACCCGGAGGTTTTTCTTCGTGTGCAGGACGGCGAGCGCTTTGTCGTCGAAGCTCGGGGCGACCACACACTCGAGGAACGTCTCGACCAGCGCCTTCGCGGCGGCCTCGTCGACGGGGCGGTTCAGGGCGACGATGCCGCCGAATGCGCTGACCTCGTCGGCGGCGCGCGCGCTTCGATAAGCGGCCTCGAGGCTCGTCGCGACGGCGACGCCGCAGGGGTTGGTGTGCTTGACGACGACCGCGGCGGGCTCGGCGTGCTCCCGAACGGCCTCGAGCGCGGCGTCGACATCGACCAGGTTGTTGAAGCTGAGCTCCTTCCCGCCCGCGCCGAGCGACTCGGCGAGCGCGAGGGTTCCGGGCGTCGCGTTGCGGTCGCGGTAGAAGGCGCCCGACTGGTGCGGGTTCTCGCCGTACCGAAGGCCGTAGACCCGCTCGTACGGGAGCACGAGGCTCTGCGGGTAGGGGTCGCGCGAGGGGGCCGTCTTCGGATCCGCGTCGGCGGCGATCGAGCTCATGTAGCCGGCGATCGCGGCGTCGTAGGCCGAGGTCCGGGCGAACGTCTTCGCGGCGAGACGGCGCCGGGTTGCTGCACTGGTGTTGCCGGTCGCCTCGATCTCCGCGAGGACGACGTCGTAGTCCGTCGGGTCGCAGATCACCGTCACCCGGTCGTGGTTCTTCGCGGCGCTGCGCAACATCGAGGGGCCGCCGATGTCGATGTTCTCGATGAGATGCTCGAGGGTAGATGCCTGATTTTCCAGCGTCTTCTCGAACGGGTAGAGGTTCACGACGACGAGGTCGATGACCTTCGCGCCCAGCCGATCGAGGTCGGCTTTGTCGGTGTCTCCACGCTGCAAAATCCCGCCGTGCACGCGCGGATGGAGCGTCTTCACGCGGCCGGCCATCACCTCCGGCGAGCCCGTGTAATCCTCGACGCTCGTAACGGGAATTTTCTCGTCTTTCAGCGTCTTTAGGGTGCCACCTGTGCTGAGGATCTCGACCCCGCGCGCGGCGAGCGCACGAGCGAAGGGGACGAGGCCGGTTTTGTCGGAAACGGAAACGAGGGCGCGGGCGACCATGGGGCGCGGGTTAGTCGCGCCCTGGCCCTGCCGCCAGCGCGAATCGCGTCGGCATCCGCCCCCGGACGAGAGGGGTCGCCAAGGGCGCCAAGGAGCAGAAAGAGGGAGAGGAGAAAAGCGGTTCAAATATTGGAATTTATTAATCGTCTCTTCTTCCTCCTTCTGCACTTGGCGCTCTTGGCGACCCCTCTCTCGTCCGCAGGAATTTTGGCCCAGTTCGGCGCCCTGTGATGAGACCTGGGCGGACCGATACAGGACGGCGCCCGGGTGGCGCCGGAAAGAGGCGAGACACGTGACGACGACACCCTCAGCGATCCGTGAGACCTGCAGCGTTTGCGAGACCGCGTTCGACGTGCAGTTCCGCTACCAGATGGAGGAGCGCGACGGCGGCTTCGCCTTCTTCTGCGCGCAGCGGTGCCTCGAGCACAGCCAGAAGTCGAGCGCGGAAGGGGCGACGTGCGAGGCGTGCTCGAAGCGGTTCAACCTGACGATGGCCGCGCAGCTCTTCTACGTGAAGGGCCGGCGCGCGTACGCGTGCTCGATGGAGTGCCGCGGTCAGATCCTGCGCGAGGCGCAGGGCGCGCGGCTCGGTGAGATGCTCGCCGCTCCTGCGATCGCTGGCCCGGCTACGGTCGCGCCGGCGTTCGCCGTGCCCGCCATGAAGCTCGAGGACGCCGAGGTTTCTCCCGCGACGAAGCGCGCGCCGGACGCTCCTGCGCCGGCCGGTGTCGTCCCGATGGTGACGGGGCGCTCGCCCGTGACGGCGCCTGCGCGCGTGGCCGTGCCGGTTCGCGCGCCCGGTGCGCCCAAGGTCGGTCCGGATGCGACCGCCGCTTCGAAGGGCAACCACGGCCCTCGCGTCATCGCCGTGTTCAACCACAAGGGCGGCACCGGCAAGACGACCACCGCGGTCAGCGTCGCTGCTGGCCTCGCGATGAAGAACCACCGCGTGCTCTTGGTCGACACCGACGCACAGGGCAACGTCGCCGTCTCGCTCGGGACGCAGAGCGAGCGCTCGCTCTACCACGTGCTCGTCATGGGGCTGCGGATCGACGACGCCGTGAAGACGGTGCGCCCGAACCTCGATCTGCTTCCGTCGAACGAGACCCTCGCCGCCGCCGAGCTCTACCTCGCCGGCCGTCAGAACCGCGACCGCGTGCTTCGCGATCGCCTCGCTGCAGGAAGCTCGAGCTACGACTACGTCGTCATCGACTGCTCGCCGAGCCTGTCGCTGATGAACCAGAACGCGCTGGTCTTCGCTGACAGCGTGCTCGTCCCGGTCGCCTGCGACTACCTGTCGCTCGTCGGCGTGCGGCAGGTCATCAAGACGGTGAAGAACGTGAACTCGCTCCTCCACCACCCGGTGCAGATCTGGGGAGTATTGCCGACCTTCTTCGACGCCCGCGCCAAGATTTGCCACGAGGCCGTGGCGACGCTGCGCGAGCACTTCGACGCTCGATGCCTGGCCCCGATCCGCGCGGCCATCAAGGTGAAGGAAGCGCCGGCGCAAGGGCAGACGATCTTCGAGTACGCGGCCGGCGCGAGCGCGGCGGAGGACTACGCGGCCGTCGTCGACAAGATCGTCGCGGCACGCGAGGCGCACGAGCGGGGCACCGAACGGCCGAACGCGGCGGCGAACGCTCCGCGCGAGGTCGCCGCAACGATGTGATCGAAGGCTTTCGAGTCAGAGCTTGGAGGAAGCAATGGGAAGTGACGGGGATATCCAGACGGCTCGGTTCGGCCTGCTCGATCGAGACGAGGTCGAAGGCGTGCTCTCGGGCAGCTTTTACACGCCCGCGAGGCCCGTCCCTGCTGCGCGCAACGCGCGCGAGGCGGCGAAGCCGACGCACTACAAAGTCATTTGCATCTCGATGTACACCGACGACTTGAAGAAGCTCGACGAGATGGTGGACGAGCTGAAGGCGAGGGGGCTCACCAAAGCGAGCCGCAGCGCGCTCATTCGTCATGCGCTCGAGGGTGTCGACATCGAGAAGGTTCCGCGCGGGATCTGAGCCTGCAAATTGGTCCGGCTTGCGCCGGCGACGGTAGGCTCGACGCCATGTTGAGCTGCCGCCGCGTGAACCGGTCCGAGGTACCTTCGATCGCGCTCGAGCTTCTCTTGCAGGCCGAGCTCGAACGAAACCGTGGTGTCGCCGTCGCGCTCGGAACGCTCGACGGCCAACCGCTCGCGGGTGTCGGCGACATCGAGCCGATGCGTATCACGCGAGCGGCGGCGAAGAAGCTGCGCGGCGAGACCGACGATCCGTTCGTGTCGGCGTTTGCCGGAACGTCGTTTTCGATGTCGGTGGTCGATCTGCCCGAGGGGATCCCGGTGCTCGTCACCGCGGTCGGGGCGCCGGGGCTGTCGACCTACGTCGAGCGCGGCGTGGTCAGGATCCTGTCGTAGCCGGCGCAGCTTCGTCGAGCTCGTCCCAGAACGCCGCGAGGTCGCTCGGCAGCGGCGAGACGATTTTCAACCTCGTCCCGCTCGATGGGTGATCGAGCTCGAGCTCGTGCGCGTGGAGCGCGTGGCGCGGAATCTCGAGCATCGCGTGGTCCTCGTCGGTGAGCTCGCCGTCGGCGCCGCGGGCGTGGAGGTTCTCGTCGGGACCGTAGAGCTTGTCGCCGACGAGCGCGTGCCCGGTGGACGCCATGTGCACGCGGATCTGGTGCTGTCGCCCCGTCTCGAGCTCACACGCGACGAGCGCGTAGCGCGCGCCGGTCGAAGGCCGGATGCGCCGCGCTCGCACCGAGCACCGCGTCGTCGCGACGAGGCCTCGGCCCTCCGGCGCGCAGCGCATCTTCACCCGAAGCCGGCTCGTATCGTCCTCCTCGAGCGGACGGTCGACGACGAATCGATTCGCATCCGGCCAGCCATGGACGATCGCGAGGTAGGTCTTGTCGACCATGCGGCGTGAAGCGGCGCGATCGGTGCGGGGATCGATCCCCGCGAACTGCTTTTTGACGTGCCGATCCGCGTCCGCCACCTTGCTGAGCAGCAAGACGCCGCTCGTCTCGCGGTCGATCCGATGCGCGAGAAAGTGCCGCTCGCCCGGGCGCTCCGCCTCGAGCATCTTCACGACCGTCGACCGGTAGTAGCGCGCGGTCGGATGAACCGGCACGCCGGGCGGCTTGTCGATGGCGAGCAGCGCGTCGTCCTCGAAGAGGACCGGCAGCGACGACTCGATGACCTCCTCGTCCCAGGGAGCCCGCCACAGAAGGATGCGTTGCTCGGCGCGCACGCGATCGCTTGGCCGCAAGAGACGTGCATCCGGTGAATAAGCCCCGCGCTTGATGATCACTTGCGCGCGGGTCCGGCTCGTTCGTTTGAGCTGCGACTGCACGAACCGATCGAGGCGCATCCCCGCACATTCGGGCGGCACGCGGAGCACGGTGACGACCGCGCGCTCGTCGACCTCGGCGGGGCGAATCGGCTTGTCTTCGAGCTCGTGAACGCGGAGGCGCGTCATGCGTCAGGCAATTTCGTGGGGGAGCGAGATGGTGACCGCCCTCTATTCGGCCGGCAAGCCGAGCGAAAGATATGGTACAGCCGCAAGCGCATGGACATCCTTTTCGTGGCCGCGGAGCTCGCGCCGATCACCAAGGCGAGCAGCGTCGCCGACGCGGTATTCGCCCTGTCGAAGACGCTCAAGAACCTCGGCCACCGGGTGACGATCGCGATGCCGCGCCACCCGGCGATCGAACGTGCGGGTGTCCTCGCGGCGCGGCGTTTGACGCCGCTCGTGCTGCCGGCCGCGCCGACGGGCCGCCCCGTCGCTCCGGGCCTCGACGTCCCTCGCGAAATCACGGTGTTCGACGGTCGCCTCGCCTCGGGCGTCGAGCTCGTCCTCTTCGACGCCAAGCGCGCCGACGGGACGAGCGTCTATGACGAGAGCGCGGACGCGACCGAGCCGCGGACGGCGGCGCTCCAGTCGGCCGTCCTCTGTCGTGCAGCCATCGAGCTGATGCGCCAGCGCGTCCTCGCCGAGCAGGCGTTCGACGTGGTGCATGCGCACGATTGGCCGGCGGCGATGGTGCCGTACCTGATGAAGGTCGCTCCGGAGCTCGCGGTCACGCAGAGCGTCTTCACGATCCACGACCTCCGCCGCCAGGGCGCGATCGAAAAGGCCGACGATGCTCATGCTGCCCTCGCCGTGTTCGGGCTCGGTGACGACCACTTCACGCCCTCGCGCCTCGAGTTCTACGGGGGGCTCAACATGATGAAGGGCGGCGTCATCGCGGCCGATGCCGTGACGACGGTCTCGCCGACGTACGCGCTCGAGATCTCGCAGCCCGCGGGCGGCGCCCGCCTCGACGGTGTCCTGCGCGCCCGCCGCGAGCCTCCTATCGGCATCCTTCACGGCGTCGACTACTCCGTTTGGAATCCGGCGACCGATCCGGCGCTCGCAGCGCGCTACGACGCGGACGACCCGTCGAACAAGGCGCGCTGCAAGACGACG
This sequence comes from Polyangiaceae bacterium, assembly GCA_013361525.1. Lineage (GTDB taxonomy): Bacteria > Myxococcota_A > Polyangia > Polyangiales > Polyangiaceae > Xiheicaenibacterium. The sequence continues at coordinate 53,691 of JABFXY010000063.1, read as the reverse complement.
CTCCTCGCCGAGCTCGGTTTGGAGCTCGACCCGGCGCGTCCGCTGTTCGTCGCGATCGGTGGGGCTCTGCACGACCGGAGCGCGCAAGATCAAGGCATCGACGTCCTCGCGGCGGCGCTTCCTCGCCTGCTCAAGCAGGATCTGTCGTTCATCGTGGCCCGGCCCGCCGCCGCCCGTCGCTCGTCGGACGACGCAGAGATCGACGCCGCCGTCCGACGCGCGCCGGAGCGCGCGCGGCACCTCGAGTCGTCCGAATCGCTCGTCCACAAGCTGCTCGCCGCGGCGGACTTCACCCTGTCTCCGGCCCGTTACGAGCCTTGCGGCACGCTGCAGATGCGGGCGGGCCGCTACGGTGCGCTGCCGCTCGCGACGCGCGTCGGCGGCTACCTCGATTCGGTCGTCGATCTCGACGCGGCCCTCGAAACGGGGACCGGTTTCCTCCTCGATCCGCCGAGCCCGGATTCGCTCACGAGCGGCGTCGGCCGGGCGATCGCCGCGTTCCGCCATCCACGCTTCGGGACGGTCCGCCGCCGAATCATGCGCGTCGACGTCAGCTGGGATCGGCCGGCTCGGCGTTACGTGCAGCTCTACAGGCAGCTGGCCCAGCGCACCACCTCGGCCCCGCCGGAGGCAATCGCCTCCGCGTCTTCGACGGGCGGCGGCTGAGGAGCCGCTCGGGCGAGCGGGTGAAGCGAGGCGGTTCCATCTTGCGATCGACCCCGTTTCAGCCGTTACTTGAGCGAGAGCTTGGGTTTCGGAGAGGGACGGTCAAGTGAAGGCTCGTGATCGCGCTGCGGGGGCGCTGGTTCTTCTGGGCATCGCGCTTGCCACGAAAGGGTGCTTGCTCGATGCGACCGGCGTCGACGGCGCGCCGCCCGAGACATGCTCGCAGCCGGACGACTGCACCCTCGACACTTCGCCCTGCACCAGCGCGGCCTGCGTCGATGGTTATTGCGTACACAAGCCCGATCCCGACGGCCCCGCGCCGGACTCCGTCGCCGGTGATTGCCAAGCAGCCCGCTGCGTCGGCGGTGAGGTCGAAGTCACGTCCGACGACACCGACGCGAGCGACGGCGATCCCTGCACGACCGACGCTTGCGACGCGGGCGTCGCCACGCACGACCCCGTCCCGGTCGGCGGCGCGTGCACGATCGGCGACGCCGCCGGTACCTGCAATGAACAAGGCAATTGTGTCGTCGAGTGTGATTTGACCACGCCGTGCCCGACGAGTGATTGCTTTACGGCCCAGTGCAAGAACGACATCTGCAAGTTCGAATACTTCGATGTCCCGACGACGCCGCTCGACATCGCGAACGACTGCAAACAGTCGGTCTGCAATGCGGATCACGAGCCGACGACGGTCGCCGATTCTGCCGATTTGCCCGTTGCCGACGCGCTGGAATGCACGATCGAAGAATGCATCGGTGACGTCGGGATGCACACGCCGTCCGCGGTTGGGACGCCGTGCGCCAACGGCTACTGCGATGCGGCCGGCGGCTGCGTCGAGTGCATCATTGCCGATCATTGTGCCGGCGGCCCGTGCAACGCGCCTCAATGTGTCGACGGCACGTGTGTGGACATGCCCGTCCAGACTGGCAACCCGTGTTTGACGGGTAGCGGCGTCTGCTCTGCCGCCGGCGCTTGCGTGCAATGCATCGATGCGGCGCTGCATTGCGCGCCCGACACGGCCTGCAACGACAACTCGTGCAATGCGAGCGGCACCTGTGTCGGCACGCCCGTTCAAACGGGCAATCCTTGTTTGATCGGTAGCGGCGTTTGCTCTGCCGGCGGCGCTTGTGTCGAGTGCGTCGGCGACGCGCAATGCTCCGCACCGGAGCCGAAGTGCCTCGTCGCGCAGAACGCCTGCGTCGCGTGCCTGATGGCGGCCGACTGCGTCGATGCCGACACGACCGATTGCAAGGTGCCAACATGCACTGCAGGACACACCTGCATGCCGCAGAACCGGATCAACGGCGCGGTCTGCGCGCTCACGCAGGCGCCACCCGTCGCGGGCCAGTGTTGCGACGGAGCCTGCACCGCCCTCGGCTGCTGAGTGAACCGTCGTGGCGTCGTTTCACCGCTTCATCCTGCCGGTCCTGCTCCTCGCGGCGTGTGACCGCAAGGATCCCCCGGGCAGGCTCGCAGACGCCCCGCAGTCACACACGATCCCGCGTCCGACCAGCATCCCTGTTCCACCGAGCGTAAGTTCCGCCGCGTCCGCGAGCCCTTCCGCACAAGGGAGCATCGAGGAGCTCGAGCCAGGTCACGGCGCCCGTCTCGCCAGCATCGCGATGCGCACTTGGGTCTACGACGCGCCCACCGAGCGGAGCGACAAGCTGGGATATCTGCGCGCCGGAGCGCTCGTCGATCGCGCGGAGCGATCCGCGGGCACCGACGGTTGTGACGGCGGCTGGTACCGCGTCTCGCCGCGCGGCTACGCGTGTGTCGGCAAGGGCGCATCGCTCGATACGCAGCACCCCATCGTCCAAGCCGCGCCGCGCGGCCCACGGCGCGGCGAGCCGACGCCGTACACCTACGTGATGAGCGCCGCGCCGCCGCCGCACCTCTACTTCCGTCTGCCGAGCGAGGCGGATCAAGCGCGCGTCGAAGGGTCGACGTACAAGACGCACGTCGCGCTCCACGAGCCGCGCCTGTCGAAGCTCGAGACCGACACGGTCCCGCCGTTTTTGCTCGAGGGCAACGACCTGCCGAAGCCGTACGGCAGCGACAAGAACCTCTCGTATTCGGTCCACCGCGGGCGCGCCCCGGAGAACTCCGCCTTCGGGTTGATGAGTGTCTTCGACTGGACGGGGCGCCGCTTCGGTCTCACGACCGAGCTGGATCTCATCCCACTCGACCGAACCAAACCCGCGACGGTGAGCGAGCTCGTCGGCGTGAAGCTCGAGCAGGGCGGTGCCCCCGCATTCGTCGTCCCGTCCGGCACATCGACGTTCAAACAGGTCGGCACCCAGTTCCAAGAGAGCGGGACGGCCAAAGGACGCACCGGCTGGGAGCTGACCGGCAAGACGCACGGCGGTGAGCACGGCCTACACGAGACGACGCAGGGCGTTTGGCTCCCGGCCCCCGGCATCATCATCGGGGAGCTGCGAAAAGACCGCGCGCGACATGCCGAGCGCGGGAAGAAGTGGATCAGCGTCTCGATCGGAAAACAGATGCTGATTGCGTACGAAGGCGAAAAGCCGGTTTACGCATCGCTGGTCTCCACGGGCCGCGGCGGGATGTCGGATCCCGAGGAGACGTTCGCGACCGTGCGCGGGACGTTCATGATCCGGGCGAAACACGTCTCCGGCACGATGGACGGCAATCAAGGCGAGGACGAGTCGTTCGATCTACGCGATGTGCCCTACATTCAATATTTCCACGAAGGGTACGCTCTCCACGCTGCCTATTGGCATGACGATTTCGGAAAGGTCCGTAGTCACGGCTGCGTGAATTTGCCGCCGGCGTCTGCGGCGTGGCTCTTCGATTGGACCGATCCGCCCGTGCCCAAGGAGTGGCACGGGGCGGTCGCGCCGCAGGGCGGCACCATGGTCTACATTCATAAATAAGGAGCGGGGAAGCGGTGTCTTCGGCTCCGGCGGGGGGTCGTCAGTCGCCGGGCGCCGCGGAGTGGGGTCCCCCAGCCCCTTCGGGGCTGACCCCACTCCGTTCGTTTTCCGCAATGCTTTGGCGGCGACTTCCTCCCTGCCCGCCTACGCCGAAGACACCCCATCTCCGCGGCTCGCTCCGACGAACCAGGGTGCGCAGCGGCGACTATCCCATTGAGGATCGCCGGCGATCGGTCGTCGGAATTCGCCCGTCGGAAATCGGCATAGGTTGTCGGCGTCGGAATTCGACGTCGGTCGTCGGAATTCGTCGTCACTAGTCGGAATTCGTGGCTGTTGTGGGCGGTGGCGGGGATCAAGACATTCTTTACACTTCGGTCAGGCCGGCGCAGCCGACGGCCGCTAAGCCATCAGTCCGAGCCGAAAACGCGGCCGCCGCGAGGCGGCGGCCGCACAACCGCTAGCGCCGCCGCAACAATGCCCCGAGCAGCGCCGCGAGGCGTGACGCGCATGCCCGAAGCGCAGGGACGCGCGCCACTTCCACGGCGCCCAACATGATGGCGCAATCTAGCGCCGATACCGCCTCCGCCAGCGAGCCGCGCGCGATGCTGAAGTGCCGGTGGCGAATGCCCTGACGCCGATCCGGCAAACCTTCGGCGATGTTGAGGAACGCGCTCTTTGCGGCGCGCGTGGCTTGGTCCCGGAGTTCGGTGTCGGTGATGCCGGATTGATGTACGAGGCAGGCGAACTCCCGGGCGACCACGTAAACGTCCAGCTTCTGAAAGGCGAGAATATCGTGCACGGCGAACCTCCCGCCGGCGCGAAGGGCGCCGGCTTCGCCGTCCAACGCGCATCTTTGCGTGACAGCCCCGCGCGCCACGGGATTGCGGGAGTCGATCGCGCGTCACGCGCGGGGCTGGCGCGCAAAGTGCGCGCAATGGGGAAGCCGGCGCCCGAAGCAGAGGCGGGAGCGGTGCTGCACTTCAACGCCGGAGGCTACCAGTGGCGTGGAACCAGGCAGTCGGCGCTTCGCGTCGCCTTGGCAACTGCCGCTCGGCTCAAGGGTCCGGAGTTCCCGCCGAGGTCCTGGACCTTGAATGTATCGAAGATGATGCGACCGTTTCGTGCCACGCGCGCGTGATGCGAAGTTGCGGACGCCCACGGGGGTCGAGCTCATGGCGCTCACCCGTTGCCGCGCCAGAGATGACCCTATTCGCTCGCGTCCTCGCTCGCGTTCTTCGTCGCGGCGAGGTCCAGCACGCGCCGGAGATCGTCGAACCGAAGGGGTTTGACCAGATGCTCGTGAAATCCGGCCTCGATTGCCGCGGTCCGATCTTCTGGACGGCCGTAACCCGTGAGAGCAACGAGATAGGTAGACGGCTCCTCATCGGTACGAAGCCGAGCCACAACCTCGTAGCCGTTGAGTTTGGGCAGACCCACGTCGATGATCGCTACGTGCGGTTTCGCCTTCTGAATCATCTCGACCGCCGATACTCCGTCGTATGCACAATCCGTTTTGTGGCCGAGCGATTCGAGTAGCGCTCGCATCATGTCGCATCCGTCCGGATTGTCGTCGACCAGCACGACGTGGAGGATCGGGCTGGCCGGCGCGACAGGTCGCCTGCTTTCGTAGTCGGGGACGGCACCGTGCTCGGCGAGCGGCAGCTCGACGCAAAATTCGCTGCCTTTGCCTGGTCCGTCACTATGCGCTCTCACGTCGCCCCCGTGTAGCTGCACGATTTTTCGGACGAGCGCGAGGCCGACACCAATTCCGCCTTCCGTCCGTGCGAGCGTCGGCGCGCCCTGGACGAAGAGCTCGAAGATATTAGCCAGTAGGGCTGAGTCCATGCCCGCGCCGTCGTCTTTCACAAGCAGTACAGCGCGCTCCTCTTGCGCGCTCAGGCGGAGCGCGATGTTTCCCTCGGCAGGGGTGAACTTCAGAGCATTCCCGAGAACATTGATGACGACCTGCTGAAGCCGAACACGGTCGGCGCGGACGAGGACAGGATGCTCCGGCAGGTTTACCATCAGCGCGGGTGCGGCGCCGCGTGCCGTCGTTTGTACAACCGCCACCGCCTCCTCGACCACGGTCCGAAGATCGAAGACGCGCCGATTGAGCTCGATCTTGTTGTGTGTGATGCGATTTGCATCGAGTAGATCGTCGAGCAGTCTGGTCATCTGGTGAGACTGTCGGTCGATGATCGACACGAACTTCTTTCCCGACGGATCCTCGACGTGCTGCGAGAGCATGCGAGAGGCGACCGCGACCGCGCTCAATGGGTTTCGCAGCTCGTGCGAAAGCATCGCGAGGAACTGATCGCGGCGTACGACGGCCGAGCGTATCTCGTCCTCGGCGGCCTTCTCTTTCGTGACGTCTCGCGCGACACCGAATGTACCGACGTCTGCGCCGTCGGCGTCGCGAAGCTTGTGTCGAGTAACGGCGAGCCACTCATGAACCCCATCTGCCGAAGTCGTTTGTTCGAGCCGGTACGCTCCCTCTCCGTCGATGCTCGACTCCCGGTCGGCGCCTGTATGTACCGTGATGTCGTGGCCGCCGAAGCTCGCAGCGTGACGGCCGATCGCCTGCGTCGGGTCGTCGATCCCCAGTCGTCGAGCCATGGCCGGGTTGACCCGCACGAAGCGGCCCTTGGCATCCTTGAAATAGATCGCGTCAGGGACGCTGTTCATCAGGCTTTCGAGCAAGTAGCGCTCGCGGAAGAGCGCGTTCTCGGCGAGCTTCAAGCTGTTGATGTCCACGAGCGTCAACACCACTCCCTGCGCCGCGCCGGCCCCCGTCCGATACGGCAAGATCCGCAGGAAGAACCAATTTCCGGCGGGGTCTCGGATCTCTCTTTCGATGACGCGCCCGGACCGCTGACAGCTTGCGATGTCGACCATCAGGTCGCCGTCGTTGAGCGTATTTCGGAAGCTCGCGAGCGAGCGCCCGACATCCTGCGGCAGCAGGTTGAAGATCGAGTGCATCCGTGGCGTGAACTTGCGTATACAGAGCTCCTGGTCGAGGAAGATGGTCCCGATCTCGGTGCTCTGTAGCAGGTTGTCCATGTCATTCGTCAGCTCGGTCAGCTGGGCTATCTTCTTCTGATATTCCGCGTTGACCGTATAGAGCTCCTCGTTGACGCTCTGCAGCTCCTCGTTCGTGCTCTGCAGCTCCTCGTTCGCGGCGGTCAGCTCTTCGTTCGCCGCCTGCAGCTCCTCGTTGCTCGTCTCCACTTCTTCGATCGTCGCTTGAAGGGTCTCCTTCGTGTAGCGCAGCTCGAGCTCGAGGTTCTCCACTCGCTCGCGAGAGATTTCGTCGAGATCGATTTGTGTCTCGCTCGACGGGGGCTTCGGAGCTTGGTTCGTGCGCTCGAGCTGGACGAGAAAGTGTGGCGCCGCCGCGTTCTTCGAAACAAACCGTCTCACGGTGAGCTTGAACAGCGCGGGTTCTCCATCTATTTGCAAGTTTACGCCTCGATAGACGACCGGCCCGCTGTCCTTCGTTGCGCGCTGGAGTGCACCACCGAGCGGAGCGCGCAGGTCGGGGTCGACAACGTCCAGAACATCGAGCGACGGCCTGCCGTCACGAATCCTGGTGAACCTCGCCGCCCCGCCGAAGGTATGAATGAGGGTCCGGCGCTCGTCGACCAGCAGGCTCGGCGGCATATGCTCCTCGAGCAGCGAGTCGTAGATATTCATCGTCTGCGCGAGGCTGTACTGCCCGCCGGCCAGCGTCGTCACGGAGACGCGGAGGTCATCCCTTCGTGGCAGGATCATCCTGGTCTCCGGCGCCACCCGATGCTCGCGATGCTTGCGATAGATCCTCCAATGTTGGTTCAGCGTCTCGAAATCATCTGCAAGAGCGCCGGTACTCTCGCTCGGACCGAGGAAGAGGATGCCCCGATGCTTGAGCGCAAAGTGAAAAAGACCGATTGCCCTCTTTTGGGCCAGCGGCTGCAGGTAAATCAGGAGATTGCGGCAGCTGACCAGATCGAGGCGCGTGAAGGGCGCCTCACGGATCACGTTGTGACGCGCGAACACGATGGCCTGCCGCAGCTCCGAGCTGACCTGCGCCATGCCGCCCTGCCGCTCGAAGTATCGCTCGAGACGAGCCGGGCTCATTCGGGAGAAGCTGTCTTCGGCGTACAGGCCACGGCTCGCAAAATCGAGGGAGCCCTGGTGGACGTCGGTCGCGAAGATCTTGAGACGCCGCTTGTCACCGTTTTTGAGGAGCTGTTCGTGGCACAATATAGCCAGGGAATAGGCTTCCTCCCCGGTCGCGCATCCGGGCACCCAGATCCGAAGCTCATCGCCGCTGGTCCGTGCGAGCATCTCGGGGATAATGGTGCGCTCGAGCAGCTCGAATGCCTCCTGGTCGCGAAAAAAGCGCGTAACGCCGATGAGCAGATCTCGATAGAGTGCGTCCAGCTCGTCGGGGTCGCCGGTGAGGCGATCCACATATGCGTCCAGATCGCGCGTCTGTGTAATGTGAAGCCGCCGCTCGACACGGCGAATGACGGTATTCGGTTTGTAATTCGAAAAGTCGATCCCGCATGCGTGTTGGAGTAGGCGGAAAACCGCGCCCAACCCGCGCGACGCGGGCTGAGCCTCGATGGCCGGCAAGTAATCGCCGCTATTCATTCGCTGGACATAGTCGACGAGCACGCCGGGGATCGCCGCCGGCTGCGCCACGTGGTCGACGACGCCCGTATCCAGCGCGCTGCGCGGCATTCCGTCGAATGCGGCGCTCTCCTCGTCCTGGCACACGACGAATCCACCCGCCTCGTGAATGTCGCGAATGCCGCGCGCACCGTCGCTGCCGGCGCCCGACAGAATCACGCCGATCGCTCGAGGCCCCGCGTCCTGCGCGAGCGAGCGGAAGAAGATGTCGATCGGCAGCGTCAGCTCCGCGCTGGTGCCCTTGTCGCTCAGTAGCAGCCGGCCGCCGGAAATGATCATCTCCTTCTTTGGCGGAATCAGATAGATATGATCCGCCTCGACCCGCACGCCGTCCTCGACCAGCATGATCGGGATCCCGGTTCGGCGCGCCAACAGCTCGTCCATCACGCTGCGGAAGTCGGGCGAGAGGTGCTGGACCACGATGAATGCCATGCCGGTTTTTGACGGCATTTGTGCGAATAGCCGCTCGAGCGAGTCGAGGCCTCCAGCCGATGCCCCGATGCCAACCACGAAAAGCGGACTATCCACGACACACCTCCAGGCCGCGACAGAAGAGCAATCGCTGTGCCTCGGTGTCGCGAAATTACGCAGGGGTTGCGACTACCTAGCCGGTCGGAAGCGTGGCGCCCTTGCGCGGGGTGGGGCAGAACGCAACCCACCACTGACCGCAAGGCAGCGTGACTCGAAGTACGCTGCGCGCGATCCGGCTTCCTGCTGCTCGACGACGCGCGACCTTGAGGCGACACCTTTCTGGGAAGAGCCACGGCGGGGCGGGCGCTTACGCTCGACGGTGTCGAGGTGCTCGATGGACTTGCGGACTCCCGGATCGACCCAGCACCCGTCGTTCGCCGTCGTGGTCGGTCCAGTGGATAAAGCGTCGGCGCGCTGATCGTCGCCGGTCGTGAATTGAGTGATCGCGATGGGGTCGCCGTTCGTCATCGTCTCACCCGCAGCGCGCATCGACCCGACCGAGCTCGCAGTCAGCACGGCCGTCTGCTGCGTATAGGTCGGGTAGTTCGGGCTGCCGTCGTCGGTGATGCAACTGGTGCCCCCACAACAGATGTCGAAGAACTCGCCCTCTCGCATCGCGAGCGACGGGTCGAGAACCTGGCCCAGCTCGAGCTGAGCGGCCATTACTGACAGGAGCACTCCGTCCGATCCATGGATGACACCTGTACCATCGGCGGGGATGTGCGCCGGCGCGTGGTGGGCCTGGGGACCCGGGCCACAATGCGTCGTAAACACAGCGGAAACGCTGCCAAAATCGCTGCGTGTTCAGGTTCTGTTTCGGTACGCCTCTTGCGATTCGGCGTCGCGAGAAAGGTCCAACATGCGAAGCCTGAAACGTCTCCTGCTCGCTCACCCCATGTGGACGCTCGCGCGCGTCTTGACGGTGCTCGCGCTGCTGATGGTCGGCTGTGGCGACGAGGACACCGACCCGGACTCTTTCGATAGTCAGTCGGACGCGGTCAAGAAGTCGGGCATCACGGTCAGCGGCCGCAAGGTCTTGCGCAACAACCACCGCTTCATCTCGCGCGGTGTGATCTTCGAAGGCTTCCAGTTTCCCAAGGACGCCATGGAGGCATGCGAGCCGCCTCCCGGGGAGAGCCAGGACAAGGACTTCTGTGATCGACACCTCTTGGCCATGGACTATCTGCTGAACGGCGATGCGCTGGAGCGCGCGAAGCAGAACTGGAAGGCCAACACCATTCGCTTCAACGTGAACCAGGCTTTGCTCGATCCGAGCTCGGCGCTGCACGACAAGAAGGACGGCAACGGGAAGAAGTGGGGCGCGAAGTACCTCGACCTGCTCGACCACGCGGTCCAGACGGCGCGCGCCAAGAAACTGGTCGTCATCATCGCCCTCTTCTCCGGGCGACTCGATCGGGCCGACAACGTCTACGTCGACGGCAAGAGCCTCAACGAGCTCAACGGTGACACCAAGATGGCCACAGCGCGCACCAAGCGCGCGATGGAGACGCTGGTCAAGCGGTTCAAGGACGACAAGGAGGTGCTGCTCGAGGTCTTCAACGAGCCGTACGGCAACGATCCAATCTACGTCAACGGCGGCACCAAGGACGGCGAGACCTACGTCGGGATGAAACAGATCGTCAACGCGGCCAGGGCCGAAGGGTTGAAGACCCCGATCATCGTGCAGGGCAATGGCGCGTACATCACCGACTACCTGATCGACAACATCGGCGACGACAACATCATCTACTCCTCGCATTGGTTCCTGAAGGACGGTGATCCCGATGGTGGCCACGCCCTGTTCAACCAGGCATTCGGCAATGCGGCCGAGCGTGTGCCGGTGATCATCACCGCGTGGGACGCGACCCCGAAGATCGTCGAGGGCAAGAACGGCAAACCCGACCAGAACACTTGGTGCAAGAAGGATCCGCGCGGCATCAAGTTGCCGAAGATCTTTCTCAAGTATGTTCGCAACCGGAACCTCGGTCTGACGGGCTTCGCCTTCGACGTTCCCGGCTCCGTCACCAAGGACTTTCGCACCCTCCAGGACCAGCCGACCATCCTGGGCGCGACGTGCGCGGACGGCGGCCATGCCGGTAAGCTCGTCAAGTCGCTGTTCGAAAACTACGCGAGTCGAGGAGACGACAATGCCACCGAGAAGGCTGTCGAAGGCCCCGACGACGACGGCGACACGCTCGATGACACCGATGACCCCGATGACCTCGGCCTGCCCGGCGGCCCGACCTACGATTCAGACAACGACGTCTGGCGCGCGCACTTCGGCGTCTCCACCTTCCAAAAATTGAGCCCCTCGGATCCCGAGAGCATGCGGCTGAACCCGCTGGTCTTCGATCACAAGTTCTACCTCCAACGGTACCCGGACCTTGCCGCCGCCGCCGAGCAGAGCTCGATGACCAAGCGGGACTTTGCGGAGCAGCACTGGAAAGAACACGGCATCCAGGAAGGCCGCATGGGCTCCCCGACGTGGGACCCGATCTACTATGCGGCCGCTCATCCCGATGTCGCCGCCGCATTCGGCACCAGCTACTACAGCATGCTCAACCACTTCCTGAATGGCGGCCGGCAGGCTGGCTATCGGGCCTCGGCCGCCTTCGACGCGGCCTACTATTACAATCGCTATGGCGACCTCCAGGCGGCGATCGGCTGGGACCCGGCAGCTCTACTCGACCACTTCGTTCTCTATGGCTTGAACGAGGGCCGCCAGGCGTCGGCCGAGCTCGCGCCCGCGTGGTACCTGGGAACGAGCCCCGGCTTGGCGGAGTCGCTCGAGCCCGCGAACTATCACGGCGCCATCATCCACTTCTTCAGGGATGGGCAGCCCGCCGGCTGGCCCGGCAGCCACCCATGAAGAGGTTCATGGCCGAACGAAGTAGTCGGGGCGAGAGGATTTGATGACCGGCTCTGAAGGGCGGCGTTTCGCGCGCGCTCCGCATGAAACGGCTGGTTTTGAGAATCTGTGGTGACGGGGTGTAACGCGAGATCGCGCGGCGTCACGGTGAGCTGGGCACCCCGGTGGGCACGGTTCAGGAGCACGGTCGTCGCGGCGCTCGGTGACGTTCTGGCCCTCTTCTGCAAGCATCGGCGGGCACAAGCTTCCTCGCATCGCGCCGCTCTCGGGAGCTTGAAGACGGCATGAGAAGTCCGCCGTTTCGAACATGTCTTTGCGTTCCTCGCGGCAGGGGAAGAGGTGTCTTCGGCGTAGGCGGGCAGGGAGGAAGTCGCCGTCCAAATATTGCGGCGAACGAGCGGAGTGGGGTCAGCCCCGAAGGGGCTGGGGGACCCCACTCCGCGGTGCCCGGCGACTGACGACCCCCGCCGGAGCCGAAGATACCTCTTCCCCCCTCGCTCCGACGGGCTCGCTCTCCCATTCACAACGAGCCCAGCGGCCCCAACATCATTTGGACCGCGAGCAACGTCAGCGACTCGCAGCCGGGCGTATTCTCGCCATTGAGGCAAGTATCGGTCCCGGGTCCGCCGTTCAGCTTGTCCGAGTCGTTCCCTCCGTCGATCTGGTCATTGCCCTTCTCACCAGAGAGGCTGTCGTTACCCGCGCCGCCGCAGATTCGATCGTTACCGCCTTTGGCCTTTACCGTGTCTGCGCCACCGAGGGTGATGATGACGTCGTCGCCGTTCGTGCCTGTGATCTTGTCGTCGCCGGCCGTGCCGCAAATCGTATAGTTCTGGCCGAAGCACTGCATCGGCGTGAACACGCAGCCGCTGCCTGAATTGCAGGTGTCGATGGTGCAGGGGATATTGTCGTTGCACACGGGCGGTGCGCCTCCGGTGCACACTCCTGATTGGCAGGTATCGTTCGTGGTGCAGGCGTCGCCGTCGGAGCACGTCGTTCCGTCGGTGGCGAGGTTCGCTTCGCAGAGGCCTGCGCCATCGCAGGTGTCTGCGAGGTTGCAAGTGGTGTTCGATGGGTCGCCGCAGGCGCTGCCAGCACCCTCGAAGTTGCAATTGGAGTCGCAGCAATCGCCGTTGTCGGTATTGCCGTCGTCGCACTCCTCGAGGCCTTGCGTCGTCCCGTCGCCGCACGTCGCCTCGATGAACTCGTCCGCGCCGATGTCGGGGGAAGCGTCGCGCAAGTCACCGTCGAAGTCGACGGTCGGCACGCCGGCCCCCGTGGCACCCTCGTCGATCATCGGCGACGTCGATTGAAGGTGCACGTCGCCGTTCGACGCGTCCACGAACAAGGGATCCGTGTCGAATGCGTCGGTAATGGTGATGTCTTCGGCGCAGGACACGTCGTCCTCGCAGGCGCTTGCGAGATCGGTGAAGTTGCTGCTCGTGACCTCGACTGGGGCCCCGACGTTGTTGTTGTCGAAGTCGTCGATGAGCCCGATGTCGTCGCCGAGAGGCGTGTTCGGCCCGCTCGTCACCGTCGCGCTGTTGTCCCACACGATGGCGTTGGTGATGGTGACGCTGGAGGCGTCGCTCGCGGAAACCGCCGCGACCCCACCGCCGGAGACACCGAAGAATCCGCCGCCCGTACCGCTCACCGAAGACGCCGTGATCGTGTCGTTGGTCATCGTCATCGGTGTACCAGCCAGGAACAGCGCGCCTCCCGTCGCGTCCTCGGAGACACTGGTCGCGGTGCAATTGCTGAATGCATTGTTGACCAGCGTCGCGCTTCCATTGACCGAGACGGCGGCGCAGCCGCCTGCTCCCGTAGCGCCGCCTGCAGTCGCAGCGTTGTCATTGAATCGGTTCGCGTCGACGATTGCGGCGTTGCCACCCACGGCGAGCCCGCCCGCGATTCCGAACTGCCCTGTTGCCGAATTGCTCGTGAAGACGTTGCGAGCGGCGGTGCTGGTGCCTGCGCTCGACGACAAGCTCGCACCTCCGCCTTGGATGATGGCATTGGGGGTCGAGGGGCCAGTCGCCTCGTTCATATCGAAGGGGCAATCCTCGAGCGTGATATTGCCGACACCGTCCACGTTCAGCGCTCCGCCGTCGACGAGTCCGGTGATCGTGGTCTCCGCCGAGTTGCTCGTGAACGTGCACCCCGAGATGTTCGTGGACGAGGCTCCGAAGACGCTCAATGCGCCGCCCACCGCGCCCGAGTCGGTCGTTATGGAGTTGTTCGTGAAGGTCGTTTCGGTCACGGCGACCGAGCCGCCGGTCCCGATGTATACACCGCCGCCCTCGGCGCTGCTGCCGGTGAAGGTGAGGGTGTTGTCGGAGACGTCGCAATTGTCGAGCGTGAAGTCTGCGTTGGTCGCCCCGACGAAGAGGAGGCCGCCGCCTGCGGTTTCCGTGCTCGTGTCGCCATTTTGAATCGTCAGGTCCAAAACCTCGAAGACGAGCGTCGTCGCAGGGGAAATCGCCTGCAGATCGATATACAGAACCCGCGTCGCGCCGCCGCCGTCGAGAAACGTCGACGTCGGCTCCGAGCCGATGATGGTCAGCGCGAACTCTTCCGTGTTGGGCGGCGCATAGGTGAATGCCGAGCCGGACGTGGTGTATGTCCCCGCGGCGATCTCGATCGTGTCGTCATCACCATTGATTTCCGCCGCGTCGAGCGCCGCCTGAAGCGTGCAATCGTTGTCGCTACAGTCCGCATCCGACGTCGTCGTGACCGTGAAGACCTCCGCGAGCGCCGGGCTCGTAGACAGCGTGATGACGGAGCTCGAAACCAGCCATAAGGCGGTCTTCGTCGAACGATCTCGCATGGGCGCCCTCCGTTGGATCGCAGCCTCTCGGGACCGGATCGGGGTGCAAGCGCCGCTCCGCTCCAGGCTGGCCGGACGCCCAACCCGCTACGCTCGAAGGTCAACGCGGCTGTTGCGAGAACACGCCGGCTCGCCGTGCGAAGGGGCACGGCGGTGTGACTTCGAGGACGTTCAACGAAGTCACGCCGTGGAACGGATGCAGGTGTGGCGCGCCGCTACCCGCAGGCGTTCGGCACGCCGACCGCCATCGTCATCCGTCGGATCTGCGCCAGCGAATTCGGGTCGTTCTTCATGTTGTCGCACGCGCCGGCTGCCATCGCATAAGTGGCCTGTTGCTCCGCGGGCGCGCTCTTCGCGTTGTTGTGGAGCGCGGCGCAACATTTGGTGATCGAAAACGCGGGGCCGCTCGGCTTCTTGACGCTGGCCGAAGCGGAGGCCGACGCCGACGCGCTCGGGGCCGTCGCCGACGCGACGGGCGCCGCCGACTCGAGCGCAAAGCCGGACGTCGACGCAGCGGCGGACGCCGTTTCGGACGGAAGTGGAATGTCCGCTGTCTCGCCGTCGTCGGACTCGTCGTCGCAAGCGGACACCATCGCAACAAGGCACACGGGCGCCAGCACGGCGCCAAACGCCGACCATCGTTTCATCGCGTCAAAGCGGAGGCGCGTTGAACAGCGCGTCCTCCATCCTCCTACGATGTGTTGGACGAGGCTCGCCGCGATTTACTACGCCGTTTTTTCAACACCCGGCGACGCAGCATCGGACCGACGAGGAAACGGGAAATCCTGCGTGGGAACGGTGGGCTCGAGCTCGTGGAAGCGACGCAAATCGAGCTCCATCGCGCCGTCGGGTGTCTCCGTGAGGACGTCGGCGTGACGCGCCCCGAAGACGATTTCGTGCGCGAAATAGCGGTAGCTCGCGTGCACTTGCTGCATCGACGTGTCGTCCAACCCGACGACGAGCACCATCAGCTCGGCCTCCGAGGCCGCGAGCGACTCGGGGGTGGCGCCCCGCAGCGGGCTGTCGGCGTCGATGACGTGCATCGGGTTCCATGCACGCGAGAGCGACGGCATGCAGTCCCGCACGAGCTTCAGATCGAGCATCCGATAGAATATCTTTCCTTCGGTCGTCGTTTCGGTTCGCACGAAGGTCGCGCGGACGGTTGCGCTCACGATCTGGTTCGATCGCGCATTGCCGAGGCGAAACGTGAGGGTAGGGACGCCGTTCATCGGGGAGATGGTGGCCTTGACCGAGAATTTGATGCGCGCCGTCGGCCGGGAGAACTTCGCAAAGACGAGCCCGGTAAATAGGGCGACGAGGATGAGCCCCACGATGGATTCCCCCGCGACGAGCGCGTTCGCGAGCGGGGTCTCCGGGTACATCACGCCGTAGCCGATGGTTCCCATCGTCTGGACGCTGAAGGAAAACGCGTCGGCGAACGATCCGGGGCGGGCGTGGGCGACGCCACCGGTGAAAACGTAGATGGTCGCGAAGAGGGCGTTGGCGAACAGGAACGCCGCCGCGATGAACGCGAACGTCACGCTCCAGCGGTGACGAAGCAGCAGATGGTAGAGGTCGCGCAGCGGCGTCGCCTCCGCGCCAATCACGCGGATCTCGTACGGCTGTGGCGTCTGTGGGGTCGTCACGCGGGCGAGCTTACCGCTCGACCCGCGGCGGCGTCGCTCGGAGCCGCACCGCCGCCGGCGTATTCCCCGTGTGACGCCGAAACGCGCGCTGGAAGGCCTGCACCGTGGCGAACCCGACGGCGCTCGCGATTTGTTGGTTGGTGAGCTCGGTGTCGTGGAGGAGCCGCCGAGCTTGTTCCACGCGCAGTGTGGCTCGGTATGCCATCGGCGGTGCTCCGGTCGCCTCGATGAAGCGTCGCGCGAGCGTCGCCCGCGAAACCCCCACCGCGCGGGCGAGGGAATCGACGTCCCACTCGCGGCGCAGGTCGTTTCGCAGCTCTGCCACCGCCCGCGCGACGATCGAGTCGCTCGTGTTTCCGAGCGCCGCGAGCTTCGACGGATCCCGCTCGGCGAGCACGCGCACCAGCTCGATCAGGACGAGCTCGAGCCAGCGACGCGTCGCGAGCTCGGCGCCGAGCCGGCTCTCGCCGAGCTCGCCACGCAGCCGAGCGAGCACGTCCGCGAAAGACGGCCGCGCTTCGATCGTGCGGGCCCCCGCATGGATCAGCGGCGGCAGCGCTTGGAGCAGCGGCGCGAGCTCGTCGTGCTCGAACTTGAACACCCCGCAGAGCGCCCGCGTCGTGACCCTGCCGCGTCCCAGGGACCGCTCACCGTTTTCGATCTCGCTCGTGGCGATCCATCGCTCGAGCTGCGTCGGGCGGACGCTCGCGTCGCCTTGATCGAGCCGGTGAGCGATGTTCGGTCGCACGAGCGCGACGTCGCCTTGGTAGAGCTGAAGCGTCTCCCGTCCGGCGCGAAGAACACAGGCACCCTCGATGACATGGTGGAGCACGAGGTTCGGACGAGACGGCAAGTCGAGCGCCCAGGCCCCTCTACCGACCGCATTACAGACGAGCTCCGATTGAAGTCTCGAGCGTAAGATGCAGCTTGATAGCGGGTCTCGATCGAGCATCGTCGCGGATCCTAGCGTGGTCTTGAACGCTCGCAACGTGAGCGCCTAGGGCCATCCGACGAGCGCTCCGGCCCGTTGAGCGGCGTGGTTCGGGAACCCAAGATTCGGGGCATGAACAACGCGTCCACCGAGTCCGTCACCACCCGCTCTTCGTTCCTTGCCGGCCGCAACGTGCTCGTCGCGATCGCCGGTGCGATGCTCGTCCTGATCGGCGCGCGGTTCCTCCTCGTCCCCGAAGCGGCCGCCGAGGCGTTCGGCGTGCCGATGACGGACCTCACTGCTTACCCGCAGGCGAAAGGCATCCGCGACCTCGTCTTCGGCGTTCTATTGGGCACGTTCTTCTTGATGCGAGAACGGCGCGCCGCTGCGGTGCTGATGTTGGTCGGCTCCGTCATCGCGGTCGCGGACGGATTCATCGTCCTGGCGGCGCGCGGCGTGCAGCCCGGCTTTCTCGCGATTCACTGGGGAACGGCGATCGTCTGCGCCCTGGCCGGCGCGCTCGACCTGCGTAGCCGGACCGCGCCCGCGGTCACGTCGTACAGCGTGAGCCCATGAGGCTCAGCAGCACGCCCGGGTTTCCGTCGAGGAACTTCAAGAGGTCGTTCGAGCCCATCCGGTATGCCTGACCGCCCTCGACGACGTGCGCGGTCGTGTCGTGTGGACCGTACGCCCGCATCGTGTCGACGTCCGCGAAGAAGGTTGCGGGCCCAAAGGTCGTGCGGTTCATCTCGTCACCTTCGAGGAGCACACGTCCCGCGTCGATGATGTACGCGTAGCTCGCGGGCTCACCGGCGCGCCAGAGGACGTCGCCTTCGCCGAGGCGGACCTGCTCGAGGTACGTCATGAGCTGCGTCTTCTGCGGGCTCGAGAGCTGACGGAGCGCGGAGTTCTGCTCCAGGAGCTCCCACGAGCGCGCTTCGCGGGCACGTGCGAGACGGACGAGGCGGGTCGGGATGTCGGTGCCGCGGAGCAAGTAGAGGAAGCCGTGCCGATCGAGCGTCAACAGCTCGACGCTGGTGCGGGCGACGACGTCCGCGGTGCGCGGCTGGTTCAGGACGAGGGCCGTCTCTCCGAAGTAATCGCCCGCGTGGTAGCTCTTCACGTAGGCGCCGTTTTTGGTCACCGTGACCGAGCCCTGGACGATCACGAAGAACTCGTGACCCTCGGAGTCCTGCGCGATGATCCGCTCGCCGGCGTCGACCTTGCGGCGCTTCGCGAGCAGAAGCAGCTCGCGCGCGCGAGACATGGGCAGCTCGCGGAAGAAGTCGATCGAGCAGAACACGTTGAGGACGTCGATCGCGTCCGCGAAGTGCGGCCGCTCGACGTCGATACGGAGCGTGTTCTCGAGCCCGACGTCGGCGGTCTTGAGGTTCGTTCCCTCGGGGACGTCCTTGCGCGCGATGTGCACGAGGTAAAGCCGCTCTTTCACGTCGTCGGGGAGGGCGGCGAGGGCGCTCACCGGGGTGTGGAGCGGGGGGACGCCGGCTTCGTGGAAGACGACGGTGTGGTGCCACGGGAAGTCGATGAGCCGGTCGCGGCGCTCGGGTGAGATCACGCCGAGATCGGCGATGCGCTGGATCTGCGTCGGCTCGTAGAGCGTGTCCGCCGAGAACGCGAGGCTCTTGCCGCCGTAGAACGCCTCGAAGCCGATCGTGGGGATCGAGTGCAGCGTGTAGAAGAAGAACAGCTCGGCGCCGTTGATCGGCGTCGCTTGTCCGATGCGCACCGGACAGAACGAGAACGTCTCGCGCAGGGCGTCTTCGGAGATACCGCTGAGCGACGAGTATTTTCGAAGGAACGACGCGAGGATCGTCGGCGTCGTGTAGAGGCGCGTGCGGCCCTCCTCGAGGAGCTTCGCGAAGACGCCGGAATCGTGATCGGCATGGCAGTGGGTGAGGATCACGCCGTCGATGATCTTCGGCATGACGCCGGCCTCACGAAGGTGATGCGTCGTATCCACGGGCGGATCGATGAGCACCCCGCGCCGGCCGATCCAAAGGAGGAAGCCGGTCGTCTTGCCTTGAGGGTCGAAGCCGTGGCTCGCGCCGAGGACCGTGAGGCCGAACGCCGGCGGATCGAACGAGCCGACGCGGGCGCTCGAAGGCAGGATGCGCTCCGGGATATCGACGGCGGCGGGGAGCACCGTCACGTCTTGGCCGCCGACGGAGATCGCGTACGTGTTGTGCTGGCGTTTCTCGATCGTCACGCCGCGCACCGTCGCGCGGTCGTTCTCCATCACGCAGAAGTCGAGCAGGTCGTCGACATCGAGGCAGTTGCCGCTCGGCCCGCGACGAAAATGGTCCGTCTCGCGCGCGAAATCAGGGCGCGCCTCGACCGGGAACTCGTCGGCGAACTCGTCCGGATTCGTCGGGCGGCGCGACGCGAACAGCGACTCGCGCATCATCGTTCGCAGGCGATTCGCGGTGGATTCCGACTCGACGACCAGGGTCGCGCGGCGCTTCAGCGCGAAGAAGTTGTAGTACGCGGGGAACTCGATCTCGGCGAGGTTCAGACCGCGACGGCGGTCGAAGAGCACCGGCGGCACGACGTAGATCGCGGGCGACGGGAGCCCGAGCGCCATCGAGTCTTTGATCGTCTCCGGGGGCACGCCGATCTGCACCGGCTCGAGCGGCGTCGGTACGTACACGCCCCCACGTGAAAGACGAATACTCGGGGGGCTCTGGGACACGGTCGCGATACTAGACCCAAGCACTTAGCTCGGTCGACGGTAACGACGCACGGTCGGGAGCCGCTTCAGTCGCGTTGGTCGGCACCCGGCTCGGCGGCCGACGCGACGGGGGTCGGCGGTACGAGAGACGGTAGACCGAGCCAACGAACCATCAGCCCACACGCGGCGAAGACGGCGGCGGTGAGGGCCCAGCCGGCGAGCGCGCCGCGGTAGATGATCCAGCCGGCGACCGCGGGACCGATCGTCTGTCCGAGGCTCGACGCCGACTGCGAAACACCGAGCGCGAGTCCGCGTTCGTCGGCGTGCACCGAACCCGTGAGGAGTGTCGTGAGCGCGGGTCGCACGACCGCGGAGCCGACGCTGCCGATCGCGAGCCCCGCGCCCATCATGACGAGACTGTCAGCCAGCGCGAGCACGATGTACCCGGCGACCATGAGGAGGATGCCCGCTGCGGAAAGGCGCGATTCGCCGAGGCGCTTCGCAGCGCGACCGATTCCACCCTGGACGAGCGCGCCGACCAAGCCGCTGAAGCCGAACGCGTAGCCCACCTCGTCGACGTCGAAGGTGAAGCGTCCCTGCAGAAACAAAGCGAGCCCGCCGGTGAGGGTCGCGAACGAGAGCACGAACGAGAACATCTCGAGGATGCGGGTCCGCGGCACGCGCTGCGAGAGGATTCGGCGGATGCCGTCCCAGAACGGAGTGAGCTCTTTGGAAGCGCGCGGCGGACGACCGGGAACCAGCAGGGCGGTGAGCGCCACGCTCGTCAGGCTGAGGAACGCCGCGCCGAGCGGGGGCGCGTGGTAGCCGTACATCTTCGCGAGCTTGCCCGAGATCGCCGGGCCGATGAGGAAGCCGACCCCGAACGCGATGCCGAAGAAACCGTATGCGCGGGTACGCTGCTCGGGCGGTGTCTCGTCGGTGATGTACGCCTGCGCGATGGAGAGGTTGCCGGCGGTGAGCCCGTCGAGGATGCGGCCGACGAAGAGCCACTCGATGCGGTTGGCCAGGGCCATGACGAGGAGCCCCAGCATCGTGCCCATCTGGCTCACGAGGAGGACGGGCTTTCGCCCGACACGATCCGACATGCGCCCGAGCACCGGCCCGCTGAGGAGCTGGCAAAACGAGAACACGCCGAAGAGAAGGCCGACGACGATCGGCGAGGCCCCGAAGCTCTGGGCGTAATAGGGAAGAAGGGGCAGGACGAGCGTCAGCGCGAGGACGTCGACGAAGACCGTCAGGAAGATCGGCATCAGCCGCGGTCGCGCCGTCGCGGAGTCGGACATGGCTATCGCGACAAGGCGCTTCCGATGAAGCGCGTCACGAAATCGATCCCGACGGCGTTCTCCCCGCCTTCGGGGATGATGACGTGCGCGTGGCGCTTCGACGGCTCCACGAACTGCAGGTGCATCGGCCTGACGGTCCGGTAGTACTGCTCGCGGATCGACTCGAAGGATCGGCCGCGTTGCTCGATGTCGCGCCGGATGCGGCGGAAGGCCCTGATATCGGGGTCGGTGTCGACGTAGATGCGTACGTCGAGCTCCTTCCGCAGAGCCTCTTCCACGAAGACGAGGATGCCCTCGACGATGACGATGCGTGTCGGCTCGACCCGCCGGACCTCTTCTGCGCGGCGGTGCGTCTTGAAATCGTAGAGAGGAACGTCGACCGGCTCACCCCGGCGCAGGGCGCGGACGTGCTCGACGAGCAGCTCCGTCTCGAGCGAGTTGGGGTGATCGAAGTTGAGCTTGCAGCGCTCGTCGTACGTCAGGTCCGTTCGATCCCGGTAATACGCGTCGTGCTCGATGAGGGCGACCTGCCCTTCGGGGATCGAGGCTCGGACGCGGTTCGCGACGGTCGTCTTGCCGGAGCCGCTACCCCCGGCGATGCCGATGACGAGCCTCGCGCCTAGGGAGGTGTCGTTTGGTCCAGGCCCCCCGGCCGATGTCGCGCTCGCTTGCATGTTCATGGGACGACGGTGGCTCGGCTCGGGCGGGCCCGGCGAGCGGCGCAGAACCTAGCACTCTAACGAAGGCGCGTGTCTGCTATGTTCCGGGCCTCGCATGGACTTCGTCCCGGGCGCGCTGGTCGCTGGACGCTACCGCCTCAAGAAAATGGTGGGCTCGGGCGGCATGGGCGAGGTCTGGGCCGGCGACGACACCAAGAACGGCGTCAAGGTCGCGGTCAAACATCTGCTTCCGACGGCCGCGAAGCATCACGAGGTGGTCGCTCGGTTCAAACGCGAGGCGTACCTCCTCGGTCGCGTCGGCAGCGACTACGTCGCGCGGGTCGTCGATTTCTTCGACGACGAAACCTACGGCCTCGTCCTCGTCATGGAGTTCATCGACGGGCCGAGCCTCGCGCACATCCTCGAGCAGCGCGTGCTCTCGGTCGAGGAGGCGGTGGACCTCGCGATCGATCTGCTTCGTGCGCTCCAGGACCTGCACAACTCGAAGATCGTCCACCGCGATCTCAAGCCCGGCAACATCATCATGCGGCCGCTCGCCGACGGCTCGCACCGCGCGACCGTCGTCGACTTCGGCATCTCGCGCCTCTTGCCCGGCAAAGACGAGAACGAGGTGACCGGCATCACGCGCGCGAACATCGCCCTCGGCACCGTCGAGTACATGGCGCCGGAGCAGATCCTCAACTCGCGCGACGTCACGCCGGTGACCGATCTCTACGCCGTCGGGATCATCCTCTTCCGCGCGGTGAAGGGACACCACGCGTTCGGCGACAGGCGAGGGGAAGAGCTCGCCCGCGCGAAGCTCATCGAAGACGCGCCGCCATTGGACACGGGCAGGCAGGACGAGGCCGCCCGCGGGCTCGTCGCGATCGTCGCGCGCGCGCTGAAGAAGAAGCCTTCGCAGCGGTTCCAATCCGCGGCGCAGATGCTCCAGGAGATCGAGCCGCTCCAGCGCCTCAACGCCACGCCCGCGCTCGACTTCGACGACGACTCGACGACCGACTCCGGCGAAACGGCGGTGAAGCGCTCGCCGCTCGCGGCCGTCGACGACGACGATCCCGGGACGGTCGCGCTCCCGACGCCGCCGTCCCTCCGAGGCGCGCCGCCCGCGCCGAAGGTCGTGCTCGCACCAACGACGCGAACGGATCGGCCGCCGGTCTCCGGGGTCGTCGCCGCGCCTCCGCCGAATCGCGCGCCACTCGCTGCGTCAGCCTCTTCCGCCGCGCAGCCGGCGCCGATCCCGCGCGGCTCGATGCCTTCCGTCCCGGACAGCGGTCCGCGCAGCGCGCCGTCAGCGGCCGCCGCGCGCGGGTCGATGCCCTCGATCCCGGAACACGGACCGCGCGGTTCGATGCCGTCGATCCCCGACAGCGTCCCCGGCAGCCGCGTTTCTTCCGATGGGGCAGCGCCGCCGATGCGCGCCTCGTTCGCATCGATGCCCGACTATGCGCCCGTCGTTGCACCGCCGCCTCCGGCGGAGCTCACGCACGAGCGCCACACCGGCGTCTCGAAAGGGACGATCGCGCTCGCGATCCTCACGTCGTTCGCCGTCGGAGCTGCGGTCGGTTTGATCGTCGCGCCGACGAGCCCCGGCGCCGCGCCGTCGGCGTGCCCGCCCTGCGCGAGCGCGCTGCCTGCGACGGCGCAGGCGACGGCGACCGCGGTCGAAGCTGCGAACCCGGCGCCGATCGAGCTCGACGACGATCCCCCGACCGACGTTTCGGCGTCGTCACAGAGCGCGTCGACGACCGCGACGTCGTCGGCCTCGGCCCGTTCATCCGCGAGCGCGAAACCTGCGCTCACCGGCAAGTTGCCGGGCACGTCGCCTCCGCCGTCGAAGCCGTCGGCGACGGCACCTCCGACGTCGGATGGTCTCGGGGAGGACGATCCCCCGCCGAAGGCGACATCGACCGCCACGTCGAGGCCCACGCAGCAGCCGACGACGGTCCAGCCCGATCTCTGAGGCAACAGCCTCCGAGGCAACAGCGCTTATGCGCGCGAAAGCGCGCTCGACGCGGCAACGCCGGGGAAGTACGGTCGTGGTTGGATGCCGTGGCTCGTAGCACTCGACGGTGGTCTGGCGGGCCGGCGTTTTCCCCTCGAAACGACGTTCCTCGTCGGACGCGGCCCCTTCAACCACGCGGTCCTCGACGACGTCCGCATCTCTCGGCAGCACGCGAAGATCGCACACGAAGTCGACGGGTTGGTCGTCTACGACCTCGGCAGCTCGAACGGCACGTACGTCAACGACAACGCCGTCAAGCGGCACATCCTCACGCCGGGTGATCTCGTTCGGTTCGGGCCGTTTCGGTTTCGATTCGAGGCCGATCCCGCGGAGAGCAGCTCGACGATCGGGCGGCGCGCGAAGCAGGAGGAGATGACCCGCGTCGGCTTCGAGGCGCCGACGAAGATCGTCGGCGAGACGGACGCACAGGTTCCGCAGACCTTCGTCTCGGCCGGCGGCCTCGCCGATCTCGAGGAAGCCGATCGCCGCCTCCGCACGCTGTTCTCGTTCGTGCACGCCATCGCCGTCACGCTCGAGCCGTCGGCTCTCGTCGACCTCATCGCCGACAACCTCTTCCAATCGTTTCCGAGCTCGACGCTCGCCGCGGTCTACGTCCTCGACAAAGACTCCGACACGATGGAGGCGAAGCGTGTTCGCACGCGCGACGGACGCGAGGTCCCGCACTATCCGCTCCCCGCCGAGCTCTATCTGGAGATCGTCCAGAACGGAAAAGCGCTTCTTTCGACGCCTCTTTCGCTCGACTGGGACGACGACCGGCCTGTTCCGGGCATGGCGCTCCTCATGCACGCGCCGATGGTCTACCGAGGCTCCGTTCTCGGCGTGCTCAACGTGCGGTGCGATCCGGGCTCGAGCTTCTCGCAGGGGGATCTCGATCTACTGACGGCGCTCGCCTCGCACGCGGCGCTCGCCCTCAAGAACACCACCTTGCATCAAGAGTCGCTCGAGCAGCAGCGCCTGCAGCGCGATCTGTCGCTCGCGCAGCAGATTCAGAAGAGCTTCCTCCCGCTGTCGCTGCCGGAGGCTGCCGGCCTCACGTTCGTTGCGGAATATCACCCGGCGTACAGCGTCGGAGGCGACTTCTACGACGTGTTCTGGCAAGCGCCGGAGCGCATCGGTTGCATCATCGGTGACGTCTCCGGCAAAGGCGTCGCAGCCGCCCTCCTGATGGCGCGGGTCTCCAGCGATCTGCGCACCGCGATGCTCACCGCCACGGGCCCCGCCGCCGCTCTCTCTCGCGTCAACCGCGAGCTCGTCGCGCGCGGCCAACACGACATCTTCGTGACCGCCGTCGCGCTGACGATCCACGTACCCACGCGAAAGATCACCCTCGCGAGCGCGGGTCACATGCCGCCGTACGTCCGCCGCGCGCAGAACGGCGAGCTGGTACGCATCGAGGAAGGAGCGAGCTCGCCTCTCGGTCTCTTCGACGACATGCCGTACGACGAGACCGAGGTCACGCTCACGCCGGGCGACACGGTCGTGCTCACGACCGACGGCGTCCACGAGGCGACGAATCCGAGCGGTGATCAGCTCGGCTTCGAAGGTGTCGAGCGCGCGCTCCGCGCAGGCCGCTCCGAGCCGCACGACGTCGCCGAGCGGATCCTCGCCGCCGTGCGCGACCACGCGATGGGCGCCCCGCAATACGACGACTTGACGCTCGTGCTCTGCGGTACGACCCACTGAGGCATGCGCGTCTCCGAACGGTCCGCGGGCGGGGTCCGACCCTCCGCGGCAACGTCGTGCCTGCGCTGGCCGAGCCGGCTCGCCTCGCTCGTGGTCATCGTCCTCTGCCTTGCGCTTCCGCGCGGTGCCGCGTTCGCCCAGGGTGAAGGCGAAGCCCACGAGGCACCGAGCGCCGAGCCTACCGCCGCGCAGCCGAAGGCCGACACCGCGCGTGCGCCGGCGTCTGCGTCGGCGCATCGACGACCTTCGAGCGCGGCACCATCGAGCAACAAAAGCGCCGAGGCGGACGTCGAGGATCTCAACGCGCCCACGACGCCGCGCCGCGCGCTCGTCGCGTTTCTTCGCGCGGCCGACCGCGGGGAATTCCAGAAGGCCGCCGAGCTGCTCGATCTGCGCGCTCTACCGCGCGGTCGTGAAGAGCGTGAGGGCCCGGAGCTCGCGTCGATGCTCCACCGTGTCCTCGCATGGCACGTCTCGCTCGACCCCTCCGCGCTTCCCGACGAAACATCGCCTACGGGCGTGGGAGCCGAAGGCATCGTCCTCGACGTCGTCCAAGTCGACGAAAAGACCTACAGCCTCGCGCTCGCGCCGATCCGCCATCCGAACGGCTAAGTGCACTGGATGTTCCCGCGCGCGACGGTCGCGGCGATTCGTCCGATCTACGACGCCAACGAGCGTCTCGTCGTCGAAGAGCGCGTCCCCGAATGGCTGAAGCGGGGCAGCGCGTTCGGCCTGCGTCCTTGGCAATGGATCGGGCTCGTCGTCGTGCTGCTCCTCGCGTACGGGGTCGGCCGGGGAGGGGGAACGGTCGCGGCCGCGCTCCTCCACCGCCTCGCGCGTCCGTTCTCGCGCACCGTGGTCGATGCGGCGAAGGGGCTCGAGCGACCGGCCCGTCTCGCGCTCGGTGTCGCCGCCGCGCAGCTGCTAGCGCCGTATCTGCTGCTCACGCTTTCGTTTTCCCGCGCCATCGACAAGAGCGCGACCATCCTCTACATCGTCGCGGCCGCGTGGGCCGCGATCGCCAGCGTCCGCGTCCTGACCGCCTCGTGGGAGCGAAGGCTCCCGGACGACACGGTCGGCGATCTGGAGAGCCGTGGCCTTCGCACGCGCCTCACGATGGTGCGACGGATCGGCACCGTCATCGTCGGTCTCGTCGCGGCGGGTGTGGTGCTGCTGCAGTTCGAGGTCGTGCGAAGCGTCGGCGTGTCGCTCCTCGCGTCGGCTGGTATCGCCGGTGTTCTCGTCGGTATCGCGGCGCAACGCACGCTCGGCGGCATCATCGCCGGCATCGAGATGTCGATCACGCAGCCCGTCCGCATCGGCGACGTCGTCGTGTTCCGTCCCGGCGAGCTCGGCACCGTCGAGCAGATCTACTTCACGTACATCATCGTGCGGCTCTGGGACGATCGTCGTCTCATCGTTCCGGTCACCCGCGTGATGGCCGACGCCTTCGAGAACTGGACGAGGACGGACGCGCGCCTGCTCGCGCCGGTCGAGATCTTCGTCGACTACGGCGCACCGCTGGACGTGCTTCGCGACGGCTTTCGTGGCCTCTGTGAGGCGAGCGAAAAATGGGACGGCCGCGTGTGTCGGGTCGAGGTGATCGAGGCGACCGACAAGGCGCTACGCATTCGCGGCACCGCCTCGGTCGACATGGCGACCAAGGCGATGGACCTTCGCAACGAGCTGCGCGAGGGGTGGATTCGCTTCCTGCAGGAGCTCGAGGATGGGCGCTACTTGCCGATCGGCCGCGTCGAGTCGCGCACGGCGGCCGGCGAGTCGCCGCCGCCCATGCCGGTCACGTCGCCGCCGCCTGCCGGCCCGGGCGCGCCTCCTGCGGTCGGCTCGACGTCTCCACTGGGTCCCTGAAGGCTGGGCCCTTGAAGCTTCGTCGCGCGCTCGGCTTGACGGCGGCGAATCTTGGTCTCGATCGCGACGCAGTCCATCAGCCAAGCGAGCCACGCATCGAGATCGTTCGTGAAGACGTCGATCGCCGACGATGGATCGGCCTCCGCGGCGATGTTGTCGTTGTCCGCGTGGTCGTCGCTCGCACGGACTCGATCGTCGTCGAGCACTGGAAGATCTCTGCGTCGGAGGGAGGACAGGGCGAACGTTCCTTCGAGGGTGCGCTTTGCGCCCCGTTTTGCGACTCGGGCCGGATCGGAGGCGGGGTGACCGAGCACGTGGCCAGGTACGCCCCTACAACGTCGCTTCTTCCTTCCCTTACAGACGCGATTACAGATCGGGCCGGCGGTCGCCCATCCCGACGGCCCAGCCCATCGAGTAGCGCGCGTTGATCTCGCAACGCGGGCAGAACCGCTCCGCGCCGTCGTCCACGTAGCGAAACGCATCGACTCCGAACGCACCTTCGTAGCCGTGTGCATCGAGGGCCTTTGCGGCGATGCGGGCTTGCTCGACGAGCTCTTCGCGCTCGCGTGCGCGAAGCTCGTCGCGATCCGCGCGGCGTGAGCCTCGCCATACGCCGCCCGTGTCGACCTCGGAGACCGTCGGCTCACCGAGCACGATCTCGCCGCCGCGCACGTACCCGTGCAGCGAGAAGTCCGCGCTTCGCTTGACGAGCGGCTCGAGAAGAAGGCCGCCCTCGCGCAGCGCTCGCCGTATGAATCCGAGGTCGGCTTCCTGGAGCGGCCCGCGCCGAACCGCGCGGCGACCTCGGCCGGCGAAGCCGTAGTTGCGTCGTGCGAGCCAGCTCGGCTTCGCATCGATCGTCTGTAGGACGTCGCCGAGCACGCTTGCGCTCGGGAAGAACCGCGCGCCGTCGAGCAAGAGACCCAGGCTGGAGGAAAACGCGCGGCTCGTGACCCGCTCCAGCACCTCATGGGTGGGTTGCGCCGGGACTTCGGCGCCGATCCGCTGCAGGGCTCTGCGCGCGGTCGATGTCAGACACCACGCGCGGCCGACGAGGTGGCCATCTAAGCGCTCCTTGATGGAGCCTCGTAAGACGATGTCTCCGTCGGGCACCAACTGGATGAGGTTTTGGGCGAGCTCGGGTCGCGATGCGAGAGCCGCGAACGGCCCGGGATAAGGGGTGCGCCCCTCGATCTCGATCTCGGCATCGAGGTTCAGCACCCAAACACGACGCTCCGCCTCGCCGCGCGGGCGGGGTTCACCGCTCATGTCAGCCTCCGAACGTGACAAGCCTCTCAACGAAGTCGTCAGTCAAACCTGCGCGCGCGCGCATCGGCCGGCAAATCGCCTTGCCTCGCATCAACATCGGCGACAGCGGCGCCGGCAAGCTCGACGCGAACGCGTCGAACAGGGGAACGCCGTCCCGCACGAGCGGTGACAGCTCGAGGAACCACGTGAGCGCAAAGCGCACGTGTGGAACCTCTTCTTGGCCGATGCGCTCCTCCACCTCCGCGGCGCGTTCGTCACCGGCCGCGCGAAACCGCTCCGCGAACGAGGGTGCATGATCGAGGTTCGCCCCTTCGAAGCCGAGGCCCATCGTCGCGAGGAACGACTCGATGCTCGGCGCTTGCGGAACGCGCTCCCAGAACCAGTCGCGCACCTCGAAGCCACCCGGCTCGTAGCCGCGCTCGCGCAGCAGCTCGGCGTAGAGGTTCATGTGACGGACCTCGTCGAACAGCACGCCGAGCAGCCCACGCTTGAGCCGCTCCGGTGCGGACGGGAACGCGAGGATCGCCCACGCCATCAGCTCGGCCGCTTGCAGCTCGTGGTGAAGGAAGGTGTGGATGAGCCGCGCGCGCGCGATCGGCGAGCGCAAGGCGCTGCGACCGCTGCTCTTGTGCGCGTGATCCGAGACGTTGAACGACGCGCCGCGGCCCGGGCGGATCTCGGGTCGAGGCGCGGGCACCGTCTCGAACGTCGCTGGAGGCTTTGGCGGCGCGAGCTTGTACGCGATGTCCGGGGCGAGCACGTACGCCGCTGCCCACGCTTCGATCGTCTCGAGGCTCGTCGAAGACGCCACATCTGTTTCCATAGCCCAGCGTCCATCGCGCGTCCGGTTCTGCTGCTTCGTGCGCTCGTGGCGCGGATGCTTTTCATCGCGTGAGATGCACGCCGCCGTGCGTAGGTGCCAGTGCGACCGAGCCAGCGCGCCACGAACTTTTTCGGCTTCCCCGCGCGCCCGCGGTACCCTTCGCGCCCGATGCGCAGTCCCTCGAACTCCACCTCGATTCGGCTCGGTACGAGCCTCTTCGCCGCGCTGAGCGGCTCGATCTTTCTCTCGGCCTGTGCCGGTGAGGCCCGCACCACGGAGCCGGAGAACCCCACGAGCCCGACCCCCATGGTGACCGCCGAGGCGTCGGCGCCCACGACCTCCACCTCGGAGCCCGTCGCCACCGCGGAGCCCCAACCCAGCGTGAGTGCGGCGAGCGGCCCCACCGCTCTGCCGTCGAGCGCACCGGCGCAGTTGCCGAAGGGGATGAAGGTCCTCGTCATCGGCGACTCCTTCGCCGAGGCGCTCGGCGTCGGGCTCAAGTCGAAGGAGGCCGAGACGGGCGTGAAGGTCGTCCTTCGAGGCGAGAAGGCGACTTACATCCCGGAGTGGGCCGGTCCGAACCGCGGCGTCGCCGGCATGATGATCCAGGAGAAGCCGGACCTCGTCGTCGTCGCGCTCGGCGGCAACGAGCTCGCGATGACCAACCCCGACGTGCGTGGCCCGAAGGTGAAGCAGCTCGTCGGCCTCTTCGGGTCCACGCCCTGCGTCTGGGTGAGCCCGCCGCTCTGGGGCAACAAGGACAACGGCCTCCTCGAGGTCATCCGGAAAAATTCGTCACCGTGCCGTTACTTCGACTCGAACGTCCTGTCGCCCGACCTGCCCCGTGGCAGCGACAAGATTCATCCGACGGCCGAAGGACAGAAGAAGTGGGCAGGCACGTTCCTCGATTGGGCGAAGAAGGAGCGTGACGGAGCGTCGTCGACCTTCTCGCTGAAGGTCCGCCCGAGCGACGAATAGCGTCCCGCGAGCGCGTGCCCACACGGTGCGCGCCCTCGATGGAAACAGCGCGTAGACCGAGCCGGAGAGAATTCGTTTCGGCTCGTGAGGCGGCGTCGGGTTTTCTCTTGATCCGTCCCCGCTTCTGTCACTATTGGCGCGTCACCATCGAGGAGCCACCACGTTGTCAGTAACCAGCGAAAGCGCGAGCGCCCCCGACGATCCCATCTCGACCGACGGCCCCGTGAACGGCGTGGCCTCCTCGGCGAAACCGACCGAGCCCTGGACGCTCGACGAAGCTCGCGATCTCTACCTGATACGTAGGTGGGGCTCGGGGTACTTCGACGTCAACGATGCCGGCCACATGGTCGTCTCGCCGGAGGGCCCGCGTGGCCCGAAGATCCCGATCCTCGACGTCGTCGAGGAGGGCAAGCGAGAGGGCCTGCAGACGCCGCTCCTCATCCGGTTCCAGGACATCCTGCGCCACCGGGTGAAGAAGCTGAACACGGCGTTCGAGTCCGCCATCGAGGAGAACAAGTACCGCGGCCGCTACCGCGGGGTCTTCCCGATCAAGGTCAACCAGCTGCGCGAGGTCGTCGAGGAGATCCTCGATGCCGGCCGCTCTTCCCACTACGGCATCGAGGTCGGCTCGAAGCCGGAGATGTTCGCGGCGCTATCCATCCACAACGACATGGATTCGCTGATCGTCTGCAACGGCTACAAAGACGACAGCTTCATCCGCGCCGCGCTCCTCGGACGCAAGCTCGGCAAGCGCGTCATCCTGATCGCCGAGAAGCTCTCGGAGGTGCGCTCGATCATCCGCATCGCGAAGGAGATGAACGTCGAGCCGATGATCGGCTTGCGCTGCCGTCTCGTCTCGAAGGGCGCGGGCAAGTGGGCCACCAGCGCCGGCGAGCACGCGAAGTTCGGGCTCACGACGAGCGAGATCCTCCAGGCGATGACCCTCCTCGCCGACGCGAACCTGTCGAACGCGTTCAAGCTGCTGCACTTCCACATCGGCTCGCAGGTCCCCGATATTCAGATCATCAAGCGAGCCGTCCGCGAAGCCGCGCGCCACTACGCGAAGCTGCGCCGGATGGGCCAGCCCATCGAGTTCATCGACGTCGGCGGCGGCCTCGCCATCGACTACGACGGCTCGCGCTCTACCTTCCACTCGTCGATGAACTACTCCCTCGAGGAGTACGCGCGCGACATCATCTATTCGATCGCCGACGTCTGCGACGAGGAGAAGGTGCCGCACCCGGACGTCATCAGCGAGTCGGGCCGCGCCATCGTCGCGCACCACTCGGTGCTCATCGTCGAAGCATTCGGCTCTATCGAAAAGGTCAAAGACCCGAACAAAGAGGCGGACGCGACCAAAGAGCACAAGCTCGTCAAAGAGCTCGTCGAGATCGAAGAGCAGCTCAAGCTCGAGAACCTCGGCGAGTGCTGGAACGATCTGCTCGCCGTCAAGGAAGAGGCGCAGAAGCGTTTCGAGGTCGGCGCGCTCGAATTGCCGGTGAAGGCCCGCGTCGAAGAGCTGTTCTGGGCGCTCGCGCGCCGGATGTTGAACGTCGCAAAGCAGAGCCCCGACATCGAGGTCCCTGACAGCCTGCAAGAGCTCAAGCCGCAGATTGCCGATCAGTTCATCTGCAATTTCTCCGTCTTCCAATCGTTGCTCGACCACTGGGCACTAGGGGCGCTTTTCCCCGTCGTGCCGATTCAGCGGTTGCACGAGCGCCCCACGGCGGAGAGCACGATCGTCGACATCACCTGCGACTCGGACGGCAAGATCAGCAAGTTCATCGATCTGCAGGACGTCCGCGACACGCTGCTTTTGCACCCGTTCGACGGCAAGCCCTATTACCTCGGTATCTTCCTCACGGGGGCGTACCAGGACATCATGGGCGACATTCACAACCTCTTCGGCCGCGTGAACGAGGTCCACGTCTTCCTCGATGAGGACGAAGAGTGCGGCTACTACGTCGAAGAGACGATTCAGGGCAACACGATCCGCGAAGTGTTGGCGATGACCCAATGGGACACACACGACCTCGTCGCCAAGGTGAAGGCCCAGGTCGATGCGGCGATCAAGCAGGATCGGCTGAAGCCCACGGAGGGGATGAGGCTGATTGCGGAGTACGAGCGCGGCCTGAAAGAGCAGACGTATCTGACCTTCGAGGCGAATCACCGATAGAGCGGTTGGGGCCAGAGGGCGGGAGAAGGAGGGAGGCGTAGGCCTCCCTTTTTCGTTCTGGGGCTGGCGTCGGGCTGACGTTGGGCGGATACCATGGTCCACCATGCGACGCGCCCCGCGCCACCCTGTCTTCGCTCTGCTTTTCACGGCGGCCTGCACCACCGACCCCGAAGGGCTGGGCACAGGAGGTGGCGGAGATGGCACCGGCGGTTCGGGCCAGGGCACGAGCTCCGAGACGACAGCAGCGTCATCTTCGTCGACCTCGGGGCAGGGCGCGGGGGGCGAAGGCGGTTCAATCGACGACTGCCCGCGCGTCCGCGCGACCGTGGATCCTGGCGTGCCGCTCAACGTGCGCCCCGACCCTTCGACGACGAACCCGCCCGTCGGCGCGCTATCTGCGGGTGACATCGTCGACCGCGTCGACACCGTACAGGGCGAAGTGATCGACGGCGAGTCGACCTGGTACCAAATCACGTCGCCCTGGGTGTCGGGCTATGTCTTCTCCGGCTTCGCCGAGTGCACGACCGACCTTCCGCCGGAGCCGCCCGACGGCTACTACCTGCCGCTCGAGTGCGGGACGACGACCACCGTCACGCAAGGCAACAACAGCGGGTTTTCTCACAATGGGGACGCCGCTTATGCGTTCGACTTCAACCTCGCGTTGGGCACGCCGATGGTCGCGATGGCTGACGGGACCGTTGGCTACACGTACGACGGTACCCAACCCGGCGATCCTTGTTACGACGGCGGCGGACAGGAGTGCATCAATGAGGCGAACTACGTGGTTTTGCTCCACGCCGACGGGACACAGACGCTGTACGCGCACCTTTCGGAGGTCAACGTGTCCGTCGGGGCGGTGGTGTCGCGAGGCACGGTCATCGGCCACTCCGGGTCGACGGGCTGGTCGACCGGGCGCCACGCGCATGTGCAACGCGGCGAGCAGTGCGGCATCTGGTACTGCGCATCCATCCCACTCGAGTTCATCGACGCCGGCGTCCCGGTCACCGGGCAGACGGTTACGTCACAGAACTGCCCGAGCAGTTGAACCGACGGCCACGGGGCCAAATCCGCTGACCAGCGCGCCGGTGGTCTATCGGCTCGAGCAAGAGTCGAATTGGTGTGTTGCTCACTCCAGCTCGTGCGCCGCTGCGTCGAGCATCGGCTCCAAGTCCATCCCGTCCGGCAACGCCACGAGCCTCGCGAAGTCCACCTCCACCAATTGCAGCGTCGTGCCGTTTCTGCGCGTGATCATCACGCGGCCGTCCTGCCACTCGTCGGTGAATTGGAGGGAGGACGCGACCGGATAAGAGCGCGCTTCGTCGCGATCCGTCCGAATCAGCCGCAGACGAGAGCCCAAGTCGTCCACGATACAGCCGTCTGGACTGATTGTCGGAAGTGCTTCGACAGGCTGTTTCAGGATGCGAAGCGTCTTACCGGTCACGAGGTCGACGACCTGCGGGCGAGGTTCGGTACCCGGCGCCTAGGACGCTTCCGGCTTGTTGAGCCGTGCGGCGACGGCGACGATCGCCGCGCGCGGGCTCACCCGGAGCGCTTGGACCCCGGCCTTGTTTTTCAGGCCGTGCACCACCGTGCCTTTGCCTGCGAGCATCGCGAGATAGGCTTCTTTCGCAACGGTCGCTGCGTCTGCGGTGCCCCCCATCTTGAAGAGCCTCGACTTGTCGTTGCCGGCAACCCGCGCGAACTCCGTCGCCGTGGCGCCCGGGCAGCTCAACGTCGCCGTCACGCCCGTGCCGCGCAACTCGAACGCGAGGGCCTCGGTGAACGAATTCACGAAAGCTTTGGAAGCGTAATACGTCGCCATGAACGGCCCCGGCTGGAACCCGGCCGTCGAGCCGATGTTCAGGATACGACCGCGGCCCTTCGCCACCATACCGGGCAATAGCAGCCTCGTGAGGTGGGCGAGCGCCGTGATGTTCACCTGAATCATCCCGAGCTCCTTTTGCGTGTCGAGCTCCCAATAGTTTCCGTTCGAACCGAAGCCCGCGTTGTTCACCAGGATCTCGACTTCGAGCCCTCGCCTCTCGATCTCGGAGACGATTGTCGTCGGCGTTGTCGGATCGGTGAGATCGGAGGGCAATACGACCACCTCCACGCCGTGGGACGCCGTGAGCTCGCGCGCGAGTGTCTCGAGCTCGTCGCGACGACGCGCGACGAGCACGAGACCAAATCCGTCGGCGGCCAGAAGTTTCGCGAACTCGCGCCCCAACCCCGCCGACGCTCCCGTTACAACCGCGTAGGTCTTCATCGGTGCGACCGTAGCAGGAGTGGCGCGCGACGTTCGAAAGCTACTTCTTGGGGGCCGGTGCCGTGCTCGTCGGGGCCGCCCCCGTTGCCTTGGGAGACGGGGCTCGCTCGGTGGGAGGGGGCGCCGGCGCGGGCTCGGCGGTGGTCGTCATCAGCGCGAGCAACAGCGCGAGGCTGGCGGCGCGACGCGCCTCGGGCTTGAACCCCGTAACGACGGGAGCGAAACCCTTCGGCGCAGGCTTGTTGTCGGGCGCGACGACGGTGACTTTGCCCTTGTCGTCGATTGCGAGCTTTCCGCCGCCCTCGATCTCGATTTCGTCCTTCTCGTTGAACTTCACTTTCTTCTGCGAGGCCGGCTTGATTTCGATCGTGCCGTCCTTCCACACCGACATGTGCTGATCGAGCTCTTCGAGCTTCATCGTGTTCTTGTCGAACGTCGCGATCTTCTTGCCCTTCGTGTAGAGGGCTTTGTCGGCCTTGATCTCGATCGCCGTCTTCGGATCGATCGCGATCTTCATCGGCACCACGGCGAGATCGGCGGCCGGCTCGGGGGCAGGGGCGGGCGCCGCAGCGGTCGCCGTGGCGGTCTCGGTCGCGGCGGGCGCCGCCGTCGTCTCCGGGGGCGACTCCATATCAGCGGTCGCGGCGGCGGTAGCGGTCGCGGTCGCTTCGGCTTCGGTCGGCTCCGGGGTGCTGGAACAACCGGCGAGGAGCGACGCAACGAGGAGGACCTTCGTCGTCATTTTCATGCGCCCGCGCCTAACAGCGCCGGCGCAGGGGCGCAATTCGCCCCAACTCGTGCCTTGCGCGAATTGCTACCGTCCACCCGAGTCGGGACGGGCGATCGTCTCGAAGAGGAACCACGCGCGGCGCTCGGTCTCGTCGATCCACACCTCCAAGAGACTCGCGGTCGCGACGTCGTTGTGTCGGTCGCAGAGCTCGTGCACCTCGCGCATGAATGCGCAAAGCGACGCGTTGTCTTCTCGCAATTCCGCGAGCATGTCCGACGGCTCGACATATTCGGCGTCGTTGTCGAGGATGCGCTGGGACTTCGCAATCTGCCCGATCGACTTCAGCGTCGGCGCGCCAATCTTTCGGACGCGTTCGGCGAGCGCGTCGGTCATCGCGAATATCTGATCCGACTGCTCGTCGAGCAATAGATGGTAGTCACGAAAATGCGGCCCCGACATGTGCCAATGAAAGTTCTTCGTCTTCAGGTATAGAGCGAAGACGTCCGCGAGGGTTCGGTTCAAAGCCGCGCCCAGCTCTTTTACCGCCAGTGCGTCGAAATCGCTCGGCGTGCGCAACCGTGTCGTACGCCGCTCGCGGAGCGTGGCCACATTTTTGGAGCTCATCCTCATCCTCCCGGCGCCGTGACGCTCGTATTGAAATGAGGTGCAGCTCGCGTGCCCGCGCGCAGATTGCCAATCGCTCGTATGCGCACCGCATCGGGGCCCTCGGCGCGTGGCGCGGGCCCCGACGATCGAACCGTCGTTTCAGCCCGCCGCGACGCAGGTCAACGACGCGGGGATGATCGCTCCGGCGGAGTCGAGCGCGAAGCCGACGGAGAAATTCGTCCCGATTTCTTCTTCGCCGGGTTGCTGCTGCAGCTTGCTGTAGTCCGGCGTCGCGCCGACGTTGCAATACCAGACGGCCTGCGGCACCGACTTGGCGAGGCGCGAGACGTCCTCTTCGCTCGCCGGCTTGCAGCTCCCCTCTTCGATCAAGCCGATCTTCAAGCGGTCCGCCATCTCCTTCAAGCTCGTCACCTGCGCGGCGTAGGCGCCGCCGAGGGTCGACTCCGAGGTCGGGCCGGCGCACTCCGTCCCGGGCACCTTCGACGTTCGGACCATCTCGACGAGGGCGTCGGAGCTGGGCGCGGCGTTGCCGGGCTCCGACGCCGCGGGCTTTGCGCCATCGCTGGCACCGCTGCACGCGCTCACGATGAGCGCCGCCAAGAACAACGACCCGTATTGAAAGATTGAAGTCGACATGGTCCTCCTCGGACAAGACGTGCGGCGGCGGACCGTATCATGGCGGCTCCGACCTCCGCGACATCGAGCACGCCCCTCAAACGCCGCATGAGGGACGGCCATTCGCGGACTGTACAGTCGCCGACGGCGACGGGCTCGGCTACGCCGTCGATATGACGAAAGCAGACGACGCCAATCTGCTCGGCTACGACGCGGTCGCCGAGGCGTACGCGGAGCGCTTCCTCCGCGAGCTGGACGGCAAGCCCTTCGACCAGGCCCTTCTGCGAGCCTTCGCCGACCTCGTACGCGGACGGGGAAAGGTCGTGGACATCGGATGTGGGCCCGGTCACGTCGGTGCGTTTCTTCGCGAGCGCGGGCTCGACGTCGAAGGCGTGGACGGCTCGGGCGAAATGGTTCGGGTCGCTCGAAGATGTTTCCCGGCGATGACGTTCGTCGAGGCGGACTTCCGCGCTCTTCCATACGCCGACAGTTCGCTCGCCGGGCTCTCGGCCGCGTACGCCATCGTTCATTTCACCGTCCCTGAGCTCGCGCCTGTCTTCGCGGAGGCACAACGCGTGCTCGCGCCGGGCGGCGTCGCGCTGTTCTCGTTCCATGTCGGCGACGAGCCGGTGGCCGTGGACGAGCTCCTCGGAAAGCGGGTCTCGATGACGTTCCGCTTCTTGCCCGTCGCCGGCGTTCGCGCCGGGCTCGAAGAAGCGGGGCTCGAGGTCTTTGCGGCGTTGGAGCGAAAAGGTGACGCCGCGGTCGAGCACGCGAGCTTGCGCGCCTATCTCTTTGCGCGCAAGCCCACGGCTTGACTCGGTGACGCCGACTCACCAACAGCTGGCTTGATAGGTGTCGAGGTCGAAAGGCAAATAGCAGTGGTGAAAGACCGGATCGCCGGACGAGACGCCCAGGTTCTCGTCGAGGCAATATCCGTGTTTGCCGCTGGGTGAGGCGGGGCAATCCGCGCTCGTATTGCACACGTCGGGCAGCGCTCGATCGAGGCAGGCACGGGCGCCTCCGAACGTTTCCACGCAGGCTTTGGTGGTGGTCTCGTCACCACAGTCTTCGTCGGTGAAACACGGTTCGCAGAACCCGCCGGTGCTCGACACCCAGGCCTCGAAGCGCGGCACGCATGCGCCCGTGGTCGCGTCGCAGTGATTGTCGGGCGTGCAGTCGTCGTCATTGCCGCACGTTCGGCTGCATCGAGACTCACCAGCGTAGGTCGTACAGATCTGGTTCTCCACCCGCGAGCAGTCGAGGTCGGTCGCACAGGGCGCCCCTTGGTCGCGTTTCAGGCACGACCGTCGCAACATGCACGACGAACCCTCGAAGCGCGTCGAGCCGTCGGTCGCGACACCGGTGTCGTCGACATCGATGCACGGGTCCGTCGTCGTCCCGCAAAAGGTGTTGTCGCCCTTGGGCGGATTCGTGTCACAGACACCGTGGGGGTCACGGATGATTCCGCAATAGAAGCCGGCGCTGCATTCGTCGTCCGCGGTGCAATCCCGGTTGACGCAATAAGCCTCCGCGTCGCCCGCTCCGGCCGACACGCATTCGAAACCTTCGGCGCACTCGGCGCCGAACGGGCAGGGCAGGCCGGCCCCGACGGCCTGCCCGGCGTCTTGGCAAGTCGTGATGTCCGCGCCGGTGTCGTCTTCGACGGCGGGCAGGCAGCTCTGCGTGCCGTCGAGGCGACAGTCGAGGTGGCTGTCACAGACCAATACACACTGGTTGCCGACACACGTGTTGCCTTCGAGGCATTTGTCCGGCGTGCATTTGCCCTCACAGACACCGTCGATGATGATGCCTCCTTCACAAGCGTCGGCACCACCGGAGCCACCGGTGTCGCTCCCGCCGGCGTTGTTTCCGCCGGCATCGCCAGCCCCGGATCCGCCGTTGCCGCCGTCCCCACTGTCGCCGCATCCGACCGCGAACGCTCCGAGCGTGAGAGCCAAGACCAACGTGGAGCAGGTTGCGCCGGAGGACGAGAAGCGCGAGCTACGCGAAACACCAAAACCCACAATACACCTCGTACGAGATTGACCGCCGCCAGCCCGAAATCGGGACGCGCCAAAGCCGACGACGTTACCCCAAAAGGCCGCTCGGGTGGGGGCCGATACGTATGGAGCTTTGCGTCAGACAAGACCCCCTTTGACTCGCTCCGGTTGCGTCGAGCTTGACGACGACCCGAGACCAACGCTAACGGTGCGAGGCATGGTGATCCGTCTCGACTCCGTTCGACTCGCCCATGGCGCTGCGTTGGTTGCTGTGTGTTCCTTCGCGCTCGCAGCGGCCGGCTGCGAATCAAATGGAGAACCGGACGATTCAACGGTCGAGGCGGGTGGTGGTGGCGCCGGGGCCGGTGGGAGCAACGCAGGTGGCGCGGCCAACACCGGCGACGGCGGACCCGAGTTTCCCGAAGGCACCGGTCAGCTCGCGACGGAGCGCTTGCCCTACCCCGAGGGTCCATTCGGCTTCCACGAAGGCTCGATCATCGAGAACTACAAGCTTTGGGGCTTTGCCGACTCCACCGTCGACAGCGAGTCGGTGGCGTTGATCGAGCTCGCGATGTTCTACAATCCGACGGGGGACGGCGTGTACCCCGCGGGCTCGCCGTTCGGAGAGGGCAACGCCAAGCCGAAGGCGCTGGTGATCAATGTCGGGGCGGTGTGGTGCGGTCCGTGCAATCAGGAGGCGGACGAGGTGCTGCCCGTCGAATATGCGAATTACAAGCCGATGGGCGGGCAGTTTCTCTCCCTGCTTGCGGACGGCCCGACCGTGGGTAAGCCGGCGACGCCGAACAATCTGGTCAATTGGGCTCACAAGTACGAGCCGAGCTTCCCGCTCGTTCTCGACCCTGCTTACAAGCTGGGCGACCTCTTCGTCGCGGATGCTTATCCGCAAAACATGATCGTCGACCTCCGTACGATGGAAGTCGTCGAGATCGTCGCCGGTGTTCCCGACGCGGCGTTCTGGACGAAGTTCGAGTCCGTCCTCGACTAGAAGCGTTTAACCTGCGGCCGTGAGGGCTTCGTTCGCCGCGCTCGCTTTGTTGTCGACTTGCGGTGGCGAGCGCGGCCCGACCTCGGCCGCGCCCGCCCCGGTCGCGGCGGCGGAGTCCGTTCCTGTCATCGCGGTCACCGATCCGAAGGTGAGCGCCAACGCGGGATGCGAGCGCTGCCACGCGCAGATCGCGGCGGAATGGCGGACGTCGCTTCACGCGCAATCGTGGAACGACCCCGTCTTTCTATCGGCCTACGCCATCGAGCCGCTGTCCTTCTGCCGCTCCTGTCACGCCCCGGAAGCTCCGCTCGACGACGCCTCTTCACCCGCTCGGCATTTGGGTGTCGCCTGCATCACCTGCCACGTCCCCGATGGCAAATCCGCAGGCGAGCACGTGACGTTCGCTTCGCGCGCCGCGGACGCGGAGGGCTGCGCGAGCTGTCATCAATTCGAGTTCCCCGAGCCGCAAGAAGCCGCGATGCAGAGCACCGTCGAGGAGCACGCGGCCTCGCCCCACAGCGACGAGACGTGCGGGGGCTGTCACATGCGAGCGCGGCCCGGAGCAAAGCCCCATCGGGACCACTCCTTCCGCGTTTGGGGCGACGACAAGCTCCTCGCTCGCTCGATTGCGGCGAGCGCCCGTCGGGGGCTCGAGCGTACGGTGGAGATCAGCCTCTCCGCGGACGGCGCGGGGCACGCCGTGCCGACGGGTGACATGTTCCGCCGGTTGGAGGTGCGCGCAACCGCTGGTGATGGCGCCGACGCGCTAACGGCGGAGCCCGTGACGCTCGCGCGCAGCTTCACACGACAGCGGACGGAGCAGGGGATACGAAGGATCCAAGTGGGCGACAATCGAGTGCCCGCGAGTGGCGAGCCCGCGATCGCGCGCTTGGTCTTTCCACGCCCCGTTCGACGATTGCCCGTTCGTTGGGAGGTCGTCTACCGCCGCATGGGCCCGCGAGAAGCCGCGCTCTTCGGCGTGGATCTCGAAGCCGAAGCCATCGTCGTCGCAAAGGGGACACTCGACCCGGAGCCTACGCCGTGACCGAGATGAGGCATCGCATGAACCAACGAATCGGCATTCGTTCCTACGTTCTGTCGGCTCTCGTTTTTGCAGTCGCGGGCTGCTCGCACGGCTCGAGGGATCAACCCGTCGTCGTGACGCACGTGCCTCCGCCGGGCCACGACGCAGCCGAGCACGGATTCGCCGCGGAGCCCGTCGCGCTCTCCGCGCGAGCGATTCCTCCGAAGCTCGTCGTCGACGGCGATGTGTCGGAATGGGGCCTCGACCCGAAACGCAATGCGGTCGTCGTCGGCATCGACGACAAGAAGGTCGTTTTGGCCATTACGTGGGCGCACGCGATCCGGCCCGTCCTGACGGTCGCGCTCGCGAGCCCCGCGCCGGCCCTGCCCGAGATCGGGTGGTCGCAGCGGGGAGGCACCACACACGCTCTCACGGACGAGGCATGCACCTTCGAGCAAATCCCCCTGATTGAAGCCGGTTGGCAGAACGGCGCTCGCCATCCGCCGGAGGTCGCCAAAGCCTGTCAGGACATTCTCGCCCGCTACGACAAAATGGGCGTCGCGTACCGCGAGCGCTTCATTCGACGCCTGCGGATCGCGGGAGACGGCGTCGCGCTCCTCGACGGCACCGGGGCGTCTCTGGCTCTATCCGGGGCCGTCGTTCGCGCCAAAGACAGCAGCGCCGAGGTGGAGCTGCCGCTGACTGCATTGCCCGAAACCAACCAGGCTCCACTCGTGACGCTGCTGGCCGGAGCGGCGTTCGGGGAGCTACCGGAAGCGCTGCGCATCCCTCCGCAGGCGCCTCATCCCTCGATCGATACACCGATCAAACAAGACCCGGCTTGGCGTGAGCTCGAGCTCGAGCATCCGGTCGGATTTGGTGTCAACCCTGATGTCCTGGCATTGGTATTCGAGGAGCCGACCGGTGTGCTCAACGGCGGCCTCATGTCGCAGATTTCGTATGCGCCGGCGCGGCCGAGCGAGATCACG
Source organism: Polyangiaceae bacterium (assembly GCA_013361525.1). Lineage (GTDB taxonomy): Bacteria > Myxococcota_A > Polyangia > Polyangiales > Polyangiaceae > Xiheicaenibacterium. The sequence continues at coordinate 11,950 of JABFXY010000063.1, read as the reverse complement.
TTGATGACGGTGCCGGACGTCCAAGTCCCTCCGAGCAAATCGTCGCCGAATGTGCCCGGCGCCATCGACGGGCCGACGGCGCCCAATCGTCCAGCGCTCTCCCACCAGGAAGAAAAGCTTCTCACCACCATCGAGAGCTTCGGCAACGTGACCGTCGGCTCGGCGATGGGCATGCTCGTGACCGTCGTCGGCGGCAAGCTCGTCGCGCACGACTACTTCGGCCGACCGGAGGCGACCCAACGGCGCGGCGACGATCTGCACCTCTTCCAGCTGGATACCGGAGGCTTCAATTGGTCCTTCGGATATGCGCCTCCGGCGTGGCACGCCGTCGCGATCAAGCCCGACGGCAAGATCGTCGTCATCGCCGACGAGGGCGTCGACTATCCGGGAATGTTCGACGCCTGGGAAGGTGAACCGAAGCCGTTCCACGATCCGGATTGGAAACGATTCGGCCTCTCCGGTAAGCGCAAAGGCAAGCCGAAGAAGGTGACCTGGCAATGGGACGAAAAGGCGGCTCGTTACGTGGTGTCGGTCGTGCCGAAGCAATAGCCGACGCCGAAACTCAACGACAGTCGAACTGCCCGAGATCCCCGAACGTATCGACCGCGAATGCGGCCCACTCCGCGGCCGGATCGAACGCGTCGTCGGGATCGTCGTCACCACCACCCGCCGAGCACGAGCGGCGAAGGGTGGTGTCGGCGCCCGACAGCGGCGGCTCACCCCAGACCGCGTCTTCCCCGCGGCGCCCGAACGAATCTTCGATATTGTCGTTACACACCAATACGATGGCGTCGTTGCCGGTGTGTTGCACGTTGCCGTTCAGCTTGTCGCATAGGCTCGGCTGCTGAAAGCTCGTGTGACAAACGACGAAGGTGTCGCCGGCCGCGAGCGCGACGGCGTCGAGCGGAATCGGGGACGAAGCCGTCGTCGATCCGTTTTGATAACGATCGATATGGCAATTGCCCAAGTCGATGCTGTTCGGGCCGCCGTTGTAGATCTCGAGCGCCTTGTTGTTGCTCGAGCCCTCGATGTACTCGCTGAAGTAGACGCCGGTGGGAGGCATCGGGCCGGTCGTCGTGCCGGTCGACGTGGCTTCGGGGTCCTCGCCGCCGCCGCTGCCGCCTTGAGGCGCACCTCCGTTCGATGCGGCGCCGCCGGTGTCCGGCGCACCGCCCGTGTTCGGGGCGCCTCCGGTGCTGGCCGCGCCACCGGAGCTGGGGACGCCGCCGGCTCCCGCCGGGCCGTCCAGCCCGAAGTCGTCCACGGACGTGGCGCACCCGAAACTGAAGCCGACGAGGACGATGAGTTGGCGCAACATGGTGCGGTCTCTAGACGAAGTCGTCGCCGGCGGGTGCGACGGAATGGTGACGAATTGCGAAGTGTAAATATGGTCGCAGCGACCGGCGTTCATGGCGCGGGTCGCTCCGGCGAAGCTGAGACCGTGATATTGCGCGCTCATGATCCGTGGCGTCGTCTTTTCCATTTCGTGCGTCGCACTGGCGCTGCTGTGCGCTTGCGAAGACAAACCCGAAATGTCCGGCTCGGGCGCATCCTCGCACCGGCCGTCGGGAACGTCCGTCTCGTCGGGATCGGTGTCGACGGCGACGGCCCCGAGGGCCTCGAGCGCGGCAGCGACAGCGATCGCGCCCACCCCGGTCGGCTCCTCGTCGGCCACCCCGGCGGCATCGAGCGCACCGGAAGCCAACGCGGTGTTTCCGCTCGTGGAGGGAACGAAGTACACGTTCCGCGGAAAACGTCCCGACGGTTCGGACGATACGTGGACCGCAGTGCTCTTCGTCATCGACTCGTCGAAGAGGCTCTTTCAATACGATCCCCACAACCACGTTGCGAGTTGGTTCACCAAGGCCGGTATCAAGGTCGACTCCTCCGGGATCCAAGTCGTGGGTGAGAGCCTTGCGGGCGACCCCGCGCCGGAGCCGGCGTTGGCGGTCGCATTCCCGATCACCAAGGGAGCGGGCCACGAGGTGCCGGGGTTGTTCGTCACGAAGTACACCATCGCGAAAAAAGAATCGGTGACGGTGCCGGCCGGAAAGTTCGAGGCGTGGAAGGTCACGATTCAGGACAAGGTGAACCCTGAAGGCGCCGCCTGGCTCGCACCGGGCACGGGGCTTGTGAAGATCCAGCTTCCCTCCGGGCGCGTCGACGAGTTGGTCTCGGTCGAACCTGCGAAGCGCTGAACATCGCTGCTCCCTCCGGCCCGCAAGCTGGACATCGACGACGAAGCTCCTACGCTCCGTCTTCATGCCGACGGGATCGCTCCGCCTTCGTTAGTTCGCGGTTTCCAGACGATGCGAGCTCGAGCGCGCCGTCGCGGCGCGCGGGGTCTGGCGCACAGTCCACAGCTCGTCGATGAAGTGAGCGCCCTCACCGAGCGCGACGAAGCGGGCGTTCCCAATCAAGGTGCGCAACGGCTCGAGGTCGTCGAGCGGAGCGTCGGGCGAGAGGGTCGAGAGACGTACGGCATTGCTGCGTAGCCATGCGGCTACGTCGACGGAATTGGCCACGGGAAACCTCCGAAGTTCGCGTTACAAAAAGCGCTCGAGTCGCTCCTCGTGGAGCGCAGCGATCGCGTCCGCGTCGACCGAGCGAGACGGTATGTCGAGGCGCTCGTCGCAGCGGACTACGCCATGCGTGCGAATGACGCCATGCATCGCGGGCAGAGGCGCTGCTCGATCATTCCGTGCGCGATCGGTTCCTCGCCGACTCCGTCGTCTCGCTCCTCGCTCGAGAGCCCACCGCGCGGGTGGCGATCCTCGCGCACAATGGCCACGTGCAGCGAACGCCGGTCGTCTGGGGGACCTACCTGTCGGCGTACCCGATGGGCTCGTACCTCGCTGCTGCGCTGGGGGACGGCTATGTCGCAATCGGCACGACCTCCACCGGTGAACGCACGAGCGAAATGGCGCTGGACCCCTCCACGGAGGTTGGCTTCCGCGTGGTCGATGCCAAGCTCGAGGCGCCGCAAGAGGGCAGTTTCGAAGCCGCGCTCCAAGCCGCAGGCCTCGCAGGGCAACTGACGCTCATGCCGCTCCGGGGCGCGCCGCCGAACGTATTCACTAGCCTTCGCGCGCAGAGCGGGTATCTCACGACCGACGTCACCGCTGCGTACGACGCCATCATCACTCTGCCGCGCTTCACCGCGCAGCGCGACCTGGGTTTCTGACGACTTGGTTTCTGAAAAGATGCGCGACACCATTCCCACCACCGATCTTCGCCCCTTCCTCGCTTCGTGCGACGTCATCGACTCGAACGCGGACGCCGTTCGCGACCTCGCGCGTCGCCTCGCGTCCAACACCGAGGGGTTCGGCACGGTCGTGAAGCTCTTCGAGTGGGTGCGGGACGAGGTCGCGCATACGGGTGATGCCGGCGAGGGCAAAATCACGTCGAGGGCGTCCGACGTCCTGCGAGAGCGCACGGGCCTTTGTTATGCAAAGAGCCATTTGCTCGTCGCGCTGCTCCGCGCAGTGAGCATCCCCGCCGGCCTCTGCTATCAGCGGCTTCGCTACGACGAGGCGACACCGTCGTTCGTGCTGCATGGTTTGGTCGGCGTTCGGATGCCGGACGACACGTTTCTTCGAATCGATCCCCGCGGGAACAAACCGGGAATCGACGTGCAGCTCGCTCCCTGGCGAGAGGCGCTCGCGTTCAGGCCCGAGCACCCGGGCGAGGTGGACCTTCCCGGGGTGTTTGCGCGCCCGAATCCGGCGGTCGTCTCCGCGCTCGCGATCGGGGGGATATGGCACCCGGTCGATACCCATTTGCCCGATGTCTCACCCGAGGATTGGCCTGCCGGCGACGCGGATTGGACGTCTCCGCAGTCGGCGCGCGAGTCCGAATTGGTGACGGTGGAATATCCCCGTTGAGCTACCGACATGTCCAATCCCGCCCACCCCGCATGGCAGCGCCTCGCGATCGAGCTCGGCGAGCTCTCGCGCGTCACGGGAGCGAAGAATGGATATGTGCTCGACGCCTGGGCGAACCTCTGGTGCGCGGGCAACGATCTCTATTTCGGCGGTGAGAGCGCCGCGGTCATGGAGCTCACGGAAGCGCAGCTCGCGACCCTACCGCGCCCGTTGAACCGAGGTGGGCGGATCGACGAGGCGCGCGATCACACCTACTTTCGATCCTTTGCGGGCGTTTACGTCCTCGTCTTGCGCTTTCAACAGGACTTCCACGTGGAAACGGTCCGGTCCCTCGTGGCGAAGGCGCTCCCCAAAGTGGAGGCTCTCACGCTCCTGCTTCCACCCCGGAAGGTCCAGGCTCGGGCGGCGCTGAAGGGGTAGGGGTGGCATGAGGCCTGTTCGGCTCCACGACGACGTCCTCCGTCGCATCGCCTCTGTCCGCGAGCGCATGCACGACGAGTCGCACGAGGCACTGCGCGTCTCGAGCCTGGCGCGTCAGGCGTGTCTGTCGGAGCAGCATTTCGTGCGGGTGTTTCGCTCGGTCTACGGCGTCACGCCCGGGCGCTACTTGAGCACGTTGCGCATCGCGCACGCGAAGCGCTTGCTCTCGCATGGCGTGGGCGTAACCGAGGTCTGCATGTCGGTCGGCTACACGAGCCTCGGCACGTTCAGCGATCGATTCGCGCGCGAGACCTCGGTGTCTCCCAGGGCGTTCCAACGCCAGATGCGCACGTTCGGAACGGTCCCGCATCGCATCGCCGCGCTCTACGTTCCGGCGTGTTTTCTCGGCCGCTACGCGCCGGCGATTGAAAATGTTCGTTTTGAAGAAGTTCGAATCGGAGCGGTGCGATAGACCGTCTCCTCGTTCCGGCCCGGGTGGGTCGCCGAAGGAGAAACGATGATCGACCGACTGTCCCACGCATCGATTTACGTGCTCGACCAGGAGCGCGCGAAGACCTTCTACACCGAGAAGCTCGGCTTCGAAGTTCGCATGGACGTGACCATGGGCAACTTCCGGTGGCTGACCGTCGGGCCACCCGGCCAGCCCGAGCTTCAAATCGTTCTCATGCCGGTCCAGGGCTCCCCGATGCAGGGCGAATCCAAAGCGTCGCTGCGTACGCTCGTCCAATCGGGCGAGCTCGGGATGGGCGTGTTCGCGACGCGCGATTGCCGCAAAACGTATGCAGAGCTGAAGGCCAAAGGCGTCGAGTTCAAGAGCGAGCCCGAAGAGCGGCCTTACGGCGTCGAGGCGACGTTCGTCGACGACTCCGGCAACGTCTTCAGCCTCACGCAGCCCAAGTAGCCGCGACGGAGAAAGCCGATCAGGCGCCGCCGCGGCCGGCGCGGCGCGCGCGCGCGGCCAGGACGACCGCGCGGTCGAGCGCGTCGCGCGAGCCGATTCCTCGGGAAGCCGTCGTTTCGACGAAGTCGTGGTCCGCGCCCCAATCGAACGCGCTGCGATCGAAAGGCGGCACGAGGCCCGCTGCGATCAAGTCTTGCTTGTTGAGCTGAAAGACGACCGGGATGTCGTCCGGCGTTTTGCCGGCCTCGCGCAGATCGGCGCGCAGTTGCGTGAGCGCGGCTGCGTTCGCCTCGGGGCGACCGGGATCGGCGACGAACAAGACACCGCTCGTTCGACGTAGCGACTCCAGCTCACCTCGAAGGTGCTCACGTTCGGCGCCATACCGTTCGTCGGAGATGAGCTCGGCGTAGGGAAACGGTCCGAGGAAGGATCGAAACCGTGTGATCTGAAGAAACAGGTCGAACTCGTCGCCCTGGATGCCGAGGGTCCCCCGGAAGGTGTCCGCGTAATAGGGGTAATGGCCCGTCGCGTGGCCCAAGGATGTATGGCGCCCCGCGAGGAACGGTCCGTAATAGACGAGCAAGATGCGATCGACGACGGCCATGGCACCTAAAAGAAATCGCGATCGCCGGGGGAGGCCGGGCCGCCGAATCGGCCCGGTGTCGGCGCCGGATCCGGCGGCACACCCGCTTCATTTCGAACCCGCGCCCCGGGCGCCACCGAGTTCATCCAGGCTTGTTGATTCGGAAACACCATTCGCTGGTCGGGATCGTGGACCGGCCCACCGGGGATCGGCGGCATCTGAACGGCCGCGTGCGCGGGCCAACGAGACTGCTCCGACGACGCGTTGCTGACACCCTGATAGGTCTGCAATCCGAGGCCTCGCTGAGGCTCCATCGTGATGACGGTGGAGCCGGGGTTCTGCCTCGCGTAGGCGTGCGCGAGGTCGTTGCAAAAGCCACGGCCGACGTCGGCGCCGGTGTGCTGCTGCTGAACTTCGTGGAGCGCGGCATCGAAGCCGGGGCGGTGCGCCGCACCGGCCGCGCTGGCTTGCTGACGAAGGCTGGCGACCTCGGGCGGCATCGGCTGCGGCGGCCAGGCGAGGCCCAGTGGATCACACTGGTTTATCGGATCCGTCGGAAACGCATACAGCTGAAACCCGCCTCGCAGTCCGATCGGGTCGGGACTGATGAACTGAGCCGTGTCGGGGTCGTAATACCGATATCGATTGTAGTGTAGGCCGGTCTCCTCGTCGGCATATTGCCCTTGGAGCCGGAGCGGCGTGCGCGCCGGAGCCGCGCCGGGCGTCGTCTGCGTCGTTCGACCCCATGCGCTCCATTGCAGTGCGACATGCACCTGCCCGCGACGGTCGACGATCTTCTCCGGCGTGCCGGTCGGACCGTTGACGTAATGGTACCAAACGCCGCCTGCGCGGTGGCCGATCGGAGCAAACCCGGTGTCGCCATAGAGGAACGTTCGGTCCTCGGTCGTCGTTCGTTGCTCGCCGGATCGCTCGCAGATTTCGTGGAGCAGGGTAGGGCCGTCCCACACGAAGCGGGTCCGTGAGACGAGTGCAGGCTGGTCGCCGGGGCGCTCACGTCTGCGGACGATCTTTTCGAGGCGCCTTCCGAACGGATCATAGGTGAATCGAACCGACGTGCCGTCAGGCGCGGAGACCTCGCGCAACGATCCCTCATCGTTCCAGCCGTAGGTCCAGCGCCGGAGGCGACCGTCGGGCAAGCGCTGGGTCTTGTCGCGCAGTCGCCCGAGCGTGTCCCACGCGTACGTCGTTTCGCCCTTGTTACGCAGGCGGCCGCCGGGGTCGTAAACTCTTGCTTCGGCGTCGAACCTCGGGTTTCCCGCGGTGTCATAGGCGAACCGCTGTTCCTTCGGCCCCTCGGGGCCGGCAGCGATCAGGCGGCCCGAGTCATCGTAGCGGTAACTGACAGTATCATCATGTTCGCGCGCGGCCTCGACGACGCGACTGAGTGCGTCGTACCGGTAGCGGTGGTCGACCGCGCCCGCGATCGGTTCGCCGATCCATCGCGGCTCGGCCGGACGAGCCGAGACCGATTGGCCGTCGTCGATGGTGCGACGCAACAATCGCCCCGCGGTGTCGAAGGTGCTGTCGATCCGCGCGACATCGGACAGGACGCGCGTGACTTCTCGGCCATACGCGTCGTGTCTCGACACGATCTCGTCGGTGCCGTCCAGGACGGTGCGCACGATCGACCCCATGGTGTCGCGCTCGAAGACGACGTGGTGTCCGAGCGAGGTCCGGCGTTCGACGATATTCCCTTCGGGGTCGTATCGGTACTGCACGGTATGCGTCTCGCCACCGGTGGACTGGGACTCCTCGACGATCCGTCCGAGGGCATCTCGCGTGAAATGCACTTTCCCCGATGCGCTCGCGGCCGAGACCATCGCGCCGTGTGCGTCGTACGCGAACGCCACCGTGTCGCCGCCCGCGAGCTCGCGCATCACGAGCTGTCCGGCGGCGTCGTACGCGTTGGTCGTCGCGTGCGTCCCTTCCCGGATGGCGATGCAGCGGCCCGCCGCGTCGTAGCGATATCGAATCGTCCGCCGATCGAACGTGACCTCCTCGATCACGCGGCCGAGGGCATCGCGCACATAACGATGGAGCTCGCCGTTCCCCTTATCCACTGCGAGGAGCTCGCCCTCACGGTTGTAGGAAAGCAAGACGCGATTGCCCCCGGCGTCGCGTCGCTCCACGAGCTTCCGAACACCGCCCCAGCGGTGCGTTATGACACTGCCGTCGGACATGCGCTCCGACAGGAGGCGCCCCTCACCGTCGTAGCGATATTCGGCCCGCGTGCCGTCGCGACGCTCGACTGCGATTAGGTCGCCGCGCGCGGAATAGGTGTAACGCGTCACGTCGCCCGACGGGTCGACGGCGCTCAGCCTGCGACCGAACGCATCGTATGTGAAGCTCCGAACGAGACCGTTCGGAAGGGTCTGTTCGACCAGATTGCCGCGGTCGTCATACCGCATGCGAACGACGCCGCCGCTGCGCAGTCGCGTCTCGATTCGGAGCCCGCGCCGATCGTATTCGTGCGATTCGACGTGACCGATCGGGTCCTCCGAAATCAGCACGTTGCCGCATGTGTCGCGCTCGAACCGATGAACGCCACCCATTGGATCCCGGAGCCGGAGGGGGAGGCCGTGAGGGTCGCGATCGATCCGGTATTCGCGGTGGAGTGGATCGCTGAAAAGGACGACGCGTCCGCGTTCGTCGCGCAGCACCCGGGTGGTCGAACCGATCTGATCGGTCATCGACAGAACGTGCCCGCGCTCGTCGTACGTGCAAGTCGTGACACCACCGGCCCCGACGACCTTGTCGGCGGTGCCGTGGACATTTCCCTCGTAGCGGCGCGTCGTCGTGGAATCGGCGACTTCGGTATAGCGCCCGGGCAGGTACTCCAGGCGACGGTGATAGATGCCTCGAGCGGGCGTGCGACCGTCCGCCAAGAGCGGAGGCAAATCGGGCGCAAGGCTAGGATCGGGCCCGTCGGCACGATCGCCCCATGTCTCGATGCAACGACCGGACGAGTCGTAGAGGAAGTGGAACGTCAGGCCGACACGGTCGGTTTCGGACGTGAGACGGTGGTCCTCGTCGTACGTAAACCTCGCGGAGTGGCCATCGGCGTCGGTCACGCATCGGAGGTTTTCCGCTTCGTCGTATTCGTAGGTAGCGAAGGTGACCCAGCAATCCTCGTCGTCGAGGACGGCGACGGCCGCGATTTGCCCGCGCGAGGAGCGCATGAATCGAATGCGCCTTCCCGCACTGTCGGAGGCCAGGACGAGCCGACCGCGATCGTACTCGAGCGTCGTCGCATTGCCGTTTCGGTCGCGAACCGCCGTCAGGCAATGGATGTGTCGGTCTTCCGTCAGCGGCTCGAAGACACGTGTCAGCCCGTCTCCTGCATCGAGCTCGTATCCGGCGGCGACGCGCGATACGAGCATCCCAAAGGGGCCGATGGCTCGTTCCCCCTCTACGAGATTGGGGAAGTCGGTGCGAATCCCTTCGTCGCTCCATACGCGTAGATGGTCGCGTCGCTCGACGATCTGCCAGCCCAGGCTGTGCGACCACCCATGGCCGAGGCCGACGTCGCGCTCGCGCGAGGCGCTCCTGTATCTGCGGAAGAAGTTGAACGGCAGCGGTGCATCCATCCACAGATCGAGCGCGGGCATCGTCCAGACGTCGCCGGTGACGACGTCCACCGGATGGCCCTCTTGGGGGGAGCCTGGCGCGCCTGCGGGCGCGGTGCGCCCGTCGCCTGCAGCGCCGTCCGCGGACCCGCTGCCACCGCCCGGGCCTTGGCCGTCCCCGCCTTGTCCCGATCCGCCCGAGCCACCGCCGCCGTCACCGCCGCCGGCGAGGACCGCGATGCTCGGACACATGCCCGGAATCGGAGGGATATTCGGAACGGGAGCGGTGCGCGCCATGCTAGCTCGGTGTCCGGACCCGTCCTACGTCGCGGGAGTCGAGAGCTTATCCGCGGCGCGACGAAAATCTAGATACGAGCGGTTTCGCTGGTGCGACAGAGCGAGATCGCACCCAACCGGGCGGCACTGGGTGCAATTGGCTTATTGGGCAGTCCAGGCGCCGTCCATCGTCCAAGCGACGCCGCGCACCTGAGCCGCGGCGTCGCTGCTCAAGAACACGACGAGCTCGGCCAGCTGCTCCGGCGTCACGAACTGACCGGAAGGCTGCTTTTCGGACAGCAGCTCGTCGCGCGCGGTCTCCAGCGCCAGATGGCTCGAGGCGGCGCGGGCCTCGACCTGTGCTTGCACGAGGGGCGTCAGCACCCAGCCGGGACAAATTGCATTGCACGTAATGTTGGTTCGCGCCGTCTCCAGGGCGACGACCTTCGTCAGGCCGACGAGCCCGTGTTTTGCCGCGACGTACGCGGCCTTGTATGCGGAGGCGACGAGCCCGTGCACCGAGGCCACGTTCACGATGCGCCCCCAACCTTTGTCGCGCATGCGGGGCAATGCGAGGCGCATGGTGTGAAACGCCGATGTCAGGTTGATCGCGAGCACGGCATCCCAGCGCTCCGGTGCGAAGGCCTCCACCGGCGCCACATGCTGAATGCCCGCATTGTTGACGAGAATGTCGACGCCGCCGAACACGTCGTCTGCATATCGCATCATCGCGTCCACCTCGGACGGTCGCGACATGTCAGCAGGATGATGCAGAACCCTCGCGTCGGGCTCCGACGCGGCGCCGCGCACGTCGGCGAGCGCGGCCTCGACATTGCCGAATCCGTTCAACAAGACATGCGCACCCCGCGCCGCGAAGGCGCGCGCGATGCCCAGTCCGATCCCGCTCGTCGAGCCCGTGACGAGCGCGACTTTCCCCGAAAACGTCGTCATATCGTCCCCCCTCCTCGGCGTCCCCGATCGTGCTCGCGCACGAAATCGCGCAGTTTGGGATAAATGCCTTCGCGCCAGCGGCGGCCCGAAAATACGCCGTAGTGCCCGGCGCCATCGACCGTCAGCGTTTGCCTTCCGGCGTCGGCGATGCCCGAGCAGAGCGCGTGTGCGGCGTGCGTCTGCCCTTTACCCGTAATGTCGTCGTCGGCGCCCTCGATCGTGAACAACGCCGTATCGCGCACGTCCTCGGGGCGGACCCGATCCCCGGCGACGCTCCACGTGCCCCGCGCGAGCGCATGTTCTTGGAAGACGAGGCGGACCGTCTCCAGGTAATAGGGCGCGTCCATGTCCAATACGGCGTTGTATTCGTCGTAAAACCGTTCGTGGAGCGCAGCGGATTCGCTGCGGCCGAACATGCGGTCGAGCCAGTAATCACGATAGGACGCGATGTGGCGATCCCAATTCATCGACACGAAAGCTGCGAGCTGCAAAAAGCCCGGATAGACGCGCCGGCCCTCACCGCGATAACCAGCGGGGACGCGGTGTACGAGGTTTTGCTCGAACCAGGCGAGGGAGTGCTCGGTCGCGAGCCGATTCACCTGTGTCGGGTTGATGCGTCCGTCGATGGGGCCAGCCAAAAGGACGAGCGTCGGCGGCGTCGCCTCGCCGGCAGACGCCATGCGCGCGACGGCTGCGAGGGCCGGCACGGCGGGCTGACATACCGCGACGACGTGGGTCTCGTCCGGCCCGAGGAAACGCAGAAATCGCTCCAGGTGAAGGACGTAATCGTCGAGGCCGAAGAAGCCATCCGCGAGCGGAACATCGCGCGCGTCCGACCAGTCGGTGACGTAGACGTCGTGGTCCTGCGACAGCGACCGCACCGTCTCCCGGAGAAGGGTGGCGAAGTGCCCGGACAGCGGCGCGCAGAGCAGGACGCGTGGGTCGCGCTCGAGCTGGGCGGCGGTCCGCGAATCGGCGGCGTGGCGTGTGAAGCGGACGAGGCGGCACCACGGTGTGACTGCGACCGTCTCCTCGCGAATCGAAACGGCTTGTCCGTGCGCGACTACCGAATCGATTCCGAACGCCGGGCGAGGATACTCCTTTGTGATGCGATGCAACAATTCCCAGCCCGCTGCGGCCGGCGCGAGCATGCGCCCCGGCACCCTTCGCAGCAGCTGAGAGTTTTGCGCCGAAATGTCGGCGATTGATCCCATCCACCAGCGCTGGAGGGTGTGGAGCTCGTACAACATGCAGGACCCGAATATGCAGCGGGTCGTGTTGCGACGCAACATGAATGGTAAGAATTTATGCGCTTGCCGCGTGGTGC
>JABFXY010000224.1 GCA_013361525.1 Polyangiaceae bacterium | reverse complement strand
CACGACCACACCCACAGCTGTTGACGAAATTACTAACGAGCGCGGTTGTGCTCTTCGAGGAAACCGCGACGTCCATCATGGCGTAGGTCTCGGCATCGAATGAGCTTTCGGTGCGAAGCCCGTTTCGCATCCTCCGAGCCTCGTTCGGTACTTGGTGTTGACTCGACTTCGATGTAAAGACCGCGCGGGACCAGCGGGTCGTGCCGCGCGGGGAGCAGCGAGCGCATGAGCAAGACAAGCGAACTGCCCGGTTTTTTCCGGCTCGATTGGGAAGAGCGACCTGGTCGCTCCGCCAACGACGCGCGCGGTCCCGGCGATTCATTCGATGCTGGCGCGAGCGGCCGCGGTCTTGCAAACCGCGTCGACGTGATGGTCGATGGTCGCGATTGCGTCGTGCCCCACATCGAGGTGGGTGCGTGCTCGGCGACGATGCTCGACGCGATGCGCATCGTCGCTGCGCGCAATCTCGCGGCGAGCCTTCTGCGCGCTGGCGGAGGCGTGCGCACGCAGGTGAGCGCGGCGCGCGTGATCGGGCGAGTTCAGATCGTCGACGTCGCCGATCCGAGCGCGGCGCCGGCGCGTATCGGTGCAGCGCGTGTGGAGCTACTCGCGCTCGCGAACCGCGGCTTCGAGCACCTCGGCGCGATCGGCGCAGGGGCGACGGATCTCTCTGTGACGATGCTCGCGCCGCTTCGCTCGGGTGAGGCTGCGATGCTCGCCCTCGAGCTCACGGTAGAGACGCGATCGGCGCTCGCGTCGAGCGCGGTCGTCGAGATGTGTGAGCGCATCGCGTCGCGCGTTGCAACGCTCGCAGGTGGCCGCGTCGGTGTCGTGACTGTCGGCGCGAGCGGCGAGCACCGCACCGTCGAGGTCGAAGGGCGCGTGCCGCTCGCTTCGTTGGGAAGCGAGTCGATCGCGGCACACATCGTCGACGCGAGCCTCTTCGCAGAGCGGGATCCGGACTGCGGCGTGACGCACAACCGCGAGGTCGTCGACGCGCTGCAAACAGCGCTGCTCGGTTACGGCGTTCGCGCCCACGCGGCGGAATCGTGCGTGCACGCGCATGCGGCGCGCGACGGTCGGTATCGTGCGCTCGCGACGTGGCGCATCGAAGGTGACGAGCTCGTCGGTCGCATGACGTTGCCGATGTCGCTTCCCGCTGCTGGCTGGTTGAACGTGTCGCCCGCGGCGCGCGAGCACCGCAAGGCGAGCGGCATCGACTCGACGGAGCGGCTCGCGGGGGTCGCAGCGGCGGTCGCGCTCTCGCAGAGCCTCGCGGGCTTGCGTGCGCTCGCGATGGCGGTCGCGCAGCGGAGCGCGGCGCGCGCTCACGCACAAAGGGTTGCAGTACGGGCTGGCGCCACCGGTCGGGAGATCGACGAAGTCGCCGAGACGATCGCGCTAGGTCGTCGCGTGGGGCCTACCCCGCGCAAGGGCATCGACGTGGAGGCCGCCGAAAAGGCGCTCGAAGCGTCGGGATCCGTCCGTCGTGAAGAAGGCTCGGAGGTAACCGTGGTGGATGAGGACTCGGCTCCGCCCAGCGGGGTAGGGAAGAGCACGCGCGAGGCAAAGCTCGATGGACAGGCGACGGCCACGGCAGCGGATCGCGCGTTCTGCGACGCGACGCTCCCCGGCGTGTCGCGAACGTTCGCGCTCTCGATCCAGGCGCTACCGCCGGACCTGAGCGCGGCCATCGGCGTCGCGTATCTCCTTTGCCGCGTCGTCGACACGGTCGAGGACGATCGTCGCAAGACGCCGGTCATGCGAGCGGCGCTCTTCGACTTGTTCGACCGCGCCCTCAAGGCCGCTGCGGATGGAGACGGCTCGCTGGCCACGGCGTTCGAGGACGGCTCGCGCGACGCGGAGCTCGGCGTGACCGAGTCGGAGAAGACGCTCTGCACCGGGGCCGGCGCGGTGTTCCGCACCTACGCGTCGCTCCCGCCCGAGCAGCGCGACGCCATCTATCCGAGCGTCGCGGAGATGTCGCGCGGCATGCGCTCCTACTCCGAGCGCGCGGATCAAGAAGGTGGCCTCAAGCTGCGCGATCTCGAGGACCTCGAGAAGTATTGCTACTACGTGGCCGGCACCGTCGGTGAGCTGCTCACCGCGCTCTTCCGCCTATCGAGCGGCGTCGACGACAAGACGCGCGCCGAGCTCGAGCAGCGCGCCGTGAGCTTCGGCCTCGGCCTGCAGCTCGTGAACATCCTCAAGGACGTCGCCGAAGACGCGCTCCGCGGCGACTGCTTCCTTCCGCAGAAACAAGCCAAAGAGCTGGGTCTCGATCTCGCGAGCATCATGACGCCGTCGGAGCGTCCGAAGGGGCTCGCGCTCCTTCGTGCGGTGTCGGCGCGCGCGCGCCATCACCTCGATCGCGCCGAGGAGTACACGCTCCTCTGGCCCGCGAACGCGGCGGAGATTCGGCTCTTCTGCACCGTTCCACTGGCCCTCGCGCTCGCGACGTTGCGCGAGATCGAGATCGGCGACGACGCCCTCGTGCCGAACCGCGCGCCGACCGTGACGCGCGCGCTCGTCATGAAGGTGTTCGAGGATGCCGTGACGGCGACGCGCACCGGTTTGGAGAAGCCGCAGAGCGACAAGGCGCTGCGCTTGCTCTTCGATCGCTCGCGCACCGGCATCGTGGGCCGGCCTCCGCGTCCGACGTCGGCGTTTCCGCCGCCGCAGGGCCCGCTCGCTCAGGATCCGGTGGACACTGCGCCCGCGAGCGCCAAACCTTCGACGGCGCCCGACCGCGGGCGCGACGCGACGGCCGGCGCAAACGGCCGCCCTTCGAATCCCGCGTCAGCGAAGAGCCGCTTCACCGGCGCGGGCGCAGCACCAAGCGACGAAAGTAGAGGATCTCAGATGTCGGAGACGCAATCCCAGGGCGCGCGCAGCGTGGGCCTTCAGCCGCGCCGCCAGTTCGGGGGCAAGGTTCTCGTCACGGGCGCAGCCGGCCACGTCGGCGCGAACCTCGTGCACCGCCTCCTCGCCGAAGACCGCGACGTTCGCGTGTTCTTGCGCTCGGGTAGCAACAACGAAGCGATCGACGCCATCGAGCGCGCCCTCGGCAAGAAGGTCGAGCGCGTGATGGGCGACTTCCGCAACCCGTCGGAGATCGCCGCGGCGGTCCGTGGTTGCGAGACGGTGTTCCACGTCGGCGCGCGCGTCTCGACCCTCTCCGGCAAGCCGAACGATCTTCGCGAGCTCTACGAGTGCAACGTGATCGGCACGGCAAACCTGCTCCGGGCGGCGGGCGACGCCGGCGTCAAGCGCACGGTCGTGACCGGCTCGCTCTCCGCGGTCGGCTCCGACCTCGACGATCCGTCGCGACCCTGCGACGAGTCGATGCCGTTCTTCCCGTTTGCCGAGCACCTGCCCTACGGCCGGACGAAGTCGCTGGTCGAGCACGAGGTCCTGAAGGCCTGCGTCGAGGGTGTCGACGCGCTCGTCGCGACGTCGTGCGCGGTGCTCGGTCCCTGGGACTACAAGCCGTCGCGCATGGGCCGCACGCTCATCGATTACGCGACAGGCAAGCTCAGCGCGTACCTCCCCGGCGGTTTCGACTTCGTGTCGACGCGCGATCTCATCGACGGCCACATCCTCGCGATGGAGCGCGGGCGAACCGGCCAGCGCTACATCCTGAGCACGGAGTTTGCGACGGTCGATCAGCTGATGGACATCTTCGAAGAGGTCACGGGCCGCCCGCGACCGAAGCTGCGTTTGCCGCCGACCGTCATGGCAGGCGTCGCGCAGGTGAGCTCGTTCTTCATGTCGACGTTCTTCCCGGAGAAGCCGCAGCGCTTCACGCCGGCAGCAGTTCGCCTCCTCCGCATGGAGCGGAAGGCCGACACGACGAAGGCGCAGACCGAGCTCGGGTTCAAGCCGACGAGCATCCGGCCGGCGATCAACGAGGCGTACGTCGACTTCGCGCGGCGAGGCCTCGTGCCCGCCGGTCCGTCGTTGTCGCAAGGCGACGCGGGGGCGCCGCTCTCCGAGGGCAAGTCCGAGAAGAAGGCGCAAGAAGGAGCAGCAGCGTGAGTAAACCCCCGAGCTTCGAGCAGGCGAAGACGAAGCGCGAGAAGGCGCGCGCCGCCGGCATGGACCCCAACTACTGGTACGCGGTCGAGCTCGACGACGCCCTCGCGAAGGGTGCGGTTCAGCGCGTCACGTTCTGGGGCATGCACGTCGCCCTCTACCGCGACGAGTTCGGCACGCTCCGCGCGATCGAAGATCGCTGCGCGCACCGGCACGTTCCGCTGTCGATCGGCGTCGTGAAGGGCGATCGAATCGTCTGCCAGTACCACGGCTGGGGTTACGACAAAGACGGCAAGCTCGCAGACATCCCGCACGATCTGTTCGGGATGCAGATGCCGAAGTGCAAGCTCCGTACGTTCCCGGTGAAGGTCCGCTACGGCCTCATCTGGATCTTCTTCGGCGACGCGGATCGCGCCGAGTCGGTCGCGCTACCGTACATCCCGGACCTCGAGGGCTCCGAGCCCTGGGCGTGCGTCCCCGTCGACTTCACGGTGAAGGCGCACCACTCGATGGTCATCGACAACGTCAGCGACTTCACGCACGAGTTCTTGCACCGCAAGTTCAAGCCGTTCGCGGACGCGAAGCTGACGAAGCTCGAACCGACGGAAGACGCCGTTTACTTGTCCTACGACACCAAGGTCGGGCATGGCGGAGTGACCGCCCATTTCATCGATCGGGTCCAGGCCGACACCGATCACATGGACCTCGCGTACCAGTACCCGTACCAATGGTCGAACACGGGCAACCACATCAAGCATTGGCTGTTCGTGCTGCCGATCGACGAGCGGACGACGCGCACGTTCTATCTCTTCCATTTCAAGAGCTTCAAAGTGCCGTTCGTGCCGCTGCGCTTCCCGCGTCAGATCATGGCGCCCATCATCCGCGCGGCGAACAAGGTCCACATCCGCCCGCTGCTCGTCGAGGACGCGGTCGCGTGCGAGGCCGAGCAGGACGGCTGGGACAAACACTGGAACCAGCCGACCGCCGAGGTAAACCCCGCGGTGCACGCGTTCCAGACGCTCACCATCAAGAAGTGGGAGCAGTACCTCGCGCGCGAGGCCGCGAAGGGCGCCCGGCCGATCGGCATGGCCGGTGCAGGTCTGGTGTCCGCCCCGCTCAACCCGAAGAAGCGGGAAGCCGAAGGCGAGGCCCCGGCGGCCGAGTGAAGGTGCATCGCCCCGGGGGCGCGGTCGGGGGCCGAAGCGTTCGGCTCTGACCGTGCTTTCAGGGCGCGATGCACGACGCATAGCGACAAATGGTTTCTAATTTAGTAAACAGGCGCTGACGGAACGAGACGATGCGGAAAGACCTCAAGTCATACGACGTCGCCGTAATCGGGGCCGGTCCCGTGGGTTGCGTGACCGCGCTCGCGTT
>JABFXY010000216.1 GCA_013361525.1 Polyangiaceae bacterium | reverse complement strand
GAGGCGCCCGCCGCGAGCCGCCCGCGACGCGGCCGCCGCTCGTCGCCAGCCGCTCCGACGCCGTCGGCGCCGATTCCACTCCAGCCCGGCCCAACGCGAGCCGCGCCCTACCCCAACAACCCCCGAGCAATCACCACACGCTGAATCTCGGTCGTACCCTCGTAAATCCTCAACGGCCGAATATCGCGATAGAGCGCCTCGACCTCACTGCCCAAGAGCACGCCGCCTCCACCGAAGAGCTGGACGGCGCGATCGATGATGCGCTGGGCGGATTCGGTGGCGAACATCTTGGCCATGGCGGCCTCGGTGGTGACGCGTGAGCTGGACGTGTCTTTGACGTAGGCGGCGCGCGCGACGAGGAGGCGCGCGGCGTCGAGCTCGGTGGCCATGTCGGCGATGTAGGCCTGTACTTGCTGCTGCTCGGCGAGCGGTTTGCCGAATTGTTTTCGCGCTCGGATGCGGTCGCTGGCGAGGGCGAGGGCTCGAGCGGCCATACCGTTGGCGGCCGCGCCGACGGAGATGCGAAACGCATCGAGGGTCGCGAGCGCGATGCCGAAGCCTTGCCCGACGTCGCCGATCCGCGCGCTGTCGGGCACGCGGCAGCCTCGGAACACGAGGCCTCCGAGGGGGTGTGGGCTCGATAGCGGAAGCGCCGATTCGGTGACGCCCTCGGCGCGCGCCGGCACGAGGAACGCGGTAATGCCCTTTCGACCGGCGGCGGGATCGGCATTGGCAAATACCACATAGTGGTGTGCAATCCCGATATTGGAGATGAGGGTCTTCTCCCCGTCGAGGATCCACCCGTCGCCGTCGCGCGTCGCGCGCGTAGAGAGCGACGCGACATCCGTCCCTGCTTCCGGCTCCGTCAACGCAAAGGCGCCGATGCGGTCGCCTGCGAGGACACCCGCGCGAATGCTCTCTCGTTGCTCGGTCGAGCCGAATGCGAAGACGGGATAGCTGCCGAGGCCTTGGACGGCGAAGATCGCGTCCGCCATCGGGCTGACCTGCGCGAGCATCTCGCGCACCACCACGAGGGTTCGCACGTCGAGCGGGCCCTTCGGGTCCGACGGGACGAGGTGCGAATAGAGGCCGACGCCACCATCACGCTGGCCCATGGCGCGCGCAGCGGTCGCAGGATCGCCGTGGAGATCCGCGCGCCTGACGGGGAGCGCCGCTGCGAGCTGGGCCGCGAGCTTCGCGTGGCGTTCCTCGAAGAAGGGGCCGCAGGCGGCGACCGATCCGACGAGGGCCGTCACGCGCGACCTCCCCCGTCGGCTGCCGGCGTCGCGGTCGGCGCCGGGGCCCCCTCGAACGCCGGCTTCTCTTTCTTCTTGTTCGCTTCGTATGCCGTCTTGAAGTCGGGGTGTGCCATGCAAATAGCCTGCGCCTGCGCCTCGGCTTCGATGGCCGCGGCGAGTGGCATGGTCCACTCGCTCTCGAGCATCTGCTTCGTCATGGAATGGGCAAACGCGGGCCCCTGTGCGAGCTCGCGCGCCCAAGCCATGGCCTCCGGCAAGACCTGCTCGGTAGGGACGACCTTGTTGACGAGCCCGATGCGGTCGGCCTCGGCGGCGTCGATGATCTTCCCGAAGAACAGGAGCTCGGCCGCGCGCCCGCGCCCGATGATGCGTGGCAAGAGGAAGCTCGCGCCCATGTCGGCGCCGGACAGGCCGACCTTCGGGAAGATGTATCCATACCGCGCGCGGTCCGAGCTGATACGCAGGTCGCACGCGGCGGCGATGACGGCGCCGGCGCCGACGCACACGCCGTTTACCGCGGCGATGACGGGGCGGCGAAGCTCACAGATACTCTGAATGAGCGCGCCGGTGACCCGCGTGAACTCGAGGAGGCCTCGCGCGTCTTTGGCGAACAGCTCGGCGATGATGCCCTCGACGTCACCGCCGGAGCAGAAGCCCCTGCCCTTACCGGTGATGACGACCGCGCGTACCTCCGACGCATGCTCGAGCGACCGGAAGGTCTCCCTCAGCTCACCATAGACCTCGAACGTGAGCGCATTGAGGCGGTCAGGGCGGTTGAGGGTGATGAGCGCGATGCCACCATCGATTGCGAGCTCGAACGACTTCGGGGAGAGCGTCATGGGGCGCGTACCATGCGGCCTCTCTCCGTGGGGTGCAACGGGTTGCAGCGCGGCCTGCAACCGCCCTCGATCTTTGCGGCTTCGCGCGATTGCCCGAGGAATCGGCTCATCCGCAAGCGCGATCGACTGGCACGCTCGCTGCTCATACGGCGACGCGCGCGCCTGCCGAGCCTCGAACCGAGGAGCGCGGCGCGGGAGGAAAAGTCATGACCATCGCTCGTTCGCTCGTCGCGTCCATGCTCGTGCTCGTCTCCGCGTCGGGCTGTGCTTCGGAATGGGATTCGGAAGAGGTTGGCGACATCGATCTGGAAGACGCCGATGCCGAAGACTTCGTGATTTGGGACCCGCCTCCGGGGGGCACGGTGTTCGACCCGGGCGGCCCGCCGCCCGAGACGGCGACGAGCATTACCTTCTACGCTAACAACAATTTCACCGGCGCCGCCGTCACCCAGCAATTCACCGCCACCTCGGGTGGGCCGGAGTTGATGGGCTTCGTTCGGTGGTCACAGCTCTCCGCCGCAATGCCCAGCGGCGCACGCTCCGTACGAATGACGTGCGGCACGAGGAAGAGTCGTGTTCTTCTCTATCAGGCAGCCAATACGTCGACGAGCTTCTCGAGCTGGAGCAACACGTCGTCGCCCGAGCAGCTCGAGTGCGAGGCCGGCCAGCAAGTGTCGGCGGTGTTCCCGACGAGCTTCGGTCCGACGGTCGCGCGCTCCGCCGCCGTCGTCTTGCACCCCTACAGCGGCTATCGATACGACGTCTCTTTCACGAGCTTCTTCGGCCCGAGCTGGGAAGAGGCATTGGACGAGCAGCTGCCGGACGGAGCGAGCCGGAACGGCGCGCCCGTGATGACGATGCTCACGTCGCGCACCTTCCGCCTGCGGCAGAACCTGAAGCTCAACCATTGGGCTTGCTTCGAGCGCTCGGGGTTCTTCACGCTCGACGTGCGCCTGAATGGTCCCGGCGACGTGAGTGTGTCGGTCGTCGACTCCTATGTCGATCAGGCCGAATGGCCGGAGCCGTGGGATTGCTGGACCAACATGAAGAACAAGCTCTCCGCCGGAGCGTCCGATGCAGCCGACACGCTCGAGGCGGAGCTCCCGCTCCAGCTCACGCAATTCGCATTCGGCGATTGCATGTCCATTCAATACTTCGTCCCGATTACTCCTCGGAACTTCGACATCGTGAGCGCCGGGGTCGAATACTTCATGAGCGAATGCGACCCGAACCAATAGTCGGCAGCGCTCAGCTCGGAAGCGACGCGGTTGCTTCGATTTCGACCAGGGCCTTCTTTTCGACGAGGCCCGCGACACCGACGAGCGCCATCGCAGGAAAGACCTTGCCCATCCTCGTTCGGTAGATACCGCCGATCTCGACGAGCGCATTTCGATAGGCGTCGAGATCGGTCACGTAAATCGTGAGACGCACGACGTGCTCGGGTCCGCCGCCGGCAGCGCGAACGACCTCGAGCACGTTGGCGAGGGCGCGGTCGAACTGACCGAGGAAGTCCTCGCGCGCGAAGGTGCCGTCGGGCTCCCAGCCGATCTGGCCGGCGACCATGAGGATGCGGCCCGTCGCGATGACACCATTCGAATAACCCTTGGGGCGCGGCCACGTGGGCACGGTCACGATTTCACTGGTCACGTTCGCCTCGGTCTTCATGCCATCACCTGCCCGCCGTCTACGACGATCGACTGCCCATGGATGCCGCGGGCATCTTCCGCGCACAACATCGCGCAGAGGTGCGCGACCTCGTTCGCCTCCAGCAAGCGGCGCTGTGGCGACATCTTCGCGAGCTCGTCCTCCGCCTCTTTCATCGAGCGCTTCGTCTTGTCGGCGATGCGGCGAACCGCCTCGGCGCTCATCTCCGTCTTCACCCAGCCCGGGCAAACCGCGTTCACCGTCACCGGCGTTCGCGCGAGCTCGGCGGCCAGCGCTCGGGTCAGCCCCACCAAGGCGTGTTTCGATGCGCAGTAGGCGGAGGTGTACGCGTAGCCCGAACGGCCCGCGTTCGACGCCACGTTGATGACGCGACCCCAACCGTTCTTCACCATGTTCGGCACGAGCGCGCGAGCGAGCGCGAAGGGCGCCCGCACGTTGACCTCCATCATGCTGTCCCACGTCGCGTCGTCGGTCCGATCGTAGGGCGCGCTCCCTGCAATTCCGGCGTTGTTCACCAGGATGTCGATGCGTCCGACCTCGAGGGGAATCGCCCCGAGGAGGGCCGCGACGCTCGAACGATCGCCCAAGTCCGCGGCGATGGCGGTGCCCCCGATGCGGCGGGCGAGCTGCTCGAGCGCCGAGACGTTTCGGCCGGTTAGGACGACCTTCGCGCCGTCTTTGGCGAGGCGCTCGGCGATGGCGAGGCCGATGCCGCGGCTCGCTCCGGTCACGAGCGCAATCTTGTCGGTCAACATGAATCTGCCACGTCCCACGGACGGACCGAGGGCTCAAGACTGCTATGATGGCGCGATGTCTCGCCCGCGTTGTTTTGCGTTCTTACTTGGCTCGCTGATCGCGCTGTATGCCGGCTGCCAAGACGAAGAGCCCGCTCTACCGCAGGTGGAAGGGATCTACGTCGTGCCCTCCTCGCTGGACGAGCTCGCCGACGAGACCTTCTTCGATCATCCCTTCCCGAGCGACCTGCGAATGTCCGACGGCGCCGTGCGCATGGCGGGCTGGCCGAACCCGAAGGGCGTTCCGCTGATCGACGAGTACATCGGCTTCATCGATGGACGGCTCGACGGCTTCTCGCCCGTCGCTGCGGGCTTCCTCCGCTTCGCCGGGCCGATCGATCCTGCGGGGCTCCCGGATGCCGAGGGCTCGACGCTCGCGACGTCGGCCGTGCAGCTCATCGACATCGATCCCGCGTCACCCGAGGTCGGCACGCGCCGTCCCATCTACGTGACGTTCCGCGCGGAGGCAGGAGCGTATTGGCAACCGAACACGCTGTCGTTCATGCCCGTCCCGGGTTACCCGCTTCGACCCCACACGCATTACGCGCTCGTCGTCACCGACGCGCTTCACGGTGAGGCCGGCGCCACCGTCGTCGCCCCCGCCGCGCTGAAAGAGGTGCTGGGCCTCGCCGAGCCGTCCACGCCGGCGATCGAAGCTGCGAGGTCGGCGCTCGAGCCGAGGGTGAGCGGGGTCCGCGACGCCGGCATCGACCCCGAGCGAATCGTGCAGTTCGCCGCATTCACGACGAACGACCCCGCAGAGGAATACCTCGCCGCCGCCGGAGCAATCGCCGCTCAGATCGAGGCGCCGACGGCCGACCCGGCCGCGTGGGCCGTAAAAAAAGAGAACGCCACGTACACCGAATACGAAGGCTCGTACGGCCCGACACCCAATTACCAAGCAGGGGAAATACCCTTTACGCATTTCGGTGACGGCGGTGGCTTCGAGCTCGACGAAAACGGCGTCCCGCAAGTCTACGACACGTTCACCCTGCGCTTTTCGCTGTCGATCCCGAACGCCGATATTTGCCCGATGCCCGCGGATGGCTATCCCATCGTGCTTTACGCGCACGGCACGACCGGAAGCTATCGCTCGTACATCTTCGACGGCACGGCGGCGTCGCTCACCGACCAATGCCTCGCCGTCATGGGTGTCGATCAGATCTTCCACGGCACGCGCCCGGGCGCTCCGGACAAGGACACGACGATCGAGATCCTCTTCTTCAATTTCCAGAACGTCGAAGCGGCACGCACCAACGTCCGGCAGAGCGGCCTCGACGAAATGCAGCGCGCGAGGCTCTTCACCGAGACCCATATGACGCTCCCGTCCACCATTGCGGTCGACGGCCAGGAGGTTCGATTCGACGCGTCCAAGCTGATGTTCTTCGGGCACTCGCAAGGAAGCCTCAATGGCCCGCTCTTCCTCGCCGGCAACGACACCGTCCGCGGCGCCGTGTTGTCGGGGGCGTCCGCGGTGATGCAGATCACGCTGCTCGAAAAGACGAAGCCCGAGCCGAGCGTCGCCGCTCTGGTAAAGACGATCTTCCTGCAGCTGGTGCAGGACGAGGCCAACGAGGTGAGCCTCCTCTACCCGCCGATCGCGCTCGCGCAGACGATCGTCGATCCGGTCGATCCCGAAAACTACGCTCGATACATCGTGAACGAGCCGGTCTACGGCGGCCCGAAGAGCGTCTACATGACCGAAGGCGTGTTCGCGGATGGTACGGGCGATTCCTTCGCGCCGCCGCGCGGGTGCGAAGCGCTCGCGACCGCGATCGGATTGCCGTTCATGACGCCCTTGGTGCA
Source organism: Polyangiaceae bacterium (assembly GCA_013361525.1). Taxonomy (GTDB): domain Bacteria; phylum Myxococcota_A; class Polyangia; order Polyangiales; family Polyangiaceae; genus Xiheicaenibacterium. Next base: position 14,553 of record JABFXY010000216.1, on the reverse strand, counting down.
CGAGCCGACCGACGCCGTCGGCGAACCGAACCTGGTGACCATTCCCCCGAATGGGCTGAGCGGCAACCTCGCCGACGGTGCCGCCAGCGGGGTCCTCGCGCAATGGCAACCCGAAGAGGACGACGGCCATTTCGTCGTCTTCGACATCCCCGGCGCAACGGCTCAAAGCGCCGCGTTCCTGCGAGCGCTCGCAGACGACGCCAAAGGCCTCGTCCCGGCCCCCTGACGCGCGTCCACACGGATCGATGTTCATTCCCAAAGAGCGCATCCGGCACCCGCTGGTGCCGATGCACGTGCCCACCAGAAAAGAAGCCGCGGCGGCGCGGCTCTTCACACCGCTCGAGCTCCCCTCGGGTCTCACGCTCGCCGACCGCACCTGGATCCCTGCAATGGTGCCGTGGCGCGCGACCGACGAAGGATTCGTCACGCCCGACGTCATCGATTGGTACGCGCGCTTCGCGGCGGGCCAGCCGGGCGCAATCGTGGTCGAGGCGACGGGGATCCGCGACGTGCCGAGCGGACCGCTCCTTCGAATCGGTCACGATCGCTTCATTCCGGGCCTCGACAAGCTCGTGCGCGCCGTCTCCGAAGCGAGCGGCGGGCGCACGCGACTCTTCATCCAGATCATCGACTTCTTGAGGATCCGGCGCCGCCCCGATCCCGAGCGCTTCTTCTCGACGTTCCTGCAGCTTCGCGACGAGCATCGCGCACGCCTCGCCGAGGTGAACGCCGATGCCGACGTCGGCTCGTTGGACGACACCGCCGTTCGCGCGCGAATCGCGCGGCTCGAGCGATCGCAGCTCGAACACGTCCTCGATGGACGCGAGCTCGAGAGCCTCGACATGGGCGAGCGCGAGCGCGTGACCGACGTCCACCTTCCTCATGTGCGCGACCTGCCTGCGACCCTGCCGGGGTTGTTCGCCGAAGCGGCGGCGCGCGCGAAGACCGCTGGCTTCGACGGCGTCGAGCTGCATTACGCGCACGCGTACACGATGGCATCGTTTCTTTCGGCCTTGAACACCCGCGCCGATGGATATGGCGGCTCGCTCGACGGTCGAATGCGGTTGCCGCTCGAGGTGTACGCCGCCGTTCGCGAGCGCGTCGGTGCAAGATTCAGCGTCGGCGCGCGCTTTCTCTGCGATGAGGCGTTCGAGGGCGGCAGCAGCGTCGAGGACGCGTGCCATTTCGCGGTCGGCTTCGCGCGCGCCGGAATGGATTTCCTCTCGCTCTCCACGGGTGGAAAATTCGAAGACGCAAAACAACCGAAGGTCGGTGATGCGGCGTACCCGTACACCGGCAAGAGCGGCTTCGAGTGCATGCCGCCCGCGCTATCGGACGCCGTCGGCCCGTTCGCACGCAATGTCCCGAAGCAAGCGAGGGTGCGGGCCGCCGTCCGCTCCGCCGGCTTCACGACGCCCGTGGTCGTCGCAGGGGGCATCGGGGAGTTCGGGCTCGCCGAGTCGATCCTCGAGCGAGGGCATGGCGACGTCATCGCAGCCGCTCGGCAGTCGCTCTGCGATCCCGATTGGTTCCTGAAGCTCCGCGAAGGCCGCGGAGGCGACGTTCGCCGCTGCATCTATTCGAATTACTGCGAAGGGCTCGATCAGAAGCACCGCAAGGTGACCTGCCAGCTGTGGGATCGAGAGGCCCTCGACGAGCCGGGCGTATCGACGACCGACAACGGCCGGCGGCGGCTCGTGGCTCCGCCCTGGCGACGGTGACGCCGCCCGCGGCGCATCGTGGCACCGCGTTTGCGATGAGAGCCTGTGTACCCGCCCACGTTCGGGCGGTTTCTTAGGCTTCAAACGAATCGAGCGCGCCAGGCGGTATGACATCCATGTCGCCGCGCCTCCCGGGAGGGACGATGCGAGTCCGTCACGTCGCCGTCGCAGCATTGGCTGCGCTGGCATTCATGGGTCCGGAGCGAGCGGAGGCATGTGGCGGCTGTTTCGCCCCCGCACCGGTGGGCAACGAGGTGCCGCCGATCGTGACCGCGCATCGTATGGTCCTCTCGATCTCCACGGACCAGACGGTGCTGTGGGACCAGATCCGCTACGCGGGCGCACCGAGCGAGTTCGCCTGGGTTCTGCCGGTCAAACCGGGCGCCCGCGTCGAGCTCGGGTCCGACGCGTGGTTCGACGTGCTCGACGCGGCGACGAATCCAATCGTCATCCCGCCCGAAGATCCCTGCGGCACGTCGACCGACGGATCGGGTTCTTGCTCGATTGCCGTCGGCAGCTCGATGGGCTGCGGCGACACCGGTTCCGAGGGCGGTGACGGCTTCGATCTCGGCCCGAGTGAAGGCGTCGACATCGTGAGCCACGGCAGCGCGGGCCCCTACGAGACCGTCGTCCTCAGCAGCGAAGATCCAAAGGCGCTGACGAATTGGCTCGAAGAGCACGAGTATGCAATCGCCGAGGACATCCAGCCGGTGATCGAGCAATACGTCACCGAGGGGTTCGACTTCGTCGCATTGAGGCTCGCGCCCGGCGCGGGCATTCAACAGATGCGTCCGGTGCGCGTCGTCCAACCGGGAGCCGTCCCGGTCCTGCCGCTTCGAATGGTGGCGGCCGGGGCGGGCGCGCGGACGGCCATCAGCCTGTTCGTCATCGCGGAAGGTCGATACACGCCCGACAACTTCGAAGAGGCGAACGTCGATCGAAAGTCGCTCCGATACGACTATGCGACGGGCCTCAGCAATTACGGGGAGCTTCGCGACGCGATCTTCGAGCGAAATGCGCAACAGACGTTTTTGGTGCCGTATTCGATGCAAGGCACGCTGTTCAAGACGATGGATCATCCGGTGACCGACCTACCCGTCGTCTATCGCACCACGGGCTCGACGTCGGGCTACGTGAAGATGGCCGACGCGTACGTGCAGCAGGCGTACAACAACGGTGAGACCAGCTCGACGACATGCGCACAGCGGTTCACCGGCCTCGAGAACGACAAGCGCCGCATCGTCGATCCGTGCGACGCCGACGAGCCGGATAGTTGTCACGGCGTCGACCCGACGACGGAGATCGATCGCCGCGAGCTGTTCTGTGACGCACCGATCGGAAGCAACGTGCCGCTCGACGATTTGGCCGTCGCATTGACGGGGCAACATCCGGCGGACGTGTGGATCACGAGGCTCGACGCGAACCTCGGAAAGTCGGCATTCGGTCGCGATCTGTCGCTCGCGCCACATCCGTCGCAGGTCCAGCGATCCGGCTTTACGACGGCAGGCCTGCTCGACAATCCCCCCTGCGGCACCGCCACGATGTCGACGGTCGCGGGCCCATCGCCGCGAACGTCCGCGAGGCTCGCGATGGCCACCGGGCTTGCGATGGCGCTCGCCTGTGCGCTCGGCCGGCGCGTCGCGCGCATCGCCAAGAACGCGGCGAAAGGGGGCGCGCGATGAGCTCCGATCGTTCTTCGATGCAGCTGTTGCGACATCCGGTCTGGATCGCGAGCCTCGGATTGCTCGTAGTCAACGACCACGTCCTGAAGGGATCCGGCATCATCCCCGGCACGTTGACCGGGAAGCTGAGCGACGTCGCCGGCATGTTCGTCGCGCCCGCGCTCCTCGCCGCGCTTTGCTCGGTGAAATCGAGACGCGGTCTCGCAGCCGCCCATCTGGCGGTGGGTGTCGTGTTCGCGACGCTCGAGATGTCGGCACACGCGACGGCGATTGCCGCAGACGTCTATCGCGCGGTCGGCCTCCACTGGGCTTCTACGAGCGATTGGACCGATCTGCTGACGCTGTTGCTATTGCCGATCTCCTATCGATGGAGCGTATGGGCCAGCCGGTTGCGTCCGTCTGCGCGCACCATTGCCGGCGCCGGGTTCCGCCGCCACCTCGACGCGCGCCACGTGGTCCTCGCGGGGATGGGGGTCGCCGCCTGCATTGCGACGAGCGACGACGACGGCACGATATCGCCGCAGGACTGCGACTTCGATTGCGACATGGACGGCGTCGATGCACCGGAGGATTGCAACGATTTCGATCCCGCCATCAGCCCCGACGCGGGCAACTGTCCGGGGACCGGCGAGCACTGCGACAACGGAGTCGACGACGATTTCGACGGTCTCGTCGATTGCGGCGATCCGCAATGCAACACCGCCTGCATCGGAACGCTCGACGCTTGCTCGCTGGCCACGCCCCTCGATCCGACGAGCGGAATGCTCGAAGGCAGCACACTCCTCGGAACGTGGGCGCTCGAAGGCGCGTGTGGTGGCGCCGACGCGCCCGAGAACGTCTATCGCTTCACACCGACGCGATGGGGCACCCTGATCGTCGAGCCCCCACCCTCCCACGTCGCGTACGTGCGCCGCGATTGCACGAGCGCGCACGAGGAACTGCCTTGCGTCGCTTCGGATCCGGAGGCGGAAACATCGCTCTCGATCGAGGTGACGCCGGACGAGACGTTGACCCTCGTGATCGATGCCGCGGATGCGCTCTCCGCGGCGGATTATGCAATACCGGTTCGCTTCGTCCCATATGGCTGCGGTGACGGGACCTTCGATGCCTCGATCGAGGAGTGCGACGACGGCAACATCGAGAGCGGCGACGGCTGCTCGCCCGACTGCCTCGTCGAACAAGAGGTCGCCTGCGCGAGCCTTCCGTCGTTGGAGCTCGCGGAGGCAGAGCACACCTTCGAGGGTGGGACGACGTTCCACACGAGCAATTGCGGTGGAGCGAGCGGGCCGGCGGCGCCCGAACGCGGCTTCCGATTCGTCGCCGAGATGGGCGGCGTTCTCACCGTCGCGGCTTCGTCGACGGCTTCGCTGGGCGTCTTCGCCGAGCTCGATTGTCCGGGCGCGACCATCGCGTGCTCGGCGCACGGCCGGGCCGGAGCCGTCTCGGACCTGTCGGTCCCGCTCACTGCCGGGCAGTCCGTCGTCGTGTACGTCGAAGGAACGGCGGACACGCCGCTCGAGACGATCTTCACGATGAACGCGTCGTTCGAGCCAAACTGAGGGAGGTCACCGCAAGAAGTCTGCTCACCTCGACTAGACTGCTTGCGTTCCGACCGCGCCCTTGCAATGCATCACGTCGAAAAGACGCATGAAACGGCTCGCTCACCTCGCCCTGGTCGCCTCGATCTCGTCCTTTTGTTTCACCGGCTGCAAGCCGACGACGGAGGATGTCTGCGCGCGCTTCGCCGAGTGCGAAGACCGGGGCGACGTCGAAGACTGCAACGCAGACCTGAATCAGGCGGAGGCCTCCGCGAAGGAAGCCGAGTGCGAGGGCGAGTTCGACGCATGGATCGAGTGCCTCGACGGCGTCGGTGACGTCTGCGACGACGACAACATCTCGGCCGCTTGCGACGAGAAGCTCGCAGCCGTCGAGCAGTGCGGCGTCGACTTCTGATCGGGTAGGGTTATCCTCGCGTCGCCGATGACGACGCCGATTTTCCCCGACGACTTCAACCTCGCGAACTACTACCTCTTCGATCGGCTCACCGAGGGTCTCGCGGACAAGCCCGCGCTGCTGTTCGGTGACCGTGCGTACACGTACGGCGACACCGCGGAAAAGACGGAAGCGCTCCAGCGATTTTTCGCGAGCCGCGGCGTTCGGCGCGAAGAGCGCGTCCTCACGATCCTCCACGACACGCCTGCGTTCGCCTGGTCCTTCTTCGCGACGCTGCTGAACGGATCGGTCGTCGCGATGGGCAACCCCGAGGCGCCCATCGCAGATCTCGCGTACCTCGTCGGGTACACGCGGGCGACGACGGTGGTCACGATCCCACGCGTGGCGGAGGCGCTGCGCGCCGAGCTCGCGGCTGCGGATCTTCGCGCGCTCGTCATTTGCAAAGAGGTGGCAACCGGCGACGACGTCCTCGGGTACGCACCTTTCGACGCGGATGATCTCCCCGTCGTGGCGCTCTCTTCAGCACTCGTCGAAGGCCGCGAACACCTCGCAGCAAAGCGGCACGCGCCGAAGCCGACGAGGCGCGACGACGTTGCGATTTGGCTCTTCACGAGCGGGTCGACGGGCAAGAGCAAAGCGAACCTGCACGCCCACCGCGACTTCGCGTTCAACACCGAGGTTTATGCGAAGCGGACGGTCGGCTACCGCAGAGACGACGTCACCGTCAGCGTGCCGCGCCTCTTCTTCGGCTACGCGACCGGAACGAACTTGATGTTCCCGTTCGCGGTCGGCGCGACCGCCGGCCTCTTTGCAGAGCGGCCTACGCCGGAGTCGCTCGCGCGCGCCATCGAGCGCTACCGCCCCACGGTCGTCACGAACGTGCCGACGATGATGAGCAAGCTGCTCGACTTCGACGAGGCGCGGCAAGCCCGCGGCGAGGCGCCGCTCGACTTCACGTCGGTTCGCTTCCACCTCTCCGCCGGTGAAGCGCTGCCCGAGCCACTGCTCAACCGCTTCATGAAGCGGTTCGGAGCCGAGGTGTACGACGGTATCGGCTCGGCCGAGATGTTCCACATCTATTGCTCGAACCGGCCGGGCGATGTCCGCCCGGGATCACTCGGCCGCGTCGTCGAGGGGTATCAGCTCAAGATCCTTCCGTCGGAGGCCGCGGAGCCCGGTGGCGCAGAGGTCCCGATCGGCGACACGGGCGTCATGTGGGTCCGCGGCGAGTCGGCTTCGATGGGCTACTTCCAAGACCGCGAGAAGAGCTTCGGCACGTTCCTCGGCCCGTGGTGCCGAACAGGAGATCTCTTCCGGCTCGATGCGGACGGGTATTTGTATTTCAGTGGGCGCGCGGACGACCTCCTCAAAGTGAGCGGCGTCTGGGTCGCGCCGCTGGAGGTCGAAGAGTGCCTCGCGAGCCACCCGCTCGTCTCGATCGCGGCGGTCATCGGCGCCGAGGAAGACGGCCTCTTGAAGGTCAAGGCTTTCATCGTGTTGCGCGACGAAGCTCGCGCGCGAACCGAGGGCTCCGAAGGCGCACAAAAGCTCGCGGCGGAGCTCAAGGAGCACGTGAAGGATCGGCTGTCGAAACACAAATATCCCCGCTTCGTCGTGTTCGTGGACGACCTGCCGAAAAACGATCGCGGCAAGGTCGACAAGAAGACGCTCAAAGAGCGAGAAGGCCGCGGCGACAACCCGAAGGGGCTCTGACCGGAGAGCTCGGGCGCGTCCCCGTTCGATAGGGAATCTACATGGCTGCTATTTCTCCCCCCCGACCCCCCTCACTGCGTGAGGGGGGAGAACGAGACGTCAGCATCGGAACGCTGACGACGAAAGACTTCGCAGCCCTCGCGGAGGGGGAGAAGCCGTTCGTCATCCTGCTCCCGGTCGGCTCGGTCGAGCCGCACGGGCCCCATCTGCCGCTCGAAACGGACACGATCATCAGCTTTGCCGCGAGCCGGCGCGCCGTGGATCTGCTCGCAGAGGCCGGCATCGAGGCGCGCATCGCGCCCGCCGTCCCTTATGGCGTGACGGACTTCGCGTCCGGCTTTGCCGGCGCCGTCAGCGTTCCGGCGGCGACGCTGACGGCCTTCGTCGCTGCGGTCGCGAAAGCCTATTTGGAGGCCGGTGCACGGCATGTCTGCCTGGTGAACAACCACCTCGAGCCGGCCCACGACGCGGCGGTGCGCGCGGCGACCGAAGGATTCGCTGCCGGGTCAGCCTCGGTCGCGTGTCCCCTCACCCGTCGATGGGCGCGGACGCTCTCCGCGGAGTTCAAGAGCGGCGCCTGTCATGCCGGGCAATACGAGAGCTCGCTCGTGCTCGCGGCACGCCCCGAGCTCGTTCGCGAAGCAGTTCGCGAAACACTTCCTGAAGTGGCAGTGTCGTTGTCCGAGGGCATCCGCGCGGGCAAATCGACGTTCGCCGAAATGGGCATGGCGAGCGCCTACGCCGGGACACCGGCGAAGGCATCGGATGTCGAGGGTCGCGAGCAGCTCGAGCTCCTTGCCGAGATGATTGCCGGTGAGGTGACGGAAGCCTTGGGGGTCGCGCGTGTGGGGTAAAGACGGGCCGACGTTTTTGGAGCTTGCCCACCAGGCGTTGAGCGGGACGGCGCGCGGCTACGATTTGCTCGCGCCCAAGTTCGAGGCGACGCCATTCTGCACACCGGAGCCCGTCCTCGAGCGCACGCTCTCGGACTTGGGCCAGGTTCGGCAGGCGCTGGACCTATGCTGCGGAACGGGAATGAGCTTCGGTCCGCTGCGCACCATCGTCACGGATCGAATCGTGGGGGTGGACTTCAGCGAGGGAATGCTGGCCGTCGCGCGAGAGAAGATCGGATTGTCGCAAAAGCCCCAAATCGAGCTCATCCATCGGGACATCCTCTCCTTCGACGGCGGTGCCGCGTTCGACCTCGTGACGTGTTTCGGCGCTCTCGGTCACTTCCCCGAACAGGACGAGCCGCGTTTTCTCTCCTGCGTTCGCAACGCGTTGAAGCCCGGCGGAAGGTTCGTGTTCCTTACCTCGGACTTGCCACCGCTATGGTCGAGACGGCGCATCGTCTCGCGCCTCTTCAACGCCGCGATGCACGTCCGCAACGCGCTCGTGCAGCCGCCCTTCGTGATGTACTACCTGACGTTTTTGCTGCCGGACATCGAGCGACATTTGAAGTGGCACGGATTCGATGTGGCGGTCCACCGCGGGCTATTCGAAAAGCCTTTTGACGAGCTGGTGCGGATCGTGGCGACGAAGAGGTAAAAGGCACCCTCGGCCGATGCGCTCGCTGACCCCTTTTGGAGCTTGGTTCGCAGTTGGTTGCGGTCTCCTCTCGAGCATCGGCTGCGGGGCCGATGGCGCCCGCCCCGACGAAGCGACGACACTGGTCGTATCGGCATCCGCAGCGACGCTGGCGAGCGCGGCGCCCGACGCGTCGTACGAGGAGCTGATCGCGGAAGCCGAAGCCCACGCGCGGGCCGGACGAATCGCCGCTGCCGCCGACGCCTACACGCGCGCGATCGAGCTGAATGCCGACCGCGTCGAAGCCCACTACGGAATGGGCTTTGTCTACGCCACACGCTGCCGGAGCGACGGCAAGGAATGTGACGGCTGCGATCGGGAGATGAGCTTCGTCCTCGCACACGGCGGCTATCGCTTGGCGCGACACACGCGCGGGCTATGCAAGCAACTCGAGCGCAAGCACACCGAGGCGGTCGCCGACTTCGACGCGGTCCTCGCCGACGAAGGCGACAATCCCGACGTGCGCCATGCCCGCGGCCTCTCGCTTCTGGCGCTTCAGCGTCTCGACGAAGGCTGCAAAGATCTCGAGGTCGCCCGAGCAGCGGGCGTCGAAATCGATTCCGCCGCCAATGCACAGTGTCCGGCACTCGGCCCAGCCTCGGCTTGCACCGACGAAGACTGGGGTGGTTGGGGCGGGGATGCGCAGTGCGCGCCTATCTCCCGCCTCGTTTTGCCCGGAGCGCATCGCGAGTGCACATCGAACTCAGATTGCGTTCGCGTCGGCAGCGATTGCGCGCCGCATGCGGTCTCGATCTCGTCGAAGGCAACGTACGGCCGAATTCCCCCGCCTTGCGCAGATCCGAAGGCCGGGCAATGTGCTCCCCGTCCCAAGGTCGCCTGCGACCGCGGGTGCTGCGTGGTCCGCTAATCGCGCTCGTTCGCACGACTCGGGGTAGCGCCGATGCGTCGTTCGCGTACACCGAGCATCTACTTCCTTTGGCCATGACCTCCCTTCGTTACCAGCACGCCCCGAGCCTGCTTGCGGTCGTCCCAGCGCTCTTGATGGCGTGTTCGGACGGCCCCGGCTACGCAACGGACCACATTCTGACGACGCCGTCCGGTGGGTCGATCTTCGGCGGCTCCAGGCTTCACACCGACGACGATGGAGCCGACATCGAGCCTCCGCGACTGTGGCTCGCTTGGGCCGACGAAGACGGCGAGCCTCTGACCGCCGTGTTGGGCCCGCCGGAGGGAGACGTCGACAAGATGCTTCTCCTCGACGATGGTCGAGTCGTCGCGGCGTGGGCGGTTGCAGAAACGCAGACGGTTCAACTGGCGACGTTTTCCTCGAAGGGCGCGCTCATCCATCACGACGAGCTATCGTTCGCGGACCTGTCGACCGTGCCCGAAGGATTCGATGTCACGACGCTGGTGCTTCGGCCGGGTGGCTTGCTCGTCGGCGTCAGCTCCCGGGAGGGAGATGCCTCGTCCACGCGGCTCGCGGCGATCGATGGGCTCGACGGCGTGCGCACCGTGCGGTTCGCGGTTCGGCTCGACGGCGACGCCCTCGCGACGTCGACGAACGGCGGCACCCTGGCGCTCACCGAATCGACCGATGATGCAGGCGCTCCTGTCGTCATTCGAGGGCTCGAGCTGGACGATGAAGGAGCCGCTGTCCGCGCCTTTCGCCTCGAGACGACGAGGAGCGCGTTGGTGCTCGATACCGCACTCTCCACGACGGACGACGAGGTGCTATTGAGCGTCTCCGAGGGGTGGTCCGGCGACGAAGAGCCGCGAACGGCGAACGTCCTCCGTCTCGACGCGGACAGGCTCATTCGTTGGCAGCGTGCCATTGCGGACAACGGGCTCACGACCGCGTTTGGAACGGACGCGGAGGGCGTCGCCTTTCTCGCGCTATCGGTGCCCCCGACAGGCGCCTCGCTCGAGAAGGGCGACATCGGATTGATCGCCTTCGATGACGCCGGAGAGGTCGCGTATCAATGGGTCGTCGGCGCGGAGTCCAATCCCGAGGGAATGTCGGTCATCGATTCGCAGGTCTTCGTCACGGGATACGAATACGAGCGCGGCAATGCGCGATGGCAATTTTCCGAGAGCGGGGCGAGCGGCTGCGAGGGTGAAGTCCGCGCAGGAAGCTTCGATGTCGAGGAAGGAAGCGTCACCGCGACTGCAGAGGTCGAGCTGCCGGCCGTCGCCGAACTCTCGGCGTCTCTACACGCGCGCGCAAACGTCTTCGAAACGGTCGACGTCTCCGCGGACGATGTAGCGATTTGCAGGTAGAGCCGAGCGCCGGCTCAGGTGCCCGGCACTCCGTATGCGGGCGCGGCGCCGCCACCCGTTCCAGAGGCGCCGCCGTGACCGGCGCCGCCCATGGCCGCACCGCCTTCGCTGGCGCCGCCTTCGTTCGCGCCGCCCATCGCAGCGCCACCTTCGCTTGCACCGCCCATCGCGGCCCCGCCTTCGCCCGCGCCACCGCCGCCGGTCGCGGGAACACCGTACGCAGGCGCGGCGCCGCCGCCGATGCTGGTATCGCCGCCCTGACCGCCGGCGCCCCCGCTGCCGTCGTCACCACAGCCGGCGATCGCGACCATACCCATCAGGACGGCTGCGGCGGCAGCGCTCGTCCGGGTTCGAGCGCCGAGCTCGGACGCGCCGCAATGCGGGCAAACCGGCTCGGACGATTTCGCGAGGCAGGCGCACGAAGGGCAAGAGATGAAGGTCGCCATGGCGAACAGATCGTTTCGCCGAGCGAGCGATCTGTCAACGGTGCGGGGACGACGACTCGGTGAGAGGGGGGCACTGCGACCATGCAGCGCGCACGCGAGCGTGGCGACGCGCTCACGGCAATCGATACACACGCACCGTGGGCGACAGGAATCCCACGACCAAAACCGTCTTATCGTCCGCGAAGGATATCCCCGTGGCGGCATCATAAGTACCGACGCGGTCGAACCCGTTCAGGTCGGCGATGTTTTGCGCCTTCTCGCCCAGCCGCCAAACGCTGCCCGGGCCTCCCGCGACGGCGATGTACGATCCGCCCGGCGAAACGGCCATCTTGCTCGGGTTTACCAGCCCGCTGACGAGCTCGTGCGTCTGCCCGGACGTATCGCATTTGGTCACGGATCCGCGCTCATCGAGGATGAGAAGCCCATCGGAGAGGCTCTCTATCGACCAGATGCGCGAGCCCCCTGGGACCACGATCTCCCCGGTTTCGAGGTTGACGAATCCCTTCTCCCGATTCGGGCCGGCCGTCACGACGGAGTCCGTATCGAGCTCGAGCTTCTTCTTCGCCCGGAATGCTCGGACGCGGCCACGGAAATAGCCGACGAAGAGCTGGTCCTTTTGAAAGGTAGCGGTCATGGCCGGCTCGCGGTCTTTGGGCCCGGGGTCACTTCCGAGCTCGCGCGCCGCGCCGCTCCGGACGTCGTAAAGCTGCATCGACCCCGAATTGGTCCCGATGGCGACACGGCCGGTCGCAAAGTCGAGCGCAATCCCCAAAACCGGGAGCGGATAGGGACCGAATTGCGCGGCCTTTTGAGGGACGAGCTTTTCGCCGTTGCGACGAAGTTGAAACAGCGTCGCTCGGTGATCGCCGGAGGCGGAATGGCCCGTGAGCAGATGACTGCAATCCGCGGAAAACGCGAGCGCGTGGGCCGAAACAGGCAGCTCGGCGACGGCGGCGGCTCGGTCCCCTTCCAGATCGAGCTCGTAAATCGACGTCTTGCCGTCGTCCGCGGGCGTCACGGCGACCAAGTCTTTCTTGTTCGCGGACGACGCCGGCGGGCGGCAGTGCGCGGCGTAACTCGGCCTTCCTTTCATCGGCAGCGTGATGGTTCGAGCGGGCTCGATCGACGGGCTGCTCACGACGGATGCCGTCGGCGCGGGGGTGACCGCCACTGCGGAGGCAGTCGCCGTGACGGACGGAATCGGAGCGCTGCCCCTGGTGGACGTCGTCGGAGCTTCTTCCCCATTCGGCCTCGAGGCGCAGCCGGTCCAGCCCCAAAGGGCGACCAGCATGAGTCCCGCTATGCACTTCATCGCCGGAAGGGTAAACCGTCGCTACGGGTGGGTATAGACCAAGGTCCCGTGCTTCAAAGACAGCGCAGCATGCCAATCCGCCGGCACGTCGGGCGTCGTCCAGTTGAAGAGCCACGCCGCGTCTTTCGGGGCGAGGTTCACACATCCGTGGCTGCGCGGCGTGCCGAAGTCATCGTGCCAATACGCCGCGTGGAGGGCGTACCCTTCGGTGAAGTACTGCACGAAGGGAACGTCACGCAGATCGAACTGGTCGCCCGCCTCGTCGCCATCCATCGTGACCGTGACGTGTTTCGTATGAATCAAGAACACGCCTTGAATGGTGGAGTGCGTCTCTTTCGGATCACCGAGGCCGTCGGCCCCTGTTGACACGAGTGTCACATAAACTGGCTTCGTACCCTCGTAAGCGACGAGGGATTGCTCGAGGATCGAGACATCGACCCACTTGCGATTGCCCGATGCCCAGGTGGGGACACGACTCATCGGCTCGATGACACGAACGTCGTCGGCCCGTACCCACGAGCCGTCTTTGGTCTCGAGGTATCCGCGCGCCTTGTTGCCGGTGAGGCCGAGGGCCTGGCGGAAGCCGAGCGGCGCGCCGGTCGCCATTTTCCCCGACGTCTCGTCGCGATCGAAGTCGGTCGCGTGCTTCTTCATGACGAATGCGATCGGCAGGGTCAGCTCGTCTGCGAGGCGAGCCCCTTGGAATACGCTCGGCTTCACCCAGCGCGTGCGATCGAGCGGGATCGCGGCAAGATCGGTGGTGACGCCGAATCGCCTGCCCTCGTGCTCGAACTGCGAGAGCAGCGCGAAGCCCGAGCGAATGCCCGCTTGGCCGATGGTGAGCGTCTGCTCGTTGCGCGGCGGTGCGTCCGCGAGCCCCGGCAACGCGGCGCCACCGGCAAGCTCCGCCGGCATCTCGCCAGGCTCGGGAAGCTGCACGAATGCGGGATCCCTCTCGATCGATCGGAGCTTCTTCTTGAAGTACGCGAGGTCGGTCTCCGCGCGGTTCTGCTCTGCCTCTGTCGGCAGCCGCGCATACAGCGTCGGCCCCGGCGTGCGGCTCATCACGTAGTCGTAGGGCAGGCCGTCGCGCCGCGCGCGGGTCTTGGTCGCAGCCACGACGGGATGTGAAGGGTCCAACGTCGCGCTTTTTCCGAGGCACACGTAGCCGCGCGGCTCGATCTTGTAGAAGCCGCCTTTGCAGCCGGAGAAACCTTGCGGCTTCGCCGAGCGCTTCACGACGGCGCCGGCGCGCAGGTACCCGATGCGGCGGCTCTTTCGCTTCGGTGCCTCGAACACCCACGTCTCGCGGGCGATGCTCGCGAGGAGCGGAACGTCGTCGCCTTCGTGTGCTTTTTCGGCGGGCGCGATCTCGGTGCCTTCGGGATCGTCCGCGTCGCTCCCTTCCCTCGCATCCGGTGGTTCGGCGGCGGCGGCGACGTCGGCGTCGGCTCCATCGAGCGAGCCCCACGTGTCCGAGGAGGAAAGGTCGACACCCTCGACCTCGGCGAGCTCGACGACGAGCGCTTCGTCCTCCGGCTCCGCATCCTCCAAGTCCTCCGCGAAACGCTCGGCAACCTGTCGTTTGAGCGACTCCAAAAGAGGAGCGACGGTGAGCTTGGCTCGCACAGGTGACGGCGCGAGCGAAGCCGTGCTCAGACAGCTCGTCGAGACGAGCGCGAGGCCCACGAGCGAGGTCGCCGCGAACGCGCGAAATGCACCCATCGAACGGTCGGCCTAGCCCTGCGTCGGACGGTGGGCCAACTTCCTTCCCGGGCGGCGCCGGGCTAGGACGCGCGCACGATGCCCGATGCTCTAAGCCTCGATTCACTCCTGTCGATCGACGACCTGATCTCGGAAGAAGAGAAGATGGTCCAAGCGAGCGTGCGCCGCTTCGTGAA
>JABFXY010000177.1 GCA_013361525.1 Polyangiaceae bacterium | reverse complement strand
GCGTGCTCGATGAACATGACGGGTCTCGCCGATGGAACGTGCAGCTTCATCGTTGCGGAGGAGCCGGCTGGGGAGTGTCCGGATGTCTTCGGGGATTGCTTGACCGGTACGTGCACGGGCACAGACGCGTCGTGCGAAGTGCGGGCCGCAGGCAGCGATTGCGGAACCGTGACGTGCACGAATGGCACGGTGCACCAGCCGCAATGCAATTCCACCGGGCAATGCGATCAGACGGAAGACACGTTCTGCAACGGCCATATCTGCAATGGCAACATCTGCGACGACGATTGCAACAACCAGACGAACCAGTGCATCTCAGGCTACGACTGCGAAGACAGCAGCGACGTCTGCCTGAAGCTCGTCGGCCAGCCTTGCGGCGGAAACACCGAATGCCTCAATGGCCAGTGCGTCGACGGCTTCTGCTGCGAGAGCACGTGCACGGGGACGTGCAAGCGTTGCGACATGGCGAACACCGGGCAGAACAATGGATTGTGCCGTAACACCACGAACAATCTCGACCCCGATAATGAGTGCACCAACGAGTGCAATGGCAGCGGCGCCTGCGAGTAGCTCCATCTCGCGGGACTGAAGACCGGTCCTCGGGACGCCGGGGCGCCGGAATTCGCAGTCGGCCGTCGGAATTGCTGTCGGCCGTCGGTCGTCGAAGCGAAATGGCCGCCGCGCAGGCGGCGGCCGAACCGCCGCTAGCGCCGCCGCAACAACGCTCCCAGCAGCGCCGCCAAGCGCAGCGCACAGGCCCGAAGCGCCGCTACCCGCGCCGCCTCAAGCGCCCCGAGCATAATCGCGCAATCGAGAGCCGAAACAGCCTCGCGCCAGCGACCCGCGCGCAGTGCTGAAGTGGCGGTGGCGAATGCCCTGCCGGCGGTCCGGCAACCCCTCTGCGATATTGAGGAATGCGCTCTTCGCTGCGCGCGTGCCCATTGCCGTGGCATAGGCGGGTCCCCATCGCACACCCCGGTTCCTCGCCTATCGCGGCGTCCTGCGCGTCGAATGGCCGCCTCGATTGGCGCTGGTGATCAAGTTGATCCCGCGGCCGCGAACGTTCTGATCCGGCATGCGCAAATGCTCGCAGAAACCGGGCCCCTCTCGAATGGCAAGTCCATTGCTAGGGCGAGCCTCATGCTCGGAAGAACCGTCGCTTTCCCTCCTCACGTCGGCAGGCCCCATAGGGCGAAGGCTGTCTCGATTGGCGCAGTCTGCTTGCTCTTGCTGGCGGGCTGCGGTGACTCCGGTGGAACCCAGGACGATTCGGCTGGCGGAGGGAGTGGCGGTGGCGGTCTCGGTCTCGGCGGCGAAGGGGCCGGGACGGCGGAGCAAGGAGGCTCCGGGGGCATCAATGGTAGTGGTGGTAGCCAAGGCGGTGACGCGCCGGAGGGCGGCGGCGGCGGCGGCGGACCGGAACCGGGTGGCAAGCCCGGCCCCGACAACACCGGCGTGCCGCCCGGCACCGTCCTGACGCAAGTGCCCGGCATGGAAATCACGACACCGGGCGCGGTGATCGAGGACGTGGAGATCCTCGATTGCGTATCCGTCAATGCCCCGAACGTCACGATTCGACGCAGCATCATTCGCTGCACCGGCAACTACCCAGTTCGTATCCACGAAGGTGCGAGTCTCCTCATCGAGGACTCGGAAATCGCCGCCTCGGGAGGGATTGCCACGTCGGGAATCGCATTCGGGAACTACACGGCCCGACGCCTCGATGTGCACGGCGCGGCCGACGGTTTCAAGGCCGACTCCAATGTCGTGATCGAGGACTGTTGGATCCACGATCTGTGGCTCGGCGAAGGCGATCACGCTGACGGCATTCAGACGACGGGCGGCAGCAATGTCATCGTTCGCCGCAACTTCATCGACATCGTCGACCACGGCAACGGGCACGGCGGCAATCCGAACTCGTGCCTTCAGGGCGGAGACGAGAACGCGCCGAACGGCGATTGGCTCTTCGAGGACAATTGGCTGTACGGAGGCGGCTGGGTCGTCAACTTCAGCGGCAGCGCCGGTAACAATCAATTCTCCAACAATCGGTTCGGCCGGGGCGAAGCCGAGGTGCCGGGGCAGCCCGACTACCCGGAATACGGTCCCATCGTCGTGTACGGCGACGTGGATGTCAGCGGCAACGTATGGGACGACGACGGGACCCCGGCTGAATAGCAATGCGAGGGTCTCGGTGCGGCTCTCGCTAGGCGGCGCGTTCCTACGGGCGCTCCCACCCCGTGAGGAGTGCCGCCGTTCCACCTGACATAGTGGTGTCGACGAACCTCTGCGACGCCCACATCTTGTTCGGGAACGAGGGCGGGACCGCGCTCACGGCGTCGAGCTTCGTGATCTGCTCCTTCGAGAGCACGACGTTCGCCGAGGCGAGGTTGTCGACGAGCTGGGCCTGCGTGCGCGCACCGACGATCGGGAAGACCTGGGGGCCGCGGCTCTTCACCCAAGCGAGGGCGACCTGCGAGGCCGAGACGCCCAATTCCTTCGCGACCGCGAGCACCACCGGGACGATCGTGTCGGCGCGCGGACCGAGGTAGCCGCCGGCCCAATCGCGGCGCGTCGAGCCCTCCGTCCCGTCGTGGAACTTCCCGGCGAGCACGCCGGCCGCGAGCGGCGACCACGCGAGGACGGGCAGCCCGAAACACTTCGCCATCGGCATGAGCTCCTGCTCGACGCTGCGCTCGAGCAGGCTGTACTCGATTTGGATCGCGGAGAACGGGCTCTTCGCGTGAGCGGTCGCCCACGTGTTCGCCCGCGCGACGACCCAAGCCGGCGCGTCGGAGACGGCGATATGCAGCACCTTGCCCGCGTGAACGAGATCGTCGAGCGCCGACATCACATCTTCGAAAGGCGTCGTGTGGTCCCAGATGTGGACTTGGTACAGGTCGATGTAATCGGTGCGCAGACGCCGGAGGCTCCCCTCGATCGAGCGTCGCAGGTTCTTTCGATGGTTGCCCCAACCGTTCGGATCGCCGGGGACGGTGGAGAGCGAGTACTTCGACGCGACGACGACGCGGTCGCGGTTCTTCTCGATGAGCGCGCCGAGGTGCGTCTCGGCGGCGCCACCTTGGTAATTGCAGGCGGTGTCGAAGAAGTTCCCGCCGGCCTCGACGTAGGCGTCGAACATCTTGGAAATCTCCTGCGCCGTCGCGCCGAAGTTCCACACGTCACCGAACGTCATGGTGCCGAGGCACAGTTCGGAGACGCGAAGGCCCGTGTTGCCGAAGAGCTTTAGCTTCATGCGCCCCATGATGGGTCGCGCGCGCCTTCGTCAGTAGACGGCGCGTTCGGCACAGGCCGTTCAACGCTGCTATACAGTCGGCGGCATGCGTGCCGGCGACCCGTTCGAAGGACTCCACGTGTTCCTCGCGGTCGCGCGCCGGAAGAGCTTCCGGGCCGCCGCGAAGGATCTCGGCGTCACCGCCGGCGCTGTGAGCCAATCGATCCGCGCGCTCGAGGGCCGCGTCGGATTACCACTTTTCCAGCGCACCACGCGGAGCGTGGCGCTCACCGAGGCGGGACAGTCGTTGTTCTCGCGGCTCGCGCCGGCGAGCGACGCTATCGGCGCGGCGCTCGACACGCTCGTAGGTTTGCGCGAGCGGCCCGCGGGGCTCCTCAAGCTGACGGTGCCGCACAAGGCAGTGCCATTTTTCATCGAGCCCGTCCTGCCGCGCATGCGCGAAGAGCACCCGGACGTCACCATCGAGGTCTCGGTCGACGACGCCTTCGTCGATCTCGGCAAGGCGGGCTTCGACGCGGGCATCCGCATCGGCGAGTCGGTCGCCGTGGACATGGTGGGCGTGCGGCTCTCGGAGGATCTCCGCTGGCACGTCGTCGGCGCGCCGAGCTATTTCGCGACGCACGGTCACCCTGCCGCGCCGCGCGACCTGCTGCGCCACGCCGCGATTCGCTATCGCCCAGTGGGACCGGGGGCGATTTATCGCTGGGAGTTCATGGACGGAGCACACGCCGTCGTTGTCGACGTGCCCGGCCCGATAACGGTGAACGACGGCGCACTCGCAATCCAGCTCGCGCGCCGTGGGCTGGGCCTCGTCTACGCGCCCGACTTCCAGATTACGCGCGACCTCGCCGAGGGGACGCTGGTGACGACGCTCGACGCCTATGCTCCGACGAGCGCCGGCATCTTCCTCTACTTCGCCGCCGGCGCGCAAACGCAGCCGAAGCTCCGCGCGTTCATCGATGTCTTGCTCGCCGTCCGGCGTGAGGCGACCACGGGGCCTCCCGCGCCGAAGCATCGCGCAGCGCGCCGCTCGCACTCTTCATTTCCCGCATGATCAGCTCGGCGACCGCGCGAATGCGTGGCACCGCTTGCGCGCTCTTGGCGCACACGAGATGAATTCCACCGGGGAACGGCGGCAGATCCTCGAGCTTGATCTCGACGAGCGGGCTCTCGCGCGAGAACCGATGGCGCAGCCGCCCGAGAAGAATCGCCCCCAGCCCGGCCTCCGCCGCGCGGACCTGAACGAGGAAATCGTCGGTGGCGAAGACTGGGCGAAAGCCGGGGATCAGGCGGGCGAGCGCGGGATTGGGGGGAAACTCGTCGTACGGCGGCGCCCAGCCGATCCAATCCACGTCGGCGGCACGCGGTCGCTTGGGGAGCTTCTTGATGTACGAAGGCGTGGCGAAAGGGGCCGCGTGTGTCTCGATCGACGCGAGCGTGACGAGCTCCTTGTGCTCGGGCTTTTGCGTGCGCAATGCGAGGTCCGCTTCGCCGCGCGCCACATCGAGGTAGCGCACAGTGGACAGCACCTCGAGGCGCACCTCGGGTAGCTCCTCGCGCAAGACCGCGGCGAACGGCGCGACTAGGTCGAACGCGACGGCGGGCAGCGCGGTGATGCGCACCACACCGCGCGGCGAAGCGTCGGCGCGCTCCGCGGCGTGCGCGAACTCGGTGGCCCACTCCGCCATATGCCGCGCGGGGATCACGAGCCGCTCGCCGAACGCCGTCAGCGCCGTCCCCCGCGCCGAGCGGACGAAGAGAGGCTCACCGAGGAGAGCCTCGAGGTCCGCCAGGCGCCTGGTCACCGTGGGCTGCGCAACCCGCAGAATCTTGGCCGCATCACTGATGCTCTTGTTGTCCGCGACCGTCAGAAAGAGCCGCGCGTCCTCCCACGAGATATCCATTCTCGTATGGTCGCATTCATTTTTGGTCACTACCAATACGACGGTCGGGGCGCACCTTTGTCCTTATGAACAAGCGTACGCGCCTCGCACTCTTGGCGGTCCCCGCCGTGCTCCTCGTTTCCGCGGGCGTCGCCGCTGCGGTCGGAGCCCGCACGACGACACACCTTTCAGAGCCCGCCGCGATCGGCGCGCCCAAGAGCGGTGCCGATCTCGACGCGCTCGTCGACGTCCCGGGCCCGCTCACCGTGGAGTCCATCACCGGTGCCACGTGGGAAG
>JABFXY010000015.1 GCA_013361525.1 Polyangiaceae bacterium | reverse complement strand
TCATTCCCCTGTACGACGCGGAGCTTCGGCACCGGCGGCGGCTGCTCGCCGGTCTCGAACTCCGGCCGTCGGTGCACCGGCCCTCGAAACTCGAGCAGTCGGTCCTTGGACCAAGCGAAGATGCCGAGCCCGTAGCCCGACCCCTCCACGTAGCCCAAACTGCGCCATTGACGGTTTTCGTCGAGCTCCGCGTAGCTGTCGATGGGGTCGCTGCGAAAACCATGGAGGCTGTGATAAACGAGCTTCGGGCGCTTGCCGGCGATCGACTTGTAGCCAAAGGTCGTATCCGCGTTCCATTGCTCGTCCGTCTCTTGCTCGAAATCGGGACGACCGTCGACGAGTGGGGCATAGCGAAAGTGCTCCCGCGTCCCGCCACCGATGTCGGTCCCGGTCCGGATCTCGATTCCCCCGTCGGTCGAGACGACGTCGATCAACGAATAGATGCGGGCGACCGGATACATCGGCACGCTCGACTTGTCCGCCGGCGGGTCGGCGGCAACCGCTGCGCTCGCGCTGGGCACCGCGGTCGCGACCGGCTCTGCCTTCCGCTCGACGACGACCGGCGAAGGTCGCTCCAGGCTCATCCCACAACCTGCCGAGACGACGACCGCAACAAAGGACAGGCTCGAGCCCGTCACCCGCCAACGCCTAGCCATTCGATCCCCTCGCGCCGCGAACGCGTCACGCGTCCCGGAGCCGAACGCTCTCGAGGACCGATCGCATCCACGTATCGCACGCTTCCATGTGGGACACGGCACAGATCCCGTGGAAGCCGATGCGGTCGTCGCCGACGACGGAATGAAACTCGTAATGGTAAATGGGTCCGACGTCGGGATCGATGAAGCGGAGGTGAACCTCGATGCCCGCCATGCCCGCATGGGTCTGCTCGCTCTTCGAGAGCAGCGTGAACGCGCGGAGCATCCTTCGTTGATCCGCGATTCCCTTCTCCACCGCTGCCTCGAGCGACTCGTCCGCGTCGAGCGGCGCGCGAGCGATGACGAGCTCGAGCTTCGCACCCTCGACGGTCTCGATCTCCAAGTACTGCCGTGACCGGTCGACCATCCCGGCGACGCCGGGGAGCGTGACCATCGCCTCGTTGAAGTAAAAAGGTGTCATCGAGCGTCTTTACGCGGCAGCTGGGCCGCGGGGAGCCGGATGATACAGCGGTCCGGCGCGGAAACGGCGAGCTCCGGCGCACAAGTCGCGACGATGAGCTGATTGTCCGCGCCGAGGCCGCGCAGCCCCCCGAGCATACGCTCCGGATCGGAGGCGTAGAGCTCGGGGCGGTCGACGAGGACGACCGAGCGGGTCAAGCGAACGAGCCCCGCGGTCGCCGCGAAAATCACGGCGTCCTGCTCGCTCGACGAGAGCTCCGTCACGTCGCGCACGGAACGCCCATTGGACGAAAGCGTGTGCCGATCGCGATCGTAGCGGCACGACTCCGAGAGCCTCTCGAGCGAAGCGGCGAAGCGATCCGCGCTGTGCTGGGCATTGGGGAGCGTGGCAAGGAACGCCGGAACACTCGCATATTTGCGCGGGCTCTTGTCGCCGCGCAGGGCCTTTTGCACCTCGGCCTCGAGAGACACCTCGCCACCTCCGACATCGAGGCGGCGGTTCTCCGGGAAATATTCGAGCTTCGAGATCTCGTCCTTGTGGTCGTACCGCTCGAGTAGATAGATGAAGCCTGGATCGGTGCGATCCCGCGCGGTGAGCTCGCTGTCCGCGCAAAAGATCACCTCCGTCTCGACGATCGGGCTCTTTGCACCGATCGACGCGCGCTCCTCCTTCGAGAGCTGCCAGACGACGACCGCTTTCGCGGAGCGATTGCCGACACGTACCCAGGTCTCCTCGTCCATTTCGAGGCCACTCGGTGCGATGAGCTCACGGGCCGCCGTCACCAGCTCGAGAAAGCGCGTCTTTCCCGCGCCCTCGTCCCCCGTCACGACGACGAGGTCGTGCGCTTCTTCGGGGCTTTTTGCGAAGTCGTACGAACCGTCGGGGACCCCGGCGACGCCGATCGATTGCAATCGAAGGATCTTCACGACTGCACCTCGACGCTCGCGCCGCCCGTGAGCGGTCGGAGCAAAACGAGCTGGGATGTCTCCACGGCCTCCACCAGACGGCGACTGCCCGTCGCGACGATCCATTGATTGTCGTGCCCGATCGTAGTGAGCGCACGAACCCACGGGACGAGGCGCTCCGACGGCACGTAGAGCTCGGGCCGATCCAAAAACACGATGGAGTGGTTCAGTCCGAGGAGGCTCACGGTCGACGCAATCAGCACGGCGTCGGCCTCGGAGCTCGACAGCTCCGAAAGGAAAGACCCGTCCCCTCCGCGGCTCGAAAACCATGCGCTGCGCGCATCCGGTGCGCCCTTCGGCAGATAGCGGACGCTCGGCGAGAGACTCTCGAGCATCCCGGCGAATGCCTGTTGGCCCTCCGGATCCTCGGAGAGGCGCTCGAGGAACCTCGGCACGAAGCTGTACTTCTGAGGGTCCTTGCTCGGCCGCAGGATGCTCTGCTCGAGCGCGCTCAATCCATCGACGCGAGACCCCCACGCGAGCTTGCGGTTTTCCGGGAAGTATTCGCGTTTGCCGCCGGCCCCGTCGTGGCTGTACCGCTCGAGGACGCGAGACAGCCCACGATCCACTTCGGCCGCAATGCCGTCTTGGCTCCACAGAGCAACCGCACGCGCAGGGTGCCCCGCGCCCGGCGCCGCCTGCCGCTCATCCGGATCGAGGTGCAAACCGAGCTCGACGCGCGCGGCAGCCCGTGACGCGGCCCAATCGCTGCCGCGCACGATACCCATGTATCCACCCACCGTCTCGAATGCCGCTATCAACGCCTCGAGGAATCTCGTCTTACCCGAGGCGGGCGGGCCGGCGACGACCACGAGATCGTGCGGGCGCCCGGTCGCGCTGGATACCCAATCGACGTAGCGGTCGGCGAGGCCTCGCACACCCGTCAGCGCCACCGATCCGATCTTCATTTCGACTCGGCGTTGGGGCTGACATCCGGATTCACGAGCACGGTCTTCGCTTTGATGACGATCTTGTCCTTATCCATGTAGATGATGCTGTTGCCGACGGTGAGATTGATGACTTCCTCTGCGCCGATCGCGTGCGCCTTCGCCTGCGATATCATGTTTCCGACCGTCTTGAGGAGGCGGTCCTTGCCGACGATCGAGAGCATGCTGTCGAACACCCGCGAGAGCTTGTCCTTCGCGACCGTTTCTCGCTGATTACCGCCGACCAGCTCGTCGTCGTCGCGTGCGATCTGCATTTGCCGATCGCGGCCGACGGAGAGGGCCTTGTCGTTGTTGACCCGCGTCCGCATGTCCTTCTCGGCGCGGCCCTCCACGAGCTCGTCGCCCGCGGTGTCGACGAACCGAAGCAGGTTGTAGCCGCCCGTCTCCGGCACGCTCTTGCTGCGGAATCCGGACTCGTTCTTCGCCTCGGGCAATGCGAACGGCGGCCTGCGCAGGTTCGTGAAGACACGACCGACGACCACCGGCTCTTCGGGGTTGCCGCCGAGGAAGCTCACGAGCACCTCCTGCCCGATGCGCGGCAGGTTCACCATACCGAAGCCTTCACCGGCCCACGGCTGATTCGTCGGGATCCAACAGGACGAATACTCGTTCATCTTGCCATATCGGTCCCAGTGGAACTGCACGCGGACGCGCCCGAACTCGTCGCAGTGGATGGTCTCGCCAGCGGGTCCCACGACGGTCGCGCACTCCACTCCGGAGATGTTCGGCTTCGGCGTCCTCTGCGCCGGCTTGAACGGAAGCTCTCCGCTCACGGCGTCCGCCGCGACGACGACATCCGTGTTGTGCGTGCCCGAAATGGTCACCTGCGTGAGCAGCAGCTTCTTGAAGCGCTCCGCCGTCGGGTGGTTCGCGAGCGACAAGACGAAGCCGGCGCGAAGCTCCAGGCAATTCGATTTGAAGGCCAGGTGTTGCGACGCCGCGATGCGCGCCGCCGCGTCGCGCTCGGCGATCAGCTTCGCCTCGCCGGAATCGGTGCGCGTACGGCCTCGATCGTCCGCCGTGGGCGTGTCGTTCGGACCAGCGTTGCCGAACTTGAATGCACCGGGCGTATAGGTGAATGCCTCCAGCCGGGACTCGAGCGGATGTTGGCTCGAGCTTGCTTGACCGAGCAGCGGCTCGTTGGGAAGCCGCGGGTCGTGATCGGCGAAGGTGCTGCGGCCGGAACGCATGCGGCGCGTCGCCTTCAAACCCGTCGCGAAGATGCGACCCGTCGTCGGCTCGTTGACGTGATCCAGGGGAAGTGCCCGCGGCGCGACGACCTCGGGCTCGTCGCGGAGCACGACCGTCGTCACGTCGGCGCGCTGTTCGAACAGGTAGCTGATGCCGGACGCTTCGAGGAGACGGCACACGAATGCATAGTCCGTCTCCTGGTATTGAACGCGGTATTTGCGGGTCTTGTAGGAGCCGGAACAAGCGTTCTCGAACGGCAAGCCCCACTCGGTGAAGAGCGTCGTGACGATCTCGAGATCCGTCATTTGCTGAAAGACTCGGCAGTTCGTCCGCTGCGTCAGGAGCCAGAAGCTCGGAGCGAGACGAATGCGGTAGGTCGACAGGCCCGTATCCTCCGAGGCAGCTTGTTCGATATCGGCCACGATCCCCGACCAGGACGGAGACGCCATTTCCGGATACACAGCCTGGTTCGTCTCGATACGGAAGGTTGCTGCGCGTCCGATCGTCTCCTCGAAATCGACGGAAGGGTTCGAGCAACGTACGACGAGGTCGACGGAGAACAACATGTTCAGCCCGTCGGTGACCTTGAATTCCCGGATGTCGAACGAGTCCGGTGAGTCGACCAGGAGCTGGAGATTCTGAGGTCGCGAAAAGTTCAGGGCCGCCATGTTCGAGAGCTTCAGCAACACGCGTGCCTCGGCAAAACCAAGCGTCTCCGCCGACGATCTGGACAAACACCGTCTTGCGCGACGTTGCGCTAGAAGCGCGCCGTTGCGCAATCTGCGAAGCTCGCGCTTCGAGAGCGTCGGTTTTCCCAGGTGTTCGACCGTGGCACGCCGAGTGCTCCTAACCCGCGACGATGAAAGAGGCCGAGTGGGATCCACCGCCGGAGCCGGAGCTGCCGCCCGGAGCCGAGTTCAGCTCACCGACGGGCCGGCTCATCGCCGCTTGGGAGCACGGCGGCGGCGACATCAAGGCCGTTCGAAAACAGTACGACCCGTTGCCGCATTGGCCCGGAGGCAAGAGCGGGCTCACCATCGGAATGGGGTACGATCTTCGCTACCAATCCGGGACGAAGCTCCGAAAAGACTTCGGCAACGTCCTCACCCCGGCGGAGATCGCGAAGCTCGACGCTTACACGCCGCAGATCAACGCCAAGGGCAAGCAGGTCCCTCCGCAGAAGAAGGCCAGCAAGGCCGCGGTCACGGCGACCGCCGACGTCGAAGTCCGTTACAAGGACGCCGTCAAAGTGTTCGAGGACACCGTCCTACCGCGGTATCAGGAGGAGGCGTACAACACATTCCCCGGCCTCAAGGACATGGACCCGTACACCCAGGCGGCCGTCGTTTCGATGGTGTACAACCGCGGCTCGTCGATACCGAAGAAAACGAAGAAGAAGAAGCAGCCGCTGAGGCGCACGCACTTCCTCGAGATCAAAGAAGCCGTCGTGAAGAAGGACATCCTCGCGATCGCCGCGACCCTCCGAAAAATGAAGGCGGAGCACACCAAGAAGAGCACGAAGGCCGGGCTGCGCCGCCGTCGAGAGTCGGAGGCGAAGATGATCGAGGACAACTACACCGCTGCGCAATATTGGTATTACGGGCAGCGCAACGTGACCCCTGAGCCGGCGGGCACCGTCATGGGCCCGCGCTGACGACCACCCGCCTCACCGTCCCAACAGCAGGATGAGCGCACCCACCGCGGCCGCGAGCACCGACAGTTGCGTCGCCGCCGCGATGTTCGGGTCGTGAGCTTTGACGATTCGGTGTGAAAATCGTCCCCTTGCGGGGAACACACGGCCGCCGCTCGCGCGCAATCGATAACCATCGAACGAGCCTCGGTATCCGGCATCCGCCACGAGGCACGACTCGACGTGCGCGCGAATCGATACGACGGCACCGTCCTCGAGACGCGCCTCCGCGTCGACTTCGTCGGTGTCGAACGGATCGACGACCTCCCACGGGCCGGGCTCGAGGGGGACGAGGCCGTGGGATTCGGTCTCGAGCGCTGCGCCGCCCATTTCGGAATGCACGATCGTGCCCCAATGCCTGTCCGGTCGGCGCGCCACGTACCCCGCGCACCGCTCCGACGTACGCGGTGCAACGACGAGCTTGCTACATCGAATTCGTCCGGTGCACACGGTCGCCACGCGCGTCCTGCGCGCCTCCTCGAGGCCGACCGTGGGGGCGAGCGCGATATGAGCCGCGCGCGCTCGCCGTGCTCGCTGTAAAAGAACGCGGCCGCGCGAGAAGAAGCAGGGCAAGAGCGGCACGAAGACCAAGAGAAACACCCGCCCAGCCAGCGCATCGACGCCCACCGAGATAGCGGCGACGGCGACGGCAGCGACCATCAGCGCGCAACCGCCGGCGAGATGCAGCGGCGGAACCCCGCGGCCAGACCGCTCATGCACGTTGGATGCGGCCGGCTCGACCTCCTCGTCGAAGAAGGAGCTCATGAGCCGACCCATAGGGTCGCAAAACCAGACGACGAAGTTCTTTCAGGCGCGCCCTTGACGAATCCGGGACCGGAACGTATTTAACCATCAGGTTCACAACCGACTGGTTAAACACGATGACAGACGCTCTCAGCGCAACGTTCTTCGCGCTCGCGGATCCCACGCGCCGCGCGATCCTCGCGCGGCTCGCGTCGGGGGACGCCACCGTCACCGAGCTCGCGGAGCCCCACGAGATGAGCCTCGCCGCCATTTCCAAACACCTCAAAGTGCTCGAGGGGGCAGGCCTGATCTCTCGAGGGAGAGAGGCGCAATGGCGACCGTGCCACCTCGAGGCAGGAGGGATGAGAGAAGCAGCCTCCTTCATCGAGGAATACAGGCGCTTCTGGGACGACAGCTTCGCCAGCTTGAAGGAATACGTGAAGACGCTCGAGCCGCGGACAGATGGCGGCAAGCCGGAGCGCAAACGCAAATAGCCGCAAGTCTCGGCTCGCCGACTCGAACATAGGAGCTTTTCGATGGCTATCGACATCGATGCGGGATCGTCTGCCGATCCCGTCATCACGATGACGCACGTGCTCGACGCCTCGCGCGACGTGGTGTGGCGGGCTTTCACGACGCCGGAGCACGTCACCCGCTGGTACGGCGGGAAAGGGTTTACCAATCCGATCTGCCAAATGGATGTCAGGCCTGGAGGGCATTGGCATCACGTGATGCGCACCCCCGACGGAAAGGAACATCGCCTCCACTTCGTGTTCGTCGAGGTCGTGGAGCCCGAGCGACTCTCCTGGGAGGCGGTCGAGGGCATTCCAGGCGAGCCCAGGCCCTCGAACACGCTCACGCTCGCAGATCACGGCCGGCAGACCGTCGTGCATTTCGTCGCCCGCTTCTCCTCGGCGTCGGAGCGAGCGATAGCGATGCAATGGGGGTTCGACACGATCCTACGCGAGGGCGTCGACCGAATGATCGCCGTGCTCGCCACCCTTTGAACGCCAAATCGAACATTCACGGGAGAGGCTCATGCGACGACTCACGTCTTTTCAATTTATTTCCGTCGATGGCTATTACGCAGACCAACAGGGCGACACGAGCTGGCACCCCCACGACGATGAAGGCGCCGCTTACGCGGCCGAGATGCTCGCGTCGAGCCACACACTCGTGTTCGGCCGGGTGACGTACGAATTCATGGCGAGCTTCTGGCCGACACCGATGGCAGCCGAGGTGATGCCCGCCGTCGCCAAGGGGATGAATCAGGCGGACAAGATCGTCTTTTCACGAACCTTGAAAAAGGCGGACTGGCGCGGCGCGACGGTCGTGAGCGACGACGCCGTCGACGCGATGAAACGCCTCAAGCAAACATCGGGGAAAGACCTGACGCTGCTCGGCAGCGGGAGCCTGCTACGCCAATTCGCCGAACACCGTTTGATCGACGAGCTTCAGCTCATGGTCGACCCGCTCATCCTCGGTCGTGGACGCTCGGTCTTCGAGGGGGTGAGCCATAGGCTCGATCTGAAACGAGTGAAGACCAGGAATTTCGACAACGGATGTGTCCTGATCGTCTATCGACCGGCGTGAACGGCAGATAGACGATCGGGCCACACCGCCAGGTCAGAAGGGCGCGTCGGCTGGCGCCGGCTTGGCTGCGGGCGCAGGGGACTTGGCTGCCGGAGAGGCAGGGGCAGCCCCGGCTGCCGGGGAGGCAGAGGCAGAGGTGGCTGCAGATGCAGAGGTGGCTGCAGATGCAGAGCCGGCCGCTGCCGGAGCGCCGTCGAGGATCTTCAACGACTCGACGAATGCGGTCGCATCCGGCTTGTTCTTGTCCGGCGTGTAGACGGCGGCGACCTTGTAGACCCGTTTGTCGGAGATCAGGAAGCGAATCCAAAAGATCTTTCCCGAGCCGAGCATCATCTCCACATCGCGGCCCTCGAACCCACCGACGGTGATCGGTTTGTCGAGTTTGATCTTGTCGGTCTCGCGCGTCGGGATGAAGGCCTTCACCTCGGCGACGGCGGTGGCATGATTCGCGTAATCGGTATATTGAACCATCGCGACGCCTGACGCGATCTTGGCCTCGTGCCACGTTCCGCCATTGGGATCGTCTTTGACCGACTCTTGAGGAGTCTCGCCGTTGAAGTTGACCTCGTATCGTCCGTCTTTGGAGGCGAAGGGGGTCACCGCGGCCGGCGCAGACGTCGCCGCCGTGCCGCTTGCCGCTGAAGAGGCTTCGCTCTTCGCGGCCTGTGTCTTCGCGGGTTGCGCGCTGCCTGAGCCCGCAGTCGTCGATCCCTTATCGCCGCAGGCCGAGAGTCCCAGCACGACGACAGATAGGCCGAGAAACGAACGGATGGTTCTCATGGGCGGGCAGCAAACAGTACGGCCCCGTTGGGTGTCAAGCGCGGGCCCCGGTGGACAAGCACCGCGTCGGGCCCGTGATGGGCCGTGTGATTCGTCGAGCGAGCCTTCGGGCGGCTGCTGGTTGTATCTTCGATCTCCGCGATGATCCCGCCCGAGCTCGAGAGCCTCGTGTTGCGCGCCGTCGACGAGTCGACCGGCGTGATGATTATGGGAATGGAGGGCGGCTGGGTGCAGCGCGTGTACACGAACCAACGCGCCGCGGAGATCCTCGGCTGGCCGCTCGAGGAGCTCGCGAAGAAGTCGCCGCTCGAGATCCTCGCGCCGGAGGAGACGGGGCGAATCGCCAAGATGATTCAGGCGTGGCACGCGGGCGATCCGGTGCCCAAAGCGGTCGAGACGGTCTACCTCAGCAAAGATGGCCGGCGCGTGCCGGTCGCCGCCACCCATTGCGATCTCACGCACGACGGCAAGACGTATTCGATCGCGTTCTACGAGGACATCTCGGAGCGGCTGCGCGCGCAGCACGCGTTGCGGGCATCGGAGATTCGCTTTCGACAATTCACCGAGGCCTCACCCGACAGCATCACCGTGGTGGCGGGCGATCGCTTCGTCTACGCGAACCCGGCCTCGGTACGTGCGCTCGGGTTCGACAGCATGGAAGAGCTGGTCGCGAGGCCCCTCGCGGAGCTCCTGGACCCGGACGAAATGGCCATCATGCGCGAGCGCATGTTGCGGATCGAAGCCGGCGAGACCTTGAGCCCGCGCGAATACATGGCGCGACGAAAAGACGGCTCGAAGGTGGCCCTCGAGATTTCCTCGATCACGACGGAGCTGGACGGCAAGCCGGCCATCGTGGCGTTCGGGCGCGATCTATCCGAGCGCAAGGCGATGGAGGCGGAGCTCGTGCGATCGGAACGCATGGCCACGATCGGAATGCTCGCGGCCGGCGTCGCCCACGAGATCAACAATCCGCTCGCATACGTCATGCTCAATCTCGAGCGGCTCCAAGTCCGACTGCCTGCGATGCTCGACAAGTCGCCCGAGGCCGACCGGATCCGCAACCTCATCGACGAATCCATCGACGGCTGCGAGCGCGTCGCCTCGATTACGCGCCAGCTCCTCCTCTTCAGCCGGCCGGAGCGCACCCCCTCCTCGGTGAATGCGGTCGACGCCGTCGAAGCGGCGCTGAAGCTCGCCGCGAACCCGATCCGGCGAACGGCGCGGGTCACGAAACGGATCGAAGCGACACCGAGCGTTTGCGCCGAAGAGCGGCGCCTTACCCAGGTGTTCCTGAACCTATTGTTGAATGCGACCGAGGCGTTCGGGGACCGGCCCGCGGGCGACAATGAAATAGAGGTCGCAGTGCGTTGCGACGGCGACGAGGCGATCCTCGAAGTGTCGGACAACGGACCGGGGATTCCGACGATCAATCTGCAACGAATCTTCGAGCCCTTTTTTACGACGAAGCCGTCGGGCACGGGTCTCGGTCTCGCCATTTCGCGCTCGATCATCGAGTCGTTCGGAGGCCGGATCGAGGCGGTTGCGCGCGAACATGGCGGAACGACGTTTCGGGTTCGCCTCACGCGGGCCGCTCCATCGGAAAAGGCGCGACGACTGCCCGAGGAAGCGGCGCCGCTTTCGCTGCACAGGGCTTCGATCGTCGTCGTCGACGACGAGCCGCTCGTCGCGGCTGCGCTCGCCACGATGTTGAGACCCATGCACGAGGTGAGCGTGTTTTCCAATCCACGTGAAGCGCTCGCTCGGCTCTTGAGTACGCCCGCCGTGGATGTCGTCCTGTGCGACCTCTCCATGCCCGAGCTCACCGGAATGGAGCTCTATGCCCGGGTCTGCGCGTCTTGTCCGGCGTACGCCTCGCGCTTCGTCTTCATCACCGGTGGTGCCACGACGCCGCAGGCGGCCTCGTTCGTGGCCGACATTTCGGCTCGTACACTCTGGAAACCATTCGACACGGGGGCCATTCAAGCTGCGATTCGCGATTGCCTGTCGAAACAGACCTGATGTCGACGAAAAGACAACGGCGACGAGCTCGTCTTGACGATCTCGAGCCGGCGCGTAGACTCAGGTCACCGGTCCGGATTGGATCCGTCATTCCACCGACCGCCGAGTCATGACGGGCATCGCGTGAGCGCGAGCGACGCTGGTTTCGAGGGCTCCACCCGTTCGGGTAGGGCACACGAGGTCGTTCATGCGCAAACAGGAAATCGCTGCCTTGATGCGAGCGCATCGGGGGCGAGCGCGCCCCGTCGCTTCTCTGCACATTCTTCGTCAGGCCCGGCTCGAGCCGGATGACCAAACCTTCCTAGAAGGTCACGCCGACGAGCTCGGACCATCCGATCTGCTCCGCTGGCGCTCGCGCTGCGAACCCGGGTTCACCAAAAACGTCATCGTGGAGCTTGCGCGACGCGCGGTGCTCGATCCCATCGGGTTCCGGCATGAAGTGCTCGACGCGCCGAAGCTCGATATTCACGAGGAAGAGTGGCGTGAGCTCGCAGAGCTTCTGCGCTCGAAGATACCCGACACGATTTACGCGATCGTGCTCGAGCGCGGCGGGCCGCGACCGCAGCGAGATCCGCCGGAGCGACGATTCACGCCCGGCATCATCGCGCCGGAGCCCTTGCTCGACGACGCGGACCTCGACGGCGGCGCACCCGTCGACTTCGACGAAGCGCGAAGGCTCTCGTTCTACGAGCTTCTTTTCAAGCAGCGCAAGGCGAAGCTGCGAATCAGCGACGGCGATTTCTTGGCGATCGCAATGGAGCACGCGCAAAACGAGGGCGAAGACTGGAGTCTTCTCGCACCGAAGATCCCCGGTGTCCTGCGGGATGCCGTGCTCGAGAAGGCCGCGCGGACGAGCCGAAACGCCGAGCGCGCAAACCTTCTATGTTGGCTCGAGCGGCACGACGTCAATCGCAAGGCGCTCCTCGCGATCGCGCTGCGCCCTGCCGGCACCGCGTTCGAGCTGGGCCTCGTCGATTGGCTCGCTCGACATCTGACGACGCGATCCGCCTGGGACCAACAAGGTGCCGACGTGATCCGCGCGTTCCTGGACAACAGAGCGTTTGCAGAGCTCGGTGAAGTCGTGACACTCGCATTCAGCGCGGCGCAACAGCGGCAAGGCGGCGAGACGCGCCGCGGATTCGTGGAAGCGATTCAATCCGCGTTCGCCGTCACCCTGGTCGCGATGGCGAAGCAGGCAATCGTCGTCGGGCGGAAGCCCGATGCCTTGGCGGCGCTGTCGGCGCTCGTCTGTCTCGACCCGCCGTCGCGGGTCAGCCGGGCGGTTCACGATCTACGAAGCCTCGACGGCATCGACCCGGATGTCGACGAGCTCATCGGCGTCAATGAACGGATGTTGAAACACAGCGACGCGCGCGACGCATCGCTCGAAGGTATCGTCGCGGCGCTCCACGCGCTCGCCGACCAATAACACCCCGCCCCCCCGGGTGATCCCAGTTCCGGAACCCGGAGCTTCAGGGCCACATCCGGGGGTGTATCGGCGGCTGAAGTTCCGCATTTCGGAACCAACCCGGAGCGCGTCCGTCATGGCATTCGTCAATGTTCCTGCGCGCGAGATTTGCTGCAAAATCGTCTATGTAGGCCCGGGGCTATCGGGCAAAACGAAAAATGTCGAGCTCATCTACGAGCGCACCGCACCGAGCGCGAAGGGCAAGCTCTTGTCGCTCAAAACCGATACGGAGCGCACCCTGTTCTTCGACTTTCTACCGATCGACCTCGGCTCCCTCGGTGGATTTCGCACTCGGATTCAGCTCTATACCGCGCCGGGGCAAATCTATTATGCGGCGAGCCGCAGGCTGATCCTTCGCGGAGCGGACGGCGTCGTGTTCGTCGCCGACTCACAGCGTGCCCGCGTGGAGGCGAATGCGGAGTCGATGGACGACTTGCGCGACGGACTCGCCGACCAAGGCCTCACACTCGACGGCGTCGCGTTCGTCGTTCAATACAACAAACGCGACCTCGACGAGATCGCGACGGTAGAGGAGCTTCGCGGGCTCCTGAACCAAGACGGTTATCCGGAGATCGAGGCCGTCGCTGCAAAAGGCATCGGCGTGTTCGAGACGCTCAAGCTCATTTCGCGGAGTACGCTGAAACGTCTGGAGCTCGGTCGAACACGCCGATGACGACGTCATCTCAGTCGTCTTCGCACACGTACTGCCGAGTCGTCGTACATTGGCCGTCGTTCCAGGTGCCGTTGGTCAGCATCTCGGCGCAATCCTCGGCGCCGCCCGAGTCGTTCGGCTCCCCCGAGCTCCAGTTCGAGTAGGTAAACGCAGCGCCGTCGGTCCATGCGTAGGTGCCCTCTACGGCGCTGTCCGTACCGCCGATGTAGAAGACCTGATTCGTCAACAGTGTCCGCAGGAACGTGTTCTCCGCGGCGCTCTCGACGGAAGCCAGGTGACCTCCGTACGAGACGCAAGTGGCCTCCGCATCGGTCCACGAAGCGGCCGTCGCGAACGTCGCATAACATTGTCCGGTCGAGCCATCGATGACGACGCTGGTCGGGCTCGCGCCGCTGAAGCAGGTATTCACGCACGTCGGCTCGCAGCCGTCACCCGCAACGGAATTTCCGTCGTCACATTCTTCTCCGGCGATGCCGTTCCCGCAGCTGTCGGCCACGATCGAGATATCGTCGAGAAAGATGCCTTGGCCGGTGTTGTAGATGCCGTCGAGCGTGTCGAAGTAGAAGCGCACGCGGACGTACGACCCCGCGAGCGACGACGGCACGCCGAACGTCACTGCCTGGAATTGATCGAAATTGCCATTGACCTGCTGCTGTTTCAGCACGGTGTCGTTCACATCGACGACTTGAAGGAAGAGCTTGTCGTAGCTGTTCGAGCTC
Organism: Polyangiaceae bacterium; assembly: GCA_013361525.1. GTDB lineage: Bacteria > Myxococcota_A > Polyangia > Polyangiales > Polyangiaceae > Xiheicaenibacterium. The sequence goes on along the minus strand of JABFXY010000015.1, from coordinate 52,284 downwards.
TCCGTGGCCTTGACGATATTGACGGACAGCGCAGCCCCCGTCGGGGGCACACCGAAATAGGGCGTGGTGGCCGAGCCGACGACGGCGCCCGTGCCGACGTAGCTGTTGGTCGCGGGGTCGGCGAGTCGAAGGCTGTTGGGCGCCGTCGAGCTCTTCACTGTAGAGAGGTGCCAAACGACGTTCGCCTGATTCGACACGAGGGTGAGGTCGTGGACACCATCGTCGAAGTCTTCGAGATACGGCAGCTCCTCCGAGGCGCAGGTCGGTGTGCAACCGTCGGCGAAGTCGGCGTTTCCGTCGTCGCAGGCTTCGACGCCCGCTTGAACGAAGCCGTCTCCGCACGATGCCGGAACGCAGCTCGACGGGCAGGCGTCGGTATCGTCGGCGTTGGCGTCGTCACAGGTCTCGACCCCGGCTTCGAGGAAGCCGTCTCCGCAGGAGGCGACGAGGCAGTTCGAGGGGCAGGCGTCGGTATCGTCGTCATTGCCGTCGTCGCAGGTCTCGAGACCCGATTGCACGATACCGTCGCCGCACGTTGCAGAGACACAAGTCGACAGGCACCCGTCGGCATCGTCGTCGTTGCCGTCGTCGCAGGCTTCGACCTTCGCTTGGACGAACCCGTCGCCGCACGAGGCGGCTTCGCAGGTCGATAGACACGCGTCGGTGTCATCGTCGTTGCCGTCGTCGCAGACTTCGGCCTCCTCGACGATGCCATTGCCGCATTCAGGTAGCTCGTCTTCGATCGCGCAGCTCGGCGAGCAGCCGTCACCGGGGACGAGGTTCCCGTCGTCGCAGGCTTCGCCCTGGTCGAGGGTGCCGTCACCACAGACGGCCTCGCTACCGCCTTCGCCGCCGGTGCCGTCTCCGCCGAGGCCTTCGCCGCCGGTTCCGTCTCCTCCGGTACCTTCGCCGCCGGCGCCTTCGCCGCCGAGACCCTCGCCGCCGAGGCCGTCGCCGCTGGTGTCGTCACCACATCCGGCGAGGAGGCCGACGCTCACGAGGGAGCCGAGCGCGAGACCGAAGGCTGCACGAAAAAGCTCTTTTCGATCGAAGACGGTGGCGGTGCGTGGATTCATTCCTTGTCCCTTCAGCGAAGTGGTTTCGACGAACGAAGCGACGTCGACCTCGCAAGAAGGGAGCCAGCGCGTTGACGCGCTTTTCAGCGACATTTCGTAGGCTATCGGGTCGTAAGCCGCCGATAACGGCGGCTCCAGCCTTCAGGGGTGGAGGCTCCCGCCTCCACCCCCCCAAAGGTGACCCGCGTCGCCTAAAACACGTCAGAACGAAGCTTGATACTCGGTCCAGAGTTGGTCCACGGTTTTCCCCGTCAGCTCGACGAAGAACCCGTCCGAATAGCCGCTTTCGCCGATCCGCGCGTTGAGCTCGACCACGAAATCGGCGCCGTAGGTCCCCGCGATCCAGTGAAGGAAGGACGCGGTCACTTGATATCCATCGGTGTAGTTGCCATTCGGCGACGTCATCCAATTGCCATATCCGGCGCTGAGACGCACCCAATCGGCGATCCCCTCGACGAGCCAGCCGGGCGCGCCCTGGCCATATTGGTAGAAGTGGGCAATCTCGTGCGTCAGAATCCCCTCGACTTCGAACGCGGCCTCGCGCGCCCCATTGGCATCGAGGTAGGACTCGACGTAATCCGCGTTTACGGCGAGATAATCGGTGCTCGCATACGCGACGCCGTCGAAACGGAAGAGCTCGAGGATGATCGAGTCGACGTCCGGGCCGCCGGCGTTCGGATAAAGCCATTGATTGACCGTGGTGACACGTCCAAAGAGCATGGCGCGGTAATCCGGGACGAGCTGGGTGAAGACGTCGTCGTCACCCTCCTGGGCCACGTAGAGGCTGAGATTGACCGGGTTCGCGAGCTCGGTGGCGTGGGGCACGCCGTCTCGCTCGACCTCGATGTCGTGAATGCTGAGATCCTCCGTCGCGGAGACGGTTGGCCGAATTCGGATCACCGTAGCCCACGCCGCGTCGGCCGGACCCGCGGCCGCGTAATCGAGGTCGTCCTGGAAGGGCGTCAGCTCGCAAAACGTCGTGCCGTCCGTCGACCACTCGACGACGCCCGAAGGCAAGCTCTGCCCATTGTCGTTTGGTGAGAAGCCCGTGCCGATTCGAAGCGCGGTGAGCGGGCGTGGGCGGTCGAAGCGCAGGGTGAAGACGCGATCCGTCTCCGGAGGATCGAACCAGGTCCCAAAACGGGTGTTCGCCTGATGATCCACGGCGCCGCCCCGCGTGTTCTCGGCGTAGTGGTTCATCGTCGTCTCGACGACGACCGCCGCCGCAGGGTCGACGGCCGCGTCGACATAGCCGGCAGGCAGGCCGGCGAAGCCATCGACATCGGTAGCCGCGCCGGGCGGGCACGTAAGGCCGACGACCGCGCCGCCCTCGCCGCGTCCCCCGCCGACGCCTCCGACAGCGCCCGTTCCGCCTTCACCACCACCGGCTGCGCCGCTCCCACCGCCGCCGGGAACCTCGCAGTCCGAGCCTTCGCACGCAGGATCGTCGCAGCCTACCGCCGAGAGCGACAGCGCAGAGAACATCGCGCCCACCGACACCAACACCGAGAGACTGCGAGAGCTGGACCGCAAAACGAGCAAAAACGACATCGATCGCTGTCATACCAGGTCGCGCTGCGGCACGGAGCTGCGATCAAGGATCCTTGCGTTTCGGCGAAGTCGACTTCAATGGGAATCCTACGGTGAACGCGGCACCCGACGGAGCAGCAAAACTCGGCCGCGTGCATATCACCGAGAGGTCGTTTCCTATGATTGTTCGCAAAAGCGATGTCGAACCGAGCGCCGATCCCGAGGGTCGAGCAAGCAAGATGGGCGTCTACGAGCTACTTCGCTATTCCGACGCCGGCGGGCTCACTCAATACGGCGCTTACATGGAGACATTGCAGCCCGGCTCGCGCTCTTCCGAGCGCCATTGGCACGAGCAGGAGGACGAATTCTTGTTCGTCCTCCTCGGTGAGGTGACGATCGTCGAAAACGACGGTGCGCACACGTTGCGTCCGGGCGACGCCGCGTGTTGGCCCGCGGGCGTCCCCAATGCCCACTACGCGATGAACCGATCCCAGGCGCCTTGCAGCTACCTGATCGTCGGCACGCGCCCGACCCACGACGTCTGCCACTACCCCGACGCGGGACGCGTGCTGCACACCGAAGGCGAGACCTGGAGGCTCGTCGCGGACGATGGGTCGGTGATCAAGTCGGGCCGGACGTAGCCTGCCCAGGGCGGTGACGGCCGAACGACTCGTCTACATGGTGTTTGCTGCTCAGAAGTGCAGCGAAAACCAGCGCCAATCGTCGCTCTCGTCGAGCCCGAAGACGCCCGGCCTCGACCCTCGGAGCGGGCCGCGCTTCGCAAAGCCGAAACGGGTTGGTCACGAAATGCGCAGGGGGTGGGCATCTTCCGCTCGTCGCGGGTAAGATTGGCGACCCATCCTCGGGTGGTCACGCCCCCATCCTCCGGCTCGCATGCGCGGTCGTCACCTCGCGCGTAACTGAATGACCCAACAGCTTCCCGAACAGCTCTTCGCCGGCAAGTTCCGACTGGTCAAGATGCTCGGCCGCGGAGCGATGGGCGAGGTGTGGCTCGCGGACGAGGTGGGCCCGCGAAACTTCAGCCGCCAAGTCGCGGTGAAGAGGCTGCTCGCGACCGAAGGCATCAGCGACTACGCGCGCGAGTCGTTCCTCGCCGAAGCGCAGGTCATCGCGCGCCTCGACCACCCGAACATCGTCCACCTGATCGAGCTCGGCGAGTCCGACGATCGCGGGCTCTACCTCGTCCTCGACTACATCGACGGCGCGGCGCTCGACCGGGTCATCCGCAAAGGCGGGGCGCTGTCGCCTGCGGCGGTCGCGCTGATCGGGCGCGAGGTGGCGAAGGCGCTCGACGCGGTTCACTCGATGATCGATCCGCACGGACGCAACCTCAGCGTCGTTCACCGCGACGTGAGCCCGGCGAACATCCTCATCGGACGCGACGGACGCATCCGGCTGTCGGACTTCGGCGTCGCGCGCATTCACGGCCTCGGCGGTGAGAAGACGGAGACGGGCGTCTTCAAAGGCAAGCTGCCGTACATGCCGCCCGAGCAGGCGCTCGGCGAGCCGTTCGACGGCCGCGCGGACATCTTCTCACTCGGCGTGACGCTCTACGAAGGGCTGCTCGGAGGGCGCCTTCGCAAAGCGGAGACGCAGGGGCAGCTCATCGCGATGATCGCGACGGAGCGCGTGCCGCGCGTCGATCAGAACCTGCCGCATACGATGCCGGAGCTCGCCGCCGCGATCGACATGGCGACGGAGTTTCGCGCTGCAGGGAGGACACCTTCGGCCGGGCACCTCGCGGCGCAGATGCACAACGTGCTCTACCGGCTCGGCCCCTCGGCCGAGGACGCAGCGGTCCAGGAGATCTGCGAACGCGTCGCGCAAGCGTCGGGCGCGACGGGCCAGGCACCGAGGCAACCTTGGAGCCTCGCGCTCACCAACGAGAGCTCCGGCTACGGAAGTGGTCCGCGACACATCGCGAACCCGCTGTCGCAATCGGGTTCGCATCACGGCGCGTTCGCGAATCACCCGACGGCATCGTCGGGTCGGTTGAGCGCCGGCAGCGTTCCGCCGCCGGAGCCGCCGGGTACCGCGAGCGTCACGCGCATCGCGAGCATCAGCGACGCCTCACACTCGACGACGGGAAGCAGCGGGAGCAACGCACGGACGTGGTTCGTCGCGCTCTGCGGCGCCATCATCGTGGGCGCGCTCGTCGGCGCAGCTTGGATCCTCCTCAGCCCTCCACCGAAAGGCGAGCCGGCCTCGAACGCGGACGAAAAAGATACCGAGGCGAAGTCGACCGCCGCACCCACCGCTTCGACGGCAACCGACGCGGCGTCGACTTCCAGCACGGCCACCGCGACGAACGAGGCGACATCCTCGGACGCGGTCGCCTCGTCGACGGCAGGTCCGGTCTCGAGCGGGACACCATCGTCGCCCACGTCGCGCACGGCGCTCGTTCGCCCACCTCCCGTGCCGCCGGTGACCACGTCGTCGAGCAACACCGGCGACGCGTCAGGAACCGGCTCTCTCATCGTGACGGTCAATCCTTGGGGCAACGTGACGGTGGACGGCGTGCCGAGGGGCAGCACACCGCTCGGCGCGATCTCGCTGCCCGCCGGCACGCATACGGTCGTCGTTACCAACCCGGAGCTCGGCGCGTCGCGAAGCGCGAGCGTCAAAGTTCAACCCAACAAGACCGCAAGCGTGCGGTTCGATCTGAAGAAAACGGGAGAGTGATGCGAGCTCTGCTCGGAGCTGCTGTTGCCGTTTGCTGTCTGCTCGCGGCGGTGCCGGCTCGGGCGCAGGACGCCGCGGCGATCGTCGCGAAGGCGCGCGACCAGGTCGACAGCGGCAACTACGCCGACGCGCTTCGCACGTTGTCGGCCCTCAAGTCGAAGAACGTGCCGCCGCAGCTCGCGGTGGAAGCGGGCCTGCTCGAGACGACCGCCCTGCTCGTCACGAACGCGGACGCCGCATCACAAGCGTGCGGAAGGGCGATCATCGCAGCCGGCTACGACCCGGACGTCGCTCGCGATCTGTCGCCGAAGGTTCGCGACGCATGCCGAGCCGCCGCAAAGAAGGTGCGCGGGGAGCGGGTCGCAGGTGACAAAGCGACGATCGGCAAGCTCGAGATCGAAGCGCCCGAAGTCGCGTTCCAACCGGTGCGCTTGTCGACGACGGTGGAGAATCGCCCGGCGTGGCTTCGCATGGTCGCGCGCGTGGAGAGCTCCGGGATCGAGGGCGCGTTCGACGTGCCGCTCATTCCGTCGGACGAAGGCCCGCTCCTCGGTACGTTGGATCCGTCCTGGATTCGTCCGAGCGCGAAGCTCTCGATCAAGCTCGTCGCGCAGGACCGCTTCGGAGATCTCAATGAGGCCGTCGAGACGCGCAAGGTCGACGTGCCGGCCGCGGAAGCCGCAGTTGCGCTCGGCACCGTGCCGGACGGCGCGAAGGTGACGCTCGACGGGCAGGTGATCGTCCCTGACGGGAAGGGCCGCATCGCGGCACCCGCCGGCAAACACGAGGTCGCGATGTCGCTCACCAGCGGCGCATACGCGGAAGCCGAGATCGAGCTCTCGAAGGGTGAGGTCGCACGCCTCGCGCTCGCGCCTCAAGCACCGAGCCCGTCCCGCGCTCTGCCGTGGGTCGCGACCGGTACCGCGGTCGCGCTCGGTGTGGCGGGCGGCGTCCTTCTCATCAACTCGGAGGCGCGCCGCTCGGAGCTCGAAGACGCCGCGAAGGAGCGGGAGCCGGGGACGGATCTGCCTGCGAACGACTTCTCGACGCTCCAGGACATCGACGACGAGCGGAAGCTCTTTCAATACGTCGGCATCGGACTTCTCTCCGGCGCCGGTGCCGTGGCGGTGACGGCGACGGTGTTGTGGCTCGTGCCTGTCGGCGGAGGCTCGTCGAGCTCGGCGTCGATCGAGCCGGTGATTTCGCCCGGTTTCATCGGAGCGCGGGGCCGCTTCTGAGCGAGGAGCGGACGGCGTGAGAGAAGACACCACGACCCGCAAGATGACGCTGCTCGGAGCCGGCGGTCCGCCGCTCAGCGTCGGCGACGAGGCGACGACCGGCACGGAGGGTCTTCACGCGGGGATGATCGTCGCCGGCAAGTTCGCGCTGGTGCGCGCACTGCACGAGGACGCGACGACCTGCACCTTCGAGGCCGAAGACACGCTTCTCGGCCGGCGCGTCGCGCTCCGTGTGTTGCGCCCCGAGCACGCGACGAACGCCGACGCAGGCCGCAATCTGCGACGCGACGCACGCGCCGCGATGTTGGGGAGCGCGGACGGAGGCTCGAAGCGCGTCGTCTTCGAGGTCGGTCGCAGGAGCGACGGATCGCTCTATGCCGCCTACGACCTCGCGGACGACACGCGGCGCGAGGCACGGGTCGAAGAACGCACCCAGCTCGACGCGGTCGACAGCGATTTCGGGGAGATCGGCGATGAAGACGTCGAAGAGGTGGAGGTCCTCGACCTCGAGCCCGACGCCGACGAGCCGGCGATCAGCGTACGGCCGATCGCTCCCGCCCCTGAGCTCGGCGAATGGCTTCGAAGCACCGCGCAGGTGGCGAGTGAGTTCGCGCGGAGCGGCTCACCGGTGGACCGCGCCGACTCCGCCGCCGACGCCGCGCAGCGAGCCTTGCGCCTCAACGCGCTCGACGAAGCGGTGGTGCACGCGGCGCTCGCGATCGCCGACGGTGGCGCGACCGGTGAGCTGCTCGGTCAGCTGCACCTCGTTCGAACGATGGCAGAGCTCTGGCTCGGACGTTACGAAGCATGCGAGCGCGCCGCGCTCGCGACGCTGTCTGTGTTGCCCGCCGGCGCGACGGGTTGGTATGCGGCGGCCGGCCACCTCGCGCTCGCCCGCGCGCGGCTCGGACGATTCGGCCAGCGAGACGGCGACGCGGCACCCGAGCTTCCCGATCTGACTTTGCCCGGCGCTCCGCGCGCGAGCTCGGCCCACGTGATCGCGGCGTGCAGGATCGCGGTCGGCTTGATGAAGGGCGGAGATCTCGCGCGCGCCCGCGCCATCGTGCGTGTCGCCCGCGAGCGGAGCGACGCGACGGTGGCGCAAGATCTGGCGGTGCACGCGTGGATCGACGTCACCTTCGCAGAGCGCGCCGCCTTCGTCGGGGATCTTCCTCGCGAGCTGCCCCGGCGCATCTCCGCGCTCGAACGGTTCACCGCGGTGGGCGACGTTCGGAACGCGTGTGAGCAACGCGGGGCCTTGGGTGCCGTGCTGCTCCGCCTCGGCGCGTTCGAAGAGGCCGAGCGAACGCTGCACGAAGCGCTCGGCATCGCGGAGCCCATGCGGCTCGCGACGTCGAACATGTTGAAGGCCTACCTCGCGCTCGCAGCGTTCCGCCAAGGTGAAGGCCCGCGCGCACTCTCGCTCGCGACCGAAGCGCTCGCCGGCGCACAGGCGCGCAACGATCGATACACGACAGCGCAGTGCCACGCATTCCTCGCGCTCGTTCGCGCGCTCGGCGAGGACCACGCGCGCGCGCTCGCCGAAGCGGATGCAGCGGTCAACGCGGCCGAGGCGTTTCCGGCTCTGCGCGCGCACGCACTCGGGATTCAGGCTGCGACGCTCCTCGTCGCGGGCCGCACCGAAGCCGCGCTCGACCCCGCGCGCCGCGCGATGTCGCTCGTCGCGGAGCATGGCGGCGCCGGCGAAGGAGAAAGCATCGCGCGGCTCTCGCACGCGCTGGTGCTCGCGCAGACGGGCGATACGGGCGAGTCACGGCGGAGCATGAAGGCCGCCCGCGATCGGGTCGTCGGGCTCGCCGAGCGCCTCGGCGACAAGCGTTACAAGAAGGTTTTCATCGAGCGCATCTCAGAAAATGCGCGCATCCTGCAGCTCGGAGCGGAGTGGCTCGACGCAGGCTGACCCCCGCTCAATAACGTCCCCGTTCAATAACGTCCCTGCTCAGCGAACACGCGCGGCCTTGAGCAGCAGAAGGCCTGCGGTGGCGAACATCATGGCGGCAACGAGGTGTTGCGGGTTGAAGAGGGACATCGAGCCCGTAACTGCAAACCCAAGACCACGAGTGGCCCAAGGGACTCCAAGCAGAGACTTGCGGGGCGCTTCGCCTCGCTGCCACGCCCGTGCGATCGATCTCCACGCAAAAGCACGCGTCTTTTTGTGGGTCCCCCTCGAGAGAACGGTCGACGGCTAGATTGCTATGCGTGGTACATTTCACCCCAGATTCGCGTGGCGCGCCCACGCGTCTGACTGCGCGCGTTCGCTTCCGATCATTACCGGCCGACCGCGGGACACAGGATGGCCAAGACACAGTACGAACAGGGCCATTCCGAGGGGCCGACTGACAGAGCCCCGCCGGAGAAGCTCAGCCCGACGAAGCAGGCCGCTCGGCGTGTCGGCACGGATCTGAACGAGAAGTGGCGCATCGATCGTGTCCTCGGCGTGGGCGGGATGGGCGCCGTCTTCGCCGCGACCCACCGAAACAACGGCACGCGCGCGGCCATCAAGGTGCTGCACATCGAGTACGCACGCGCGGCCGACGTGCGCGACCGCTTCCTGCGCGAAGGTCGCATCGCGAACCGCGTGAACCACCCCGCGCGCGTGGCCGTGGTCGACGACGGGTTGAGCGACGCCGGTGAGCCGTTTCTCGTGATGGACCTCCTCGAGGGCATGACCCTCGCGGAGCTCTTCAAGCGCGGCGGCGGTCGCATGCCGATCGACAAGCTCTTCGGCATCTTCGACACGGTGCTCGACCTCCTCGCGTGTTGCCACGAGCTCGACATCATTCATCGCGACATCAAGCCGGCGAACATCTTCCTGACGAAACAAGGCGGGGTGAAGGTCCTCGACTTCGGCGTCGCGCGGATGCGCGAGCCGGAAGCCGGCGTCGAGGCGACGCGCGCCGGCATCGCGCTCGGGACGGCTTCGTTCATCGCACCGGAGCAGGCGCTCGGGATGAACAAGCTCGACGGGCGCGCGGACCTCTTCAGCGTCGGCGCGTGCCTGTACGTCGGCATCGTCGGCGAGCGACTGCACGCTGCCAAGACGGAGGCGGAGGAGTTCGTCCTCGCGGCCACGCAGGCCGCGCCGTCGGTCGCGCGCAAAGCGCCCGACACCGCACTGGAGGTTGCTGCGTTCGTCGACAAAGCGCTCAGCTTCGATCGCGCACAACGCCCCCAGTCCGCGCGCGAGATGCGCTCCGAGCTGCTCCGCCTCGTCGCGCGGTTGCGCTCGGGTCAGGTCAAGCAGGCTCGCAAGGCGGCGACCGGCGTCGTCGTGCGCGGCAACGACGTCGTCGACGAAGGCCCGGAGCTCACCGACACAGAGCTGCGCGAGCAGAAGGACCGGCTCCTCAACATCTTCAAGCAGCTCGGCTACGCGATGGCGAGCGCGCGCCAATACGGAATGGGGCACCCGCAGACGCAGCGCACGCTGTCGCAAACGTTCGCCGACATCGGCGCCGCGCTCGCAGCGAACGCGCATTCCGTGCGCTGGGACGTGAACAACGGGGGCTTCCTGTTCGAGGACCATCCGATCTGGACGCCGGATCGCGTCCCGTTCGACCGCATCCCGCATCAGCTCTACGCCGACGGCATCCGAAAGATTCAGCTCAAGCCCGGCCTCACCGAAGAAGAGCTGCGCGACTTCATCGCGATCCTCCTTCGCGATGTCTCCACGATGTTCGGCAGCGAAGACGACTCGGTGACTGCGCTGTGGGACCGGCGGTTCGAGCACGTCGCTTACCTCGCCGTCGACTCGTTCGCAGAGGGCGACAACCTCGAGCCCGAGCGCGTGCTCGACTGGAACAAGATCGCCGAGCAGACCCTCGAGCAGGCGAAGATCGACAAGGACTTCGACGACATGAGCCTCGAGGAACAGGCCCTCGAGCACAACCTCGTCAACCGGCTCGAAGAGGTCGGGGAGGCCGCCGCTTCGCTCGCGCTCGATCCGATGACGGTCGCGACGCTCGGTGCGCAGCTCGCGTGCCCCCCGGAGCGCTGGCAGGACGGCTTCCTCGACGCGTTCGTTCCCGCGTACCTCGACGCCCGCGGGCGCGGCGACTCCGAGCTGCTCCATGCGGCGTTTCGCGAGTGGACGCAGGACCAGATGGCGCTCAACGCCGTCGACAAGGTCTTCGAGATGCACGAGCACCTCACGAAGGCGTTCCACGGACATTGTGGACAGCGCGACGGTCACGCCCTCGAGCTCGAGACGGCGCGTGTCCTGTTCCCGGTCGAGGTGCTTCGAACGCTGATGACGGACATCGCGATGGAGCGTCGGGGAGCCTGGGGCGGCGACTACCAAGCCGTGGCACCGCCGAAAGAGCTCGTCGCGGCGCTCGGGCGCGCGCTCGACCTACTCGCGAGCGACAGCGTGTTCGCCCTCGCGTGCGAGTGTCTCGACTCCGCCAAATCCGAGCAGCTGCGCGACGTCCTCGTGCCCTACATCCGGCGATGGGCGGTCGGCCAAGAGGGCTCGCTCGCGACGATGTTGCCCCGCTCCGGTCCGACGCTCGGGGCTTTCATCGTGCAGCTCGCAGCGGAGCTGAAGTCCGAGCACACCGCGACGCTCCTCGATGCAGCGCTCGCCAACCCGAACCTCGAGGTCAAGCTCGCGTCCATCGCGGCCATGGGCGAGAACATCGGCGAGCGCGCCCGCGAAGAGATCACGGCTTGTCTCGAGGCCCTCGATGGGGCGATCCGCCTGCGTGCGCTGGAGCTCGTCGCCGCGCTCAACGTCGTCGCGGCAGGCCCGGTCCTCGTTCGCCGCGTCCAGTCCGACGCATTTCACGAGTTGTCCGCAGACGAGCGCCGAAAATGGCTCTCGACGATCTGCGCCCTCAAGGCTTCACGCGGCGAGTCCCTCGCGGTGGAGGTGCTGTCCAAGCGTCGCTTGCTCTCGAACGACGCGAGCGAGATGTCGCGCGCCATCGCGGCCGAAGCGCTCGCCGATTTCGACTCGACCGAGACGATCGAAGCCCTCCAAGGTGCGGCCAAGCAGCGCTGGGGAACGTCTGCGGTCGTGCGCGAGGCGGCCACGAAAGCGCTTGCGGCAATCGAGGCGCGGGTCAGCCGCAAGGTCGGCAACGTCGCCGGCGCGGAGGGTAAGCCGTGAACCCGCTGCGTCCCGATCAGGCCACGAGCTACGCTCGACCCACGGTCACCTCGACAGGAGACGACCCTCGCTACCTCGGCGGCAAGGTCGTCAATGCGCTCTACCGCGTCGTCAAAGCATGCCAGATCCACGCGGAGACGAACCACGCCGTCGTGCAGGTCGTCGACTACGCGCTCGCGACGTTGCAGCAGTACTTCGAGGCCACGCAGGTCGGCTCGTGCGCGATCCTCTTCACGCCGCACGCGGTGTTTCTCAACCGCTCGATCCTGAAGACGTCGAAAGAGACGTACCAGCTCGCGCTCGAGCTGGGCGGGATCCTGCAGGAGTGTGAGGTCACCGAGATCACGGTGAGCCGCGACGTCCCCTCGCAGGAGATCGTCGACTTCGGTCGAACCGTCTCGGAGTTCACGCAGACGGGCCGCAAGTCCGCTCGCTTCGCCGAGGGTGGTTGGGACGGGCTGAAGCTCCGCCGCGTCGTCGGCTTCGGTGGGGCGGTCAACGCGTCGCCCGCAGTTCGCGCAGCGCGGACCTACGCCGCCGCCCTGATGATCGTCCGCAACTTCTACGACGAGCTGAAGCGAGGGAAATACGAGCTTCGCCAAGGCATCAAGCGCGTCGCGCAGAAGCTCGTCACGACGTTCGACAGCGGCGGGCCCGAAGGGTCGCGCCAGGCCAAATCGGGCGGACGCCTCCTGCTCTCGATCGCCGCGGCTCCGTCGGCCGACGCGGATCGATCGAACATCCTCTTGTCCGGCGCGATCGTCGCGCTGGCGATGGCCAATCAGCTGACGACCGACCGCACGCTGCTCTCGGCGCTCGCCAGCGCCGCCGTCCTCTACGACACGGGACGTCAGCGCCTCATCGGCTACGAGCGTGAAGGTGAGCCGCTCGGTCCGCGCGTCCTCAACGAGGACGAGCGCGCGCAGCTGCCGACGAGCTCCATCGTCGCGCTCACCGCAATGGGCAAGCTGCACCCGCCGAGCATGGCGCGCGCCGTCATCGTCCACGAGGCGCAGGCCTTGCGAGAAAACACCCTCGTCTATCAGGGCCGGCGCTCGGCGTTGCTGCTGTCGCGGATCCTCTCGGTCGCGTTCTCCTTCATCGAGCTCCGGTTGCCGCGCCCAGGGGCTGCCGGGCTCGGCATCGACGACGCGATTCAAGTGCTCGAGAGCGAAGCGCCCGACAACGTGGGTCGCGCGCTCGTGAAGCTGCTCACCGGCGCGCTCGGGATCTTTCCCGCCGGCACGATGGTCGAGCTCTCGACCGGCGAGATGGGCGTCGTCCTCGCGACGCCTGCGCTCCCGGTCGACTTCGCGCGCCCGCCCGTTCGCATTCTGTACGACGCGCAAGCGCAGCTCCTGTCGGAGCCGATCGATGTCGACCTCGCGCTGCCGGCACAAAACGGCCAGCGCCGGTTCGTCGCGCGCCCGATCGACGCGACCGATCAGCAGATGAAGCAGATGCGCGCGTACGTGATGCAGCTCGCCGCGAAGCGCGCGAAGAAGAAGACGATGGACCGCATGCAGGCGGTCAAACCGAAGGCGACGCCGTCCGCAAGGCCCGCAATCAACCCGTCGAACGCGCCCGTCGCGCGCGCGCCCGAGGGCGGCACACCCGGCTCGCACATCGCGGGGGCCTACGTGACGCGAGGATCGCTGCCGCCGAGCGCGTTCATGACGCCGGGGAGCAGCATGGGGGCGGTCGCACCGCGCGCCGGCGTCGCCTACACCGATCCTCCGCCCTGCACGCCTCACAGCGGGGAGACCTCGCCCCCGAGCTCCGGCTCGGCCGAGGCCGCGCGAAGCGGCACCATGCCGCTTTCCGATCCGCCCGAATCACCGCATCGACGCGCGCCGACCGCCCGCCCGATGACGCGACGCTGGGATCCTCGCGCCGAGGATGGCGCCGCGGAGTCCGCCGATGGCGTGAGCTCGAAGCACCAAGGCGTGAACGCGCCGGGCCCCAGCCAGCGCGGTCACGAGCCGGCGAGCGGCGGTCGCAACCAGACGCGCTCGCTTTCGTGGGAGGAGTACAACCGGGAGCTCGAGGTTGTCGCATCGGCCACGCCGCCACCGCGCAACCTCACCCCGCGCCCCCCCGGAATGCGAAATGCGCCCCCGTCGAGCTCGTCCGAGTCGCTGAGCGAGACGGACGCCCTCCTCGCCGCCTACCTCTCGGAGGAGGAGACGTCCGAGGTTTCCCCGTCGACGCCACCCGCGGAGCGACCTTCGGCGCGCTTCGGGCTCCGATGGACCGGAACCGGAAAAAACCCGCTCTCCGAAGGTTCGGGGGAGCCCGCGCCTTCGACGGGTCGATCCACGGGCCGCCCGAGCGCGTACCCGGTCGACCGCGACTCTTCCATTCCCTCGTCCAACGCCGGGCTTCGCTGGGGCGGCTCGCAATCCGGCGCGCTCAGCTCGCAAGGCCGAGACAGCTTCAGCGATACCCCGCCGCCGTCCTCGCCGTTCACACCCGCTCCGTTCACGCCGTCACCCATCAGCTCGGGCCCGCAAGCGGACCAGGCGCGCTCGTTTGCGCGTCCGAAAGAGACGCAGAGCAACCGCATGCCCACGGCTCCGGTCGTGCCGCCGGCCGTTGGTCGCATGCCGACCGGGCCCGTCGTGCCGCCGGCCGTCGGCCGCATGCCGACTGGGCCCGTCGTGCCGCCGGCTGCATCGCCACCGACGGCCCGAGCGCCCACCCGCACGGCAACCGCGCCCTGGTCTTCGGGCGCCCGCAAGACGGGCGCGGATCCGCGCTCCGAAGACGCGCACGTCGAGCCGACAATCGAACAGGTCGAGCCCGCGGCCTCGACCCCGATACCGGAAGGGCCGACATCCAAACGCGCCAAAGCCGGTACTTCCAATTGGGGATCTCCGAGGCGTGGCAAACCGTAGTGACAGCGTGAAGCACTCCCGATCCCTCCGTCTCGCCGTCCTGGCGACGCTCGCCCTCTCTGCCTCGTGCGAGCCGGATCTCGGGGAGCAACCGTTCCTCTGCGGCGCCGACGGCTCGTGCCCGGACGGGTACAGCTGCCGCGCGACCATTTGTGAAAAGGACGGCTCGACCCAACAAGTCTTTCGGCCGCTCCGCACCACGTGGATCAACGCCGCCGAGATGTATTGGTTCCCGTCCAAAGGCGGGGGCGCATCGCTCGTCGTCAATGACGGTTTCACCCAGGGCGCGCGCGCGATGTACGAAATCCACGTCGACCCCTCGGGCGCCGTCGCCACGCCGAAGCTCCTACTCGATTTGCGCGAAGACTTCCCGACATCGACGGCCGTCGTGGCGCTCGACGACGACAATTACGCAATCGTGGCTCTCCGGTTTCCGTCGGTCGACGAAGACGCGCAAGAGCTGACAGTTTACAAGGTTCCTCGCGATCTCGCCGAAGGCGACGAGGCGACGGCGACGGTGCTCTATACGACCAACGTGCCATTCCTGGGTGGTGCGGAGCCGGCCTATATCGGCGCAGTCGCCGGCGGGAGCGGCCTCGATGTCTGCTTCGTCGATCCCTCCGAAGGTGGGACGCTCCACGTGCGCCGCATTGCGGGCGGGGAGCCCACGCGCGATTTGACGTTACCGCTCACGTCCGACGTATTGCCGCTCTCCGGTGATTGCATTCTATGGCCGGTGGGCGAGGACCTCGCAGTGCGGGTCGGGCTCGAGATTCCGCTCTTTTATCGAATCCCCGACGCTGCAGCGACGACGGCCGACATCGAGGGGCCCATTCCCACGGCCGGGCTCGCCGTTTACCCGTTTGCGGATCGCATCGTCTCTTTGGTCCTCGATCCCCTCGAAGACAACGAAGACTTCTCGAGCGCGAGCCTCGTGTCGACCGATTGGACCGGGGATGTCGTCTCGACCGACGACCTCGGGACGTATCCGACGCAGCTCGAGCCTCACACCGCATGGGGAGCCGCTTCGCAAGTGCTGTTCGCGCCGGCCTCGTCCGCCGACAGCTTCTCCGACTTGCAGGTGTTCACGCTCGACGACAACGGCGTCTCCAAGGTGGCGACCGTCACCAGACCGGGGGACGATACCCTCTATTCGGCGCGGGCCATTGCGGTCGACGGCACGGTCTATCTAGGTTGGACGGCGACACACGCCGACCTCATGGATTTGTGGATCGGCACCGCAAAGGAGTCACAATGAGGCGGCCCTCGATTCGTCACACGCTCTGCGTCGCGGCTTCGGCCGTCGTGATGGGCAGCGTCTGGCTCGGGTCGCTCGGCGGCTGCAGCGTCGAATGGGGCGATATGCCGGCCCTTTGCAGCGAGGGAGCGTGCCCCGAGGGCTACGACTGCATTCAAGGTGTCTGCGCGCTCCCGGGAACGACCGTGCCCACGCTCGTCACCGAGGTCGGCAATTTGCGCGGCCCCGACCTCCGAATCGTCCCGCAGAGCGACTCCGTGCTCGTGGTTTGGGAGTCCTATCCCTATAACGAGCCCGTCGGTCAGGCGCTGATCGCAAAACGCCTCTACCCGGACGGCTCCACGTCCGAAGAGCTCGTTTTGGAGGATACTTGGCAAGCGGACGCCGGCGCCGTCGAGCCGTTCTACGACGTGGTAGCGCTCTCCGATACGGAGCTGCTCCTGACCTTGAGCTCGAGCCCGCTGGACGACGATCCCAGGCCGCGCATGATCGTGTTCCGGGCGACGCTCCCCGCGCCGGGTCAAGACGGCGCCGTCGACAGCTCGCTCGCCTGGGACGATCAAATCCGAATGAGCACGATCGGCTACGGCAACGTGTCGCAGCCTCGATTCATCCGCGTCCCGTCGGAAGAGCGCGTAAAGCTCGGCTATTTCGAGGGGATCGTCGACGAGGGAGCGACCGGCGGCCGCCTGGTCGTCTTCAATCTGCGCGAGGACGGAAGCCACGCGGTCGCGCCGACGACATGCGCCATCGGCGATGCGACGTGTTGCCCGGGCGCAGTTTGCTATTCGAGCACGCGCGACGAAGCCATCGCTGCCGGCGTCGCGTCGGCCACCACGGCCGGCAACGAGATCGGCTGGACCATCGACGAGACGCGGCCTTCCTTCATGGTGACGGGGGCCGCGGACGAGCTGACCGAGATTGGCCTGCAGGACTTGAGTGTTCCGCTCGCCGTCGAAGGCACGTCGGTCGTACAGCTCGTCCCTTCGGAGCGGTCCGGCGAAGCCCTCCCGGAGGATCCGGTCGAGGGGCCGGCGCGCATCGTGCGAAGCGCGCTCGCAACCGGCGATTCCACGGAGCTCGCGGAGATCGATCCGATACGTGACAACCCGCGGCCCGCGTGGATTCCGCGCGGCGGCGGCGGCCTCCTCCTCACGCCGGGGGCCGACATCTCGAGCCCGGAGCTTCACGTCTATTCGGTGGATACGACCGACGGAACGACGAAGAAGGTGCTCTCGATTCCGCGCCGTTCGCAGCTCACGGTCGGCAGCGTGCAGGCCGCGGTCGTCGGCGACAAGCTCTATGTCGTTTGGCTCGACGTCGCGGATGATCGCGCCGTCATCCGCGCGAGCGTCGTCGATGTACCCTGAGCCCGCCCATGCTCACCGTCGCCAATACGATCGCTCTCGTCGCCGCTCTGTTGTTCTCCACCCATTGCGGTGACAGCGACGGGTCCGGTGGTTCGTCGACGGCCGGTGCCCCTGCCGGCGCGGGCGGCACAGGCGGCTCCGGCGGCGCGCCCGACGTCGGCGGTGAAGGGACCGGCGCGACAGGCGGCACGCCCGACACCTGCGGTGACAGCGTCTGCGATGGGGCGGAGACCTGCCGTTCCTGCGAGCAAGACTGCGGGGTATGTGAGCCACCCATCGAGGTGCCCGCGTCGCTCGTCGACACCATCGATGCGCAGCCCTACGTCGAAGAGGATTGCTCGCCGACCACCTACGAGGGTTGGCCGTACGACGCGCAGAGCTGCACCTATACGGCTGAGGGCGTCACGGCGACCGTCATCGTGGCGAACCCCGCGCCCGAGCGTGTCGGCCGCTGGATCGTGGATGCGGCGAGCTACATTCCGGCGCTCGCCGCATTGAAGGGCGTCGACGACGGCGCGTACGAAGAGGGCCTGTCCGCCATTGGTCTCGCCATGATGTACCAATCGTCGCGCATCTTCCCGCTCTCCGGTGGCATCGTGGAGGATCTCGGCAACGGGCCCGTTGTCTACGATTTCGAAAACGGCATAACGACGACCTGTTCGAGCGGCTGCTATTGCCGAATCAATTCGCTGCATCGAACACAATGGTGTGAATACCGAGCGTCGCTCGGTGACGACTACGATGGGTGCATCGCCGACGTCGGGGACAGCGGGTACACCGAAGGATGGGCCGCGCAGTGCCTCTCCAACCACGTGAATGCCTGGACGAGTGACGCCAACGAGCACTTCCGCGCTCGGGCGTACGTCGCGAACCTCGAGATCGACGCCTCGTGTCCGGACGGGCAATGCTCGCCGGACGGGGTCGTCGACGCCGTCCGCTCCGCGTACGGTCTCTGATAGCCCACCCTCTCGCCCGCACCACGATTGGCGTCGAACTTGTATCGACGCCCGCCGTTGCGGAAGAGGGCGCGTACGATCACGGTCCTCCGCTGGCTCATGGTCACGGAGGCTGTGTCATTGGGTCACGGCTGGGGGCCGCTTGCCGAAGGCGTGTTCGCCCAAGAGGAGCCTGCGCGACCAAAGCCGGTCGTGACGGGCACCCGAACGGAGGAGCCGAAGGCCACATCCATCGTCGACGTCGAGGTGGTCGAGCGTGAGCGCATCGTGCTCGAAGGAGCAACCGACGTCGGTGACTCACTCGAGCACGTCGTCGGCATCTACGATCTGCGCCCGTTCGCCTTCTTCGTCGACGGCATCGACCTGCGCAGGGTGCTCCTCCTCGAAGACGGCGAGCGAATGCTGCTCGACGACCCGGTCGATCTGCCCATTACCGACACGGATCGGATCGAGGTCGTCCGCGGCCCGCTCGGCTCTCCCTGGGGCAACGGCGCGCTCGGCGCCGCGATCAATCTCATCAGCGAGCCTCCCGTGCCCGACGGGTGGAGCGGCAACGCGCGCCTCGAGGGACGCTATCGTTGGGGCGCCCTCATCACGCGGAACATCGGCCTGCGCGGCGGAGACTTATGGGCCGCTTTCGACGCGACGGTGCACGCCGCCGACAGCGTGCACCCAACGGAGGAAGGCCCGGTATCCGTCCCTTCGTTGAAGCAGCAATCGTTCGTGTTCCGCGCCGGTATGCGGGTATCGAAGAAGTTTCGCGCCGACTCCCGATTTCGATATGCCCGCGTCGTCGAAAAAGCTCGCCAGTCCGAGCCGGACCCGGACGGTATGCCGATCATCGACGTGACGGAGGAGTCGCACCGGATCTCGGCTCGCTTTCGAGGCATCTTCGAGCTCGGCCGCGGGCACGACTTGACGATGTCCGCCAGCACGCAGTGGATCATCGGATCGGACGAGCTCGATGTCCGTGACTCCGGAATCCGACAGTCGGCTTCGACGCTGCACACGCTCCACGCCATCGAGACGGTGGGAAGCTTCGGGCGCGGTGCCCCGCTGTCGACGGTGGTGGGCCTGCGCGCGGAGGTCGAGCGCTTCGCCCGCGATATCGAGCTGCGCGACCTCCCCGCGAGCGAATCGAGCGCGCTGCTCGGCAATGTCGACCCGTCGCTCGTCGCGACGGGCGCAGGGTTCGCAGAGCTCCGCGGCGACCCCTTGAAGAGCCTCTCCTGGCTCGCCGGCATTCGCGTCGAAGGCAGCAATCGATTCGGCCCGTTCGTCGCGCCGCGGGGCGCCGTGGCCGTTCGGCCGCTGTCTTGGTTGAACTTTCGTTTCGAGGGCGGGCGAGGCTTTCGATCACCCACACCCGTCGAACTGGGGCTCGACGTCGAGTCGTCGCGCGCCGGACGCGTCATCGGATCCGAGACGCTCGAGCCGGAGTCGGCGTGGACCATCAACGGCAGCGCGGAAGCACGACCCGTTCGTCCGCTATTGCTCCGCGCACGCGGCTACGGCCATTGGATCGAAGACGCGATCGAGCTCGTCGGGTACCCGACCTTTCCGGCTCCCACGTTTCGATACGAGAACATCGCCCGGGCACGAATCGCCGGTATCGACGCGGAGATCTCCTATGACCTCGGAGCGAAGCTCCAGACCTCCGTCGGCTATTCGTTCCTCCACGCCCGCGACGTCGACAGCGACGAACCGTTGCCCGGAAGGCCGCCTCACGGGTTCTGGGCATCGTTTCGCGGTGTCTTGCCGCTCGAGATCTCGTTCGTGACCAAGCTCCGCTACGTCGCGAGCCCCGAGACGCTGGGAGCGCAGTCGATCGAGACGCCGAGCTATGCAATCTTCGACGCCCGCATCGGCAGACCTATTTGGCCCGACTCGGAAATCTACGTCGGCGGGCTCAACCTCAATGGCGTCGAAGCCGATCCTACCTTGCCGGGCGACCTTCGCCCGCGTGAGGGACGAACGGTCTATATCGGATTTCGCTTCGCCTATCCCGTCGGGCCGGGCTGACCCCGTCGACCGCGCTCTTACGAGCGTTGCCGCGCGTCGCGCGCGACGTTGTCGCGGATGGTTCGATTGGTGTCGATCGCCCGCGCCAGGTTCTTCTGCAATGCATCGCGCAGGTCACTCTCGATCAACGCGCGGAGCTCGGGGGCGTCGATGCTCGGCAGGATCTTTTGATCTACCAAGTCGAGCGCGTCTTGATGCTCGGAGATGGTCTGCGCGAGATATGCGCGGTCGAAGGTATTCGGACCGTGCTCGAGCAGAATGATGACGTCCAGCTCCTTGCCGATTTGCAGGTTCTCGCGTTTCTTCGAGTCCTCCTGAAAGAGGCCGATCCGGTTTGCGAGCATGCTCTGCCGCTCCCGGAATGCGGCGTATTCGATGTAGAGATCGGACGCGAGCTTCCGGACTTCGGGGTTCGATGCCTTCTCGGCTGCAATGCGTGCCTGCGCCATGAGCCGATCGGTGCTCTTGTCGAGAATGCCGAGGACCTCTTCGTCGGTGAAGGCGTCCGCCAGCGGCTGAGGCTCTTTGCGAGTCAGCGTCTCTTGGCGTTGCTCGCGCATAGTCAGTCGGGGCTCGACGGGCCCCGCAGCGGGCGTCGCCGCCTCGATTCCAGCAGTGCCTCCCGCACACCCCGCGAACAGCGCGAGAATGAGCACGGGAGCGTGTTTGCCCGCGGATTGAAACGACATGGAACACCTCCTCGGACGAGGAGGATTCGCTGCAACGGGCGTGCCCCAGTCGATCGCACCGCCGAACGGGCGCAGGATCTAGATGTTCACGGTCGGGAAAATATCCTCGCATTCATCGGCGCAGACGCGACGCGAGTCCGAGCAGGACAGCTCGTCGTGCGTGTCATCGACGCACCCCGCACACCGTTCCAAATCCGACTCATAGAACTCGGAGTCGTCCGCATTGTCCTCACACGGGTCGTCGCAAGCGTCGAACGAGGTTTGAACGATGCCGCAGTCGATCGCCCAATCGCAGACCAAGTCGCAATTCAGATGGTGCGCGATCTCTTCGAATTCTTCTCCCGGTCTGCACGCCCAGGCCAGCGATGTGGCGAGGGGCAACAGAAACCACGCGGCCCGAACGAGTCTCCACCGGCTTCCTTTCATGGGGAGCATTCGCTAGCAGGTCGCGTGCCGTAGAAACGAGCGACATCTCAAGCCGCGACACGGTGCGTGTGCTCGCTGATCGACGCCAGCGTGCCGGCGACGCCGCTCGCGTCGAGGCCGCGCCCCGTCTTTCGCGCAAGGTCGTTCAGCGACACCATGCCGACGAGGCGCCCCGAGCCGTCGACGACCGGCAGGCGGCGGATTTGGTGTCTCCGCATCAGGTCTTCGACCGATTGAATATTATCGTCCTCGCGCGCCGCGACGACCTCGCGAGTGCCGGCGTCGATCGCGGGGATCTCGTTCAGACGGCGGCCCTGCGTGGAGGCGGCCATGCAAATGTCCCGATCGGTCACGATGCCGATGAGGCGGCCCGTGCGATTGACGATGGGAACGCAGCCGATGTCGTGATCCCACATGAGTTGCGCCGCGCGATTGGCAGAGTCGTCTTCGCTACAGGCGTGCGCACCACGCGTCATGATTTCCAAGAGGCTCAGCATCGATTCGCTCCTTTTTCCACCCCGCGACCAGAGCCCTCACCCATTCCAGGCGAGGACTGCGCAGCGAGCGTGCAAGGTGCGGGCCGCGGCGCGAGGTCAATCGAAGCGAGCTCCGGGGTTGAGGTCACCAGATCTCGACCATCGACACGTCGACGTGCTCTTCCACAATTTCTCGAACGCGCCGTGGGTCGATGAAGGAAAACCGCTTCGGCTGGATCAGCTTCGTCTGCTCGCGGTCGGCGACCATCAGCTCGGTCCTGCCGTCGGCGCGGACGCGGAAGGCACGCTTGACGTTCGCGTCCCCGACCGGCTGAAAGAAGACGAGATCGAAGCGCCGGTCGTTGTCGGTATCGTAAAAGGCCCACGCGAGGCCGCGGTGGAAGAACACGGCGAGCTCCGCGTCGAAGATCCGCGTCTCCGCGAGATCCGATGCGCTCGTCCACGCGACCTCTTTCGTGCTGCGATCGAGGTCGAACAAGAGCGCGACGGAGTCGCGATCGCGATACGAAAGAACGTATTTGTCGACGCCGTCTTCGCCGGCGTCGAATCGGAACATCGTCGAATCGAGCTTTCGCAGATCGGGAAAGGATCCGAGGCCGTCGTCGGGCGCGGCCGCGAAGGCGATGCTGGCCGGAGGCTCGTCGAGGTCTGCGAAGGCGGGGCGAAGCAAGAGCCGCCCTTCGGCCTCCGCGATCTCGACGGGCGCGCTCCCTTCCTCGAGGCGAAGCGTTCGCGTCGCGACGAGGAAGTCGAGCGAGTTGCGCGGTCCCACCGACACGACATCGACCGTGCCGTCTCGGTCTTCGTCGTATTGAGCGAAAGCGCTGTCGCCGCGCAAGATGAACGTCATCGTCGGTCGCAGGCGCTCCGGGTGCTCGATGAGCTCCGCGGCGCTGTCGCCGGAGCGCATTCCCTGGAAGCTCTGCCCCGTACGATCGAAGAGGCGCGTTCGCCCGAAGACCCCCACCGTCACCAAACTGTCGACGATGTCGTCGCCGTCCCAATCCCAGACGTAGCCGTCGCCTAGCGCACGCATCGCCAGCTTGTCGGGCGGAGGCTCGCTGAACGCGGAGGAGAGGGACGGCTCCGCGTTGTGGGCCCTACCGATGAGATGAACCATCGCCGAGAAACGACCGAAGTCGACGTGTGGCGGAAGCAGCGACGAATCGAAGACGTATTTCTCGCCCAGCGGCTCGTCGAGCTTGATCGTGCCGGTCTTCGAGATGCGGTATCCGCGATCGACCTTGCCGTCGCCGCGTTTGTCGACCACCAGCGCATCGAAACGGCCGTCGTCGTCGGTGTCGTAATAGACGTAGAGCGTGCGCCCGCGCTGGACGAACGCGACCTCGGCGTCGAACGGAACCCCCGTCGACGGATCGGCCTTTTTCCCCTCGTCTTGATCGATGTCGAAGAAGAACGCCGCATTGATCTCCGCCTCCGCGCTCGACCACGAGTCCTCGACGTAGCCGGACGAGGCCGCGGCGATCGTGTCGACCTTGCCGTCGAGATCCGCGTCCTCGAGGACGATGTTGGGCACTCCTTCGCAAAACGGATCGGGCAGAAACACGAGCGGGGTCTGTGGAATGTCGCGGACGAAGTCGGCGATCTCGTCACGGTGGACGTGGAGGCTCGCCATGTCGCGCACGCTCTGGTTGAGGCCCACGAGATCGCCGTGTGTGTCGACGAGCGGACCGCCGCTGTCGCCCTGCATCAGCGAGCAATTCGTTTGAATGGCGAGGCCTTGTTGGGTGTGCTCGAGAAACGATCGAATGCGCTCCCGCGTCTGCTCGCACTCCGAGGCGTGGCGCGAGATCTCCTGGGGATCGTCGTCGGGCCGCGCAATGCTGCAATCGAGCGCGGCAAAGAGGCTCGTATCTTCGATCGGATCGCCGACGTCGGCGACGTGGCACACGCGCGCCCCCCACAACATGCCCAGACCGGCTTGGCCCACGGCGAGCACCGGATCACCGACGTGCGGCGGGCGCTCGGCGATCTTCACCTCGACCAGATCGTCGGGGCGATTTTCGACCTTCACGATCGCGAGATCGCGGACGGGATCGGCTTTCACGACGATGCCGTCGAAGGTCTGCTCGTCGCGAGCCATTCTGCCGTTCTCGAGCAGGCGGCCGAACTCCACCTTGACGCGGAAACCGAAGCTCTCGTTTTGAGCGCGCTCGACGACGTGAAAATTCGTGAGCACGAGACCACGCTCGCGATCGATGACCACGCCCGATCCGAACCCGTCGGCGGCGCGCACGATCGCCGTCGCAGGCGCCGCGATCGAGAACGCGACCGCGAACGGCTGCGCGGACGGACCGGAGCCGATCGAAGCGCGTCGCGGACCGCGGCTCGCCGTCGACTTCTCCGAGCTCGCGTTGGTGCGGAACGCGCGGTGGATCTCCCTGCGCACCGCGCACATATGAGACGCGCGCGTGACGCCGGGCACCACGGGCCCTGAGCTCGCGGCTGCACCGCACCCGGAACAGAGCGCAGCGATCGTCAGCACGAGCACGAAAACGGAGACCGACCCGAAGGGGCGCAGCATGGGCGAGAGTAGAGCGAAGCCGCGCCCCCGAAACAACAGCGCTTCAGGCGGCGTGGCGGCGACTTTTCAGCTTCATCCCCACCTTCACGATCGCCTCGATGACGGGGATGAGCTCACACCCGAGCTCGGTGAGGCTGTACTCGACCGACGGCGGCGACGAAGCGACGACGGTGCGCCGGATGACGCCCGTCTCTTCCATCGCGCGCAACCTCGCGCTCAATACCTTCGCGGAGATGCGCGGGATATCGCTGCGGAGCTCACCGAAACGCCGAGGCCCGCCGCTCAGATACCAGATCAGATTGGGCGTCCAAACGCCGCCGAGCAGCGACATGCACTCGCTGAGTGGACAGATCGGCGGCACGGGCGGCGCCTTGTTTTTGCGGATCTTCAGGGCCAAGCGAGCTCTCCGGTTACCAGAGCGATACCACATTCTCGAGTAACCTTCGGTAACGAGCTTTCCTAGGGTTACTTCGAGGGCTAGGTTCGGCGCCCATGGGAACCACGGAGGCCGCTCGCCGGCTCGGCATTCGTCATCCGATCGTCCAAGGGCCGTTCGGTGGTGGCCTCTCGACGCCGCATTTGGCCGCGACCGTCGCGAACCGCGGCGGCCTCGGCTCGTTTGGGGCGCACATTCTCTCGCCCGACGACGTCCTCCGCGTGACGAAGGAGATTTCTGCGCTCACGAGCGAGCCCTTCGCGATGAACCTGTGGGTGTCGAATCAGGATCCGGGTGGGCTCGACTTTACGATCGAATCGTTCGAGCGCGCCTATCGGCTGTTCGAGCCGTACTTCCGCGAGCTCGGGCTCGAGCGGCCCGAGCCCCCGGCGCCGCGCGAAGTGGGCTTCCGATTCGAAGACCAGGTGCAGGCCCTGATCGAAGCGAGGCCTCCGGTCTTCAGCTTCGTCTTCGGGATTCCGTCCGGCGAAATCCTTTCGCAATGCCGGCGGCGCGGCATCGCAACGGTCGGCGCGGCCACGACCGTGGCAGAAGCTCGGCTGCTCGATGAAGCCGGCGTGGATGTCATCGTCGCGACCGGCTTCGAGGCTGGCGGTCATCGGCCTTCGTTCCTCGAAACCGCGGAATCGTCGTTGATGGGCACCTTTTCGCTGACCCAACTCGTTTCGAATCGTGTGAAGGCACCCGTCGTCGCCGCAGGTGGCATCGTCGATGGCCGCGGCGTGCGCGCGGCGCTCGCGCTCGGCGCCCAGGGCGCGCAAATCGGCACCGCGTTCCTCGCCTGCGAAGAATCGGGCGCGACCGCGGAGCATCGAGCGATGCTCTTCAGCGACCGCGCGTTTCACACCACGCTGACGCGCGGTTTTTCCGGCCGTCTCGCGCGCGGCCTCTCGAATCGCTTCACGCAAGAGATCGCGGCACGTGCGTCGGAGATCGCACCCTATCCGCTGCAGAGCTGGTTTACCGGAGCCTTGAAGCGCGCCGCACGAGCCCGAGTTGGCGACGCTCGAACGGAGCTCGTTTCGCTCTGGAGCAGCCAATCCGCGCCGAACCTACAACACAAGAGCGCGGCTGATTTGATGGATTCACTCGTTTACTCGCTAACGTCCGACTCGAATTGAACCGATTGGAGACACTACGATGAAGCTCTACTTCTCACCTGGCGCCTGTTCCCTCGCTCCCCATATCGTCGCCCGGGAAGCCGGCATCGACATCGGCTTCGAGAAGGTCGACACCAAGACGAAGAAGACCGAGACGGGCGCCGATTACGCGTCCGCAAATCCGAAGGGATACGTGCCGGCGCTGCAGCTCGACGACGGCGCCCTCCTCACCGAAGGGCCGGTGATCAGCCAATACCTCGCCGAAAAGAAGCCCGGATCGGGCCTCGTCCCCGAAGCCGGCAGCATGGCGCGGTTTCGTGTGCAGGAGCTCCTCGGGTACATCAACTCGGAGATCCACAAGTCGTATTCGCCGCTCTTCTATCCGACGACGCCGGAAGAGACGCGCCAGGATCGGCTCGCGTATTTGAAGAAGCGCTATGCCCTCATCGACAAGACCCTCGCCGACAAACAGTTCCTCACCGGCGACACCTTCACGATCGCCGACGCCTACCTTTTCGTCGTGACGAATTGGGCGGGCCACGTGAAGCTCGATCTGTCGGATTACCCGAACCTGCTCGCATTCCAGCAGCGGGTGGCCGCGCGTCCCGCCGTCCAGGCCGCGCTGAAGTTCGAAGGCCTCGTCAAAGGCTGAGCCGATCGGCACCTGGTGGGCTGAGGCGAAATAGCTGCAGCCCACCATCTCGCCTCGATCACCGCGCGCCGCGACGGAACCGCCGTCATAACGAGTGTGGCGAGCCAATTGCACTTGCTTGGCGGTCGGCACGGCGCTTGGGACGGACCCGAGCTCCCTGCGGACCGTTCATGACGAAGGCGGCCGGAACGCTGGGGGGATTGCGCTCCTTCTGGCAAGGATATGTGGATGTCCGGCCTGCGGAGCGACGACGGGCTTGGGTCGGCGGGCTGACGCTGTTCGGGCTCGTGGTCACCCACGAGCTTCTCGAGACATCGAGGCACGCGCTGTTCCTCCAGCGCCTGTCGCCCGAGCAGCTGCCTTATGCCTACCTCGCTCTCGCGGGGGCCGCGGTATTGTGGTCGGTCGCCGCACGCTGGGTCGGCACACGCGTCCGCCCACCCAGGCTCGCATCGATGCTCGGTGCTTCCTGCGTCGGTATCGCGCTTCTTTGGTATTTCCAGGCGCACGGGGGCTCCATTTACCCGTACGTCCTTTATCTCTCGACGTCGCTCGTCGTCCCGGTCTGGATGGTGGCGTTCTGGATACGCCAATCGTCGCTGTGGACGGTACTCGAGGCGAAACGCATCTTCGCCTTCTTCGCGCTCGGCGGGCTCGCCGGTAACGTCGCCGGCGCGGCGCTTTCCGGTGCCCTCGCCAATCAATACGGAGTGCGTTCGCTCCTCGTCGCCGCGTGTGCGGTGCTCGTGTTGACGACCTTGACGGGCGCGCGCCGCATCGACGCCGCGCCGGTGGTGATTGCACCCCAGCACCGCGAGGATGAAGAGGAAGACGAACGCGCCGTGCCCGGGCGCTACGTGCCGCTGCTCATGGTAATGGGTGTCCTGGGCGCCGTCGCGACCAAGCTCGGTGAATTCTTGTTCCTGCGCGGCGTATCGTACCGCGTCCATAGCGAAGATCTCGCGAGCACCCTCGCAGCAGCGTCGCTGCTCTCGTCGCTGGGTGCGATCGTCGTTCATATCGCGTTTGCGCGATGGGCCCTGCGAACGGTCGGTGTCACACGGTCGATCGCGATTCTCCCGACGCTGTATGCCGTCGTCGCGAGCTGGTCCGCGCTCGGGAGCAGCTATCACGCACCGATGGTGCTGCGAATCACCGACGGAGCGCTGAGGCAACCCGTCTACCGCACCGCGATGGAGCTGCTCTTTTTGCCGCTGCCACCGCGTATTCGCCAAACGGCAAAGACGTGGGTGGACATCGCCGGCCAAAGAGCCGGGCAGGCCATTGCGTCGATTGCGATCCTCGCCATGGCGAGTTGGGGGTCGGGCGATCATCGAATCATCGCTGCCGTGACCGTCGTGGTGTCGATGTTGTGGGCGGCGTCGTCACCGCTCTTGCAGCGCGACTACGTCGATCTGTTTCGCAAAACCCTCGGGCGCGGCATGGAGCGCGCGAACGCCGTCCCATCCGAGCTGGAGCACGGCTCCGTCGTCGCGCTCCTCGCTTCGCTCGACGATCGAGATCCGAAAACGGTCGTGGCCGCGCTCGACATGCTCGTTCAAGCGGGGGCAAATCACCTCTTGCCGGCGTCGCTCCTCGCGCACGCGTCGAAGGACGTCGTCATGCGGGCACTCGAGAGCGGACCGGAGAGCTCGCGTCCGTGGACACGTGCAGCCCATCGCCTCCTGGAGCACGAAGATCCCGACGTGCGCGCGGCGGCGCTGCGCTGGATTGGGGCCCCGGACGCCGCGCGGCGTCTCCTCGGCGATCGCGACGTGCGCGTGCGTGTCACCGCATTCGTCATCGCGTCCGCCGAATCCAACGAGCAAGCGAACGAGCGGGAGCTGTGTGTCTTTGCGGAAGGCGACACCGAAACGCAGCTCGCCTTGCTGAGCGCCGTCTCGGCACAGGCGACGCCGGCACCGCACCTCGTCGGGACACTGCAACGGCTCGCGCGGGAGGGAACGCCGCCGGTGCAGGAAGCAGTCGCGCACCTCGCCGTGCGACACCCACTCCCCGAGCTGCTCCCGGAATTGATCGATATGGTCGCCCACGCCTCCACGCGCGGACCGGCGCGGGACGCGATCGTTCGTTACGGCCAAGACGCGCTCGACCCGCTGTGCGCGCGCCTCGAAGATCCGATCACGCCCGCCGTCCTCCGGCGGCATCTGCCGGGTACCATTGCGAGGATCGGCGGCAAACGAGCCGCGCACGTCCTGCTCGAGCGTTATGGGACGGAGCCCGACGAGCGCGTGCGCTCGAAGCTGCTCCGCGCCCTCCTCACGCTGCGTTCGCGCGACCCTTCCATTCCGATCGACGGCGCGCTCCTGTCCCATTGCATCGACCGGACGCTCGCGCGCGGCGCACAGCTCACCCGCTGGGCCACACAGCTCTATGGCTTTCTCGAGGGCGCTCCGGCCTATACGACCCCCGCGACCGAGCGCCTCCTCGACGCATTGTACGAGGAACGCACGCGGTCGCTCGAGCGCGCGCTCTGCTTGCTCGAGCTTTTGCATCGAGGGGACGATTACGCGACCGTGCGCCGCAATGCCCTTCAGGGCGACGTCGGCAAACGCGCGCAGGCCATCGAGCTTCTCGGCAATATCGCGCCGGCCGAATTGAGGAGCCGCCTCTTCGCGCTCTGCACCGACGAAGCCCGTCTCGCGCCCGATCCGACCGACATCTTTGCGCCGAAGAGCTCCGAGATGCGCGCGTATCGCACCTTGCTCGGCGAAATGCGCGCGCACGGCAGCGAGGCCATTCGCCTCCTCGCCAATCGTGCACGGGACGAACACCCCGCCATGCCGCCCTCCACACGGACGCGGACACTCGGCAATGGGGAGGGCGGGAGCATTCCCATGGCGGAGACGGTCCTCTGGCTCCGGAAGGTTCCGCTCTTCGCGCAGGTCGATCCTCGATCGTTGGGCCTCATCGCGGCGCACACCGAAGATCGTCGTTATCCGGCGGAAGCGGCCCTCAGCGGCAGGCCCAGCGAGAGCGCCCTCGTCATCGTGCTGTCGGGCCTCGTCGAGCTCGCCGACCGAACGCGTTGCGAGCCGGGGTGCGTGCTCGATACCACGCAGCTCTTCTCCGACGAGCCCGGCCCGATCGCGGTCGCACGCACCGAGGTCCACGTCCTCGAGCTGCGCGCCTCGACGCTCGTCGATCTGATGCGTGAGCATTTCGATCTTTTCATGGCGATCGCGAAGCAGCTCGCGAGCGAAGCGCTCGCGCGGATTCCTCAACGAGGATCGAATTCGCACGGCGCGCCGTTCGATCAAGACGGCATCGTCGAGCGCATGGATGTCTTGGGTGCTGCGTTGCCGTTCTTCGCCGGCCACGCGTCGTCGTGCGCCCAGCTCGCGAACGCCTGCTCGCGGGAGGAACGAGGTCCGGGCGAGTCCCTCTTCATCCCGGAACCCGTTTGCCGCTCCGTCGCGCTCGTCACGCACGGCGAGGTGATCGATACGGCGCGACCCGGCGAGATCGCCCCCGGCGGCCACTGCGGTCTGCTCGAGGCCTTGCTCGAGCTCGCGCCCCCGCGCGCCAACGCCGTCGGTCCGGTCGAGGCGCTCTTCCTGTCGTCCGACGATTTGCTCGACGCCCTCGAAGAGCACGCCAGCCTCCAGCGTTCATTTCTGCACTTTCTGAGCTGTTATGGGCGCCGCCCGCGCCGCGCGAGCTCCGACATTGCCGCGTGAGGCCGTGGTAGGGTCCGCGCCGTGGAGCTCTCCGGAAAGCAAAGACGTCACCTTCGATCGCTCGGCCACACCCTCGAGCCGGTCGTGCAGCTCGGTAAAGACGGGATCGACGAGGGTGTCATCGCGGCGGTCGACACCGCCCTCACCCAGCACGAGCTCATCAAGGTTCGCGTCGGGACGGAGGCACCGGAAGAGCGGCACGACGCCGCCGAGCAGCTCGCCTCCGAAACGAAGAGCGCGGTCGCACAGGTCCTCGGCCGGACGATCTTGCTCTATCGGAAGCACCCGAAGAAGCCGAAGATCAAGCTCCCGGCCGAATAGCCGCCCACATCAGCTCTTCACCCGCTCCATCTTCGGATCGTAGAGCGGCTTCGTGTGGAGCTCGCACGGGACGCGCGCACCGGCGACCTCGAGCTCGTAATTGCCCGTCGTCATGAAGTCGGCCGATGCCTCCGCGGGCATTCGCACGTAGCCGTAGCCGATGCCGCGCTCGACGGTATAGCCGTAGCCCGCGCTCGTCAGATAGCCGACGCGCTCGCCGTTGCGCAGGACCGTCTCGCGACCGAGCAGGACGATCCGATCTCCTTCGACGGAGAACATCGCAAACTGCTTTCGCAGCGGCTGCTTTCGCTGCTCGACGAGCGCTTCTCGGCCGAGGAACGGCACATCCGATTTGAGCTTCACCGCCCAACCATGCCCTGCCTCGAGCGGCGTGTCGTTCGGCGTCAGGTCGCTACCCCAATTCTTGTACCCCTTCTCGAGCCGGAGGGAATCGATGGCGCGGTAACCGGCATTGACGATACCGAACGGCGCGCCCGCCGCCATCACCCGGTCGTAGACCATCAGCGCCGACTCCACCGGAACGTGAAGCTCCCAGCCGAGCTCACCGACGAAGGTCATCCGCAATGCGCGCACCGCCGCACCGCCGATCGCGACCTCCTGGAACGTACCGAATGGGAAAACCTCGTTCCCGAAGTCGCTATCCGTCAACGTCGATAGGACGGCGCGGGAGCTCGGCCCCATGACGCTCAAGACGGTGTACATCCCCGTGACGTCGACGAGCCGGGCGTCGGCGTCCGGCGGGCTGTTCTTGCGAATCCAATCCGCGTCGTGGGTGCCGTATGCGGTGCCCGTCAGGATGTAATACGCGTCTTCCGCCACCCTCGAGACCGTCACGTCGCATTCGATGCCGCCGCGGCGATTGCACATTTGGGTGTAGACGAGCTTGCCGACCGGCTTGTCGACGTCGTTTGCGCAGAGCCACGTGAGCACGCGTCCGGCGTCGCGACCGATCATCGAGAACTTCGCAAACGATGTCTGATCGAAGACGGCGACGCGCGTCCGCGTCGCCTCGTGCTCCCTACGGACGTGCTCGAACCAGTTTTGCCGGCCGTAGGTGTACTCGTCTTGCGGCTCGACGCCCGGTGGCGCGAACCAATTGGGGCGCTCCCAGCCCATCTTCGAGCCGAAGCAGGCGCGCTGCTCTTTGAGTCGCAGGTAGAGTGGTGAGACCTTCACCGGACGGCAGCTCTCGTCTTCCTCGAAGGGCCAGGCCATCGTGTAGTGCTTCGCGTACGCTTCGCGCGTTCGATCGAGCACCCAACGGTGATCGTCGTGGTGGCGCCCGAAGCGCCGAATGTCCACCGGCCACAGATCCGTCGTCGGCGACCCTTCCACGATCCACTCTGCGAGCGCACGACCGGCGCCGCCGCCCGCGGCCATGCCGTACGCGTTGAACCCGGCGCCGACGAAAAATCCTCGTACCTCCGGCGCTTCGCCCAAGATGAAGCTGCCATCGGGCGTGAAGCTCTCCGGACCATTGATGAGCTTTCGAACGCCGACCTTCGCGAGCGCCGGCACGCGCCGGATCGCGGGCGCCATCAACTGCTCGAAATGGTCCCAATCGGGCTCGAGGAGCTGAAAGAAGAAGTCCTGTGGAATCCCCGATTGACCCCATGGGATTGGGTTCGGCTCGTAGCCGCCCATGGTGAGGCCGCCGACCTCTTCTTTGTAATAACAGAGCAGATCCGGATCACGCAGCGTCGGCAGGTTCTTCGGGACACCATCGAACGGCTCCGTGATGATGTATTGGTGCTGCATCGCCTGAATGGGCACGCGCACGTTGGCGAGCTCCGCGACCTTCCTCGCCCAGATTCCGCCGCAATTCACCACCACCTCACAGGCGATGTCGCCGAGCGGCGTGCGAACGCCGGTGACGCGCCCGTTCTTCACCACGATCTCCGTCACCGGGCACTCCTCGACGATCTTCACGCCTCGCTGCCGAGCTCCCTTCGCGAGCGATTGCGTGAGATCCGACGGGTCGACCTGTCCATCGGTGGGGAGGAATGCGGCGCCCACCAAATCGTCAATCTCCATGATAGGCCAGAGATCCCGAGCCTCTTTGGGAGATAGGAGATGCATCTCCAATCCGAAGCTGTGGGCCGTCGTGGCTTGGCGCTTCACCTCCGTCCACCGCTCGGGATTACACGCGAGGCGCAATCCGCCGTTCCGCTTGAAGCCGGTCGCGAGCCCCGTCTCGGCTTCGAGGTTTTCGTAGAGCTCGACGCTGTATTTGAGCAGCTGGGTGATGCTCGCCGAGGTGCGCAGCTGGCCGACGAGGCCGGCGGCGTGGAACGTCGAGCCGCTCGTGAGCCGCGCGCGCTCGAGCAACACCACGTCCCCATAACCGAGCTTGGCGAGGTG
This sequence comes from Polyangiaceae bacterium, assembly GCA_013361525.1. Lineage (GTDB taxonomy): Bacteria > Myxococcota_A > Polyangia > Polyangiales > Polyangiaceae > Xiheicaenibacterium. The sequence continues at coordinate 19,333 of JABFXY010000015.1, read as the reverse complement.
ATACGCCGTGCTCGTTCCGATCACGCCGCCACCGATGATCACCGCGCGAGCTTGAGCCGGGAGCGCACTCGTCATGGGACCTCTTTGTATCACGACCGGTGGTATCGTCTGGACGGGCATGGAGGAGTTGGTGAGCCGCGCGATCGCTCGTGTGCCCGGCTGGCGCGAGTCCGACCTCGTCGTCACGCCGATCACGGGCGGGATCACCAACACGAGCTACCTGGTAAAGCGACGCGCAAACGACTCTACCGAGGCATTTGTGCTACGCATCGGTGGCAAGACGGCCTCGAGCTTGGGGATCGATCGCCATCGAGAGCTCGCCGCGATGCGTGTCGTCGAGCGAATCGATCTCGGCGCGCCGCTCGTGTTCGCGGATCCCGGCGCGGACATCCTGGTCACGCGCTTCGTCGGCGGCGGTCAGTTTCGATTCGGCGAGCCACCCTCGACGAGCGCCATGCAACGCGCGGCGCGCGCCGTGCGCCGCATCCACGAGGCTGCTGCATTCGACGGAACGTTTTCGCCCTTCGAGACGGTGCGCACCTATTCGCGTACGGCCGCCGAGCACGGCGGGCTCATCGACGCCGCCGGCCCCGCCCTCGAGCTCTCGGCCTCGCTCGAGCGGATGCTCTCCCCCGACCTCCCCGCGTGTCCGTGCCACAACGATCTATTGCCCGCGAACATCCTCGACGACGCGGGCCACCTCCGCATCATCGATTGGGAGTATGCGGCGATGGGCGATCGCTGGTTCGACCTCGGGAACCTGGCCGCGAACCTCGAGCTCTCCGACGACGGCATCTTCGATCTTTTGACGGCGTACCTCGAGCGTGCCCCCCTTCCCGTCGAAATGGCGCGCGTCACCGCGATGACGGTCGTATCCGATTTGCGCGAAGGGTTCTGGGCTCTCGTGCAACGGGGACAATCGTCGATCGATTTCGACTTCGACGAGTATGCGAAGAAGCATCTCGAGCGCGCGCTTCGTCGATCGACCGAAGGCCCGATTCAGGCGGCGCACCGCACCTTGGCTTGACCCGACGGAGGATGCTTGGACGAAAAGGACGCGCGCAAGCAAGAGGTGATCGACGACGACGTGCGGACGCTGGAGTCGCTCGGCTACGTCCAACAGCTCCTCCGCCGGATGGGCGCCTTTTCGAGCTTCGCGATTTCGTTTTCGATCATTTGCATTCTCGCCGGTTGCCTGACCTCCTTTCATCTGGGGTTTTCGAGCGTCGGCGGCGCCGCGATCGGGATTGGGTGGCCCGTCTGCTCCCTCCTGTCCCTCGCATGTGCGCTCGCGATGGCTCAAATCGCTTCGGCGTACCCGACCGCCGGCGCGCTCTACCATTGGTCGTCGATCCTCGGGGGCCGCGGTTGGGGCTGGCTCACGGCGTGGCTCAACATCGTCGGTCTCGTGACGGTGCTCGCGGCGATCAATGTCGGCACCTACGTGTTCGCGATGGGCTCGATCGGTCCGAAGCTGGGCATCGACATCGGCGCTTACGACGAGACGACCCGAGCCATCATGCAGCTCGTGGGCGTCGGACTCATCACCGGCACCCAGGCCGCCTTCAACCATCTCGGCATCCGGATCACGATGTTCCTCACCGACCTGAGCGGCTTTCTCATCCTCGCAGTCGCGCTCGTCCTCACCATTGCGCTCGTGCACTACGCACCGAGCTTCGAGCCCTCGCGTCTATGGACGTTCAAGAACTACAGCGGTGACGCCGGCGGCGGCGTTTGGCCCCGGTCCGAGTCGGTCCCGTTCGTGTTCCTTCTGGGGTTTCTACTACCCGCTTATACGATTACCGGCTTCGACGCGCCCGCGCACACTTCGGAAGAGACGGTCGGTGCCTCGCGCGCCGTCCCGCGCGGCATCATCAGCTCCGTCGTCGTGTCGGGTGTCGCGGGCCTGGTCCTGCTCTCGGCGATCGTGCTCGCGATCCCATCGATGGATGACACCGCTGCCTCCGGCGACAAAGCCTTCTATTCCGTCTTCGAGGCAGTCCTGCCGAACACGCTCGGGACCGTGCTTTACGCCGGTATCATCGCGGCTCAATACCTCTGCGGTCTCGCCACGGTCACGTCGTCCTCACGCGTCGTCTTTGCGTTCGCGCGGGACGACGGTCTGCCGTGGTCGTCGCGCCTGAAGCGCGTCGGGACGTTCGCGACGCCTCATTACGCGATTTGGACCGTCGCCACCCTCGTCGTGGCCTTCACCATCTACACGCCGGTGTACTCGACGATCACCGCGGTCTCCGTCATCTTCCTCTATGTCTCGTACGTGATTCCGACCGCGCTCGGCTTGATGACGTACCGGCGAACATGGATGTCGATGGGCCCGTTCGATCTCGGTCGATGGTACCGCGTCGTCGCCGGCGTCTCCGTCGTGGGGTGTATCCTCCTCATCGGGATCGCGATCCAACCCCCGAACGACAAGGCCTTGTGGATCTCGCTCGTGGCTTTGCTGGTGACGGCCGTCTTCTGGTTCGGTCTCGAGCGACGACGCTTCAAGGGTCCGCCGAAAGCCCACATCGGGACCATCCGTTAGATTGCCAGGTTGTCGCGCGCGCCGCCCGAGCCTGACGAAAGATCACCCGACGTCCCTCGTCGCCGTGTGATCGCCGGTTCTTTTTTCGCCGAATGAGCGCGAATTCGTTCAGGCACACAACGTGATGAGGGCTCGGCCCATGAACCATTCGCGGTCGAGCTCCTGGTCCGTTCCTACCCTGATTGCCGCCGCTGCGCTCCTCGTGTTCGCAGGGGGATGCGCAACGACAAAGACGCAGGGCGAGGTCGGCAAATCGTCGGGGACAGAGAGGCCCGTTTCGCTCGAAGGCGTCCACTCCGAGCGGATTGCTCTTCGCACCGACAACCCGCAACAGGTCGCTGGTGTTCTTCACGGCGTCTTGAACATTGGCCGCAACGAGGCGACCGACGACGTTCGCGCCGTCTTTTTGGAGCGCTCGACGAGCGAGCTCGTCGTCATCGGAACCGACAAAGGGATCGCACGGGTTCGCGCGCTGTTGACCCCGGCGCTCATCGGGGATCCCAGCCAAGCGGCGAACGGCGAGACGGCAACCCCGGCGGCCCCGGCTGTTGCACCTCCTGCCGACGCGACCGGTCCGGTGTCCCAAGCGGTGGAGGCACCCACCGCAGAGCGGAATCAGCCGAATCCGTAATCCGTCTCATTCGAGCGAATGCCGTGCCGCTCGACCGCGGCGAGTCACGATCACATCAGGCAAACACGACGCAGTCGGGCACATACCCGACGATGGTGCTAGGGCACGGGTCCGCCGGCGCGGCACACGCCGCCGCGCGAGACGCCTATACTCGAGCCCGTGTCTGGCGACCGCAGCTCCCCACTGACGCTCTCGATGGCGGACCTGGGGAAGACGTTCTTGACCGTCGCAGAGCGCGCACGGATGGGGTTCGTCATCGTATCGCTGCGCGAGGACGGCGCCGACTCGGTCTACATAAGCGAAATGGCAGTCGAGATCCTCGGCCGCCCGCGCGAGGAGCTCGCCACGATGAACCTCGTCGATATCGTGCACGAGCGCGACCGCGGGCGTGTGGCCGACCTGATCTCACGAATCATGAGCGGCCAAAAGGTCGAGTCGAGCATCGAAATGGTGATGGTGCACCCCAATGGCAAACAGGTGCCCGTCTCCACATCATTTGTCGAGGTCGAGCACCAAGGTCGCAACCTCACCGTCAACATCGTTACGGACATTTCCGACCGCAAGCGGTTGGAGGCGCAGCTCGCTCGCGCCGACCGGCTGGCAGCGCTGGGGACGCTCGCAGCCGGCGTCGCGCACGAGATCAACAATCCCCTCGCATCCATCGCGCTCAATCTGGAGACGCTGGGAAGGATTGCCGAGGAGAGCATCACCTCCGAGGACGAACGTGACCGCGCCCGCTCGCTGTCCCAGGAGATTCGCTCGAGCCTCGACCGAATGGCGACCATCGTTCGCGATCTGCGGACCTTCAGCCGCGACGACCCGATGGAGGATACGGCGGTCGATCTTCGGGCCATCATCGCGTCGGCCGAGCGGCTCGTCGTGCACGAGGTCCGGCACCGCGCACGAATCGTCATCGACTTACCGGAGCTGCCCGCGGTGAAGGCGCGCGCCTCGCGCCTCGAGCAGGTATTCGTGAACATCCTGCTCAATGCGGCTCAAGCATTCGAGACGGTCGCCGAGCAAAACGTCATTCGCGTGCGCGGCGGCGTCACCGACGCGGGCGCCGTTTACGTGGATATCGAAGACAACGGCCCCGGTATCCCCTCCCATATCGTCGGGCGGGTCTTCGATCCGTTCTTTTCGACGAAACCGATCGGGGTGGGGACCGGCCTCGGGCTCTCGATCTGTCACGGCATCGTCTCGCGCCTCGGCGGCGAGCTGACGGTACAGAGCGCGGTGGGGGTGGGCTCGATCTTCCGCGTCAGCCTTCCGGCCGCCGAGCGCCCCGTCATGCTCGCGGGCGTCGAGCCACCAGTCGTCGCCCAATTGCCACGGATGCGCGTCCTGGTCGTAGACGACGAGCCCGCGATCGGCCGCGCGATTCGGTGCCTCCTCGAAGAGGGTCACGACATCGACGTGGTGACGAGCGGCGAAGCTGCGCTCGAACGGCTCGTCGACGAGCGCGCCTACGACGTCGTCTTGTGCGACCTCATGATGCCGGGCCTCACCGGCGCGGATGTCTACGAACATCTCACGCGGCGCAACACGGGTATCGAGCGACGCCTGGTCTTCATGACCGGCGGCGCGGTCACCGAATACGGACGGCGCTTCCTCGCCAGCGTTCCGAACCTACGGCTCGACAAACCCTTCGATTCGATCGCGCTCGAGCAGGCCTTGCTCGCGACGGTCGAACGCGCCGGTTGATCACGAATCGGGATTTTGCGCCGAAGCGCCCCGCGTGCTCGCAGCTTCGCGCTCCCCGAACCGCTCCTCGGGGTTGAGCGCGACGCTCGCTCGTCGAGGCTCGACGAGCGGCTCGGGCCGTGGAACCGGACGTGTCACCAGCCGATCGGCACCGGCGAACGTGTCGCCCTGTTGCTGCAAAGCGAAGCGCTCGCGATCTCGGTCGCGGACGTCGTTCTCGAGCTCGGCGATGCGCTCGGCGCTGAGCTCGAGCCCTTCGAGTGATGCTTTGGCAAATGCGATCGCGCTCTCGTACGTCTCGCGCATTTGGTAGCGCACGCCTTTGTCGATGAGCTCGAGCGCGTGGACGCGGTCGTAGGCTCGCACATAGACCGGCGTCAGAGGGAATGTGGTGCGCGCCAGCTCTGCGATGTGCGTGGCCGTCTCCTTCTTCTCGACGCAAATGCATAGTTGTCGCGCGTGCTCGGTACCCGCTGCGCGCAAGACGTCGAGGCGGCCGCCGTCGCCGAAATAGACTTTGAATCCGAATCGCTCGGCGGCTTCGATCATCTCGATGTCGTTGTCGATGGCCGTCACCTCGATCCCTTCGCGCAGGAGCAGCTGGCTCACGACCTGTCCGAAGCGGCCGAACCCGACCATCACGACCGAGCCGCTCTTGCCGTCGATCGTCTCCTCGCGCGTACGAACCTCTTCGCGAATGAAATAGGGTGCAATCGCGACGAGGAGCGGCGTCAGCGCCATCGAGAACGTGACGACGGCGACGAGGCGCGTCGCCTGCTCCGGCACCATGACACCCTCGGAGACCGCGGTCGCGAACAAGACGAAGCCGAACTCACCGCCCTGCGGAAGGTGAAACGCCGTGCGGATCGCGGTCGCGTGATCCGAGCCGAATGCGCGGACGAGACCGTAGACGACGCCGACCTTCACCACGGTCAACGTGACCAACCCGCCGAGCAATACCGGCCACGACGAGAGCACCGCGCCGAGGTCGACGGACATACCCACGCTCACGAAAAACAGGCCGAGCAGCAGCCCACGAAACGGCTCGATATCGGCTTCGAGCTCGTGCCGATAGCTCGACTCCGCGAGCATGATCCCGGCGAGGAACGCGCCGAGCGCGGCCGACAAACCCACATACGTCATGAGGCCGGCGGCGGTGATCACGACGAGCAGGGCGGCGGCTGTCATGATCTCACGGGAGCCCGTCGCGGCGAGGACGCGAAAGAACGGATTGAGCAGGTACCGGCCGACACCGAGGACGGCGCCCACCGCAGCGATCATCTTCAATGCGGAGAGCCATAGCGGCCCGGCGCTGTCCGACCCCTGCGGGGAAAAAATCGACACGAGCGCGAGGAGCGGAACGACCGCGAGATCCTGAAACAAGAGGATCGAAAAGGCCTTCTGCCCATGCGGCGACTGGATCTGCCCTCGCTCTTCGAGCAGCTGCATCACGAGCGCAGTCGAAGAGAGCGCGAGGCCTAGACCAGAGATAAGCGACGATTGCCAGGATCTGCCGACCACCACGAGGGGAAAGATCATGACGAGCAGACCGGTCAGAACCACCTGCGCCGCCCCGACACCGAAGATGTCGCGGCGCATCGCCCACAGCCGGCTCAGGTTCAGCTCGAGGCCGATCAAGAACAGAAACAGAACGACGCCGAACTCGGCGCCGTGCATGATCGCCTGTGGGTCCGTGAAAAGCCGGAGGCCGTGAGGCCCGATGACCAGGCCTGCCGCCAGATACCCGAGGATGGATCCGAGTCGAAGCTTGCGGAACAGCGGAACGGCGATGACGGCGGCGGCGAGGAAGATCGCGACCTGGGCCAGCAACGATCGCTCATGCGGGTCGGACATCGGGGCGACGATCGCATGGGCGGAACAAGCAGGCGACAGATGCGTCTACCCGCTCATGCAATCGCCTTTGCGAGTGGTATTTCTCGGCTTCGCCGCCGGGCTGATGGTGACCGCGTGCGCCTCTGCCCCGGCCGAACCTCGCGAAAGTGCGTCTTCGACCTCCGCGCCGCCCACCGAGTCGGCAGCAACCGCGAGCGCGACACCGAGCCCGGAGCCGGCGCAGGCGGTGGGCGCTCCGCCGGTGGCGGGCACGGCATCAGCCGAAAGCCTCGAGGATTCGGTGACGCCGGCCTCGTCGGATCCGCTCGCTTCGAGGCCCGCGCCGGAAAAAAGCGCGGCGCCGGGCGCGATCCCCAAGGTGCGCGTCCAAGAGCCGACCGTGGGCCCCGCCTACGGCCCCGAGATCATCCAGCGCGTGATTCGCTCGTCGCTGAAGAAGGCGAATCGTTGCCTCGAGCGCTTCGCGGACGCGCCTGCATCGAAGCCGGCGGTGCTTCGGTTCGTCATCCAAGGCGACGGCTCGGTGAAGCAGGTCGAATATTTGCAGAATGGCAAACCCATAAAGCCCGACGAACGGCAATCGTGCTTGCTCGGGGTTTTCAAAGGAATGACCTTCCCGGCGCCTCCGGGTGGAAGCTCGATCACCGTGACCTATCCGCTCAACGTCGATCCGGTCGAGTAAGTCCGCCCGAAGGGCGGCCAAGTGACAAGGAACGGGCTGTCCAGACTTCGGCGTTCGGCTCGGCGTTCGGCCCGGCCTTCACTTGCGCGCGTCAGCGCGGGCCGGACCGAACGCCGAGGCGAAACTTGGGACAGCCCCTAACGCGTGCTCACGGCGTCCAGCGCTCACCCGTTTCGCAATCGACGTGCTGGAGCTTCACCCCGCTCGGGGTGATGTCGACAACGCCGAAGACGATCGGCAATTGAAAGCGGCGCGGACCGATCGAGCCGGGATTGAAGACGACGAGCCCTTTGTCGCGACCGATGAAAGGCACGTGCGAGTGTCCACAAAGAACGAGGGACGCCCCCTCTTCCTCGGCCAGCCGCGCGATCTCGGCGCGGATCTTCGGGCCGTAGACCGCGATGTGGACGAGCAGCATCTTGAGCAGCGTGCGGCCTTCGTCGTCGACGACGTCGACGATCATCGCGTCCGGTACCTCGGGCGCGTGCGAGTCGATGTTGCCGCGAACGGCGAGCACCGGCGCGAGGGTCGATAGACCGTCGAGCACCGAGAGATCGCCGATGTCACCCGCGTGAAGGATGTAGTCCGGCTTTTGGTCGGCGATCCGCCGCGCGCTGTCGGGGTGGGGCTGGCTGTGCGTATCGGCGACGAGGACGATCCTCGAGGCGCCGCCCTTGAGGCGCAGCGCCCGGCGCGCGGGGACGTAGCGTGACGTGCTCGTCTTCGCGCGCGCTGGGGATCGTCCGGTCGTTCGGCTCGTCGTTCGTGTTCCTTTCACGTCGGACGGCGTTCGTACCACGACTGCGACATGCGCGCTGCGACATCGCGGCTGCCGAGGCCGAAGGCGAGCGCCACGGCGAGGGCGACCGCGCCGAGCGTGAGGATGAATGCAGCGTTGACGATCTCGGATGCGACCTGCAGCTCGCGCAGCGCCATGAACACACCCACGGCGATGATGATGGCGCGAACGCCGGCCGGGACGAATCGTTGCTCCCGACTACCCGGGACTTCGGACGCGAACATCCGGCTCGCGAGGAGCCTGTCTCGCACCCAATTCCCAATGAACAGCGCGGCGCCGAAGATCAACGCAGCGGCGAAGACGTGGGGGAGATACGCGAGGAACTCTGCAATACCGTCGGCAATGAGCCTGAGCTCGAACGCGCGTGCAGCCTGCATGATGGTCGCCAGCATGACGACGCCGAAAACCAGTTTGCCGGCCCACTCCGACCCTTGCGTCGTCTCGTGCTTGAGCACGCCGATCTTCCAGAGCAGGCGATTGAGACCCAAGCGCACCGAAACGGTTCTCGTCACGCGTGCGAGTATGCGGGCGATGATATAGCCGATAAGAAGGATCAGGAGCCCACCGATCAGGTTCGGAAGGTAGCGGAGCAGCCCCTCGAACGCGGTCGTGAGCCATTGGATACCCACTTTCATGGCCATTGCCTCCTTACATTCCGACCACGACGCAAGCGATATGCCGCGGCGGTATGCATCAATACGTGGGCACACGGCCCCCGGAATCGTTGCGGAATGACAAACGGCGAGCGACTCGTCGATTCGAGCCTGCTCGCCGTGAACGCCAAAACCTTACGAATGATTGCGCGCGCCCGACACAGAATGAAAGTGGGCGGCGACCTCGAAGATCAGGCGAGGTGTTGCTTGAGGAATGCGAAGGTCCGATCGAGCGCGAGCTTCGCGTTGTCGGGGCTGTAGACCTCGGGGCGCGTGTCGTTCACGAAGGCGTGGTCTGCCTCGTAGAATTCGGTTTTGATCGATTTCCCCTGCGCGAGGAGCCGCTCGCGGATCGCGTCGATCGCCTCCGGCTTGACCCAATCGTCGCGCTTCGCGAAATGGCCGAGGACCGGTGCGTCGATCGCGTCGTACTCGGAGATGTCTTTGCCCGGCAGACCATAGAACGGAACCACCGCGGAAAGACCGCGGACGTGGACCGCCGCAGCGAAGGTGAGCGCGCCGCCCATGCAGAAGCCGAGGGCCGCGACCTTCCCGTTGGCGCGGGGGTGTTGCTTCAAATAGGCAAAGGCGCCTTTTGCGCGGTCCATCGCGCGCTCCCAATCGAGGGCGCCGAGCATCTTGGCGGCCTCTGCGGCGTCGCGCGTCGTCGTGCCGTCGAAGAGATCGAGGCACAACGTGAGGAAACCTTGCGCGGCGATCTTCTCGATGATGCTGCGCATGTGGTCGTTGAGGCCCCACCACTCGTGGAAGACCATCACGGCGCCAACGCGACCCTCGCCCGGGGGGAGGACCAATTCACCGGTCGCCCGCTGCCCGCTCTCCGATTGGTATTCGACCTTCGTCGTCATGCCGCCCACTCCTTTCAGCTCCGTTGTCTACAACAAGACGGTGCCCCGCGGGGTGAAACGCGGCAGGTCCGAAACGGAAATGAGGCCTGACAAAGGGCTGGACGAGGCCGCGGGACGCCGGCGTTGTCGGATGGTAACGTTGGGTGTGCCGTCGCTGGCCGCACACTGGTTGAGGGCTATTCCCACCTTCAAAGAGACGCAGCTTCGTACGAGCTTCGTCGCGGCCGACATCGCGTCACACCCGCTCGAGATCATCGCAGAGGCGCTGGAAGAGATCGCGCTGCTCGCGGAGCAGGCCCACCCCGCGGCGCGCGAGGCCCTCGCCGCGGCGTTGCCGACGTTGACCGATCCGGCGCGCGACGAGCTCGTGGTCGCGCTTCGCGCGGAGGCGCAGGAAAAAGGGCATTTCGCGCTCGCGCGCATGTTACGGCGGCGTACGGGCCTGCGCGACGGTGCGCACGAGGTTCCGGATCCGAGCCAGCGTCATCCCGGCGAGGCTCGCGTCGGCCGCGCGCTCACGCTCGGAGAGCGCAAGGCGCTCGCTCGAGCACGAGATCGCGATGTGCTCGACCGCCTCCTCAGGGACCCCCATCCACACGTCATTCGCAACATCCTCGAAAACCCGAGAATCACCGAGGACGACGTCGTACGCCTCGCCGCCCGCCGGCCGACGTTCCCGGACGTACAGGCGGAAATCGCGAAGAGCGCGCGCTGGGGGATCCGTCAGCGCGTGCGGTTGGCCATCGTGCAAAACCCGTTCACGCCGCCTGCCATTTCGGTGCCGCTCCTGTCGCTGCTCGTGCGTCCCGAGCTCGAACAGGTCATCGCCGCGACGGACGTCCCGCCGATCTTGCGGAGCGCTGCGATCGAGCTCGTCGAGCGGCGTCCGCCGATCGACCCGACCGACGCGCCCGAAACGAAGCAGTAGCGGGCTGTCCCAAGTTTCGCCGAGCCTGGACAGCCCCTTCATTGCCACTTGGCCGCCCTTCGGCCGGACTAGCGGTCAGCCGCGAGAGAAACCCATTGCGCGAGCCTGGGCGGCGCCGGTGTCACGCCGCCGCCAGAGGACGGCGTCGAGCACGTAATGCGTCGCTTGCGGCACGGCGAGGAGCGGAACAATCAGCGCGAGCGCCGCATCCGAGAGGACGATCTCCGGCACCCAACCGAAAATCCCCTCGTGGCCGTGCCAAACGAGCCGATCCCAAATCATCTCTTCGGCGAAGGCGAGCATCTGCAGGACGGCCACGAACGCGACGAATCCTCGGCGGAGAATGCCGCGAACGAAGCTCGAGCTCTCCGGGCCCTTTGCGCGTGCATACATGAACAGCAAAACCACGTAGGGCACGCCGTGCGAAATGACGTTCGCCGCCGTGAAGGCAAAGTCGGAGTTCGTCGCGACGATCCCCACGTACCAAGTCGCGGCCGTCGTCGCGACGACCAGGTGTTTCCCCGTTTCCACGACCCTCGTCGAAATGGCCCGGTGAACGGCGCGGGCCGCATAGGCGACCAGCAGCGCGGCATAGATCCATTTCGCAATGGGCAACACCGAGGCGATCGGCAACACGACGAAATCGCCTTCGACGAACCATTCGAACGCGCGCGGCAACGACGCGTGCCAGACAAGAACCGGATACAGGGCGGCCGCGTAGGTGACGGCGTCGTCGAGGACGCGGTCGATGTTGCTGCGTCGCCCGGCGCGGGCACGGTAGATGGCGACCCACCCGATTTGCTGCCGCACGAAATGCGTCAGTGCGACGTACGCGAGGACCGTCCAGAAGAGGGCATGCGACACCGAGTGCAGCGCGACGCCGACCGCGAAACACGCGAGCGGGACGCCGCCGTACAGGTAGGGGCGGCGCGCGATCTCCGCTCTGTCGAAATAGGTTCGATAGAGGGTCGCGTAGACGTGCGCGACGTCGATGAACACGACCAGCGCGAGAAAGCCCCAAGGCGGCAGGGCACCACCCTCCCCCGCGAGGCGAGGCGCCAGCGCGACGAGGGTGAGGCCGAGGGCGGCCGATCCGAGAAACGCCACCAGATCGAGCGAAGGGCTCCAGATCCAGGGACCCAGTGACCAAGCGCGAACGGCGCGGGCGGCGTCAGCCCTTGATGGCCGCGGAAATGATGAGGGCGAGGCCGATGATGACACTACCGATCACGATACCGAGCGAGGTGTTCTGGTCCTCTTCGATCTCTTTTCGGATCGAGAAGGGCGCGACCTTGGTCATCACGAAGAAGGCCGCGGCGAACACCACGATCCCGATCAGCGTGAAGATGAGCGTGTAAACGACGGGTTTGACGAGCTCATCGATGAGATTGCCGGTCACGGCGGCGGAGACCAAAGCTTGCAAGTACCCCTCCTTGGTCGGTCGGGTGCGCGGGACGATACCTCTTCTCTTCAGCCGAGGGGAAGTAGCGGGCATGATCGGCCTCACGATGCGTCGCCCCTTGTTCGCCCTGCTGCTCGTCGCGGGCTGTCGCCCGGAGCCCGCTCCCGCGGTTACGTCTTCCACCGAAGGTCACGCCACAACGACTTCTTCGATCGGCGTCGCAGCCGCGCCGACGGCGTCGGAAGCGGCTGCGGCGTCGCCCGCGACCGCGTCCGCCACGGCGAGCGAAAAAGCGATCGCGCCGCTCACGCGCGACGAAAAAGGCCTCCTCGGCGAGACGATCGACTTTTCGTACGACGGCAAAGACGTGAAGAACAAGAGCCGCGCGTACACCGGCCGCATCTTCCTTCACGAGAAGGTTCTGCGCGCGAAAGGGCCCGTGCCGCTCATCGTCTTCATGCACGGGCTCAACCGCGATCTGATCCCGCATCGATGGATCGGCGGCGGCAACGAGGGAGATGTTCGCCTGATCGCACAGGCGCTGATCGAAGCCGGCACGATACCCCCATCGATCGTGGCTGGGCCCGGATCGGTCGAGAAAGACGCCGTGAGCGGCGGCTCGAGCTTTCCGATCTTCGACCACGACAAATTCGTTCGGCAGGTGCTCGAAAACCTCGGAGACAAGGCCGGCGTCGACGAAAGTCGGATCGTCGTGCTCGGTCACTCGGGGGCGGGTTGCAGCGACAAAGGAGGCATCATCGCCGCGGTCAACGCGGAGAAGCCGCCGCTCGCGGTGATGTCGATCGACACGTGCATGGCCGGGCCGCTCGCCGAAGCGCTCGGATCGGCGCCGCCGAAGACGCACGTCGTCGTGACCTGGCAAACCACGACCTGGGATCGCAACTTCGACCACTTTCGGAAGACGTTCGACAAAGCCGTGAAGGCCCACCCTGCCGAGGAGGGCACGCTCCGCGAGCTCGACCCGCTACCGAGCCTTCCCCGCGCGCACGACGCCACGGTGAAGCAGACCTTCGACAAATGGCTGCCGCGGGTTTTGCCGCCCTCGTGATGCTATCTTGCTCGGCCTCGATGACCTCCGTTCGCTACGCGGCTGCGCTCGCGCTCCTCACGGCTTCGTGCGCGCAGTCGTCGGCGCCTTGCTCCCCGGTCGAAGCGGGCGCCGACTGCCCCGAGAGCGATGCGTGCATCGTCGGTCGGTGCCGGCCGCCGAGTGAAAACGTCGTCTCGGTCGGGAGCCGTCGCGTCGTTTTGCTCGCGCGCGACGTCGTCGTCCTTTCGTCGCGCGAGGTCCCGAAAGATGCGCGCGTCACCGCGTTCGGGTCGAACGCGTCCGGTGACATCGTCGTGCTGCTCGGGTTCGACGCCGACGTGACGAACGACATCGTCGTCGACGGCGCGTTTCTCGTAGTCGATCCGGAGCCCAGTGCGCCGGGCCCGACGGCGCCGATCGACATCGATGTCGCGCCGATCCTCACCAACTGGTCGAAGGAGAACGTGAGCTGGGCTCGGACGCCGTCGCTCGGCCTTTCGATCGGCGCAGCGCGTGTCCCGCCGGCACGCCGCACACCCCTTCGCATCGACGTGACTGCGCTCGTCGCCGAGCAGCGCGGCGTCGGTCACGGCCTCGCCCTGATGGCCGGCGGCGCCGATCCGGTCGGCGCGCGGCTCGTTACGCTGGCGCGATCGTCCAACGGTCCGAAGCTCGAGCTTTATCTCAGCCGGCCGGAGGTCGAAGACGCAGCCCCGAAAGCGAAAGCCGGAGGCTAGCGTGGCGCTCCTCGACGTCCGAAAGCTCGTCGTTTGCGTCCGCGGGCCTCAGGGCACGACGACCATCGTCGACGGCGTTTCGTTTTCGGTCCCCGAGGAGAGCGCGGTCGCCCTCGTCGGGGAATCGGGCAGCGGAAAAAGCCTTACCGCGTTTTCGGTCATCGGCCTGCTTCCTCCCGGGGCGCGCATCGATCGGGGATCGATCCAATTCGACAATCGAGATCTCGTGACGCTTCGCGATCGCGAAATGCGTCGCATCCGCGGCGCGCGGATCGCAATGGTGTTCCAAGAGCCGTCCACGGCGCTCAATCCGGTTTACACGATCGGCTCACAGATCGTCGAAGCGGTCCGCCTACATCGCGATCTCTCCTCCAAGGAAGCGCGAGCGCTCGCCGAGCATTGGCTCGGCAAAGTGGGTATGCCGTCACCGAGCCGTGCCTTCGGCAGCTATCCGCACGAGCTCTCGGGCGGCATGAAGCAGCGCGCCCTTCTCGCCATGGCCCTCGTCGCGCAGCCGGCCCTGCTCATCGCGGACGAGCCGACGTCGTCTCTCGATCGAACCCTCGAGGCGCAGATCCTGGATGTCGTCATGCAAGAGCGCGAAGCGCGAAAGATGGGCGTCGTCCTCGTCTCGCACGATCTCGCGACCGTCGCGGAGGTGACCGATCGCGTCGTCGTCATGTATGCCGGCCAGGTCGTCGAAGAGCGCGCAACCGAGAGCCTCGTGCGAGCGCCCGCGCACCCGTACACCCAAGCGCTCATCGCCTCGATCCCGAATCCTTCGGCGCACGCCGCTCGAAAGCTCGGCGCGCCCGGCCCCCGACTGCCCGTGCTCGGCGGCGCGCCGCCGCGCTTCGACGACCTTCCCCCGGGTTGCCGCTTCGCACCGCGCTGCCCACGCGTGTTCGATCGCTGCACGACCGAGCGACCGCCGCTCTATCCGCACGACGAGGGCACCGTGCGCTGCTTCCTCTATGCCGGCGCCGATGAAGCGTCCGACGAGGATGAGCGAGGCGCGGCGTGACCCAAGACGTCGATCTCGCGAAAGAGAAACAACCAGCCGTCGTTCGCGTCGACGAGCTCGCGAAGGTCTACACCCTGCGTCGAGGCCTCCTCGGAAGGAAAAAGGAGCTCGCGCATGCCTTGTCGGGCGTCACATTTTCGCTCAAACGGGGTGAGACGCTCGGCATCGTGGGCGAATCGGGCTCGGGAAAGTCGACGCTCGGCAAGACGATCCTGCGCCTCATCGAGCCGACGTACGGACGCATCCTCTTCGACGGTGTCGACATTACGCGCCTGAGCGACGACCAGATGCGCAAACACCGGCGCCGAATGCAGATCGTCTTTCAAGATCCGTATTCGTCGCTCAACCCCCGAATGACGGTGCGCCAGATCGTCGGAGAAGGGCTCGAGCTGTTTCGCCTGGCGAAGGGCTCCGAGCTCGAGGCACGAACGACCGAGATGCTCGCGCGCGTCGGCCTCGGCGGCGATTTCATGGACCGGTATCCGAACGAGCTCAGCGGCGGCCAGCGCCAGCGAATTGCCATCGCGCGCGCCCTCGCGGTCAAGCCCGACTTCGTCGTCTGCGACGAGCCGACGAGCGCGCTCGATGTCTCGGTGCAGGCGCAGATCCTGAATCTGCTGTCGGAGATTCAGGACGACGAGAACGTCGCCTACTTGTTCATTTCGCACGATCTTCGCGTGGTGGAGCTCGTGAGCCACCGGATGGCCGTACTTTATCTCGGCAAAATCGTCGAAATCGGTCCAAGCCACGACGTCGCCGAACGGCGACTGCACCCGTATACGCGCGCGCTGTTCGAGGCATCACCCGAGATCGATCGGCCCGAGGGTGGCCGGAAACATCTTGCCCTCGCGGGCGAGCCGCCGAGCGCGCATGCCCCGCCGCCGGGCTGCGCGTTCCACCCGAGGTGTCCTCGGGCGGAGCGAGGGAAATGTGATGTCGAGACGCCGACGCTTCGGAGCGTGAGAGACAATCCACAGCATCAAGTGGCTTGTTTCTTTCCTGGATAACGTCGCGCCTCTCGCAGGAACGATCCTTGTAGCGCTGGGAGGATGGTGGGCCGAGGGCTTCGCGTCGTCGGTCGGCGCAGCGAGGAGACGCCATGAGAACGAACGTGACGTTCAAGAGCGACGATATCCCCATGGCGGGGCATTTATATGTTCCCGACGACCACAAGAAGGGTGACAGGCGCGCCGGCGTGGTGGTGAGCCATCCGTTCGGCGGCGTGAAGGAGCAAACTGCCGGCAAATATGCCGAGGCCCTCTCCGAGCGCGGGTTCGTGGTGTTGACGTTCGACGCTCGGTACCAGGGCGAGAGCGGTGGTGCACCTCGCTTCTTGGAAGACCCGTTCGCTCGCGCGGAAGACATCAAGAGCGCGGTGACCCACCTTTGTACGCTCGCATCCGTCGACCCGAATCGGGTCGGGGCGTTGGGCATCTGCGCCTCGGGAGGATATGTGCCTTACGCCGCCCAAACGGATTTGCGCATCAAGGCGATTGGAACCGTCAGCGCGGCAGACATGGGCATGTTGTACCGGGAGGGCCTCGGTGGAACCTCGAACGAACGCGCCCTACACCAGATGCTCGAGGAGTCGGCCAAAGCTCGAAACGACGAAGCGGCGGGGAAGCCGCCACGGCTCGACCCCATCGTCCCCAATTCACGAGCCGAGATCACCGACAAGACGCCCGATCTCTACGCGGAAGGTTACGAGTACTACCGGACGCCGCGCGCGCAACACCCTCATTCGCCGAACCTGTTTCTATTCCGAAGCGTCGATCGGATCGCCCAATTTTCCTCATACGACGGGATTCACATGCTCGGCCCGCGGCCGCTTCTGATGATCGCCGGCAACGACGCCGACACTCGATATTTCAGCGAGCTCGCCGTGTCGAAGGCGATGCCTCCCGCCGAGCTGTTCATCATCGACGGCGCGACGCACATCGATCTCTACGATCGCGAGCCGTTCTTCGCCCAGGTCGTCGACAAGCTCGACGCCTTTTACAGCGCGAGCCTCGGTGGCGTGCAACGCGTCGCCCGGGCCGCCTGAGGGCGTCGGTCTCCGGGGCCCGGCTCGTCGTCATTCACATCAATGGGGCGGCGCACGTCCCGAGCATCAGGGCGAACGCACCGACAGAGATGAGCGCCACCCTGAGCCGGTGCCGTTCCGGAACGAGGAGCACCGCCGCGACTCCGCAAGGTATCGATAGAGCCATGCCGAACCACGGTAGAAGCACGAGGCCCAAGCAGGCGAGCTCGGAGCAACTTCCGCCGGTGACCAGGTGCTCGAGCAGCTGGACCACACATCCGACCGTGACGAGGACGGTCGGCGCAAGTGCCCAATAACCGCGCTTGTTCCAAGCGCGACCGGGCACCAACAGCGGCGCTGCGTCGATCTCGATTCGTCGTTCGGTCTCGGCGAGCTGAGCGACGTTGGCGCATATACGGCAAAGCAACTGCCCGCTCGTGGAGAAGAACGCATCCTCCTGAGCGAGCGCCGTCGTGCAACGAGAGCAATGCGGCCGATCGTCGGTCCTGTACGTCGGCATCGTCGGTACCGAATGAGACCACTCTCTAGCCCACGCGTCACGCCGCAGGACGGCGGATTTGTGCGCCTCGGCCGGCGCGACGGACATAGCCTACGCGAGCGCCATGCCTCACGGCTCTCTCTCATCCCTGCTCTTGCTGGTGTGCGCCGGTTGCATCGGCTGTGGAGCGCGAACGACGCTGGACGGCGAGGGTGGCTCGGGTGAAGGCGGAGCCGGCGGAGGCGAAACGTCGAGCTCGAGCACGGGGATCTGCGGACCGGGACCTGCGTGCTCGGACATCACGCGGGGCACGTTCCGGCTCGAGACCTCCGATGGCTCCCCCTTCGGCTCGTTGTTCTTCTTCGATGCGGTGGAAGGGTGCAATGGGTCCGCGCTGCACTACATGCTCACGATCCCCAACGGCGATGCGAAGGCGTGCTTTCGCAATTCTGATTACGAGATCCTCGAAAATGCCGAATCGGTTTTCAGGATCATCGCGGACAGCCACGGCGGCAGCACGTCCGTGGAATGCGGCGGAGACCCGTGGCGCGAGACCATCACGCTCGAGCTGCGCGCCGATCCTTGCGACGCGGAGCGTTTCGCGCTGATCGTGGAAGACAGCAAACCCGACTCGCCATACACATTCGAGGCGACGGCGACTCGATGTCGGTGCGACATAGGCTGGGCGCCGTGCGCCGAGCCGCTCCCCGAGGATCCATGCGCGCCTTGAAAGCCAGCGTCGTGTTGTCCGAGCACGTTGCCGACGCCTGCGGCTCTTCGGCTCTGCTATGGCAGACCGCGATACGTCGTCATCGACACCCTCTTAAGGAGAATTGCCATGCGCTCCATTTTCTTCATTGCGCCGATGTTTGCACTCTCGACCTTCGGAACCGTCGCGTGCGGTGACGACACCGGCAGTGGGGCCGCCGGCGGCAATGGCGGCAGCGCCGACGGCGGCAGCCCGGCCCAAGGTGGCAACGGCGGCGACGTCTCCCAGGGCGGCGAGCCTTCGCAGGGCGGCGACACCTCCCAAGGCGGAATGGGCGGAGCGCCGGTCTCGGACACCGAGCCGATGGGCATGGAATGCACGGACGAGTGCCCATCGTTCGAAGGCCGCACCTACGTGTGCACCTTCCTCGAAGGCTTCCCGACGACCGTCGGTTACTGCAGCGTCGAATGCACCGCGGATGGGCCTACGTGTCCCGATACGGAGCCGGGCGAGGTCTATTGCAACGCAGAGGTCGGGCGCTGCGTGATCGGCTGCCCCTTCGATGCATGTCCGAACGACATGGACTGCACCTTCAACTTCAATAACGAGCCGGCTTGCGAGCCGACCCCGTGAGCGATTGAGGCGGCGACCCCCCTTGAGCGCTCGTCGCCCACACAGCCGCAACGCACCGGGGATGGGAACGTGACTCATGCCATAGCCCTCTTCGGCTGCGTCGTCGGCATCTTCACCGTGGCGGTTTGGGGATTACTGCTCGTCGGATGCCGACGGCGTGTTCCGCCGGATGCGGTTCTCCTGGTCAACAGGATCGGGCACCCGGAGCCATTGGTCAGCTTCCGAACGACGCTGGTGTTCCCGCTGATCCATCTCGCAGAAGAGATGAACGTTTCGATGCATTCCGTCGCCGTGGAGGCCCTCGGGCGCGACGCCCTCACGACGCGCGATGGCTCTCGCGTCGACATGCGTGCGCTGTTTCGTGTCCGCGTCCGGAGAGCCACCATGGATATCGTCAGGGTCGCGCGGACGCTCGGATGCAGCGCCGCCGGGGATCCGAAGCGGATTCAGGAGCTGTTCGCGCCGAAGTTTCTCGAGGCACTTTACGGCGTCGCCATATGGTTCGAGGCCGAGGAGCTGCGAGCCAAAGAGCGAGAGCGATTTGGGGATGAGGTGCTCGCAGCCATCGGCATGGATCTGAATGGCTTCGA
>JABFXY010000232.1 GCA_013361525.1 Polyangiaceae bacterium | reverse complement strand
AAAAAACGAGGCCACTCCGAAGCGCGTCGCGGCGCGCGATCGAAGTGGCCTCGCGAGCGCCGACTACTTCTTCGGCTGCTCTTTCCCCGTCGTCGCAGGTGCCGGGGCCTTCGCGTCCTTGGCGCCGCCGGCCGGCGTCGCTGCAGGGCCCGAAGCCGGCGTCGTCGAAGCGCCGCCCGGAGAGGACGACGTCGACATCAGGTACATCGTGAGAAGAACGGCCGCGCGCCGGTTCTTGTCGGTGAGGCCCTCGATCTTGAACGGCGCCTTCTCCGGCTTGCCGCCCGTCTTCTCGAAGCTGACCGCACCGTCCTTGCCGACCGTGAGCTTGCTGTCGGGCGTGGTGAGGTCGTCGGTCTCGTTGAACTTCGCCGCGCCCGCCTTGCCGGGGGCCTCGACCGTGCCGTCCTTCGCGACCTTGAACACGGCGGAGCCTGCCTCGTCGCGAATCTCGTTCTTCGCGAACGTCGCGATCGTCTTGCCGTCGGCGACGACTGCTCCGTCCGGCTTGACCTCGATGACCTTCACCTTGGCGGGCTTGGTGGGCTTGAGCTTGATGCCCTCGAACACGAGAGCGGGCGCCTCCTCGACGGGGGGCGGCGCGGCCGTCTGGGCCGTCTCGGTCGGGGCGGCCGTCGCGACGGGCTCGGCGGGCATGTCGGGGGCGGTGCTGGTCGCGGTTGCCGTCGTTTCGGCGGCCACGTCGTCGGACGTCTTCGCCGGCTCGGGGTCGCCACAAGCGGCGCAGAGAACGAGGGCGGCGAGCGAACCAATGATCATGCGCATGAAAGACCTCCTTCGGGTCGGTTCTCAGGGCTCGACACGGCGTTTGTCGTGTCGAGCCGCTCACAACAGGAGCGCGACGGGACGAGCCCGAGGCGCGTACGAACGAGCGAGGTTGCCGGTCCTCGATGGATCTTCAGATGCCCAGGGGAGGGCGCGCCGAGGCGCAGCGCATGGATCCCTCCCGGCGCGTCGACGGCGACACGGGAAGGTTCCATTCGCGCCACAACCTTGGGCCCGAGGAACGTGACTGTGGCAAATCGCCCGATCAGGTTCGGGGTATTCGGTCGGTAGAAGTTAGACGCCCGACGCGCTGCACATAGCTCACGAGCTAGCCATTTCGTGAGGTCGAATCGGGTAACATCGAAAGATTTTTCTGGCTGCTTCGGGGCATCAACCCGGCGCTCAGCTGGGTCCACCGGAGAGCAACCAACCTCAGGCCAGGCGCTCGAACGCGCGAAGGTCGTCGATCGCCGATCCGGCCTTGTGGATGTCGCGCGGGCTCGCGAGAAAGACGCCGTCGTCGGTGCGATACACGTGCTCGCGATCGACCGAGCCGTGGAACGTGCCGACGCGGTGGAGCGACGAGAGCGCATCGCGAAGCTGGCCGAGCTCCGGAGGTGAGAGAGGCTCGTCGCTGTCGGCGAGACAACGACCACGCGGCGATTCGAGCCAGAGCTCCGCGTCGGACGTGGATGCGCGAAGAACCGCGGCGACCGACGGATGAAGCACCTTCGACCAAGCCCGAAAGCGTTCGAGCGACGCTTCGTCGAGCGGCACGATGACGACGTTGCGCTCCGTCACGGTGTCGAAGAAGAGGTGATCGAGATCTCGCCCATCACCGACGTCGAGCGGCGGAACGACGCGTGTCGCGACGTTCGGAGGCGGTCGGTTGCTGGAGCGTCGTGACGCGGGGCCTTCGCGCGGAAGCACGCGCGCAGACCAACGCACACTCTCGAGGAGCTTGCGCGCGGAAGATGCGTCGGGTGGCCGGGCGAGCGCGTCCTCCGCAAGAAAAGGCGCGAGGATCGCGTCATGTCGCTCGGTGAGATCGACGTGATACGCGGACGGCGGGCGCTCGAGGAACGCCGCTTCTTTGAGCGGCTCCGCGGGCTCACCCGTCAACATCTCGTAGAGCAACGCACCGACCGCGTAGATGTCGCTGCGCACGCCCGCGGCTTGGCCGCGGCGCTGCTCCGGCGACATGTACGAAAACGTTCCGATCGCGCCGGCCGTGACGGTCGTCGACATGTCACCGAGGTGGGCTGCGCCGAAGTCGCTGAGCTTGGGCGTGCCGATGTCGTCGAAGAGCACGTTGCTCGGCTTCACGTCGCGGTGAAGGATGCCGACGGTGTGCGCTTGCGCGAGCGCCGCGAGCGTCGCGTTCGCGATCTCGACGGCCCGCGCCGGAGCGAACACTTCGCGTCGCATGAGATCGGCGAGGCTGCCGCCGCTCATCCATTCGAGAACCATGGCGGGGCCGTCGGGGACGAAGTCGTAGATGCCGACGATCGTCGGGTGCCTCAGGCTCTGTAGCGCCCGCGCCTCACGCTCGAACCGGAGGAACGCGTCACGACCGGTCCCACGCGCGGACGCCGCGAGAACCTTCACCGCGACCTTGCGCGCGGCGAGTCGATCCGTCGCCTCGAACACGTGCGCGTGCGGCGTCTTCTTCAGCTCGCGAACGACCTCGTAACGCCCGAACAACACGGCGCCCGGCTCTCCAGGCTTCGACGAGTCGCGGCTGCTCGGCACCAGATCGCTCGAGTCGACGGCTTTGTCTTGCGCCTCGGCTTCGACCTGCGCCGCCGCTTCGAATAGACCGATGGCCTTCAGCGATCGTGCGAGCAGCGGCAGCGCCCGATCGCGCTCGGCGCCGGGCCGCATCTGTTGGAGCGCTTTGACCGCACCTTCGTTCTTGCCGTGACGAAGGAGCAGCTCGGCGAGCGCTCGGCGAAGATGATCCGCTTGCGCATCGTCGCGGAGCGCTCGCTCGAGCGCCTTCGCACCTTCGGCGGGTTTCCCACCTTGCTCGAACGCGAGCGCTGCGAGCGCCGGCTCGCCGCCTTTCGCGTACGCGTTGCCCGCGTCGACGAAGGCACCGCTGCGCTCGAGCAAGCGCCCTGCGAACGACCAATGGCCGCGCGCCGCGAGGTCCGCGCCCGCGCGGGAGAGGGCGTCCGGGCCTTCGATGGCGAGCGCTTCTTCCACGATGCCGAGCGTCGCCTCGTCGCCGGCGAGCGCCGCGAGCCGCGCTGCGAGGACGGGGGCTCGGCCTTGGAGCGCAGCATGCGCGGCGCCCCGGAAGTCGCATGCCTCCTCGAGCAGCCGCGCATGCTCGAGAGCACGCGCGACGTCGACGCTGGAGGGTTCACCTTCGACAGGCTCGTGCGCGCTGTCGCGGGAGGTCACGTGAGCATGCCGATCAGGGCTGCGCGTCGCTCGCGACGATGGCACCTGCGGCATCCCGCGGTGCCGCACTGTGCGGCGCTGCACTGTGCGGCGCTGCACCGTGCGTCACGTCGAGGCGAACGGTGCGCGAGAGATCGAACACGACGGTCGCGCCGTGCGCATCCTCCATCCCGCGCATCGTCGAGGATCGCTCGGCGAGGCGATGGATGGTGAGCGATGCTGCCGTCGCGCGCGGATGAAGGACGCCGCTCGGAAGTACGGCGGCGCCGCCATCGGGGAAGGTACAGCGATGCGCAAACGAGTCGGCATCACCTTCGGAGCGGACGTCGACGAAGATGAGACCACCCGCGGACGAGACGTCCTGCGACGAGACGCCAGGCTGGAGCGAGCGCCACCCGATTTCGATGTCGGCGCCGCTCGCGACGGTGATGGGCGGAAGGCCTGCGGATGCGCCCTCTTCGTCGTCGGCGAGCACACCTGCGACGACGAGATTGCGCGGCGCTTCCGGCGCGCGCACGTCGATCAAGAAGGCGTCGACGGAGGTCGAACCGGTGCCGCCGATTTCGTACTCGGCAGGGACCGGCAGGCCGACGGAAGCGTCGGGTGACGTGTAGAACACGCCCGAGACGAGGTCGCCGATGTCCGGGAACGCGCGCGGTGAAAGCGACAGGCGCGTCGTCCGCTCCTCCGCGTGGCCGGCATCGGGCTCTTGGATTTGCAACGTGACGTCGCCGACGTCGACGAGATCGATCGAGACACCGGGGTGCTCGCTCGCCGTCTCTTCGAGGCTGCCGAGCGGCACGCAATCACCGACCGCCGGCACGTTCACGCGACCGCCTACGAGGCTAGCGGCGGTGGCGAAGGTCTGGCTCGAGGAGTCGCGCTCGCCGATCTCCGATTGCAGCGACCCGACGCGGCCGACCTGGAGGAACTTCGCGGACACGCTCGTGCGAACGCGGCCGTCGCCTTCCGCGCGCTCGATCACCACCCAGCCGTGCAACGCGCTCTTGTCGAGATCGTCATCCGGCGACGCGTCGTCCGGAGCGTCCTCGGCGCACGCGGCGAGGACCACCGGCGCGAGCGAAAGCGCGAAAGCGCGCGGTAAACGACCGACCGCGCGAGGCCACGAATGCATGGCCGACAGCCTATCAAAGAGTGAGAAGAAGCGCACCGGCAGGGCTGATGGTGAGCTGCCCGAGCGATGCGTCAAAACCGCCACCCTCGCCAAACGTTCCGTCTGCGAAGTGGTAGGCCACATCGAGCTCCAGCGCGACGTGGAACGAGCGGAAGCCCACCCGTGCGCCCAGGAGGCCGCCGACGAAACCGTGCTTGCCCGAGAAGGGGATGAAGGTGTCGTCCCGCCCGGAGGCGAAGACCTCCGACTCGAGCACCTCCCCTTGGAGGTACTCGAAGCCGCCGCGCGGCCCGAACCAGACCGAGTAGAGCTCGGCGTCGCTCACCCAGCCGAAGAGGACGGGGACGTCGAAGCCTCCGCCGTAGGCGCTGCCGAGGTCCGAGTCGCTGTCGCGCCTGCGCGGAATGAGGGCGGAACCGCCGGCGCCGATCGAAAGCCAGAGAGGCTCGATGTTGAACGCGTGCCGGAAATCGAGCCGAAAAGAGCGGCCGGCGTAGGTGAGGCCCGCCTCGTTGTCGCCTTCGATGCCGATTCGCCCGGCGGCCCACGGCGCAACGCCAGGCGCAACGGCGAAGTCTTCGAGCACCGGCTCGGTCTTGTCGTCGGTGGTGACCTCGGCGGCATCGAGCGCGCCGATGTGCCCCGCGACACCCGCGCCCATCGAGACGCGGCCGGGCGAAAGCGTGTGCGCAGGGTGCATGAGGGGCGTCGACCCCGCACAGCCCGACGTGGCCGTCGCTGCGCCGATCACCAGCGCCGGCCACCCGCGTCGCACGCTACTTCCGGAAGCGCGAGGGATAGTCGTTGTTGGAGGCGCGCGTCTGGAGCTCGGAATCGTCCGGGTGCAGACGCTGGGCGCGCTCGATGAGCTGCGCTTCCGTTTCCGGGTGCTTCGGGTCGGGCAAGCAGCACTCGACCGGGCACACGGCTTGGCAAGCTTCATGGTCGTGGAACCCGACGCACTCCGTGCACAGCTCGGGGTCGATCACGTAGATCTCGTCGCCCTCGCTGATGGCTTCATTCGGGCACTCTGGCTCGCAGGCGCCGCAGTTGATGCAGTCGTCGGTGATGTACGTCGCCATGTCGTCTCCTCGCCGGCGTCTCCCAGCGAATTCACTCATCCCCGCAGGCTGGTTCGCCAGTTGAAACGGGGCGCGTTCCTCTAGCACACCGTTTGTCCGTGCTGCTAGTGTCCAGCGTCCCTTTGGGGCGCTCCTTGTGCGTCTCAATCCCCGCCCATGCGAACCCTGCTCCCGACAACCGTCCTTGTTGTGCTCTTCGCGATGGGTTGTCGTCCCGAAATCGGGGACGAGTGCGTGACGTCGGTCGACTGCTCCGCCCAAGGCGACCGCCTGTGCGACACGAGCCAGCCAGACGGCTACTGCACCATTTTCGGGTGCGAGCCCGATGCGTGCCCCGACAACTCGGTGTGCGTCGGCTTCGGCCAGGAGATCGATCCGGCTTGCGCGAACGCCGACGTCGGCACCGACCCGCGGTGGCCGCGCTTCGAGCGAACGTTCTGCATGATCGCTTGCGAGACCAACGACGATTGCCGCGACGGCTACGTCTGCGCGCTCCCGACCGATCGGCGCGCCGTGGCGATCGACCTCGAGAACGAGCTGCGCGGCTCCGGCGTGTGTTTCGTCGCGAGCGACGCCGTGTTCCAGCCTCCGGCGGATCCGCCGTCGTCGTGCACGCTGGACGACGACGAGGCAAAGTGACCGCCGCCCGCTCCTGACGGCGCGACGACTGCACGCGTCGGGGAGCGTCGCGAGGAGATCATGTTCTACGCACCCCTTCCCAGAACGCTCGAAGCGGCGCTTCGCGACATCGGCGACACGAAAGTCCAGGTGCGGGTCTCGGCGTCGAAAGATCTCGTCGCGCACGTGGATGCAGATCGTGCGCGCGTCGTCGCGGCGCTCGAGAAAGCGCTCAAAGACGACACGAACGCGCTCGTTCGATCGAGCGCCGCCGAAGGGCTCGGCGCCGTCTCCGCGAAAGAGTCGCTCGCGGCGCTGCTCGTCGCGGTCGAGGACGAGCACCAGATCGTTCGCCAGATGGCCATCCAGGCCCTCGGTGAAATCGGCGACGCACGCGCGCAGAACCGTCTCGAGCGCGCGCTCTCCGACGAGCGACCCGAGGTGCGTTTCCAAGCGGTGATGGCGTTCCCGCGCGTTTCGCGCGACCGCCCGGCGATCGTGGCTGCGCTGGTTCGAGCGACGCAAGACGCCGATCCGCGCGTCGCCCACGTCGCCTTCCGGATGGCCGAAGAGGTGACGGCCGACGAAGGCGGCGTGGTCGAAGAGGTGATTCTCGATCGCGCCAAAGCGAGCCTCGATCACGCGTCGTTCGACGTCCGCGCGGTCGCAGCGGTGATCGTCGCGACCGCCGGTTTGCCGGACGGCGACGACATCATCGCTTCGATCGCCGAAGGCAAAACGAAAGGTGAAGAGCCCGAGGACACGGCGGCGGCCATCGAGCTCGCCGCCGAGCGCAAGCTCGAGCGCGTCATCCCCGCGCTGCGCCGGCGCGCCTTCGGAGGGCTCCTCGGTCTGACACGCGACCCGTTCGTATGGCAGGCCCGGGTCGCCCTCGCGCGGTTCGGCGATGATCGCGCCAAGA
Source organism: Polyangiaceae bacterium (assembly GCA_013361525.1). Taxonomy (GTDB): domain Bacteria; phylum Myxococcota_A; class Polyangia; order Polyangiales; family Polyangiaceae; genus Xiheicaenibacterium. The sequence goes on along the minus strand of JABFXY010000232.1, from coordinate 14,165 downwards.
AGCACATCCTCGGGGAGCTCCGCGCGAAGACCTTCGAGCGTCGCACGCTGGCGGTCTCGGCCGCAGGGCGCGCGCGCCTGTCGGAGGCGAAGCCGCTCCTCGTCGCCATGAAGGGAGATCCGGACCGCGCCGAGCCGTCCGCTGTCGACGCCGCGCTCCGTTTGCTCGAAGGAGCGAGGGCATGAGCGAGACGTTCTCCGAAAAGGACCTCGAGCCTTCCGCCGACGACATCCGCCGCGCGCGCTCGTCCATCATCGATCGCGTGGCAGCGACGGTCGGCATCCTCGCGGCCGGTCTCGTGGTCGGCGGCATGGTGGCGCTCGGCGCCTGCGCTGCACCCGCGGTCTTCGCGCTCGCCCCCGCGCCGTTCTCCGGCAACGCGATGGGCGCCGCGTTCGCGCGCTTCGACAAGCTCGCCATCGCCGCGTCGTGTGTCGCGCTCGGCGCGGAGGTCGTTCGGACATACCTCACCCGCCGCGAGCGCCCGCGGATCTCCGCCCGGCTGCGTCGCCTGGCGGCCATCGGGCTCGCCGGGGCCGCCACCTACATGGGCATGAGCATCAGCCCGACGATCAACGACCTCCACGCTGTCGGCGCCCGCCGCGGCGAAGGGGAGCTGGGGGCCCAGCTCGAAGCGACGCACAAAAAGGCCGAAATGCTCGGCCGAATCGAGGTCGTCCTGGGAGTCGCCCTCATCGCGCTCCACATCTTCACCCTCCGGGACTGGACCCGGGAGGACCCGGAAGACGAAGAAGACGCGCCCGCACCGCTACCTCCCGGTCCGCGCGATTGATACACTCGACGTCGAGCCGTGCGCGCGCGCGCGTCGTACGGCTCGCGATCACGTCGCTCATTCCTTTCGCTTTGCCGCCTAGAGGTCGTCCCATGCAAACGCTTCGGCTCGTCGGATCGGCTCATCTCGCCCTTCTCGTGTTGCTTTCCGCGTGTGGTGACAGCTCGTCCGGCGGCGGAGGCAGCGGCGGCAGCAGCGACGGCGGCGACGGGCAAGGCGCGAACGCCGACGGCGGCAACGGCGCGACGACCAACGACGGCGGCAATGGTGCGTCGACCTCGGACGGCGGCAACGGCAGCGGAGGCGGTCTCTCCGAATGCAACGATCCCGGCCTCAACGTGCCGATCGGCGCGTGCGACCTGTACTTGCAGAACTGTCCCGTCGCGACCGACACCTGCGACGTCGGTGATGCCGATCCGAAGAACTCGGCCTTCGAGCCGACCACGGTCTGCGTGACCCAGAACGGCCTCAAAGCCATCGGCGAGTCGTGCAACAGCAGCCCGGATTGCGCGGCGCACCTCACCTGCGTCGGCAACACCTGCACGCCGTTCTGCTGCCCGGGCGACGCGACGTCGTGCGGCAGCGGCGATTGCAGCGTCGAGGTCCAGCTGCTCGATCAGGACGAGCAGCCCACCGGCTACACCTTCATGGCGTGCTCGTTCGCGGCCTCGTGCGACCTCTTCACGCCCGACAGCTGCCCGCCCGACGAGAACTGCTACCTGCAGACCGGCCCGATCACCGCCTGTTACACGGGTGACGATCTGGCCGACGGCGCGCCGTGCATGTACCTCAACGACTGCCAGGACAGCGCGATCTGCATCGGCGGCGAAGAAGACGCAGTGTGTCGTTTCCTCTGCCAGGCCGATGCTGCGCCCGGCACCGAACCGGGCCTCGGTGGATGCCCGGATGGCCAGCTCTGCGACACCAACTCCTTCGACAGCGGCATCGCAGGCGTCGGCTTCTGCCACCCCTGAGGAGTGCGTGCTATCAGTCGGCGCCATGAGCGCCGCACCCGCCGACGACACGCAGCTCTATCGCGTCCTTCGGGACGACGGCTCGATCGACCCGGAGCACGATCCGAAGATCGACACCGACGTCCTTCGGCGCGCGTACCGCGAGATCAAGCGGCTGCGTGTCCTCGATGCGCGGATGATGCTCCTGCAGCGGCAGGGTCGCATCGGCTTCTACGGCACGTGCACCGGGCAAGAGGTGACGCCCATCGCGGCGGGCCTCGTCCTCGCGCGTGAGGACTGGGTGTTCCAAGCGTTGCGCGAGAGCTCGATCATGCTCGTGCGCGGCTTCCCGATCGCGAAGTACATCGCGCAGATCTTCGGCAACGCATACGACGATCTCAAAGGCCGCATGCAGCCGTCGCATATGGCGTCGCGCAGCGTGAACCAGGTCTCGTGGTCGAGCTGCATCGCGACGCAGCTCCCGCAGGCGGTCGGCGCCGCGTGGGCCGCGAAGATGAAAGGCGACAAGAACGTCGTCATGGGCTTCGTCGGTGACGGCGGCACGAGCGAGCCCGACTTCCACAACGCGATGAACTTCGCGGCCGTGTTTCGGGTCCCCTGCGTGATGGTCTGTCAGAACAACCACTGGGCGATCAGCGTGCCCGCCGCCCGGCAGAGCGCGAGCGAGACGTTCGCGATCAAAGGCCGCGCATACGGCGTTCCTTCCTATCGCGTCGACGGCAACGACTTCCTCGCCGTCTACGACGTGCTCAAGCGATGTGTCGATGCGGCGCGCCGCGGTGAAGGGCCGAGCTACGTCGAGTGCGTCACCTACCGCATCGGCGCTCACTCCTCGAGCGACGACCCGACCCGCTACCGCACACAGGAAGAGGTCGACGCCTGGCTCCGCAAAGATCCGCTCGCGCGCCTTCGCACGGTGCTCACCGCGACCGCGGGCTGGTCGGACGCCGACGAGGAGGCGCTCGAGAAAGAGCTCAACGCCGAGATCGGCGCCGCGATCACCGAGGTGGAGAAGCACCCCGCGCCGGCGGCCGACTCCGTGTTCGACGACGTGTACGCGACGCTTCCGTGGAACATCGCCGAGCAGCGCGAGGAGCTGAGGAAATATCCTCCGCCGCCCGCGCCGCACGGTCACTAGGCTGTCCCAACGGACTAAACAATCACGTCGCGACCGGGCACTTCACGTCGGTCACCGCCGCCGCGTTGTTGTCCTCGAGGCACTCGTTGACGCTGTCCGGCTGCTCCGGCTCCGTGCCGTCGACGACGACGTAATAGTCGCCGGGGCTCGAGACCTCGGCGTCGACGAGCCACGTCACGACCTCGAACTGTCCGGGCAACAGCGCATTTTGCGTCGTCGCGCTGCCGATCAGCGTCCCATTGCCGATAGGCCCACCTTCGTAGAAGTCGACCTTCACGTCCGCAGGCACGCCGAGGCTTCCGGCATTCTGGACGATGGCACGAAGCTCGATTCGATTCGGGCACGGCTCTAGTGAAACGCCCAGCGTCACGACCAGATCCGGCGCATTGAAGACGCCCGCGCCCTGGTTGGATTGCCGGTAGTTGTTGAATCCAGGCGGGACGACCCAGCTCGGCGGCTCGTTCGTCGGAATCGAGCCGTCGGAGTCGACATTGACGATGTGATAGGCGTGCTGGTTCCAGATGCGTCGCGTGCGTACCCAGTTGTCGTTCGGGTCGCCGAACACGAAGACGCCGTGTTTCACGTCACTGTCGGGGTACGGGCAGCTGACGGTCCCATTGAGGTGATTGAGATCGTTGCCGACCACGACGACCTCGGTGTTGTTGTCGCCGTCGACGTCCGCGACGACCGGGTATTCGTGAATGGTCGCGGTCGACATCTCGATTTGGTAGACGACGTTCCCGCTCGCGCCCTCGTAGACGCGGAAATAACACTCGTCGCCGTAGACGACCTCGGCCGCTCCGTCGCCCTGGAAGTCGAAGACGCTGGAGCCGGTGCGGTTCGACGACCCATCCTGCGTCGGGCTCGACCATTTCACCGAGAGCGCGGGAGCCGGCGTCGCCGTGTAATCGAAGACCGAATAGGCAGTCCCGTTGGCGGCCGCGATTTCGGGATAGGGATCGTCGTCGAAATTGGCAATCGTCGGCGGGCCGCCGGCGCCCGTCCCCGGCATGGTGAGGCTCGCGATGATTTGGCCGGTCGCCACGTCATGGACCCGCACGGTGCCGCCGGCGATCGACACGAGCTCCGGGATGTTTCCCGCGTCGAGGTCGAGGTTTGCGATGGCGGGATATCCGTCGGCGGCGCCGTTGTCCCAGAGGAGGGTACCGTCGGGATTCCACGCGCGGCGCCCGCTCACGATCTCGAGGTCGCCGTCGGCGTTCAGATCCGCGGCGATACTGACACCGCCGTAGTTCGATTGCGACGCGACTTGGACGCCGTTGTCGAATCGAAGCACGCCGTCCGCACCGAAGACGGCGCCACCGACGATCACCTCGGGTGAACCGGTGTTGTCGATGTTCGCAATGGCGACCGTCGCGGACTCGACGCCCGTGGTCCACGGTGTGCCGTTCGCGAGCGTCGATGTCCATTTCACGGTTCCGTCATGCTCGAACGCGATGAGCCCGCCGCCCATTTTCGGCGAGACGATCTCGACGAAGCCGTCGCCGTCGAGGTCACCCGCGGCGGGGGTTCCGCGCGGCTGAACGCGATTCGCGTCGAGGTTGACGTCCGCGTCCGCGGTCCACTTCTCCGCGCCGGTCGCGCCGTCCAGCGCGCGCAGGTAGGCGGCGCCGCTGCTGGTGTAGCTGTTCGAGGTGACGATGACGACGTCCGGCGTACCGTCCTTTTCGAGATCGACGACGACCGGCATGTTGATGACCTGGACGAACGCGGGCTGAATTGGCGATTGCGTCCAGGACCACTCGAGCTCGGGCGTGACCGGATCGAAGCTCGGCTGGACCTCGCAGACGACGTCGTCACCGGGTTGCGGCAAACATTGATTGATCGTCGGCTCGCAGAACTCGTCTTCGTCGCAATCCGTCCAATCGACGCAGCTCGCGCCCGGCGTCGTGCAAACGTCGTCGAGGCAGACATCGCCTGTATCGCAGCAAGTCTCGCCCGTGGGGCCACAGCGAACTTGGCTCTCGCAAGCGGGCAAACAAGCATCGAGAAAACACTCTTGCCCGGTGTCGCAACATTCGCCGGCGCACAGAATGTCGGAAGGGCAGCCGAACCCGCCACCGCCGGCACCTTCGGCGACGCCGCCCTGGCCACCGGTGGGAGCACCGCCCGTCGTCGAGACGTCACCGCCGGTGCCTCCGCCGGCACCGCCGTCGGATGGTGAATCGGATTCTCCGTCGCAGGAGCAAGCAGGCGTCAGTGCCGCCGACGCGAGGAGCCAGAACAACGTGGAGGATCGACGCGCAGACGAGCCGAAAAAGCGCATGGATCCATCACGATAGCGGAAACCTCATTCCTTCGTAACGGGGCTCTCCGTAGCAATCACGTTTCGATCCGCGTCCAGACCCTCGACGAACGCGATCACGTCGGCCTTCACCTCGTCACGATCCGGCTCGTGCCACAAATCGTGAAAGGCACCTCGGTAGAGCTTGAGGGTCTTCTTGGAGGACCGAATCCGATCGAAGAATCGGCGGCTGCCGGCCGGATGAGTGATTGTGTCCGCGTCACCGTGGAGGACCAGCGTCGGGACGTGAATGAACGGCGCCTCCTCCATCGCGGTGGCGGCCGCATCGAGCAACAGGACACCCGTCGCGATCGGCACGCCGGCTTGGTACACGAGCGGGTCGTGGAGGTTTTCGTCGACCACCTTTCGGTCGCGCGACCACGCATCCATATCGAGGTCGACCGGATCGTAGGGCGCGACGTCCGCGAGGAAGTTCGCGCCGCACCGCTCGAAATCGTCGACGCCGCTGTCGAGCGCGGCCGCGCTGAGGATCAGGCCGTCGAGCCGCGCACCGGGGTGCTCCGCGTAACGCGCGGCGATGACGCCGCCCATGCTCTGTCCCAACACGACGAGCGGCGTGACGGGCTCGGCTTGGCGAACGAACTCGACCGCGCGCGCGACGTCCGCGACGTACCGATCGAAATGGTCGACCCAAACGCGCGGGCCCTGCGATCGGCCGTGACCGCGGAGATCGAGCGCATAGACGGCCCAGCCCTGACGAGCGAGCGCCTCGCCGAGATCCGCATAACGGCCGCCGTGATCTCGCAGCCCGTGCACGACGAGGACGGCGGCTTCCGCGGGGCCGGCGCCGCGCCAGCCCTGAATGTAGAGCGTCGTTCCATCGGACGCCTCGATGGCGCCGTCGACGTGGCCTTGCGCATCCGCGGGGAGCGACGTCTCGAGCGGCTCGCGCATCCCACCTTCAGGAGGCAAGCCGTGGCAGCCCGATGCGAACGCCAGGATGAGCGCGAGCCACGCACGAGCAAGCATGCGTTCGCTACCTGTGCCCGGGTCGAACCGGATTCAAGGCTCGGCCTTTTCTTGAGCTTCGTTCCGAAATGATTCTTATGAATGTGTTTCGGTGGCGGCGTTTCTCGAACGAAGCGCTTGCCGAAACGTCACGGAACGTGCTGACGCGGTGCGCATCGCATCTCGACGGTCAGCCCTTCCGGCCCTAACCAGCAAGGTGTAAGCGTGGCCCGCCCATGAAGACCTACGACGCGATTGTGATCGGCGCCGGCCCCGGCGGTTACCCGTGTGGCATCCGCCTTGGTCAGCTCAAGCAGAAAGTCCTCGTCATCGAGAAGGAGTACGCCGGCGGCGTCTGCCTCAACTGGGGCTGCATCCCGTCGAAGGCGCTCATTCAAGCCGCCCACACCTTCGAGAAGGTCAAGCACGGCGGCATCGGCGTGAAGGTGACCGGCCTCTCCGTCGACTCGAACGAGCTGCAAGACTGGAAAGAAGGCATCGTCAAGCGCCTGACCGGCGGCGTGCGAAGCCTCCTCAAGATGAACGGCGCGGAGCTCGTCATGGGCAACGCCACCCTGACGAGCCCCAACACCGTCGAGGTCACGGGTGAGGGCGGCACGCGCGAGACGTTCAAGGCCGACAAGGCGATCGTCATCGCGACCGGCGCCCAGACGATCGAGCTTCCGACCTTCAAGTTCGACGGCAAGCAGATCATCGGCGCGCGCGAGGCGGTGAGCCTGCGCCACGTCCCGAAGCGAATGCTCGTCATCGGCGGCGGCATCATCGGCCTCGAGCTCGGCATGGTCTACCAGAAGCTCGGCTCGCAGCTGACCGTGCTCGAGGCGTTGCCGCAGATCCTCACCGGCACCGACCCCGACTGCGCCAAGGTGGTCGAGCGGCGCATCGTCAAGCTCGGCGGCACCATCCACGTCGGCGCGAAGGCGCTCGGCTACGAGCGCCAGTCCGACGGCTCGCTCGCGGTCGCGTTCGAGAAGGACGGCAAGCGCGAGACGGCCGTCGTCGACACGGTTCTCGTCGCCGTCGGCATGCGCCCGAGCACGAAGAACCTCGGTCTGGACAAGGCCGGCGTTCAGGTCAACGAGCGCGGCTTCATCCCCATCGACAAGCAGGGCCGGACCAACGTGCCTTCCATCTACGCCATCGGCGACGTCAGCGGCCCGCCGCTCCTCGCCCACAAGGCCACGAAGGAAGGCGAGATCGTCGCGGAGGTGATCGCCGGTCACAAGGCCGCGATGGATTGGGTCACCATCCCCGGCGCCATCTTCACCGATCCGGAGATCGCGACCGCAGGCCTCACGGACGCGGAGGCGCGGGCCAAGGGCTACGAGGTCTCCGTCGGCAAGTTCCCGTTCGCCGCGCTCGGCAAGGCCATGGCGATGAACGAGACCGAAGGCTTCGTGAAGATCGTCGCCGACAAGAAGACCAAGCAGATTCTCGGCGTCCACATCGTCGGCCCCGAGGCCAGCACGATGATCAGTGAGGCCGCGTTGTCCCTCGAAATGGCCGCGTTCCTCGACGACGTGTCGATGACGATCCACCCGCACCCGACGCTCGGTGAGGCCTATATGGAGGCGGCGGCCCACGCGATGGGGCAAGCGGTTCACATCGCGAACCGCTAGTCGATCGCGCTCGCTCGAGCACCCAGGACGCCCGCTTTTTGTAAGCGGGCGTTCTTCATTTGGTCGCTTGGCAAGCCGAGCGAACTTCGATCATCCTTGGGGTGGTGCGGTCACGGCGCGTCGGCATTCGCGGGCGAGAGCTGATCGTCGCGGCCACATTTGCCGCGGCGTGCTCCGCGGGGCGCACGCCGGACGACCAAGCGCTCGAGGGATCGCCGAGCGCGAGCGCCGCCGCCCAGAGCGACGCGGACCCGCTGGTAGTGCCGTACGATCCCGCGTTCTTCTCGCAACGCGCGAAGCTCCTCGAGCGATTGCGGTCGAGCCCGTTCGCGTACTTCCGCTACCTCGCGGCGCCTTACGCGCGCCTCGTCTGCAAAGAGTACGCGGACGAGGTCGCGCGGATGCCGACGGTCAATCTGCACGGCGACGCGCACCTCGAGCAGTACGCCGTGGCGGACGACGGCTTCGGCCTCGTCGACTTCGACGACGCGACCAAAGGCCCGCCGCTGCTCGATTGGCTGCGCTTCGCGACGAGCATCTGGCTGGCGGCGCCCGACGAGGCGTCCGCGGAGTATGCGATTTTGCGGTTCCTCGACGGGTATCGGAAGGGTCTCGAGGATCCGGCTGCCGTCCTCACCGCACGCGAGCCGGCGGCTGCGCGCCGCATACGTGAGGGGTTCAACACCACGCCTGCGGAGTGGCTCGATCAAGTCTCGTCGCTGATTCAGCCGCTCGACGCACGGTCGCGCGAGACGATGGAGCGGGCGCGTGCTCGTTACGTCGCCGCGATGTTGGAGCAAAACCCGACGCTGCCCCCCGACTTCTTCTCGCTCAAGATCGGCGGCGCGCTGAAGATGGGCATCGGCAGCGCGCACGAGGCGAAGTTCCTGGTTCGCGTCGAGGGCCCGACCAGCGCGCCGGACGACGACGTGATCCTCGAGAAGAAGCAGATGAAGCACGAGCTGCTCGGCAATTGCGTGCGCGGCGACGCGCCGACGCGGGTCATCGACGCGCAGGCGAAGTTCTCTCGCGGGCCTCAGCGCCTGCTCGGCTACGTGGAGGTCGACGGCTCCGGCTTCTACGTCCACGCGTGGCGCGTCCACTACACCGAGCTTCGCATCGACGACATTCGCGGGCGCGACGAGCTCGCCGAGCTGACCTACGACGTCGGGCTGCAGCTCGGGCGAGGGCATCCGATGCATGCGGTCGACGACCCGCGGGGCAAGGAGGAGCGAAGGGAGATCCTGCTGGCGCTGGACAGCGTCGCGACGAGCCTCTTCGAAGAGGCTCGGGGGCTCGCAGATCGAACGAAGCGCGGTTTCCAGCGGTTTCGGGCTGCGAGCGAGACGGCGGCACCGGGCTTCGTCTATCGGCCCTGACCACGCTGGGAACGCGAGCGGCCTCGGCTACGATGCAGCTCGTGAGAACGCTGGCCCTGCTCTTTGTCCTCGGGTGTTCGCAAGGTGTAGGCGACGTTGCTGCGACCGACGTCGACATCGAGGCCGAGCCTGCGGCGCCGAACGAAACGAGCTCGGCGCTTCCCCGGGAGGAGCCGCGATTGCCGTCGAAGCTCGACGGTTGGTCGCTCCCGAACAAGGCCGGACCGTCGCTGGGGGCCGCGTGTGAGGACAACGTCATCTCCGACGTGCCCAAGGTTCAATCGTGCGGCACCAAAGGCCGTGTCTCGATGGAGGCGCAGTCGGAGCCGCTCGTCGGGAAACCGCCTTGCGAGTTGAAGCGGCTCACGACCGAGCGGAACGCGTACCTCGTCGACGCGTGCCTCGACGGCGATCACCTGGTGGTCACGAGCGTGTGCATCGTGTGTCGATCTCCGTCGGGCAGCTCCGTTCACGCGCTCGTCTCGGAGCTCACCGAAGGGCAGCAAAAGTATCTGCAGTCGGTGATGCTCGCCGGGTCCGACGGTCCGAAGACGAGAGAGGATTGGCGCGCTTTGATCGACAAGGGCGCGCATGACTGAGCCGATCGCTGCCGAGCCCGAAGCCGTCTCGCGCGAGCGATCCATCTAATCTACGCTCGGCGGTCGCATGGCCACCGCCCCCGCCTCCGACGACGCACGCCTCGTAGCTGCCATGACGCGCTTTCGCGCGTTCTTCGAGGAGCTTCGCGGCGCGTTCGTCGAGCGCGACGACATCCTCCGCCAGATCGCGCTCGCGCTGCTCGGTCGGGAGCACGTGCTCGTCGCCGGCCCGCCGGGCACCGCGAAGTCGCAGCTGGCTTCCGCCGTGCTCGGCCGAATCGTCTGTGAGGTGTCGGGCTCGGCGAGCCTCTTCGCGCGGCAGATCACCGAGAGCACGGTGCAGACCGATCTCATCGGACCCATCGATTTCAAGAACCTCACCGAGACGGGCCGGACCACCCACTTCACCGACGAGGGGCTCCTCGGCAATGTGCACGCGTTCCTCGACGAAGTGTTCGACGGTCGCGACATGTTGCTGCGCTCCGCGCTGAACCTCCTCCAAGAGCGAGAGGTGAAGCAAGGCGGGACCATCACGCGCGGCCGCATCGAGTGCGCGTTGATGACGAGCAATCGATACATCTCCGAGGTGCTGGAGCAGTCTCGCGAGACGTTGCTCGCGTTCGTCGACCGCATCGCTTTCATCGGCTTCGTGCCGCGCAGCTTCTCGGATCCGAGCGCGCTCGGCATGGTCCTCCGTCGTAATGTGAGCGGCACCGGAAGGCCGCGGTTCGACGCGCTCCTCACGATTCAGGACCTCGACATCCTGCAAGCCGCGACCGCGGACGTCTACGTCGCGCCGGAGCTCTGCGATGCGCTAGCGGATCTTCTCGGCCGCTTCGACGCGGAGATCGCCTCCGCGAGGCGCGCGGACCCTGCGTTCGTCCCGACGCGCTACGTGTCGACGCGCACGGCCGTGCGCTGCGGAGGTCTGTTGCGCTCGGCGTGCATGCTCGATCGCATCTTCGCGAATCCGCAGCGCGAGGCGGAGGCCGCGTTCAGCGACTTCGAGGCGCTCCGGTTGCATTTGCTCCTCGCGGGGCCTTCACCCGAGCAAACCGCGAAGCTGCTCGAGCGCGAGGTGGATCCCGTCGAGAAGCGGCAGCTCTCCATCGTGCGGACAGAGCGGGAGATCTTCGATGCGTGCCTGTCGAAAGCGGCGCCGGTCACGACGATCTCTCGACGGCCGCGAGCCCCCGCTCCCGTGGCGGCGACCGTGGCCGCTCGACCGGCCGCTGCTGCGGAGCCGGACGAGCCGAAAGACGACCCGCTCGCCGCGCTCGAAGCGCAGCTCCTTTCCGCTCGCTCCGCGAACGATGCGCGGTCGCTCCTCGCGGTCGCGCGGAATGCCGCCGAGCACGCGCGCGAAGGATCCCCCGACGTCGCGCGCGCACGCCGGATCATGGATCAGGCGACCCGCGGCGCGTCGCTCGTCGGCATGTCCGCGACCTACGACGCAACCACGAGCGACGAGCACCCGCTCGCGATCGTCCATTCGGTCGTCAGCTTCGCGCGATCGCTCCAAGACGGAACGACCTCGATGCATGCGACGTCGCGCTGGATGCACGAGCGCGCGCTCGATCTCATCTCGGATGCCGCGCTCTACGCATCGACGGCCGAGGCGAAGATCCTCGGCGACGTCACCGACCAGAGTTACGAGGGCAACGTCCACGGAGCTGCGCGGGTGATGATGGACCGCACGACGGAGCGCCTCTCGATTCTGAAGGAGCTCGGGCTCCTGCGGCGCGCGGTTCTCTCCGAGATCGCGACGCGCGACGGCTCGACCCGAGAGGGAGACGCGTGGTCGAAGGCGATGACCCACGCCGAAGAGATGATCGCCGCGTGGTGGTCACGCTCGTTCGCAATGGCGATGAAGGCGGCGCGCGCCGAGTCGCGGACGCTCGATGGGATCTTGGCGGCGCTCGCGCCGCAGCTCGCGACGCTCGACGACGTCGATGCTCGCTTGTCGGCGATCGCGGGCCACAAGGTGAACGTGAAGCGGCGCGTAGCGAAGGCCCGCCTGACCGACCTCGTGCAATCCGCGCTCGCGGGATCGCACGGCGCGGATCGACTCGAGCTGATGAAGCACATCCGTGAGCTTCACGGCGTCCTCGGCCGACACGACTTGAACGACGCCGTCGAGCCCGCGGCGTGGCTCACTTGGACCGCGGAAAGCCTCGTTCGCGGCGAAGGACGCACCGCCGCGGACGCGTCCGAAGGACGCCCGTCGCTCGACGGCTACCGAGCCCTACGTGCGCGCGGACATCGCGTCGCGATCGCGTGCACACTCGCAGAAGTATCGCTCCTCGTCGGCGGCCAGATCGGCAGCCCGAGCGCTTCGTCCGAGCTCTCGTCATCGTTGTTGCTCGAGTCGCTCGCTCCGCCGATGAAGACGGCGATCGTCGAGGCGGATATGGGTCGCATCGAGCGCGCGCTCGGCTACCTCGAGCGGTGGTTTGTGTCGGTGAAGGATGCCTCGCTCGCCGACGCGAACGCTTCGCGGTTCTTCGAGCTGTTGTGGGACGAGGCGACGCTCGCTCGGTTTTCGACGGAGGCGCGCCTCGTCGAAGAGCTCCTCGCCGAGGCCGGGGAGCGCGCGAAATCGCTCCGCGCGCGCATCGACACGCTGAACGAACAGGCGCACCAAAAAGGCGTTTCGTTGCTCCACGCGTCGTCCGACGCGATCTGGGCGAGCTCGACGCCGTGACCGCATCGAAGTGGACGGGCACGCGCCTCGAGGCGCTCTCCGCCCGGGCGGCGCGCCTCGTCGAAGCACCGCACGAGATCGGTGGCACCTTCGAAAAGGTCTTCGGCGGTCTCTATCGATTCTTCGGTTGGCAGGCGAAGTTCGCTTCGAAGTCGCTGCGCGAGCTCGTCGACACCGTTCGCCGAGACGGCACGATCGAAGCCGCGCTGCTGAAAGACGCGGTCGAGGAGACGGGCGACAACATGGCGCTCGCCGAGCGCGCCGTCGCCATCCACGGCTACGTTCCGGCAGCCCACGCGTCGTGGCTCTCGCGCGTCGTCGAGACGTTGCAGCGGATCGATCACCTGATCGAGGACGGCTCGAAACAGGCCGCGCGCGTCCTCGCCGGGGTGGACACGACGCGGATGCTGCCGCCCCTCCGGATCCAGGCGGAGCGTGCGAAGGACGATCCCGAGCTCGAAACCGTCCTCGAGAAGCCCGATCGCGCGCGGCTCCTCGAGCTGCAGCTCGCTGCGATCGACCACATCATGGAAGCCGCGCGCAGCGAGACACAAGTGATCGAGCGCCGGCGTCGCCTCCTCGAAGGCGCGCGCAGACTGCTCCTCGACGCGACGGCAGCGCTGCCCATCGACATGGAAGGCGCGCGCGATCGCGAGCGCTTCCTTGCGTCCGAGATAACGAAGCTCGATCGACTGCAAGCTGCCGGTCTCGACGCGAAGGTCGCCGTCCTCTACCAGGCGAAACAGGCGGTCCGGCGCGGTGATCGCGACAAGCTCCACGCCGCCCTCGTCGCGATGGATTCGTTCGCGCTCGCGGTCGGCGACGGCGCGGCGAGCGGGTTCACCGGCCGCGCGCTCGACGAGCTCGCGGGTGGGCCCGGCCGCTACACCGAGCGATGGGAGGACGGCGACCACATTCGCGAGAGCCTCGATCGGTCCGCCGAGCAGATCTTCGGCCGCCGCATCGTGAGCTCGATCGCGGAGCAATACAGCCTCGCACGCAAACGGTTCGAGGCGAGCGACACCACGAACGTCGATGCCGAGCTCCGATCGCTCGCGCTCGACTATCTCGCGCCCGGCTCCGAGGGTGAAGCGCTCGCAGCGCTCGTCAGTGTCGACGGTTGTTTCGAGGTGGGCGGTGCGTTGAGCGCGGTTCGCGCCACCGAGCTCGAGACGATCGCGCGCATCGTCGCGCATCCGACACCCGAGATGTTGACGATGACCGCTCACGGGATCGAAGACGTTCGGCAGGCGGTCATCGAAGACCCTCGCACGATCCTGCTCGATCTCGCGGCAGGGCGTCTCCTTGCGCGGAAGTTCGTTCAGCGCATACAGCGGCCGGTCACGCGCACGCGCCTCGTCGGCGAAGCCCGCGTGTACGTCCTCGACGGCTCGACATCGATGTTGAGCCAAGGCCTCGAGCAGTCGCGCGCACGCATGCGCGACGCGATCATGGTGGCCGAGCTCGCGACGATGTTGCGCAGGCTCGAAGAACCCGGCCGCTCGGTGCGGCTATCGCTTTTTTATCGGTATTTCACGCTCAAGCTCGGCGAGCTCCGCTGCGTGCGGACGCCTGGCGAGGTGGTCGCAGCGCTGGCCGACGTTGTCGGCACGCCGCGCAAAGGCGGCACCGACATCCAGGCCGCGCTCCTGTCGAGCTTCGCG
>JABFXY010000169.1 GCA_013361525.1 Polyangiaceae bacterium | reverse complement strand
TCCTCGGGCGACGGAAGCTCTCGGACCCGAGCCCACCGCCTCGACCACGACAGGGTCGGGTCCCGAATCGACAATCCCGCAGCTCACGGCGAGCCTCCCGGTTGCGCCGGACGAGCCTGGAGCGGGCGCCCGCGCTTCCGCCGCGCAAGCTTGTGCGAAGCGCGCGCTGGATGCGCTCGACAAGAAGGATGCGAGCGGCCTCGCCGCGCTCGCGCATCCGGAGCGCGGTATTCGATTCACGCCATTCGGAATCGTCGATTCGAAGCGTGACGTGGTCCTTCACACAGCCGAGCTGAAGCGCGCATTTTCGGATCCAACGGTGAGGACGTGGGGACATATGGGGGAAAGCGACCAGCGCATTCGAATGACGTTTTCGCAGTATCGAGACCGTTTTCTCTACGACCGCGACTACGCAAAACTGCGGGCGGCCCAACCCGACACGACCGACACGTTCGAGGGGCGTATTTGGAATGTCGCGGCGATCCGGGACGCGCTTCGCGAGGCCTACGCTGACGGCACAGGGTCCGAGTACCGCAGTCCTCCGCCGAAGGGCGATGACCTCGATTGGCGCGTGCTTCGGGTGATCTGTGCACCACACGACGGCAACCACTACGTCGTGGGCATCATCTCCAATGAGTGGACGCCTTAAACCCAGCTACTATCGCTCTGTGCAAACCACGCGCGTCTTCGCTGACTCTCTGAGGCATCGCATTCTGCTCGTGCTCTGTGGCGCCGCCGTTCCCGCGTGTTCACCCGCCGCCGAGGGCCCCACGACGGCACCTGACGAGCCGTCGCCCCACGAGCGAACGACGGCCACGAGCACAGCGGACGCCACGACTACCGAAGCCTCCGCGACGAGCGCGGCCACCGCGGAGGCGTCGCCTTCGCAATCCATGACCCCGACCACGAGCGTATCGCCGCCCGAGCCATCCCCAGCAACGGCCGAGCGGCTCCCGCCGCCGAACTGCTTCACACCGCGTGGCTCGATGCGATCGATCGGCACCGGTGGTCCCGCACCCGCACCACCCCCGAGCGCGTTCGACAAGAATGGGTGCCTGCCGAAGAGCGAAGTCTCGAATGGGTGCTGCAACTCGGCCGTTACGGGGCCGGTATTCAGCCAAGGGTTCTGTTGTTATTCGTTTCCGAAGAACGCGCCTTGCTGCGGCCGGCCATTGTCGGTCGGCGGCGAGGCGAGAATGGCAGACGTGGTGCCGGGCTCGGCGTGGAGCATGGAGCTCGACGTCTCGGCCGCGCCCGACGCCCTCGCGGCGGCGGAGTGGCTCGAGGACGCACGGATGGAGCACGCGTCGATCGCTTCGTTCAGTCGGTTCACGTTGGATCTGCTCGCCCTCGGAGCCCCGCCGGATCTGGTGCACGCCTCGGGCGAGGCGATGCTCGACGAGGTTCGTCACGCGAAACTCTGCTTCGCGCTCGCAGAACGCTTCGGCGGAGCGCCGGTCGAGCCGGGTCCGCTGGCGATGGGCGACGTTTCAGCGAAGCGCTCGCTCGCGACGATCGTGCGTGACGCCGTCGTGGAGGGCTGTATCGGCGAGACGCTCGCGGCGGTCGTCGCTGCCGCACAGCACGCCGCGTCCACCGATGCGGCGGCGCAGGCAGCGCTTTCGGTGATTCGTGACGACGAATCATGCCACGCGGAGCTCGCGTTTCGATTCGTCCGCTGGGCCATCGAGCGATTCGGTGACCCGGCGCGCGAGGCGGCCGCCGAGGGCTTCGCGCTCGCACGACCCATCCGAGGTGATGACGAATCAGCGAGCCCGTCGGCGGGCGTGACGCGCGCCGCCGGGCGACTGTCGGCGGAGGAACGGAGCGGCGTCATCGCCGACGCGTGGACCCGCGTGGTCGAGCCGCTCGCCGATCATCTTCTTGCGGGGTAGCCGACATCCACAACCGACGGCCGGCCGAGGGCCGACCGTCGGCAGCGACGTCCACTTTGCTTCAAATGCGCGTGAGCCAGCCGTGACGGTCGGGCTTCGAGCCGCGCTGGATACCGCAGATCTCGTCGTAGAAGCGGTTCGACAGGGCGCCGGGCTTGCCGTCGTTGATGACGACCCGGTCGTCGCCGAACGCGAGCTCGGACACCGGGCTGACGACGGCGGCCGTGCCGGAGCCGAAGACCTCCTCGAGCTTTCCGCGCTTGCGCGCGTCGAGGATCTCCGCGGCGCCGATGGCGCGCTCTTCCGTCTTGATGCCCCACTCCTTGGCGATGGTGAGGATCGAGTCGCGCGTCACGCCCGCGAGGATCGAGTCGGAGAGGCTCGGCGTGACGAGCGTGCCGTCGATGACGACGAAGAGGTTCATCGTGCCGACCTCTTCGACGAACGCGTGCTCCTTCGCGTCGAGCCAGAGGACCTGATCGAAGCCCGCCTTCTTCGCCTTCACCGCGGCGTAGAGGCTCGCGGCGTAGTTGGCGCCGGCCTTGGTCGCGCCGAGACCGCCGCGCGCCGCGCGCACGTAGTCGCGCTCGACCCAGATGCGGACGGGCTTGAGCGTGTCGCCTCCGTAGTAGGAGCCGACGGGCGACCCGATGGTGAAGAACAGGTAGCGGTTCGACGGGCGAACACCGAGGAACGCCTCGGTCGCGACGATCGTGGGCCGGAGATACAACGACGTGTTGGGGGCGCTCGGCACCCAGCCCTCCTCGACCGCGACGAAGGCGCGCATCGCCGCGACGAAATCCTCGACCTCGAGCGCCGGCATGCACAACCGCGAAGCGCCGCGCTGCATGCGCTTTGCGTGCGCATCGACGCGGAATAACGCGACGCTGCCGTCCGCCTGCCGAAAGGCCTTCGAGCCTTCGAACATGGCCTGGCCGTAGTGGAGGACCGACGCAGCAGGGTCGAGCGCGATGGATCCGTACGGCTCGATGCGAGCATTCTTCCAGCCGTCCTCGCCTTCCCAGTCGGCGAGGAAAATGTGGTCGGAGAAGTACTTGCCGAAGCCGAGCTGGTCAGGCGCGGGGCGCGTCTTTCCGGAGGTGGTCTTCGTCGTTCGGATGGTCAACGGCATGCGCTTTCCTACCCTCGCAACGGGCGGGCCAGAAGCGCTTTCGACCCTGCGCGGTGCGCCATGAACGCCGGGATCACAGCGTGTGTGTCACACGACCGGCACAGCGCCGAAGTCGCTTGCCGCCCGCCCGATCCCGCTTCTCGCGAACGTCGGATTTCGACACATCGAACACATCGGTGGACTTCCATTAGATACGATGTATTGTCCGACGCGTGCCCCGAAGGAACGGCCGCAGCAACCAGCCCGACGACGACGGCTTGCCGCTGTCCGAAGGCGCGCCGAGAAAGGCGGATCGCGTAGCCCGCGACCTCATCGCGCGCGTCGCGACGCAGGAAATCGCGGTCGGCTCGCTCCTTCCGAAGGAGGAGGAGCTCGCCGCTTCCTACGGGGTCACCCGCGGCGTGTTGCGTGAGGCGGTGAAGCTCCTCGAGGTTCACCGGATCGTCCGACCGGTCCGTCGCCGCGGCACCGTCGTCCTCGACCCGCTCCACTCGATGAGCCCGGAGGTCCTCGTCGCGATGCTCGTTCCGCGGCCCGGGCACGTCGATAGAAAGACCCTCGCGTCATTTCTCGAGCTGCGCGCTGCGATGGATGTGGAGATGCTCGGGCACGCGGCGACTCGGCGCACGGCCGCAGACGTTCAAACGCTTCGAGCGATCGTCGAGCAGCTCGCCGACGACCTATTGGATCCGCGCGCTTTCGCGAAGACGCTCCGCCGGTTTCCGCTGGCCATCGCACGCGCCGCGAAGAGTCCCGTCCTCGAGATGCTCGCCGCTTTCAACACGCGCGTCGTCTCCGAGCTCGAGGCGATGAGCGTCGCGACGCGACCGCCGAGCCGCGAGCACGTGGACGGTCTGCGCATGCTCGTGGAGCTCATCGCGCAGAAGGACGCGGAGGGCGCGCGGAAGATCGTCGCGACGTTCCACGCGTGGGCCACTCCACGCATTCTCGCGTCGGCTGCGCTCGCGAGCGGCGCCCCCGCACCGGACGTTTCGAAGCCCGCGCGATCGAAGCGCGGCAACGGGTCAGCCACGGAAAAGAGGTCACGATGAGGCACTCGAGCACACCCCAAACGAACCACCCGACGCCCTCCCCGCGCGCGAGCCGCACCGACGGTTTGCAGACATCCGTGGCGAAACGGCACGGGCGAGGCAGCTGTTCGTTCGTCGGCCCGCTCGCCGTGCTCTCGCTCGAGGGCTCGTTCGCGGAGATGGGCGAGCAGCACGGTGCGCTCCTCGCGGAGCAGGTCGCGCGCGGCCCCATCCCGTACTTCCGCCGCATGGTGGAGCGTCTTCTCGGCAAGCCGCTCGGCAGCTTCGCGCCGCACGCGGGCACGCTGATTCAGCGGCTGATCGGATCGCGCATCGAGCGCGCGCTGCCTCCCTTCGCGCTCGAGACCGCGCGCGGGATCGCGCGTGGAGCAGGCCTCGACGAAGATGTGTTCCTCCGCGGGTGCACGATGCCCGACTCGCTCCTTTGGCTGACGGCGCGTCTGCAGGGTCTCCGTGATCCCGGTCCCGCCGTCGCGCACCGCCTCGCACTCGGTCTCGGTTGCACGAGCGCCGTCGCGTGGGGCGACGCCACGCGCGACGGCAAGCTCTACCACGCGCGCAACTTCGACTACTACGGCGTGGAAAACTGGGCGAGCAACGCCGCCGTCATCTTCCACGCGCCGAACGAGGGACAGCGCTACGTCTCGATCGGAGCAGCGGGTGTCGGGCTCGGCGGCGTGACCGCGATGAACGAGGCGGGCCTCACGCTCACCGTGCACCAGCACATGTTCACGGATCGGACCGCGCTCGGCGGTGTGCCGATCGGGGTCGTCGGCGACATCGTGATGCGCGAGGCGAAGAACCTCGCAGAGGCAGAAGCGATCCTCCGCCGCCACCGATCGATCGGCTGCTGGACGTACGTGATCACCGACGGCAAGGCGAAGCAGGTGCTCTGCTTCGAGGAGAACCCGGAGCGCAAAGTCGCCGTGGAGCTCGACCCGTCGAGCTCCACGTTCGCGTACGCCAACATCTACTTGGATGCCGAGCTCGGCAGCACCGAAACGGCGCTCTACGGCTCGTATTGGCGACACAACCTCGGTCGCTACGAGCGCGCGAAAGAGCTCGTCGAGCGAGGTCGCGGCACACACGATGCGCAGTCGATGGCGGGGATCTTGGCCGACTCGGGCAAAGACGCGCGCTGCCGCGTGCGCGACTCGATCGCGATGGTGATGACGGTGGGCTCCGTTGTCTTCCGTCCCGAGGACGGAATCGTCTGGGTCGGCGTGGGAGAGGCGCCGGTGAGCCGCGGCCGCTTCGTGCCGTTCTCCCTCGCGAAGCGCGGGTATGCGCCGGAGGCCGGGTCGTTCTCGGTCGAAGGCACCGGCTCTGCAGAAGACGCTGCTTTCTCGCATTTTCGCGCGGCGTACGTCGCATACATCGACGGCTCGGACGTCGATGGCGCGATGGCTGCGCTCGACGAGGCGGTCGCGGCGGCTCCAACGCAATCGGTGTACGCAGCCACGCTCGGGTACCTAGCGATCGAGGCCAATCGCCCGGCACGCGCCATGGCGGCGCTCTCGCGCGCGATCGAAATCGGCCACCCGGACGTCGAGCGTGTCTCCGCGTTCCATCTCTGGAGAGGTCGCGCGCACGACCTCGACGGCCGTCGCGATCAGGCGATCGCCGACTATCGAACCTGTCTCGGTCGCGCCGCCGATCGCCCGGTGCACGAGGCGGCGAAGCGCGGCTTGAAGTCGCCGTTCAACGCCCGCGCTGCGCGCCGCGTGCACGTCGAGATGTCGCTCGGCGATGTCGTGATGCCGTAGCCCGTTTCAGGGCACGATCGTTCTGTCTTCCGCCCAGAGCTTGAGCCCGCCGGTGATACCGAGCTTGTTGTCGACGATGGCGACGTTCGCCGGCAAATCGGCGGGAATGAGGCGGGCGGCGTTGCCGCCCCCGAGGTAGAGCCGGCGGTAGTTGAAGATCGGTGCGAGCCTGGAGACGATCGCGCCCACGCGCCGGCGCCATTTCTTGTTACCGATCTTCTTGCGGACCGCGTCGCTCACGCGGTCTTCATAGGTCTCGTCGCCCTCGTAGTTGTGGTGCCCGAGCTCGAGGTTCCAGACGCAGCGACCGTCGATGTAGAGCCCACTTCCCATCCCGGTGCCGAGGGTGAGCACCATCTCGACGCCGTGGCCCTCGATGGCGGCGAGGCCGTGGAGATCCGCGTCGTTCGCGGCCCGGCACGGCTTGCCGAGCCTCTTTTCGAGCTCGTCTGCGAGCGGATAACCATTCCACTCACCGTCGAGGTTCGGAGCAGTCCGCACCACGCCGTGCTCGACGACGCCCGGAAATCCGCAGGAGATTCTATCGAACGCGCCGAGCCTTCGACCGACCTCGACCGCGGTGGCGATCACCTCGGTGGGCGTCGCAGGGCGCGGCGTTTCGATCCGGACGCGCTCGGCGAGCGCGGTGCCCGTGATGTCGAGAACATTGCCTTTGATACCCGTGCCGCCGATGTCGATGCAGAGGGTTCGCATGCGTTGCGGCGGACGATATCACCAAGTCCGACGACGACGGCTTTCGTTGTCGCACCTCGGCGGACGCCCGACGGGCCGGCGTCGCGAGCGTAGGGGTTTACGCACCGGGGATCGCTTGTACTTCCCGCGGGGGTCGGACTAAGGTCCCGCGTGGTACCGCGTATGGCAGCAATGGACGATGTTCCCCGCGAGATTCTGCAGGCGGCGTACAAGCGCAACCCCAAGTACATCTGGAAGGTCCCCTTCCACTTCAGCCTCCTGGCTGCGTGCGGTGTGCTCCTCTACGCCGTGAGCGACATGTCCTGGGCGGTGAAGATCCCGGTCGGGCTCGTCTGCACGTTCTTCGTGACGAACATCATCCGTGGCCTCGGCGCGATCGCGCACGACTCGGTGCACGGCACGGTGTTCAAGTCGAAGCGCGCCTCGTATTGGCTCGGCGCGATCTGCTGGGCCCCGAGCGGGATGAGCTACACGGTCTACTCGAACTACCACCTGCATCATCACCGCATCACCAACACGTACCCGGACGTCGATAACTTCGTCGTCACCGACTACACGAAGAACCCCTTCCTCGCGAAGGCGTTGCTACTCGCGGTCTACACGTTCGCGTACCCGCTCTACTTCATGACGCAGATCGTCCGCTACGTGCCGCGCCTCACGGCCTGGCAGAAGATCCGGATGAACCTCGAGCTCGTCGCGTGGTGGGCCGTCGTCGCCGCCGGCGTGTGGTTCCTTCCTGCGTACGTGATGCTTTTCCTCTACGGGCTGCCCTTCGTGTTCGGCTCGATCCTGGCGAGCACGACCTCCATGATCGAGCACTTCGAGATGGAGCCGGGTGAGGACGCGTACAGCTCGCGGACGTACGCGACCGACGCGCACTTCATGAACTTCCTGTGGAACAACGTCAGCTTCCACAACGAGCATCACAAGTACCCGGGCATCCCCTGGTACAACCTGCGCTCGTTCCACGAGGCCGCGTACCCGCACTACGACCAGCGTGTGCAGGCCGAGTGTTACAAGACGTTCCTGCCGGTGGTGTGGATGCTCTGGAAGCGCTGCCTCCAGATCGACGTCACCAAGATCGAGGCGAAGTACTCGACGCTCAACCGCGAGGAAGAGCGCAAGCGCCACATGGAGCTCGCAGGCATCGCTCCGGCGAACGCGTCCTGAGGGAACGCCGGCCGAGAAGAGGGGTCGCCAAGAGCGCCAAGGGCAGAAAGAGGAAGAAGAGGTTTGGGTTTCGATCCAAACCGCTTTCTCTTCCCCCTCCCTCTTTACTTGGCGCGCTTGGCGTCCCCTCTCCTCTCATTAATGGCGGGGTGTGCCGCGAGGTGCGACGGTGGCGCTGTGGAATGCCTGTGATGTCGCGGGGATCGCGTGCCGCAAGGATGTCGCTCTCGCGGCCTCGCGCCACACCGATTGGAGACGGGCGTTCGTGCATCTCCGCGCGCCGTCACGAGAACGTTCGTAGGCACGGGGCCTGCTTGGCTGCTCGACATGAGGCGGGCGGACGAGACCTCACGCGTGTCGGGCCGGGGGCGACGAACCGATCAGACCGATCCGAGGTCGGTGCTCGCTCACCTGGTGCGGACGGTTCGGTTCGCCAGCGTTCGCCTCGAGCTCGAAGCGTTGAAGGCGCACTCCGACGTCGCGATCGAACGGTGGAGCGTCGTTCGGTCGTGCGAGCGGGAGCTCGCGCTCGTCGCGGACGCGGTGGGCCACGAGGGCCATGCTCGCGCGCACGTCAGCGCGCACGCGGATCCGCCGCTCGAGGTGGTCACGGCCGCCTACGAACGAGCGCTTCGAGCGGACCTCCCGCGGCCCGTGCGACAAGTCCTGACCCATCATCTCCACCGCTTGCATCGGCTCTCGACGCCACGCGCAGCCTGAAGGTCGGGCGCCGAGTCGCCGAGGACTTCGCTGCGCGAATATCGCTGGGGCGAAGCGCACCAGAGCCGTCTGGCCGGCGTAAGCGAGTTTGATCGAAAGGCCGTACACCGGGTCGGCAAATGTCGGTACCGTCGGTGCCGAGGCCGGTGGCCCGGAGGTCACTCGACGAACGCGCGTGCGTCGGCCGATCGGAGAGACGTATGCGTTTGGGCTTCGCTTGGCGCGCTCTTGGGGCGGTCACCCTTACTTCGTTCGTCGTCGGCTGCGGTGCCAAGGTCGTCTTCGACGAAGACCCGGGAACGGGCGGCTCCGGCGGCAACGGTGACGGAGGCCAGGGCGGGCTGAGCCCGGTCGTGACCTCGTCCACATCGTCGACGAGCTCGTCGACGGTGACGTCCACGGGCGTTGGAGGCGGCGGGCCGAACCTCGTCGAGGAGATCACGCTCTCCGAGGTGATCGATCAGGACGTGCAGTATCAGATCGGTCCCGGCACGCTCGGGGTTACGGCAATCGCCACGACCCCGAACGATGCGTTCGCAGAGGTGCGCGTCACGAGTGTGCGATCACCGAGCGGCTCGACCGTAGTCGACGGGATCCTCCCGACGAACGGCTACGAGTGGCTCTGGTACGGAGCGATCGCCGCCGCGGCACCGCAGGTCGGCCACCCGGAAGCGTTCCCACTCGCGCAGGGCCCGTGGACCTTTCACGTGTCTGCCACCTCTCCGGCCGAGGTCTCGCTCTGGAAGCGCGCGACGGTGGACGGCAACTTCTACGGCGGCGTCCTCGACGTGAACGTGTTCCTTCCGGAAGGGATCATCTCCGAGGACGACGTCCTCGACATCCTCGCGGAGGCGTACACCGACTGGGGAGGCATCGAGCTCGGCGAGGTGCGGTTCTTCCCGCTCTCGGACAACTACCTCGCGGTCGACGACGACAACGTCTTCCAGCTCCTGGAGGAGACGAAGATCGCGCCGACGCGCCCGGCGCTCAACATCATGGCCACCGCGAGCATCGGAGGATCCTTCGAAGGCGCGGCGGGCTTTTCGCTCGGCATCCCCGGAACGCCCGTCGTGCACGGCGTGAACACGAGCGCGGTCGTGTGGATGGTGCTCGGCGACGACTTCTTCGATCCGATCATCTTGCGCCACGAAGGCGGCCATTTCGGCGGCCTCTTTCACACGAGCGAGTACCAGGCCGGCCTCATGGATCCGCTCGAGGACACGCCGTCGTGCCCGGACGTGCTCGAGCTCTACGACCAGTGCCCCGACTACGACTACATCATGTTCCCGTCGGGCGGCTCGGGCGCGTCCATCTTCTCGCAGCAGGAGAGCAAGGTGCTCCAGGGCGGCACCGTCTACCGCGGTGTCTATGCTCCCGGCGAGCCACCGATGACGCCGTACGGTCCGGAGATCAGCGGCGAATCGGAGATGCCGAGCGACGGGCTCGTGCCGAGCGACGTCGTCGCCGACGCGAAACAACGTGCGATTGCGCGCCATCTCACGCGCAGCACGCGCGGCGTCGCAACGACACACGCGGGGTCGTGGTCCTCACAAATTTCGCCGAGCGCCGCCGCACACCTGGCGGGCATCGGCTGCCCGTCTCCGGGAGGCGCGTCGTACTTCGACGAGCTCGGCGCGCTCGGCGCGCTCGATGCCGGCACGCTCGCAGCGATCGCGACCGACGGCGCGGCCCCGGCCTATGTTCGCCGCCGCGCCGCGCTCATGATCGCGCGCTTGCCGAACGTCCCGGTGGACATCATCGACGACCTCGAGCGCATCGCCCGCGACCATTCGGAGCCGAGCCTCGCGCGCGCCGGCGCGCTCGGCGCCCTCGGCTCACTCGACCCCGACCGCGGCACCTTCGCCGCGATCGATCTCGAGACCGACAGCGACCGCCTGGTGCGGGCGATCGCCGTGCGGTCGCAGTGATGCTCAGCGTGCAGCGTGGTCGGCGAGAACGTTCGCGACGCAGGCGGTGAGGCGCTTCGCCATCGGGATGTGAAGGAACTCGTTCGGGCCGTGCGCGTTCGACTGCGGGCCGAGGACGCCGGTGATCATGAACTGCGCGCGCGGATATTTGCGGCCGAGCATGCCCATGAACGGGATCGACCCGCCCTCGCCCATGTAACAAGCCTCGCGCTCGAAATACGTCTGTGAAGCGCGGTCGATCGATTGCTCGAGCCACGGCGCGAGCGGCGGTGCGTTCCACCCCGAGCCGGGCTCGTCGACCTGGAAGGTCACCGAGGCGCCGTAGGGGGGGTCGCGCGTGAGCAGCGTTTGAAGCTCCTTCGCCGCGGTCGGCGCGTCGACCGAAGGCGGAAGCCGGAGCGACAGCTTGAGCGACGTCGAGGGGCGCAGGACGTTGCCGGCATTGTCGATCGGCGGGAGGCCCGCAGCGCCGGTCACCGACAAGAACGGTCGCCAAGTGCGATTCAACACCAGCTCGGTGAAGTCGGTGGACATCGCGTGCGTCGTCCCGGCGTAGGGGAAGCGAGCAAAGAGCGACTCCGCGAGCACGCGACCGCTCGTCTTCGCCTGCGCCGCGCGATCCTCCGGAATCGCCGTGTGGAACGCCTGCGGAAGGATGCGGCCCGTGTCGGCGTCCTCGAGCCGAGAGAGGAGCTGCCGCGCGATGCGGAAGCTCGACGGGACGACGCCGCTCGCGTCGCCCGAGTGCACGCCCTGCTCGAGGACGTTCACCGTGAGCGTGCCGCCGACGAGACCGCGCAAGCTCGTCGTCACCCAAAGCTGCTCGTAGTTGCCACAGCCGGAGTCGAGACACACGACCAAGCTGACGTCGCCGATCCGCGGCGACAGATGCTCGAGGTAAAACGGAAGATCGAAGCTTCCGCTCTCTTCGCAGCCTTCGATCAAGACGACGCAGCGCTTGTGCTTCGCGCCTTCTTTGCGAAGGGCGCTGATGGCGAGGAGCGATGCAAACGCAGCGTAACCGTCGTCCGCGCCTCCTCGACCGTAGAGCTTGTCACCTTCACGAACCGGTACCCACGGGCCGAGGTCCTCGCGCCAGCCGGTCATCTCGGGCTGCTTGTCGAAGTGGCCGTAGAGCATCACCGTCTCGTCGGTGCTCCCGTCGGTCGCCGGGATCTCCATGAAGAGGAGCGGCGAGCGGCCGGGCAAGCGAACGATCTCGACCTCGAGTCCCTCGATCGGCTGCGCCTTGCACCAGGTCTCGATGAGCTTCACCGCCTTCTCGAGGTGGCCCGTCTCGGCCCATTGCCGATCGAACGCCGGCGACTTGCACGGGATGCGGATGTAATCGTGAAGCTGAGGGAGGATCGAACGCTCCCATTCGGCGTCGACCATCGCAAGGAGGCGTTGATAATCCATCGGGCCGCGACCCTACTACTTCGCCGGGGTATCGGCCACGACTTCGGGCGGCAGGTGCCGCAGCACACCGTCGGCTACCTGCGCCGTCGCTTTGTCGAGCGCCGCGCCGATCGCGCGCGCAACGTCCTCCGGCTTTTCGGAAGCCGAAGGCACGCGAACGTCGATGGTGTCGGAGAACAAAACGTCTCGCTCGTCGTGAAGGACGTACTGCATTTGCACGCGGCCTTCGTGGCGCCGTCCAGCGGCGAGCTCTTCGAACGAGAGAAGCTCGACGTCGAGGATGGGCGAGCGGCACTCGAGCTGCTCGCCCAAACCTCGGACGTGGAAGAGCTCCGACTCGATCGCTCGGCGCGCGTACTCCGAAGGCAGCTCGGCCCACCTCCGGTCGTCGTACACCTCGATCTCCACCGGCGACTGGCGAACGACCATTCTCTTGCGGAGATGCGCGGCCGCGGAGACGCGGCCGAAGCACAGGTGCCGGGTCGGCGCTTGCGACTTCGCCGCGGCCGGGTGGGCCGACATCGGCGGCGCAAATGTTCGCACCTCGAGCGGCTCGGCCTTCGACGTCATCGCGCAGCCGCTTACGAGCAGCGCACAAGCCCCGAGCATCGACACACAAGGCTTCATCGCCTTTTCTCCTTCGCTCGGCCCTTCAGCAACATGTCGGGGTCGCGCTCGAGCGTCTCCGCGAGATCCTTGATCGCCTCGGCCGCTTCGCCGAGCGACTGCAAGGTCTCGTCCGCGCCTCGCACCGTGCCGTTCGCGGTCTTGCCCAAGTTGCCGAGGGAATTCGTCGCGCGTGTCGCGCTCGCCACGAGACCGTCGTCGCCATCCATTCGGCCGAGCACGCGGTTGAGCTTGGTCACGGCGACGTCGAGGTTGTCGAGCGCCTTCGATGCCTTCGCCGGGAGCTTCTGGTCGTCGGTGTTCTTGAGGATCTTCCGCAGGTCTTGGAGCGCGAGATTGGCGTTGCCGATGGCCACCGCGAAGTTGTGCGGAACCTCCTGCTGCTGGAGCTCGTCGAGCATGGCGTCGATCTTCGTGACGACGTTGAGGATCGCATCCGACATCTCGGGCACCTGGTCGAGCGCCTTCACGACGGTGTCCTCGAGGTTCTTGAAGAGCGACGTCGCCGCTGGGATGTAGTTCTCCGGCGTCTGAAACGGGAGGGATTCCGCTGGGTTCTGGACCGGATCGAAATAGTCGATGTTGAGGTATTTCACGCCGGTGATCCCCTGACTGCCGAGCTGCGCACGAAGCTCGGCCGGGACGTTGAAGCGAACCCGTTCCGACGAGTCGCTCGCATGCGGCCCTTCCGTGAGGCCCATGCGTCGGATGTCCTGCACGAAGAGATCGGCGACGACCTCGACATGGCGGCGGTCGGGACCGATTTCGATGGCGCTCACGATGCCGATCGTGACGCCGCGGAACTTCACCGGCGCGCCCACTTCGAGGCCCTGCACCGACTCGTTGAAATACGTGTAGTACGCGACCGTCTCGTGCTTCAGCTGCGCAGCGCCCAACCCCGCCGCCGTCGCGATCGTCGCGATGATCGCGAGGATGACGAAGAGGCCGAGCTTGAAATGATTCGCTGCCTTGATCATGACGGCCGGTCACTTTCGAAGAAGGCGCGCACGCGCTCGTCGTCGGAGCGCGCGACGTCGTCCGGTGTCCCCTCCGCGATGATGTCCTTGGCCTCCGGGTCGAGCATCATGCAGCGGTGCGCAAGCCGTCGAAGGCTCGAGATCTGGTGCGTGACCATCACGACGGTCACGCCGAGCGCCTGATTGAGCTTGAGGATGAGCTCATCGATCTCGGCGGCCATGATCGGATCGAGGCCCGTCGTGGGTTCGTCGAGAAAGACGAGGGACGGCTCTAGCGCCATCGCACGCGCGAGCGCGGCGCGCTTTCTCATCCCACCCGACAGCTCCGCCGGCAGCTTCTCCGCGCTCTCTTCGAGACCGACCAGGCGGAGCTTCGCGCAGGCCATGTCGGTGATGACCGGCCGGGGAAGGCGCGTCCACTCGATGAGCGGCAGCGCGACGTTCTCGCCCACCGTGAGCGATCCGAACAGCGCCCCTGACTGGAACACGACACCGAAGATTGGTTTCTCGACGCGCTCGTCGGGATAACGCCGCCCCTCGATCAAGACCTCCCCGGCGAGCGGTCGGCTCAGACCGATCAGCGTTCGCAGCAGCGTGGACTTGCCGCACCCGCTCGCGCCCAGGATGGCGAAGATCTCGCCGCGCTTCACCTCGAACTCGATGTCCTTCAAGAGGACCTCGTCGGCGCTCCAGCCGATCGAGAGATGTTTCGTCGCGACCACGGAGTCCATCAGTCCATGCTCCGGAATATCCACGTGAAACCCGAGTTCAGGATCATCAGCGCGAACAGCGTCGCGACGACGGTCGACGTCGCGCGCCTCCCGACACCCGAGGCGCCACCCGAGGCGGCGAAGCCTTGCTGGCACGCGATGATGCCGATCGTGAGCGCGTACGCGACACTCTTGATGAGACCCGAGACCATGTCCCACGGCTTTGCGATGGTCTGCATCTCGTGGACGAACGAGGCATAACCAACGTCGAGCTGAGCCTTCGCGACGAGGGCCCCGCCCACGATGCCGACCGCTGCGCTCGCGATCGTCAGCATCGGCACGACGATGACGAGCGCCATCAACCTGGGAAACACGAGGTAACGAACGGGGCTGAGACCCATCACCTGCAGCGCGTCGAGCTCTTCGGAGACCCGCATCGAGCCGAGCTCTGCAGCGATTGCCGCGCCGGATCGGCCGCAAACCACGATCGCCGTGATGAGCGGTGCCAGCTCGCGCGTCATGCCGAGCGAGACGATGTCGGCCACGAAGATGTTCGCGCCGTACATCCGCAGCTGACTCACCGAGTTGAGCGCGGTGATGATCCCGACCATGAAATTGATGAGCAGGATGATCGGAACTGCATCGGCGCCCATGCGTTCGGAGAGCGGCGCGACCTCTCGCCAGTTCACCGACCACGGCCTGCGGAGCGACGTCAGGGCCTCGGCGCTGAGCGATCCGACGAAGGTGCCTGCGCTCTTGAGCTCACCGAGGACGGTCTCGGTCGTGCGCCCTATGTCGACGACGAAGCCGCGCGGTCCCCGGGGACGCTCGGCGCGCGTCGGCAAGACCGGCTCTTCGTAGAGGCGAACGATCTCGATGACGCGCTCGTCTCCACCCTCGAGGGTCGACTTCACGTTCCGCGCAGCGAGATCGCCGCGAACCCTCGTGAGCAAGGTCATGACGCCGCCGTCGAGCAGGCGGACGCCTGAAAGGTCGAACGTCAGCTCTCCGTCGCGGATCGCGGTCGCGCGATCGAGCGCGCGCCAAATCGCATCGGCATCGCGGGTACGAAGCTCACCCCGAAGCCGGATGCGCGAGCCGACGCGCTCGATAGAGAAGGTCTCGGCGTGTTTTCCCCGTCGATGACGAGAAACCAGTGCTGGTCCGAAGCGTTCGGACGGGAGCGCCGAGGGAGGGGCCACAACGTACAGGCACGAGTTGGGCCGTGCCGCTCCGCTCGCAGCGGGAGGGGTTGGGCTTCGGCGGGGGGTCGTCAGTCGCCGAGCGGGGCGGAGTGGGGCCCAGCCCCTTCGGGGCTCCCCACTCCGCTCGTGGACCGCAATGCCCTGGCGGCGACCTCCTCCCTGCCCGCCTTTGCCCAACCCTTCCCGCCGCTCGCTTCGACGAACCAGTGGGGCAATCCGCAGCGACGCAGAATCGATCGAGCGTCACCGTCCACATCGATGCGTGGCTTACGATCACCGAGCCATGTGTCCCCTGCGCCATTTGCCTTTGTCGTGCATCGTGGTCTTCGCCGTCGGGTGTGGACGAGGAGGGACGTTCGAGCGGGAGAAGCGAGCGCACGTCGAAGCGAGCCGGGAGATGTACGAGGTCTCGTGGGGCGAGCCGATGAGCTCGGCGGCGGTCGAGGAGAGCGAGCGGGCGTTTACCTGCGTGTGGGACGCGCTCGATCGAAATGGCGCGAACCCCGCGCAGGAGCTCGCGTGTTCGACGACGCGCATCCGGGCAGCTGGCAAATGCTTTCGCGAGCGCCCGGATCCAGTGGTTGCTTGTCGCGACGTCTTCGAGTCCTCATGCCCCGCGTCGGAGAAGTTCAGGTCGGCCGCCGCGGAATGCAAGACGAAGGATGCGGGACCGTCGCAATGAACGCGGCATTGCCGCGATTCGCCTGCACGAAAAGGCTATTCGTGCAGCTCCTCGTAGCAGTCGAAATGGATCCCCGAGACATCGATTGCGCGAGGGTCCTTTGCAATGGCAGCGGACGCCTTCGTCCTCGCCTTTTCGCAAGCCTCGGGCGTCAGAAACCACTGCTCGACTTCGTTCGGCGGGAACGCGGCGAGCTCATAAGCGCCGGATCGGGTGAGCACGGCCGGAAGCGCGCCTCGGCGGTTGTGCGTCGGATGAGGATGGTCGACGTAGAGGACGTCCTCCTCAGACCCGACCAGCGAAAAAACGTCGCCGCACTTCCATCCACCGCCGGTTGCGAAGTGCGGACCCCAAAGGGTTAGATCGCCCTTCTTGTCGGGTGCGGAGGAGGGTGCGTACTCGACCCCGAAGTCCGCTCGGCGCGCATCTCGTTGCCGGAACAGCTCACCTCGCACCATTGCGGGGTTGACGTCGCCCTTTCCTGCCGGCGCGGGACGAAATGCCCATTCGTGGCACTCGACACCGCGTGCGGTCGTCACCAGCCAGTGCACCGCGCCGCGGCGCCGAAAGGTCTCGGCGAGAGGGTCGACGTCGGGCAGTCGGACGGGCAGGTACCCGGCGGGAATCGTCCGAATGATGCGGGCATCGAGCCAATCACGACCGTCGAGCACGACCAACCCCGCTGGCCCCCGAACGACGTGGCGAGGTGGACAGCGATTGAGCGCTAGGTAGGAGGCAAACAGGTTGATCGGCGGTTCACCCTGGCCGGCAATCTCGATACCGGCATAGTACTGCGTCAATCGACCTTTCGAGGCGTAATACTCGCCGCAAAGAAGGCTCGTTCCGGGGCCCGAGTCGAATGCAATCGCCCCGT
The DNA here is from genome assembly GCA_013361525.1 of Polyangiaceae bacterium. GTDB lineage: Bacteria > Myxococcota_A > Polyangia > Polyangiales > Polyangiaceae > Xiheicaenibacterium. The sequence goes on along the minus strand of JABFXY010000169.1, from coordinate 49,488 downwards.
GAAAATCTCGATAGAGCGTGCCTTCGAGCTTGGGCGGCACCTCCGCCACGGGCTGGGGGCCGAGCGCCGCGCGCTCGACGAATGCGTACAACGGGAGGCCGCCCATCACCTCGCCCGGAAAGTTGGCGGCTTTGTAGCGCGGGACCGCTATGCGGTAGTTCTTGTCGTCATGTGGCGCGACGCTGACGAAGGCACCGGGATGTAGGCGCCCGATCACCGTTCCTTCCGGCGACTCCGCGTGAAGCTCGCTGGTCTTCTGGGCGTACAGCATCAACCCTTCGCGATCGGCGGGCTGCTGCAAGTACGCCTTCGGCAAATAGCCTTCGAATGCGTCCGGGGCTCCTTTTGCCGATCGCACCAAACCACCTTCCCCGAGCTCCACCAGCACCGGGTCGTAGATGGTTCGCACGACCTTGCCGTCCGGAGTCTCGAGGATGTCTGCGTACCGGAGCCAATATCGAGGCTCGGGCGCCGCCGCGTGGCCTGCCTCCTCCGCCGTCTCGAGCACCGCCGCGGGGGTGGCCTCGTCGCAGGCGACGACGGTCACCAGCGAAACCGCGGCCATCCAGGTCCTTCCTCGCTTCGCCCAGCGGCCTTTTTCGAGCATCGAACACATGGCTCTGCGTCAAAGCTCGTCGGCAGGCACTTCCGGAAGTCGCTCGGAAAGAGGCGCGTCTGCCAGCGATGTTCCGTCGGCGACGAGCCCCGTCGTCCACGTCCACGCCTTGCTGCCATCTTTCTCGACGTAATAGGTATCTTGTCCGCGCCAGCCCGTCCCAGGGCACCAATGACTCGTCGAGCGCCCTTGTTTGCCCCGCCGATCGACGTGACGGGTGATGGTGCGAACGCCGTCCGCACAGAAGGGTGAGCCGTGGCTCGCGGTAACTTCCGCGATGACGCCGTCGTAGCGCTTGAACGTCCACGGCCGTTCCGGCACGACTGCCGGCATCGTCAACTTCGGCGGATCGTAGGTCGTCGTCGTGGCTTTCTCTCCCGGGTAGCTCGTCTCGTCCGAGAGCTGGAACAAACCTTCCGCGTTGATCACCCACTCGGTCGACACCGTGGCGGACTGATCAGGATGCGCTGCCTTCGTCTCGGCCTTAACCGAAAGCCGTCGCTCGCCAGTGGATGACACACGCTCCGCGGACTCTTCCTGTGTGGGCATGCTCTCGCGCGATCCGTCGAGACGCCGCACGTGATTCATGTAGGTGAGCTTCTTCGGAAATCGTGCCCAGGAGAAATCGGGCGCGACCGGCACGGTCACCGAGCTGATCGAGGATGCGACCTCCTCCTTTTCGGGGCGCGGATCACGGTTGCAAGCCACGAACAAAATCGCCGTTAGAGCGGGGAGCCGCGAAGTCTCGAGTATCCGCATCGTTAGACCCAAGCAGCGTCGCACATTTCGTGGCACCGCTCCGCGCCTCCTCGCGACTTGATAGAAATGAGTGAGGCAGTGGACCTCGACGAATCGCGACCCGTCGATATTTGGCAACGCGATCTGCTCGACCGCATCGAATACGTGTGCGCGCTGGCGTGCGCCGATCACGACGCCGGCTTCGAGGACGGCTGCGCCCGAGCGGCCCTTCTCGCTCACCTGTCTTCAATCGTGGGCAAGATTCGGTGGCGCTTCCCGCGCGATCCACTTCCGCTGGCGCACGAGGTGCGCGTGGCTTCCTCGGCGGAAGAGAAGGTCGATGCCATCGAGCACATCGTGTCGTCGCTCGTGGAAGAGCCGGGCACCGAGCTCTACGTCGCGGCCCTCGCGGCTCGCGCCACCGTCCGCGCGGGCATCGAGCATCGCGAGGCAGCGCTCGCGCTCGGTGGTGACCCTGTCTGGATCCCTTCGGGGTGCGTTCGCGCGCTCGTGCTCTTCGCCCTTTCGCGACTTCGGCGCGTCGCACGAGCGCTCTTCGCGAGCGCCGAGTCGCGGACGGATCGTGGTCGATCGCAGGGCTCACCCTTCCGAACCGCGGCCGTCGTCGAGGACTCGGCCCGAGCCGCGCTGGACGTTCCGCGCGTGGAGCGGCATCTGCAGCGCGCGCTGGTCCTCACGGCGGTGTTCGATGCCTGGAACAAGGACGCCGCGGCGACCGAAGAGGCAAACCCGTTCGGTCTCGGCAATCCACATGCGCGCGAAGTGTTCACGACCGTGCGCCGCTCGGCGATCGACCAGCTGACGCACGCGCGTCGGTTTCTCGTACGACTCGCGGATCCGGCGCTCGCCTGTGGGGCGCTGGCGATCGAGGTGATCGAAGCGTTCTCGATGGCCCGGTTTGCCGACATGACGCCGGGCATGCCGCGCGCGACGGCGTTGCTCGACGAGCTCTCGGCGAGCCTGACGGCCGCCTTCGGTCTCGAGGGCTCGCCGCGCAACCTGCTGACCCTCGCCCTGCACCATGCACGACGCCGCATGGCCGCTCCGTCACCCGCGATGGCTACCGCGCTCGAGTCACTGGTCTTCATGATCGCGATGGGACGGGCCCCGCGCGCCTTCGAGATCGAGTGGCCCTATTGCGACGACTACTTCCTCGCCTCGATCGTCGCGCCGCCGTCTCGGCCATCCCGCTCCTGGCTCGACTATCTGAACCCCTCTGCCCCGGCGAACGCCGCACGATCGCAATGGCAGGCGCTGCGCGATCGCGTCGCGAGCGCGTACCCCCGACCGCCGACCAACGAGGACTACGACAACGCCCTGGTCTTCCGAGAGGCGCTCGACCGATCGCCCGCCGGCGTCTACTTCGCGATCCCGAGCCTGCGCCGCTTCATCGACGCGATGCGCTCGACGGAGCTCGACGACCTCTCGACCATGCTGCGGCACGCCGACTCCGGCGACACGAGCCGCAGCGCGATGCACCTGGTTCTCGACGAGTGGGGCAAGCTCGTCGCCCGCTCGATCACGCCGATCTGCCCCTCCGGACAGATGCTCGAGCGGTACGTCGAAATGCAGCTCTTCGGCACGTGCGCGCCTTGGCCCCAACCTCCGACCCACGCCAGCCCTTATTGAGCGCACCCGAGCTTTCCTGGGCGCGGCCGGACCCACCCCACGGACAAGGCGGCCGGACTTTTGCCGCACCCCTATTCATCCGTTTGGGCCATCTGTTTGGTCGTCGCCCCTGATGTTAGGCTAAGGGTGCTTCTTACAAGACGTCCTATGCCGGAGATCTCACGCGCAGCGAGGGTTGGCGCCATGGCGATCGTGCTCGCGATCGCGGTGGTGGTTGGCTACCGCTTCATCTCGCGCGCAACCGGCACCAGCGGCGGGTACATGGTCTACGCGTACCTGCCGGACATGACGGGCGTCGCGCCGCAGTCCCGCGTGATGATCAGCGGCATCCAGGTCGGCGTCGTCGACCGCATCTGGCTCGACGAAGGCCGCGCGCGCGTCGACATCAAGATGATGCCGGGGGTGAAGCTCTACGAGAACGCGGCGATCGGTAAACGCTCCACGAGCCTCATCGGCGAGTTCTACATCGTCCTCATCCCAGGCACCCCCGACCAACGCGAGCTCGAAGACGGCGACCAGATCAAGAACCTGCTCGAAGAGCCGACGATACAGTCCTTACAGGGCCAAATCGCCGACATCTTGAAGGACGTCAAAACCGTCACCAACAGCCTGAAGAACACCGTCGGCTCGGACACCGGGCAGGATCAGATCGCGAAGATCCTGAAGAACCTCGCCGAAGTGACGGAGCAGCTCAACGCGACCGTGAAAGAGAACCGCGAGGCCGTGAAAGGCACGCTCGCGAACGTCAACAACATCACGGGCGACGCGAAGCCGCAGATCGCGAAGATCCTCGAGAACATCAAGCAGGTCACCGACGACATCCGCGGCTTCACCGGCAAGGGGGACACGGCCGCGGGCGGCGCTCCTCCAGGGGAGATACGCACGACGCTCGAGCGCATCGATCGCGCGAGCAAGAGCCTCGAGTCGGTGCTCGGCCATGCCGACAACATCGCTGCGCGCGTCGATCGCGGCGAGGGCACCGTCGGTCGCCTGACGAAGGACGAGACGCTCATCAACGAGGTCGAGACGGTCGTCCAGGACGTCGGCGATCTCGTCGGCGGCATCGGCCGCCTCCAGACGGTCGTCGGCCTGCGCGCGGACTACAACTTCCTCGCGAACACGGTGAAGACGTACGTCGAGCTGCGCCTGCAGCCGTCGGTCGACAAGTACTACATGATCCAGCTCGTCAACGACCCGCGCGGCAAGACGAGCATCGAGCAGACGACGGTCGACACGACGAACCCGAACGACCCGCCGAGCTACCGCGAGACGCGCGTCACCACCACGAACGATTTCCGCCTCAGCTTTCAGTTCGCGAAGCGGCTCGGCCCATTCACCGGTCGATTCGGCATCATGGAGTCGACGGGCGGCATCGGCCTCGACCTGCACCTCATCGACGATCGGTTCGAGCTTCGCCAGGATCTCTTCGGCTTCGGCGAGCAGCTGAACCCGCGCTGGCGCGTGACGGTGGGCTACGAGTTCATCCCGATGTTGTGGCTGCTCGGCGGCGTCGACGACATCATCACGAACGACCGCCGCGACTACTTCCTCGGTCTGCAGCTGCGCTTCACCGACGACGACCTCAAGGCGATCCTTCCGTTCGCCGGCGGCGCGATCTGACGCTCGGTCCGCTCGGTTACACGCCCACCTCTGCAGCCAGGCGACCGTCGTCGACGGCGCGCTTCAGCGCAGCGTGATCGCGTTCGGTCTGGTCCGCGTAGGTCACGGCGAAATGCGCGAGCGCGGCGTCGAACGCCTCCCCGTCGCCCGCGCTCACACCGTCGATGTACCCGGCGAGGAGGCGCGGGTCGACCGATTGTGCGTGGGCGCGCGCGAGCACCGCGCCCAGCACGCGTCCATAGTCGTCGAGCTGGTGTGGCTTCAGGTCCGTGGGATCGATGGATCCCTTCATGTCGCGGAACTGGCGGACCAAAAACGGGCGCTCGTCGATGGTCGTCCAGCCGAGCATCAGATCGCTCACCGTCTGCATCCACCGTTGCCCGCGAACGATACGTTCACCTTCGTGCTCGTAGGGTGACGGCGCAACGTAAGGGGCGAGCGCGGAAGGCTCCGCCTCTTTGACCTGCAGGATGAGCGCGTCCTCGCCGTTTCCGTGGAGGAGCACGACGTAGCTCTTCAGGCCGACACTCCCGAGGCCGACGATGCGCTGCGCGACGTCTGCGACGGCATAACGCGAGAGCAGCCATCGCAACTCCCCGTCGAGCGCCTCCGCGTACAGCTCGAGCCCGTCCAACACCTTTTGCGCGGTCTCGTCATCGACGCGCGTGAGGATCGGCGGCTTGTCGAGGAAGTGCCACGCGTCCTGATCGACGCGCTGGGTGATCTCGGAAGCGACCTTCTTGCTCGTGTTCTTCTTCGCCTTTTTCCGCACGCGATCGAAGGTCTCGTAGAGGTGCTCGATGTCGAAGTGCTCCAGCGTCGAGCGATCGGTGGTGAGGTAGAACGCTTCGAGCACCGACATGCTCGCGAGCTCGCGCGTCGCGACGCGATACGTGTGCGCGGCGTCGCGCGCGGCGAGCTCGCAGAGGTCGTCACGCATGCCGCCGACACGACCTGCCACGACGAGGCTCGCAACGAGACGCTTGAGGTCCCACTCCCACGGCCCCTGTACCGTCTCGTCGAAGTCGTTCAGATCCATGATCTGACGGCGCTCGGGCGACGCGTAGAGACCGAAGTTCGAGCAGTGAGCGTCCCCACAGATGTGCGCCGCAAGACCCGTCGACGGCGATCGCAGAAGGTCCGCCGCCATCAAACCTGCGGTTCCGCGCAGGAACGCGAACGGAGATGCGATCATCCTGCCGACGCGGATCGCGGCGAGCTCTTGCACGCGTTTGTCGTTCGTTGACGAGACGAGCGTCGTCGGGTCGGGACGTTCGGGTGACGGGGTGTGCCGCGCATGCGCGGAGACAGGCGCCTTGTCGCGCAGAGCGCGGCCTTGCGCGACCACGATCTCCGGTGCGGTCCAACGTCCGAAGACGTGGCTCGTGAGCCTGCGAGGCTCGACGGCGATGGGGTTGTATTTCTTCGACGAGCTCGACCGGGCAGTCCGCATCGGCCGCACGATAACGCTTACGCGGAGCCAGGGATCACGGCGTTTTCGTGCGCGACGTCAGTGCTTCCCGTTGCTCTTTTCGCCACCGTGGCCATGGCCGTGACCCTGTGCGTGGCCGTGGCCGATGGTCTCTCCGGTGTCGCCGATGGGGAGGAAGAAGCGAAGCGGCGAGCGGAAGAACCCGATGATGACGGCGACGAACAGGCGCATACCCTGAACGACCGAAACTTCGCGCGCGCGCAAAGCCATGCTGAAGGCGAGCGCGAAGCTCACGCCCAGGTTCAGGCACAGGATGATCGCGATGCCTGCAACCGCCGCGCGGAAGCCGGGGGTCGACATGACCTCCGAGCCGAGCGACGTCACGCAGAGCGTGAGCCCGCCGGTCGACAAGGTGACGTGACGCACGTCGAGCGGCGCGCCTGCAAACGCCGCGATGATCGGCAACAGGCCGAGCATCGCGCCGATGGCGACGTTGCCGCCGAGACCGGCGATGTTGTGAGCGAAGAACCTCGACGCCCAGGTGGTCACGCGCGAGCCGACATAACGGCGAATTCGATGCTCCGCGATGGCTTCCGGGAGGCGGCGGTACACCGCCCAGTTCTCGAGCCAACCGGCCGCGAGGCTGGAGAGCCAGAGAATGACGCCGGTCAGCGCCGCAAACGGCACCGTCCCGCTCTGCGTCGGATGGAACGACTTGATGGTCTTCTCGGCGTACGCAGCCTCCAAGAAATGCGTGCCGCGGGTCGCGAGCCAATACCGGTCGAGCGCATAACACGCCGGGATGACCATCGAGACGTTGCCGGCCGCGGCCGCAAGCTGCGATCGCGTGAGGCGCGCGATCTGCGTGACGACGGCCTCATGGTTCTTGCCGCCGTCCTCGAGGGCGCCCGCGAGCGCCGCGCCGGTCATGCCCGGTTGCTTCGTCGCAAGGGTGAAGCCGAGCAGCTGCATTGCGAGAAAGCTCCCGGCGTAGTTCGACGCCGCGAGCAAACCTTCCTGCAGCGGCGGCCGATGCAAGTGCGAGATGAACTGCTTCAAGGCGGCCGTGCCTGCGGTGAGGACACCGCCGCCCGCCGCCGAGAGGAACATCTTGAAGAACTCGCCCGGGGTCGCGGTGATGTAGTGCTCGCCGCCCTCACCCGCGCGCTCGATCACCTTGCGCGCGAGGAGGCGCGTGTTGGTGCGCACGATGTCCGTGATGCTGAGATCGCGGCGCCGCTCTTCGAGCAAGAGAATGAACACGTGCATGCTCTTTCGAGCGTGCAAAATCGGATCGTGCGGAACGAGCACGCCGAGCAGAAGCTCGATACGGCGTAGACTCCGCTCGATCAGCTCGAGACGGTAGACGACGTCGACGCTGACGCCGGCGACCTCGAGCCGCTCTTGAACGGCGGCGGACGCGTCGCGACATTCCGAGACGAGCAGGCGCACCTCGTCGGTCCACGCGGCGATCTCGTCGAGATCGTGACGAGGTGTCGCGAGGAGCGCGTCGATGATGCGCGGCAGCTTGAAAAACGGAGAGTCCTTGAGCGTCCGTGTGGCGGGGCTTCGCGCACGGATGTCGTCGGAGAGGCCTGCGGACGACACGCGCGAAGCGAGCAGGAGGATCGCGTCGAGGAGCGCCGAGCGCAGCGGCATGAAGACCGATTTCGTGCGGGAACCGATCGAGCCTCGACCATCGGGCGACGACGGCATCGCGCCGAGCGCCAAATCACCCCGCGAATGAGCCATGGAGCGCGGAGCCTCGCCATCCTCCAGCTCGCCGGGGCTCTTCATGATCTCGATGAACCGCGCGACGACCTCGTGAGGCAGCGACGCGAGCCACTGCGTGTCGCGCTTCGTCGGAAACACGCGCGCGACGAGCTGCGTGATGTCCTGCTCGTCCACGGGCTGCGGCATCAAGCGGCGCGAGAGGCGATCGATCGTCTCGGTCAACATGCCGCGATCGCCGGGAATGCCGCAGCCGGCGAACAGATGCTCCGCCGACTGCTCGATGAACAACGATTGGAGGACCCTGGCGAACCGCTCGCGCAAGCTCGGGAAGCGTGCAAGCGCCTCGATCAGCATCCGGAAGCGCCGGATCGGACCGCTCTCGAGCGCGTCGATCCCGGGGGCGGTCGGGACCTCGCCTCCGCCTCGGATCCATTTCGCAACGCCGATGAGCCCCTCCTCGCGATCGAACACGTCGGCGCGGTGGTCCATCTGCGACAGAAGGCTGTAGAGCTTGCGTAACGCTCGTGTTTTCTGGCCGCTTGGAGCCAGCGCCTTCACGAACGCCGGCGCATCCGGCGCAGCAGGCGGAATCGATGCCTTCGGCGGAGCTTCCGCAAGCGCTTCCGTCATGAGGCGGCAAGGATCGACGAGAGTCGCTCTTCTGTCGACGGCCACGTGCCGAGCCCCCCTCTCGTACCATGTGCTAAGACCGGCGAACGATGCTTCACGTGCCGTCGAGGCTCCGATTCTTTCCGTCGCTCGTCTTGGCGAGTGCGCTGGCGATCGCCGCGACCTCAGCCTTCTCGTGCACGGGAACGAACGGCAACGGCGGCGCGCCGACGACGAGCGTCGCACCGGAAGCGCAGCCTGCTGCGTCGGTGCGCCTCTATCTCATGAGCAACGTCGCGGGCGCGATCGAGCCGTGCGGTTGCTCGAAGGATCAGCTGGGCGGCGCCGATCACTTCGCCGCCTACGTCGCCGCAGAGAAGTCGCGCGTGCAGGACTCGGTCGTGCTCGGCGCGGGTCCGTTGTTCTTCCAGGATCCGACGATCGCCGGCGACGGCACCACACAAGCCCAGTGGAAGGCCGACGCGCTCGCGCAAACGGCAAAGCGCCTGGGCATCGCCGCGTGGGCCCCGGGCGCGAACGATTTCGCATCGGGTATCGAGGGCTTCCGCAAGCTCGAGGGCGCCTCCGGTGTCACGTTCCTCGCCGCGAACGTGAAGGCCGACAAGCAACTTCCCGCGTCGAAATTCATCGAATCGGGTGGCATCAAGATCGGCGTCGTCGGCGTCGCCGAGCCGAAGGCCGGCGCGAACGCGCCGGCCGGCGTCGAGATCGGCTCGGCGGCCGAAGCGCTGAAGCGTGAGGTCGCGGCTGCTCGCGCGGGCGGCGCGCGCATCGTCGTCGCGCTCGCATCGGTGCAACGAGGCGATGCGCTACGCCTCGTCGACTCCGTCCCCGACATCGACGTGCTCCTGGTCGGCAAGCCGAGTGAGAAGGGCGACCTCAACGACCAGCCGAAGCCTGCGACCCTCGTCGGCGACACCGTGGTCGTCGAAACGTCGAATCATTTGCAGACCGTCGCGGTCCTCGATCTCTACCTGCGCGAGCCCGAGGGAACCGCCGGTCGTATCAAGCTCACCGACGGCGGCGGCCTCGCGCGCGCCGAGCAGCTGGTCGCGCTGTCCAAGCAAGTCCGCGACCTGGAGACGCGCATCAACGGCTGGGAGCAGGACAAGAACGTCAAGCCCGCGGATCTCGCTGCGCGCCGCTCCGAGCTGGACCGCCTCCGTCAAGAAAAAGCGGAGCTCGAGGGCAAGGTCGAGCCGCCGCCTTCAGGCAGCTACTTCAAGTATTCCCTCCTCGAAGTGCGTGAAAAGCTCGGGGAGGACCCGGGCGTCGGGGAGGACATCCTTTCGTATTATCGCCGGGTCAACGACCACAACCGCGAGGCGTTGAAGGACCGGAAGCCTCTACCGCTGCCCGAGGGTCAGGCCGGTTACATCGGCGTGGAGCAGTGCTCGACATGCCACGCCGAAGAGCGCAAGGTTTGGGACAAGACCGATCACGCCAAGGCGTACCCGACGCTCGAAAAGAAGTTCGTGGAGTTCAACCTCGATTGCGTGGGCTGTCACGTAACGGGCTACGATCGACCCGGGGGAAGCACCGTGACTTTCGTGGACGCATTCAAGAACGTGCAATGCGAGACCTGCCACGGTCCCGGCTCGCTCCACGCGAAAGAGCCTGACAAAAAGGGCCTCATCGTCACGAAGCCCGAGCCGAAGTCGTGCGTATCGGAGTGTCATCATCCCCCGCACGTCGAGAACTTCGATCCCGTAGCAAAGATGCCGCTCATCCTCGGCCCTGGTCACGGCAGATGACGATCAACATCCCGCGCGACGACGAAAATCTGCAGGCGCTTCTCGGGCGCGAGATCCCTTCCGACATCGCGTCCGGCGTGATCTACCGGCCGGAGCAGACGCTCGGCAAAGGCGGTGGCGCGATTGCGTTTCTCACGCAGCGTGTCTCGCGTGAAGGCAAGGCGCCTGTGGTGGTGAAGGTTCTGCGGCCGGCATTCGTCCGCAAGCTCGGCCCCACGGCGAGCCTCCTGATCCGAAAAGAGGCGGTGGCGCTCGGAAGGCTCAACGAACGCGTCCCGCCGACGCCCTTCGTCGTGCGCCTCGTGGACACCGGCAACCTCAAGGTCGAGCGCGCCAACATCCCGATGGAGCTGCCGTGGGTCGCCATCGAATACGTGCACGGCGGCGCGCTCGGTACGACGCTCGCGCAGCGCGTTCGGCGGAGCCTTCGCGACACGGGTTACGCGTTCGATCCGGGGCGCGCGGCGCTCTCGATCGAGTGCATCGGGCAAGGCCTCGCGGCCGTTCACGAGGTCGGCGTCATCCACCGCGATCTCACGCCCAACAACGTTCTGTGCAGCGGGCGCGGCGCCGACGAGATTTCGAAGATCGCCGACTTCGGCGTGGCTCGACCCAAGGGCGTGCAAGGGACGCTGTCCGGTGCGCTCGTCGGAACGCCGGGCTTCGCTGCGCCGGAGCTGTCGACGAGCGATCAGGTGAGCCCCGCGACGGACGTCTTCAGCTTCGCGTCGCTGATGTTCTACATCCTCACCGGCGAGCCGCTCTTCAACTCGATGGCCGAGGTGATGCGGTCGTTCGAGACCGGTCGCAGGCGCAGCCTCCTCGAGATGTCGAGCTTGCACCCCGACCTCCGCAAGAACGAGAAGGCCTGCCGCTCGATCGACCTCGTCCTCGGTTGGGGCAGCGCGGTGAAACCGGAGGCGAGGCTCACCGAAGCGCTCGCGATCTCCTCGATGGTGCTTCCGCACCTCGCACACCCGAAACGCCAGGAGCGCTCGTTCATTTCGAGCTTCCCTCGCCCCGTCGAGACGGGCCTCACCGAGCCGCGCGACTGGAAGTGGAACATTCTCCACCACCCCGGCTCGAGCCTCGTCATTCGCAGCGTCGCGTGGGACGGCCACGGTCGAGCCATCGCCGCGACCAGCGACGGTCTCTCGTTCTGGAGCGGCACAGCGTGGAAGATCGCGACGACCGAAGGCCTCCGCCTCGCGGGCGGCGTTCGCTTCGTGCAGCGGGTCGGCGCGGGTCGATGGATCCTCGGCGGCGACGACGCGCAGATCGCCATCTACACGACCGGCGGCGCGGTCGAGCTCGTCGACGGACCGAAGGGTGCCAAGCGCGTCGAGGCCTTCGACGGCGATCTCGAAGACATCAGCGTGCTCGTCACGGTCGACGCATCGGATGTCGTCTGCCTCAACACGTATGCAACGAAGCGCTGGCTGCGCCCGTTGAAGCTCGACAACGTCGCGTCGATCGCCACGGTCAGCCGCTTCGACGATGGTCGCTGGCTCGTCGGCGGTCGCAAGCGCGAAGGCGGCACGTACGCCGCGCTCTACAGCGCGCTCGATTGGGAGCTCGAAGAGATCCCCGCGCCGAACGACGTGCGCGCGCTCCTCGCGAGCGTCGGCCGCCCGCGCAAGAGCATCGGCTTTCTGGTCGGCACCCAAGGCGCCGTCCTCACCCGGGACGGCGACACCCGATCCTTCGAGCGCGTCCCCGGCGAGCCGCTGCTCAGCGCGGTCGCGCTCGATCCGTTCGCGCGGCCGTGGGCAGCGAGCGCCGGGAAGATCCTCGTGCGTGAAGACGTGAAGGGTTGGACGACCGCCTGGCAAGATCCCAACGTCAGCGTCCCGATCGTCTCGCTCTTCCTGGATGCGGGCCTCTGCATCGGAATGACCGCAGACGGCGCCATCATCGAGGGCCGCCTCGCGGCGCGCACGGCACCGAGCGAAGTCCCGCCGGCGACGTGAGATGCCCATAGCGACCCATTCGACAGGCTCGATCGCTCCGCGCGCAAGCTGGTAGCCTCCCGCGTTCGTGCCGGCTCGCAGCTGCCTCTTCCTCGTCGTCGGGATCACGATCCACACAGGCTGCGCCGACATCATCGGCGCGGAGTTCGACGTCGATCCCATCGCGGAGGACGGCGGAGCTCCGTCATCTGGCGGCGGCGGTGGCACTGGGGGCACAACCGATGGCGGGGGCGGCCAATCATCCGGCTACTGCCCTGACGGCGCCGTCGAGGTCGCGGCCGGCGCGCCCTACCCCTACGGGATAGCCGTCGGCGACGATTACGTGATCTGGACGGAGTCGGACCGCGTCAGTCGCGCGCTGAAAGACGGAAGCAGCGAGCCGGAGGTGGTTCAGGACGGCCTCGTTCGACCAAGTCGCATCACCGTCGAAGGCAACCACGCCTACTTTGCGGATCCCGGCGACGCCGACGACGGCACCGTTTGGAGCGTCGACCTGGACACCGGAGAACCGCACTTGCTCGCAAGCGGGCTTCGTGGGCCCCAGGGCATCACCGTGCGCGACGGCATTGTTTACTTCACCACGGTGGGCGCCAAGGGCAGCGGCTCGCCGATCATGCAAATCGATTCCACGCTGCCCGGCTCCAACCCCGCGCAGTTCCTCGTCGCGCCCGCCGGCGCAGGTTTTCTCGAGGCGGGCGAAGATGCGCTCTATGGGTCGAGCTCCCTCGGCGGACCGTTCTTCGTTTGGAAGAAGGACTACCAGGATATGGGGAACGAACAGCCGACGATCGCCGTGCCGGTAGAGGTCGGGGTGTCGGTGGTTCGACTGACAGGCTCGCTCCCCATTTACGCCGCGTATCCGTCGGGCCCGATCGCGCGCTACCAGGAAGATCTGTCGCAGCCGTTGCCGCTCGTGCTCGAGACATCCCAGATGGCGGACATCACCGTCGCAGGTGATTGGGTCTATTTCGCCGAATTCGGGACCGGGACGATCGGCCGCGTGCTCGTCGCCGGCGGCACGCCGAAGACGGTCGCGACGATGACGAACGTCAATGGCATGGCGAGCGACGGCGAGGCGATCTACTTCACGCAGTTTCAACCGGGCGGCAGCGTTTGCCGACTCGCCACCGAACGGTGATGCGCTTCTTCCACGCACGACGTCACGACGCTTCACGGCCTTCGCATGCGTGTTGCTGGGCAATGGTCGCGACGGCCATCACGCTCTTGTCGCCGAATGCAGCGCGGGCGGCCGATCCGGTCACCGCAGAGGCTCTTTTTCGAGCGGGCCGCGACGCGATGGATGCCGGGAATTACGAGCAGGCATGCGAGCGCTTCACCGAGAGTCAGCGCCTCGAGCCAGCAGGCGGCACCCTTCTCAATCTCGGGGAGTGTCACGAAGCGCTCGGCCACCTGGCGAGCGCGTGGCAGTCGTACCTCGGCGCGGCCGAGGCGCTGCCTGAGGATCCGCGCGGCACGTATGCGGATCGCAAACGTCGCGAGCTCGAGCCGCGCCTCGCGCGGGTCACGATCGAGCTCGATCCGTCGTCGCCATCCGGCTGCGACATCGCGCGCGACGGCTCGGTTCTCGGGCGCGGCGCGACGAAGGTTCCCTTGCCCGTCGATGCGGGTCATCACATCTTCGAGCTGCGCTGTCCCGGGCGGAGCGTGAGGACCATCGCGGTCACGTCGGTCGACGGCACCTCTGCGACCGTGAAGCTATCGCCGGGCGACCCCGTCGCGGACGCGACGAGCCCGAACGAACCCGCGTCGAGCGGCCGCCCGTTCTTGGTTTCGGGGCTCGTGATCGGCGGCGTCGGATTGATCGCTCTGGCAGCCGGTACCGCGACGGGGGTGCTCGCAATCGATCGCAAAGGCATCGTCGACGAGGTTTGCAGCCCCGGCGCCAATGGTCGGCTTCAATGCCCACCCACCGGCGTCGACGCCGCGTCGGAAGGCTCGACCTTCGCAACGGTGAGCACCGCGACGTTCATCGTGGGTGGCGTCGCGCTCGCGACCGGCGTCGCGCTCGTCGTCGTGGACGTCGTGCAAGGATCGGCGGCGGACCCAGCTGTCCGCGTCGGCGTTGCGCCCACAGAAGATGGCGCATTCGTCTCGCTGACGGGCCGCTTCTGAACGAGCTCAGTGCGGCGGGTGCTCGACGAGGATCCGCTTCACGTCTTTCATTGCTTCCAGCTTCGAGACGAGGCTGCCGACTCGAAGATTGGCTGGGAGCCTGACGTCGAGCCTCAGCTGGATCCGTGGTTTGTCGTCGAGCCTCTGCTCGTACTCGACATCGGACACGATGCCTCCGAGCGCGTGAACGACCTCCTCGACCTCCTCGACGACGTTCACGCCTTCAGCAAGAACCAGCGTGATCCGCCGACGCTGCGGGAGCGCGTCGTTCTTGTCTTCGAAGCGCCTCAATACGGTAAGGGCGAGCGTTCCCATTGCCGTGACGACGACTGCCTCCCAATACATGCCGCCACCGGCGGCGAGGCCGATGGCCGTCACGAGCCATAGCCCCGCGGCCGTCGTGAGTCCCTGAATGGTGATCCCGGTACGAAGAATCGCGCCGCCCGCGAGGAATCCGATCCCGGAGACGACCGACGCTGCAATGCGCGATCCGTCGACCTCGATAAGCTGGCCTTCGGCGTAGCCCTGAAAGTAGGCAAAATGTGCGGAGACGACCATAAACGTCGCCGACGCCATGGCGACGATCGAATGCGTTCGCAGTCCGACATGGCGACCATGGCGATCACGCTCGTATCCGATCACCGCCCCGAGACCGGTGCCGAGCACGATGCGACCGAGAAGCACGACATGTGAGACCATTTGCGTATTTCTGGCTGATGAGGGCCCCCGAAGCGACGACTACTTTCGCCGATTCAAGTCGGGCTTCGCCGCGGGGTCGATCGTGGCGCTCGGCGCGGGAGCCGGGCTCGCCGATGGCGCAGTCGTCGGGGTCACGCGCGCCGAGCCACTCACTCTGCGGTTCGCTGCCGAGTGCACCGGAGGCGCGGCGACGTCGCTCGATGCGACGGGGTGCACGTTCACGGACGATGACGTCGCTGCACTGGGCGCGACGCCAGTCGGCGCCACGGCCGATGCCGTCGGCGAGGTGGGCTCGAGGCTCGCGGCCGGCGCGCTCGGCTCGTGACTGTTTGCCGCCGCGGGCGCGGGGATTGGCCGCCGAGACACGTAGAGCTGCGCGCCCGCGACCGCGACGAGCCCGACGGCCACACCCCCCAGTGCAAACAACATCCATCGCGACCTGCGTCGTTCGGGTGGTCGCGGCGCCCCCCCCGACTCCGACAAGAGCGTCTCGCCGAGCGCGTCCACGTTCGCTTCGAGGGTCACGCTGTGAGACGTCGCCGCGGCGGCCGAAAGGCGCGGTGGAGCTGCGGCAGGTGGTGCGCCCATCGACAGCGTCGGCTCATCGACGAACGATGCGATGGCTGCGCCCGGGCGAGGTGTCGCAACATCCGAAGGAGCGACCGCAGCACGCAGCGCCGCACGCATCTCTTCCGCCGATGCAAAGCGCTCGGCGCGGTCGAAACGAAGCGCGCGGTCGACGATCGCCGCGAGCGCGGCCGGCACGGACGGAGCTACCGATGCGAGCGGGCGCGCCGGCTCGGTAATCGCCTTCGTGTAGAGCTGGTACACGTTGTCGCCCTCGTGCACGTCGCATCCTGCGAGGACCGAGAACATGGTCGCGCCCATCGCCCAGAGGTCCGACCGCGCATCGACGAGGTCCCACTCTCCCCGCGCCTGCTCCGGCGGCATGAAGCCGACCGTGCCCATCGCTGGTGTCCCGGTGGCCGTCAGGCGCTTCTGATCCGCCGACATGACGCGCAGGCTCGCGAGCCCGAAGTCGAGCACCTTCACGATGCCCTTCGAGGTGAGAAACAGGTTCGCTGGCTTGAGATCGCGATGAACGACGCCGAGCGCGTGGGCGGCCTGAAGCACGCCCAGCACGGCATCCGCGATCTCGGCGACCTCCTCCCAAGGCAGGCGACCACCTGCGCGCACCGCGCGATCGTCGACCGTTTCTCCCTCGAGCAGCTCCATCACGAGGTACGGAACACCGTCGGAGGAGAAATCGTCGTCGTAGATCTGAGCGACGTTCGGGCTGTCGATCAGGTTCGCGATGTAACCCTCGCGGTGAAACCGCGCGAGCCCTTCGTCATCGAGCGCGGACACGCCCTGCAGCATCTTGATGGCGGCGCGCTTGCCGTTGCGCTCGTGCCTCGCCAAGTAGACGGCGCCCATCCCGCCTTCGCCGAGCTTACGTAACAATCGCCATTTGCCGCCGAGCAGGCTGCCGCTGCGATCCTCGGGCTGAAGCACCGTGGCGCCAGGGTAGCAGGGATCGCGACTCCGCTCGTCGGCCCCGCGTCCATTCGTGCGCGCCACTCACCTCGCCTATGCGCACGGGCGACCTACCAGCGCGCCGTCCGCTTCCGACGATTCCGTGCCCTCCGGGTCGTTCGTGCGTCCGTCGAAAGGCTGCCCCGCTCGGGAAGATGTGGTACTCGCTCCCCGTGAAGCATGGCTGAAATCGCTGCGGTGCATCCCACCACGAACGTCGTCACGTCGGGGCCACCGTTCCGAGCCATCACGCGCCTAGCCCTGCCGACGCTCGTCGCGATGCTCACGCAGAGCGCGGTGAACGAGATCGACCTGGTCTTCTTCGGCATGTTGCCGAACGCAGAGGGGTCGAACGCGCAGGCGGCGCTCATGCCATCCCTCATCGTGCTGTGGGCGTTCGGCGGCTCACTCTCCGCGGTCTCGGTCGGCACCCAGTCGATGACCGCGCGGCGCTTCGCCGAAGGTGACAACAAGGCGGCCGGCGCGGTCGTCTTCAACGCGTTCGTCTTCACCCTCCTCGGCGGGACGCTGTTCTCCCTCGCCGCGTTTTTCCTGATTCCGCTCCTCGTCGGATCCATCATCTCGAGCCCCGACGTCCGCGCTGCCGCGACGTCCTACCTCGGCTTCCGCGTGTGGGGCGTGCTCAGCATGGCTTGCACCGCGGCGTTCAAGGCGTTCTTCGACGGCATCGGCAAGACACACGTCCACCTCGTCTCGGCGGTGGTGATGAACGTCGTCAACGTCGCGCTCTGCATCCTTCTCATCTTCGGCAACCTGGGATTCCCGCGGATGGGGATGGCCGGCGCCGGGCTCGCGGGCGTCGTGTCGACGTACCTCGGCCTCGCCGTGATGATTGGTTATGCGCTGAAGCCCGAATACCGGCGCATGTTCCAGCCCTTCGACCGCCGCAAATTCGACCCGCAGATCCTCAAGAATCTGCTGAAGCTCTCGATCCCCGGCGGCATCGCGACGATCGCCGTCATGACGGGCTTCGCGCTCTTCGCGTGGATTGCCGGTCGCCTCGACACGCTCCACCCGACCCCGAACGGCGAGGCGGTCAACGCCGCCGCCACCTCCAACATCGTCGGCGTGCTCAAGCTCACCTTCACGGCGTGCCTGGCGTTCGGCACCGCGACGGCAACCCTCGTCTCGCAATCCCTCGGAGAGAAGGACCCCGCGAAAGCCTCTCGCTTCGGCTGGGCCAGCATCCGCCTCGGCCTCGTCATTTTCGGCGTCGTCGGGATCATCGAAGCGCTCGCGGCCGGACCCATCCTTCAGCTCATCGCGAAGGAGAGCATTCCCGTCCAGCAGACGGCATACGGACCGCTCATCATCATGGGCCTCATGACGCCGGTCATCGCGGTCGGCATGATCCTCACGCAAGCTCTCTTCGGCGCGGGCGACACCCTGTTCGTGATGATCGTCGAGCTGGCGCTCCACTTCATCTGTCTCGTCCCGCTCGCGTACCTGCTTGGCGTCACGTTCGACCTCGGCATCGTCGGCATCTTCGGCGCGGCCGCGACCTACATCTTCGGCCTCGCCATTGCGATGGTGCTGCGATTCCGAAGCGGGGTTTGGAAAGTCATCAAAGTATGACCCCTCGAGCAGAGGGCGGGCCTGGCGCCCTGCCCCGCTCGAGCTCCGTTCCGCGTGCGCAGGCGCGATAGCCCCAAATACGCATGGTAAACAGTAGATTTACCATGCGTTTTTGACGCGAAGATCCCCATCTCGGTCTGTCGAAGCGCCCGCGATGGAACCTCGGCGTGCCTCCGTACGGATCGGGGAGGATGCCAACCAATCAAGCCTGGGCCAGCCACTACAACCACTTGCAGCGCGCGCAACAGCCGAAACAGGGGCTCGGGTGCTGCTCGTTTTTCGCCGGGATCATCGTCGGCGGGTTTCTCACGCTCGTGATTGGCGGTGCAGCAGCGATCTGGTTGCTCGCGTCACGACATGAGTCGCCTTTCGCCTGGCCTACCGCCCGCCCCGAGGCCGACGCCGACGCCGACGAGAGCGAGCCAAGTGCAACGGCCTCCGCCGAGAGCCCACCGGCATCCAACGAGGATGAGCCCGCGGCGGCCGCGATCCCTCCAGCTGTGCCGACAGAGCCGCCGGCGCCCGCTCCGCCACCGACCGCGAGCACCGCGGAGCCCACGATCGAGGCGCCCCCGGCGCCGCCGAAGGTCCGCATTTGGACCCACACGAAACACTATGCAATCCAGGGCTCCACCATTGGGCAATTGCACTCCCAGCTGATGACGGTTGGGCCACAAGACGCGCTCGGACGGCGATGGGATGCGACGACGGATTGGGATGTCCGCTGGAAGTACGATTGCGGATCTGATTCGACCGAAGTCGACGTCACGATCGACTACACGATGCCTCAATGGTCGGCCCCGCCCGAAGCGCAGACATTCACGATCCAGCGTTGGAACGGCTACTACACCGCGCTCGAAAAGCACGAGCAAGGGCACGGCGACAACGGCATCGCCGCCGGACACGAGATCAAGCGGGAGCTCGACGAGCTCGGGTCGCGTTCGAACTGCCGCGAGCTGCGCTTCACGGCGGACCTCGAGGCTCGAGCAATCATCGACAAATATGCGCAGAAGGATGTCGAATACGACGCCAGGACGAACCACGGCATTCTGCAGGGCGTGCGCCTGTAGTGCCCGGGTCTAGTGGCACCGACTGCGATGATGATAGACGTCGAGCATCGTGCCCACGAAACGTCTCGGAGCCGTCGCTTGCAGCATGTTCGGCATGGTCGTCTGGTCCGGCACTGCATACGCAGACGACGCAAGTGCGGAGGATGCGCGCACCGATGAGCCGGTGAGCGAAGCGGATCCGACGACGAAACCGATGTCTGGTGACGGCGTCCCGCCGCAATCCGCGAACCTCTGGGACATCCCCGGCCCATCGTTCGGCCTCGGGTTCTCGTTCTACTTTGCAGTCGACGGCATCGACTCCGATTGGGACGACGAGCTCATACGGTTCGGGCGCCCCGAGCTGATTCCAGTCGTCGGCGATCTGGGCACACGTGTGCACGCGTACTTCGAGGGATTCGAGCTGTCGCTCGTCGGTGGCCTGCTCTTCGACGTTCGTGACAGCGGGGGAGATCCGCGCACCAGCCTCCTCGCGGGCTCCGTCTTCGGCGAGCTCTCCTATGACCTCTTTCGAGCAGCCATCCTCACCGTCGGCCCGAGCTTCGGGGTCGGCTGGACACGAAGCTCGTTTTGCGTCGCGGGCGATCCCCGACCCGTCGAAGAGGCTGCACCCACCTTCAGGCAAGTCCTCGCCGCGCCTGGGGACAGCACCTGCATGCACGCCGACGCGATGCTCGTGCGGCCAGGCCTCGTCATCGGCGTGGCGGGTCACCTATCCGACTCGGGCGCCGACTCGGTCGGCTTTTTCAATTTGCGGCCCACATATTCCTTCGTCGTCGAGCAGACCGCGTACTCCGTCGACGGCATACAAGACTTCGAGGGTCCGACGTTGCCGCACCCGTCGATCGGCGTCGCGCTCGAGGTCGGGCTCACGTTCGGGGCTGGCCCGCGCATGACCGGGATCTGATTGTTTGTCGCGCCCAGCTCGACGGTGATGCCGCCTGCACGCCGTGCTACCTTGACCAGCGCGTGGGGTCGCTACCGAGACTTCCCTGGATGGCTGCTTCTGTCGCGCTCTGCGTGCTGGGCGTGGCTTGCGCGGATCCGCAGCTGCCGGACCGTCCGCCGGAGCAGGGTGTGTACGTCACCCAAACCACCACCAACCGCGGGCCGATCGCGATCGCCATTGCGATCGAAAACGGGTCCGTCGTCGCCTACACCTGCGGCGGCCAGGAGAACCTGGTCGATCACACGCGCTGGCTCGACGGGGCGCTGGATCCGAGCGGCACGTTTTCGCTCGATCGAGACGGCGTCCACCTCGAGGGTCGCGTGACCGACGAGGGCGCCGAAGGAACCTTCGTCGACGCCGCCGGGGAAGAGGTGCCGTGGTCTGCTGCACCCGTGGTCGGCGACGATTCGGGTCTGTACGTCGGCGTCGATTCAGGATGTTCCACGGGCGTCGTGGTCGTGGACGACGGAGACGAATCGCCGTTCGTTCAGGGCGCTTGGTGCAACGAGCAAGGCCAACGCCTCCAAGTGACGCCCATCCTTCCGCTCGAGCTCGAGGCAGGAGCCTTCGAGGTTCGCATCGACGGTCTCGTCCCCGCGAAAGAGCTCGTCGTGCGGCGCATTCAATAGGCGGACGGCGTGAGCCGCGTTGCGCCCCCGCCGGTCAGCCATTTCGATCCGCTGATTGGTCGGGACGACGTCGTACGTCGCATCGAAGCCCTCGTCGCCAGTCGCCCGCTCGTCACGCTATGGGGACCGGCGGGCATCGGTAAGACGCGGGTCGCGAGCCATATCGTTCGCCGAGCACTCGACGACGGAAAGAAGGCGACGTTCGTCGACCTCAGCCGCGTGCGTGACGGCGCCCTCGTTTTGAGCGTCATCGGCCACGAGCTCGGCATCGCTGCAACACGGATCGCTCGCCCCGGCGACCGCCTCCCGGAAGCGATCGGCACCGCCGTTCGTGATGCCGGCATTGCCCTGGTGGTGCTCGACAACGTGGAGCAAATCGGCGCCGCGCTCGCCCCGGCATTGATTCGCATCATGGCGTCGAGCTCGCCGACACATTGGCTCGTCACATCGCGTGAGCGGCTCGATCTCGCGGGTGAAGCAACGTTCGAGCTCGAGCCGCTCGCATTGCCCAAATCGAGCGCGGACGTACTGGAAGCCGATGCAACGCGGCTCTTATTGGCGCGCGCCGGCGGTCGTTGGACGGACCCGGCCTCTCTTTCGCCGGACGACATCCCGGTCTTGTTCGAGATCGTGCGCGAGCTCGAAGGGGTTCCGCTCGCAATCGAGCTCGCCGCTGGGAGGATGGGCTCGCTCGGATTGCGCGCCGTCGCGGAGAGGCTTCCGGCTCGACTCGATTTGCTCGGGCGTGGCGCACGCGGCGCGCCGGAGCGACAAGCGAGCGCGAGAGGAGCGATCTTGTGGTCTTGGGAGCTCCTGACCCAGCAACACCAACGCGCGCTCACCGCAATGGCGGTGTTTCGAGGCAGCTTTGCGATCGATGCGGCGTGCGCGGTCGTTCACGCCGCACTCGAGCCGTCTTCGCGACAGCGAGCCACGCTGCCCATCGACCTGGTTCAGGACCTTCGGGACAAATCCCTTCTGCGCGGCGCAGGCGACGGCCGGCTCGCGATGTCCGAGAGCGTGCGCGCATTCGCTGCAGAGCGCGCGGCCGATCTCGATGCCGACGTCGAGGTTGCTCACATGCAGGTGTTTCTCGCGCTCACCAGGAGCGGATCGCCCCCGCCCCTTTCGGACCGAGACAACCTCATGACCGCGGCTCGCACTGCGCTCGACCGTAGCAAGGTCGAACACGCGCTGGAGCTGCTCCGGGCGCTCGACGCAATCGTTACCCGATCAGGGCCGTTCGGGCTGCACGTGCCGCTCCTCGATCGCGCAATCACGTCCACGGTAGCGAATTCGAATGAAGCGGGCGGCGCCATAACATCGGAGCTCGTCGCATTCGTCCGCTCGGCGCGCGGTCGCGCGCACGCAATGGCAGGGCGCCACGCCGAAGCCATGCGTGATCTCGAGGACGCCGTCGGCATCTTGCGCGCGTCGGGTCCGCCCGGCGCGCTCGCCGAGGCGCTTCTCGCACGGGGGACCGCCGCATTGACCCTCCGCGACCTCACCGTCGCCTCCGCTTGCTACGAAGAGGCGGTCGCCGTGTCCGATGCGGCGGGCGATCGTCTCGGTGCCGCGCGCGCTCGCGGAAACCTCGCGGCGGTTGCGCACGATGCGCGCGACTTCGACGGAGCGCGGCGCGGCTATACCCAGGCGATCGAGACGCTGGAGCTCATCGGCGCGAGCAGGCTCGCCGCTGTCCTGCACGGCAATCTCGGCTTGATCGATCAGGAGCTCGGACATTTCGCAGCGGCGCGCGCCCGCTTCGAGCGCGCACACATCGCGCTCGAAGCGCAAGGAGATCCGCGGCTGCTCTCCTTGGCCATCGGGCACCTGGGCGCGCTTTCGCACGAGGAGGGCTCGCTGGAAGCCGCCATTGTCGATCTCGAACGCGCCGCACGACCCCTCCAGGACCTCGGCGACAAGCGCTCCCAAGCCATCGCTGCCGGGAGGCTCGTCGCGGCGCTCGCCGACGCCGATCGTGGCGCAGAAGCTCGCGCCGTCCTCGACCAGGCGCGCAAGACTTTGTCCGAATCCGACGATCGGATCGCGTTCGTGCTTCTGGAGCTCGCCGGTGCATTCATCGCGCTCGAGCGAGTTCGTCGCAATGAAGGCACCAATAGCGCGCTCGAGGACATCAGGCAGCGTGTGGCGACGGTCGTACGCTGTGAGGCGGGGCGCCATTCAGTCGCCGACGTATCCGACGACGCGCGCACCGCATTGCGCATCCTCGCGGCTCGCCTTTCGCCCTTGCTCACCGCTCGCAAAGAGAGCCGCATCCTCTATGTCACCGACGGTGCGCGGCGATTTCGTATCGGCGACGGCGACCTCGTCGACCTCGAGGCGCGCAGGTCCGCCCGCCTCATCGTCGCAGCTCTCGTCGACGCGCTCGAGCGACGGGATAGAGGCGGCCTGTCTCAATCCGATCTTTTCGCGACCGGCTGGCCGGGCGAACGCGCCGCACCGGCGGCGGTCGACAACCGGGTGAACGTCACGCTCTCGTTCATTCGCAAGGCGGGGCTCGGCCCGTGGCTGAAAAGCGACGAACACGGCCTCTTTCTGGACCCCTCCTTGTTCGTTCTGCGCGTGCGCGAGCTCTGAGCCCCGCGACTCGCTCAATAAGGGCATTGATCCGTCTCCGAATAAAATCGAAATGGCGGCACGGTCCCCGTCGTCTGCGCCGGGACGAGCCAATGGTTGTCGAACGACGATAGGAAGAGTCGGCCGCGATCACGCGCTACGAGCTGAATCCAATCACCTTCCGCGGCCTCGAGGACGGCGTCCGATACCTCGACGGCCCCCTTCTCCGAGTCGCGCACATCGAACCCGATGACGTGTTGGCCGTCGTCGCGGCTCGCGAGAACATACGCAATACCGTCGTCGACATCGAGGAGCGCATAGGCGCCGACACCGAATGACGAATAGACCACTTGCCCCGAACGATAATAGAGGAACACGTAGTCCTCATTTTCGAGCTGAACCACGGTGACGTCACCGTCACTGTGGACGCTCGTTGCGTAGCCGTAGGCGTGAACCCCGTCGGGCGCCCAGCCGTGATTGGCAATCACGGCGGCGTCGTTCGTCAGATCGTACAAGGCGACATCCGAAAGCCTCCGGTCGATCAGGACCGACCCCGCAATCTCGATCGCGTTGTCCGTCTCGACGCACGGACGATCGGCGACCAGCTCGGGCTTACCCGGGTTCTGCGGATCGCGAAGGTCGATTCGATGGGGGCGCGACTCGCTCGGCCCGACGGGCCGAAAACACGTGTACAGATAGCCGTCTTCATATCCGTACGCATCGATGACCCCCCCGAGCGCGAGGCTCGTCACCTCGACGGGGACGAGCGGGTCCGCCGCATCGAAGATCTGGAGGCGCTGGTCCTTGATGTCGGCGTAATAGCGATCGTCGATGCGCACGTCGCCGACGTACGAAGACAGATCCGGACGCTCTGCCGCGCGCGTCGCCCATTGGTCCTCGTGGACCTCGAACACCGCGAACCATTCCGCTTCGTCGTCTTTCCACGACGCCTGCAACGCGTGGTCGAAGAGAAAGTGCGCGGTCACGTGCTCCGGGGCGAGGGGCGGTTGGCCGGGGCACGGGGGCTTCGCCGTCGGCTCGGGGCCCTCTCCGCCGCCATCGTCGTCATCGACGTCGACGATGGAAGGACCACAACCGAACACGGCCACGGAGCCGGCCGCGAGCACGAGCGAGCGAAGAAAACGAAGCGTCATCCCCTGACGGTGCGTCGGTCGCGGCCAGAACGCCGGTTATTTGGACTTATTCGAAGAGCTGCCCCGACCGCGCCGAGCGCAGTGGTGACCGAACCATGACACGGCGAGGAAACTGCGATGACCACCCGCGCACACCATGGCTCGCGATGAAGCCTCTGCTCCCCGCCGTCATCGTCACCATCCTCGGTGCATCGCTCTCCCTCGCCGGCTCCGGTTGCTCGCAGGCTCGCCGACAGAGCCCGAGCGCACCCACGCGTTCCGGGCCGGCGCCAGTCGGCGCCGCTCCTGCAAAGGCCGACGCGCCCGCGAAGCCGAAGGATGGAGTCCCAGCCACCTACCTCGAGCTCTTCGACGACCTCGTCGCCAAAGTCGAAAAGCATCACGTGTTCGCAGAGGCCAAAAAGCCCCGCTGGCCCGGCGACAAAGCGCGATTGCGAAAGGTGTTCGAGGGCGTCAAAACGCGTGAGGATGCGCTCGTCGCGCTCGCGCAGCTTCAGGCGGCCCTGGGCGATCGCCATTGCTACTTGTCTCCCCCGACCGACCTGCGCCCTACTCGGTTGGCCCTCGGCATCGAGTTGTTCGCCGAAACGTCCGGTGCCGATACGATCGTCCGCGTCGCCGACATCCTCGACCCGGACCTCGCGAACAATGCTGTAGAGATATCGATCGGCGACGAAATCGTCGCCGTGGACGGCCAGTCCGTCGAAGACTGGCTCGCCGCGAATCCATTTGCATCGAATTCGCTGAACGACCGCGTCGCGCTCTCTGAACGAGCGGACACGATCGTCGCCGCGCGATTGCCGTGGACCCGTGTCCAGAAGGGCGACAAGCGCACGCTGCGTCTTCGTCGCAATGGCCAAGAGCACGACGTATCGCTCACGTTCGTGCACCCGAGCAAATGGGAGGACGCGACCGAAATCAACTTCGACCATTCGCCGGCGATGAGCACGATCGGATGCCGGGCCGACAAACACCCTCTCTATTCGAGTTTCGAGCTCTCGGCCGTCGGAACGAATCTATGTGTCTATCGCCCGACCACCGGTAAGCGTGATACCCGACTCGTTCGATACCTTTCGTTTCGATACCCATACAACGGGGCGAGCGACGATGTGCGCGCCGCGAAGGCCGACCACGACCTCCTCGCGCGTGAGCTCGAAAAAGCCCGCGCCGTCGTCCTCGATCTCCACGAAAACCGCGGCGGCAACAACCCTTTCGTATTCTTGAGTTGGTTCGCGAAGAAGGCATGGGACCACCAGCAGGTCCATGTCACGGTCTCCCGCGATTTCCCGGAGGACGACGTGCGGCAATTCCTATTCGGAGACCCGACGATGATCGAGCGTTACCAAACTGCAGCCGCCGCCGGCAAAACCGTCGAGTCGTGGCCGTTCTTGTGTCCCAAAGACGGAAAGCTCGCGACCGACGGGACCTGCGAGGCGCGCGGCCCCCGCCCCTCGGAGCAGGTGACGAAGGCGCCCGTCGCCGTGGTCACCGGCCCCGATTGCACGTCGAGCTGCGATTCTTTCGTCGCCGATTGGTCCGCGTTCGAGATGGGGCCGCTCGTCGGGCAACAGCCCGCGCATGGGTTTACGACCGTCCGCCATAGCTATGCCCTCGTCGCTCCCGACGGCCGCGACCTCGGTCGCTTTCGAATTGCCCTGTCGTGGGAGGCCTATCCGCGGCACGGCGCCCCCCTCGAGGGAGCGCCGGTGAAGCTCGATTGGGAGACGCCCGCGACGTTCGAGACGCGGGATACGTGGATTGACGAGGCCGTGAAGGAAGCGCGTCGCCGTGTGGAGAGATAGGCCCCGCGTCGACGCGACTCAGCCCTCGGCGGCGAGACGCTCGAGGGCGCGGCGAAACGCCTTCGCGTCCGTCGCGCCGAGCTTCTTGACGATCGCCTTGTCGAGCTCGCTCTTCACGTCGGCGACGGCGCCGAGGAGCTTTTGGCCTCGCGACGCGAGCGACACCAGCGTCACGCGCTTGTCGTCGGGGCTCGGCTGCAGCGTGAGGTAACCGGCCTTGTGCAGCCGCTGGGCCTCCCGGCCGCAGAACTGTTTCGTGGTCCCCGTCGCGTCGGCGAGGGCCTGAATGCTCCGCGCGCCGGTGCGAACCTCGCCGATCAACCGCAGCGCCGGCAGCGCCGCGCCCGCGAAGCCGCGCCGCTCGAGGCCGGCGACGAGCGCGTCGCGCTCGCGCTGGGTGACCACGTTCAGGAGGGAAAGCAGCGGCTGTTCGACACCCTGGATGTCTTTTTTGACACCTTGGTTGTCTTTTTCGACACCCTGGTTTACTTTCTGCGGCATGAACTCGATCGATCTCAGCACACCCGACGGTCCGTGCCGTACCGCGATTTTCGAGCCGAGCCATGCGCCGAAGCCTTGGCCGGCGGTGATCTTCTTCATGGATGGCCTCGGCCCGCGACCGACCCTGTACGCGATGGCCCAACGCCTCGCGGAGAACGGCTACTTCGTCGTTCTCCCCGACCTCTTCCACCGGTCGCAGCCGTACACCACCGAAGAGCTCAGGAACGGCCTCTTCGACCCCGCGAAGCGCGCCGCGATGCGTGAGAAGTTCTTCCCCGCGATGGAGACCGAGAAGGCGACGACCGACGTCAAGGTCATCCTCGATTACCTCGCCACGCGAAGCGACGTTCGACAAGGTCGCTATGGCACGACCGGCTATTGTATGGGCGGAAACTTGTCGCTTTGTGCGGCGGGCCGGTTCCCCGATCAGATCGTCGCGAGCGCTTCGTTCCACGGCGGCAACCTCGCGAGCGACGCCCCGAACAGCCCGCACCTGCTCGCCCCCGCCACGAAGGCGGAGCTCTATATCGCAGGCGCGATCGAGGATTCGTCGTTCCCCGACGACATGAAGCAACGTCTCGAAGATTCGCTGACCGCCGCAAAGGTCGACCACGTCATCGAGACGTATCCGGCGCGACACGGGTTCGCGGTCGCCGATCTACCGGTTTACGACGAGGCCTGCTGCGAACGTCATTGGTCCGCGATGCTCGGCCTCTTCGCCCGTCATTTGAAGGGCTGAGCCAGCTCGCGCAGGGGGCTTCCGCCGTCGATGAAGAACCTGCCGCTCGGCGCCAATGCGGCGGCAATGCTCGACAGCGCGCGGGTCTCGAGCTCGGGATGGCGTCCATCGAGCGCGCCGACCCTCATCGCAAAAACCAGATCGAACCGAGGAGTCTGCGAATCGAGGGTGAAGTCCTCGATAGCGACCGTCCGGAATTCGAGCCGCCCCATCGTGAGCTGCAACTGCGAGCCCGCGCGAGCCTGCTCGATTGCGCGGGGCGACCGATCGATCGCCAGCACGTAGCCACTCCCGATTCGTGCACAGACCAGTCGCGCTGCGACGCCGGGGCCGCAGCCGATTTCGAGCACGCGCATTCCCGGGCGGAGCGGCAGGGCGTCGACGAACTCGGCGATACGCGACGAGGCTCGCGGGACCATTGCCCCGGATATACCGCGAATCAACAAGTTCGCATGCGCGTCGGCGGGCCGGTGCAAACCGCGACGCCACAAAACAAGAAAGCCCCAAGCCTCAGAGGCGAAAGGCCTCGGAGGCTCGGGGCTGTTCCGGACTTCAGGGAGCGGCCACGCAGAGACCGACCGTCGTGCCCGTCAGCGTCGTGTCGCAGACGCCCGTGCCGCAGTCGCCGTCGTCGCAGCAGAAGCGGACGCACTGTCCGGCGTTCGCGTCGGTGCACGTCATCGTGCCCTGGCAGAAGCCCGCGGCGCCACACTCGTCGCAGAGGGCCTGGTCGTTCGGCGCCGGGTAGCACTGGAAGCTATCCCCACCGAAGTCGCAGGCTTCGCCCGCGGCCGTGTCGCAGCCGTCGTTCGTGACGGGGTTGCAACCACCCTTCGCCGGCGTGAAGCACGCACCGGCCGACGGAGCGACCGCGGGCGCGTCGCACGACGGCTCGATGGCCGGGCCACCGAGGCACTCGTCGGTGCAGAAGGCGTTGAGGCAATCGCCGATGGCGCCGAGGGGCGCGTTCGTCTCGCATGCCGGATCGCTATTGTCCGCCAGGCAGCCGGCGCAGGTTGCGTCATCGAGGCAGGCGCCGAACTCTGCACAGCAGTTCGCCTGGACGCAGTCGCTGCAAGCCGGATCCTGGATGCCGGACGTATCGCAGGTCGGGGTGCCACCGCCGGAGCCGCCGTCGTTGACCGCGCCGCCGCCGCCGTTGTTGATCACGCCGCCGCCGGAGCCGCCGTCGTTCGAGCCGCCGTTGTTGTCCGAGCCGCCCTCGCTGCCACCGTTGCCGCCGCTGCCGCCGTTGCCGGAATCACCACAAGCGACGAGCATCGCGAACGCCAAGACCGAGAATCCAAGTTGCTTCATCGAAATCTCCATTTAGCCGGGAAGGGGGCGACCCTAGGTGGACTTGCCGGCGGCGTCCAGCCCGGGCTTGTCACGACGCAGCGCGCCCGAACCCCCCGTCTGCGTAGCGGTTCTACGTCGGCGCAGAGAGCGTGTGGCGACACCGACTATCATCGCGAGAGCAACGCCGCCGTACAGCCTCGGGTCCCTCCCCTCTCCACCCGCCTGGCAGCTCGCGCAGCCACCCGAGTCCGAGGGCACCGTCGGAGCACCACCGGTCGCGCGCTCGTCGCGTGCGTTCGCGTCTTCGGGCTCGAGCGTCGGAGGCGGCGGCGTCGGCTGCGACGGATCGTCCGGAGGCCCTGCTGCGGAGGGTGCGCCGGTCGCGCCCGCGAGCGCGGTGACCTCTTTGTCGGCCTCGGGGAACGCAATGACGCGAGAGCAAGCGTTGATGTGCAACACCGACGCCTTGCCCAAATAGAAGAGGTAGCGCTTCCCCTTCTCGAGCTGCTGCGACGAACACTCGTCGCCGTTCGTCAGCCGAAGCTCCTCGCTCGAGAGCGTACCGCGGTGCGCTTTCACGTCGGCGAGCTGCACCGGCGCCCCCTCCAGCGTCCCGCTGTGCGGTCCCAGCGATTCGACCCGCCCCTCGAAGATGAGCGTTGACTGAGCTTGCGCGGCGGCGAGGTTGTAGGCCGGTCCTTCGCTCGCGCACTGACATGCGAAAGCAGATCGAAGCGGAGCAACGACGACAGCAACGACAACGAATGCGATTGTTCGGAGCATGGGTCTCCAGTTCCTCGGCGTCCGCGTCCCAAGTGCGACGAGGGCTGACCATGTGACCGAACAATCGATGCGGTGTCGACGATCGGGAAGATCCGCGCCGAGATCGTGTTGCAGCCCTTGCATCGGATGACGACCTCGCGGGAGGCTGCACGGCTGGCCACTGTGATCTCTGCCGGAGACATCGCCCGGATCGGCGTGCACATCGCCGCGATCGTCCTCGTGGCGCTGACGCAAGCGAGCCCTGCGCGCGGTGACGAGCCGCCCCCGCCCCGGCGCAAATACGGCTTCGGTACGGCGCAGGGCCCGAACATCGCATCCGCAACGTTATGGACCGCACCCGGTCGCGTGGGCTCGGGCACCGACGCCGCGCTCATCGGGCTCACGCTGCCGACGTTCGAGCTCCAGGTCTTCGCGCCGGAGCTCTATTCGATCGATCTCTCGACGGCCGTCTCGGGGACGGTGTTCGCAGCGGGCTTCGATCGTGCATTGTATTTCACCCAAGACGTCTACTTCACGTTCCACCTGGGGCGCGGCCTCGCGCGGTTCGTGGGGGGACCCGGGATCGGCTTCACGACCGCGTTTCACGAAGACGATCGAGGTGCGCAAAATGGCGGGAGCATGCGTTTCGTTTCGCAGGTCGGGCTGGAGCTCCTGACGAAGAACGAAGCGTTCGGATTCAGGCTCCTCGGTCGTCCCTGGATCGAGGTCACGCACGTGCAATCGCTGGGCGACGAACGCACGTTCGCGAGCGGCGGCTTTGCACAGCACTTCGCGTTCTTCGGCTACTTCCGACAATGACGATTCGCATTCTCACCGCGTGTCTCCTCGTCATTGCGACGGCTTGCTCGGGACCGAGCAGCGTGGGTGAAGAAGGCGAAGACGCGGCCGCGTGTGAGGTCCCCGCGATGCAGGAGCTCTACCCGGGACCACTTCCGCCCAACCCCGACGAGGATCGACCGAAGGCCGGGGCGTGCATTGCCCAGAAGCACGACGTCATCGTGGTCCTCGGATGCCCGAGCAATGCAGACGGGAGCGCCTCCGACTGCCAGACCGAGCGAGCGGACATCGCATCCAATCTGCACACAGCAGGTTATGGCGACCATTTCATCGTCACCGGGGGCGCCGTCCATAACGAATTCAGCGAGGCCGACACGCTCCGCGACCTCCTCCTCGAGCGAGACATCTCCTCCGAAGCCATCGTCGTCGAGCCGCTCGCCGAACACACCGACGAGAACATCTACTACAGCTCAATCGTCATGCAGGAGCACGGCTGGCGGTCGGGCCTCGTCGTGAGCGATAGCGCCGGCCAGCTCCTCTACAATGCGCTTTGCGACAGCAACTGCTGCGTCGATCTCGGGAGGCTCACCGTCGTCGATCTCGACGGCGTCGCGGTCGGGCATTACGTGCTTTATCCCGACGCGCGACCGGTGACCGACGAGGAATGCAATCATGTCGAAGATGCGCGAATGGGAGTCTGCCTTCTTTTAGGCTCGCGGCGGGCCTGCAAAGACCATTTCGAGCTCTGAGGAGCGTCGGTCGAGCACTGCTTCGAGCGCGTCGAGACCACGCAACACCCCTTCCGACAAAGCGTGGTCGGGCCGCTTCCGATCGATCAAGAACGCATTCATGCCGACTGCGCGGGCGCCGGCGACGCAGGGCGCCTCATCGTCGAAGAAGACGCACTCCGCCGGCTCGACCTCGAGCGCTCGGCATACTGCCATATAGGAGGCCGGATCGGGCTTGGACGCGCCAATGGCCGCCGACGCGCAAAATGCGTGAATGAAGCGTGCCAGGCCGACGTGCTCCAGCGATTGCTCCAGGCTGCTCAAAGGAAAGTTCGACAGGACACCGACGCGCAATCCCATCGAATGCGCCAGCCGCAGCGCAGGCTCCGCATCGGAGAAGGGGATCAGTGCGGTGGCGTAGTCGAATGCCCGCAATCGTCGCCGAACGTCGTCGTCCAGCTCCACCACCCCGAAGACCATGTCCCAAAAGCCGGACCAGAACGCCCGCTCCTCGTCCAGCGTCTGCGGGCCTCGGCGCTGGGCGCACCAGGTTCGCCAATGGTTACTGAGCGCGCTCAGCGGAATCGGCAGGAGGGGCTCGAAAAAGGCGCGAAGGAACTCGAGATCGAAGCGGACGAGGACGCCGTCGCGGTCGAAGATGACGGCGCGTACAGGTCTGCCAGCGATTACCTCCGACCCCACATCGGGCGCGCTCATGTGTACAGTGATCTCCCCGTTCTCCCTATGAGAACGCGGCCTTGAAGATTTCCCGTAACCGAGGTAATCTGGCCGCTATCGCTCGACCAATAACGATCGAGCCGCCACGGAAGTCCTAATCCCTGCATATGGATCCATCGTTGCGCCTGACATTCAAGAGTTGGGAAGTGGATGTTCAGATGCTCGAGCCGACGATCGTCGAGCTCGTGTACAGGGGCGACGTCCCGGCGGACGCGATCAAGCAAGTGAGCCACGAGCTCAAAGCGTTGCTTCGCGGTCGGAAGAACGTCACTGGCTGGCTCGTCGACGCGATGGAGATGAAGCAGATGACGCTGGCGCCCTCCGACGCCATGTTGGAGGTGTTCGAGCTCTGGAAGGGGCATGGCGGCAAGCGGTTCGCGATGGCGACGCAGCTCGCCATGGCGAAGATGCTCGGGACGGCGCTGCGATTTTCCAAAGTGATCCCCCTCGAGATCTGCGGCAGCCGGGCGGCTGCCATCGCCTATCTCAAGGGGGCCTAGGCGTTTATCGTTCGCTCAGCGATCGGTGCCGGTCTTCGGAGCGCTTTCGACCTCGCGCAATCGAGGAGTCCGGCGCAAACGATGTAGAAACGCCCCGCAGACGTCTTCGGCATAACCGCGGAACTCCGGCGGCGCGCTCGAGATGCAGCGCTCCGCATCGGCATGAATCTTCTCGAGCGTCGCAGGGACGCCGTGAATGGCGACGGCGCGACGAACCGCGGCACGAGCATCTTCGCTTTCGAGATCGCAGCGTCGCAGGGCCGGATTGAGGGCGGCCCGCGATGTCGCGGCCGCCTCCCGATAGGGTGCCCACATGGCGTCGAGCGTCGCGGCAAACCCCGGATCTGCGCGGAGCGTCGAGAGCAACAGGTAGGTGACGGTCCCGAGGCTGAGGTCGTCGTTTTCCCCGACCAGGTCCCGTTCCTCCATGAAATTCACGAGATCGTCGACGTCCTGCATCAGGTCCCCCATCAGGATCGAGAGGGAATGGGGAAAGTCCACGCGCCCGTGGAACATCAATGCGACATCGTGTGCGTGTGCGACGGCGCCCCGAGCCTGCTCGTGGTGAACGCGCAGGAGGCGCTCGAAATAGATCGGGTCCGGCTTTGCATAGCGTGTCGCGACCTCGATCGTCTCGAGCCCACAGAGATCGACGAAGGATCGCGCCATCGGCCCGACAGCCTCTGGAATGGTATCGGCGATTTGAGCGATGACCGTCGCCAGCATGAAATGGGAGAACGGCAGCAGCTCGACGAGGCCATAACGATCCGCGAACGTCTGGTGGTCCGAGCGCTTCGCCGCCCGGTCGATCGCGTCGTCGAGCACCGCCACGATCTCCGAGCTCAACATGAACCACGGGAGATAGGCTCGGTGCTTTTCGGTGACGCCGCCCATTCGGTCCGCGAGATTCAAATACATCAGCGGCAGCAACATGAAGCTCGGCTGGTCGTGCTCCAGCACGGCAAAGTGATAATGCGCGCGGAGCTCCTCCGGCAGCTCGAGCTTGGCGAGCCGGGCCCTCGCGTCGACGAGCTCGGACTCGTATTGCCGGCACGTGGTCGCGAAGAAGTCGTCGAACTGCGCGGGAAACCGGACATGTACTTCCGACTTGGCGCCAATGTACGAACGCTTCCGCTTGACCTTGGAGACTCCTTTTGGCATTGCATTCGACATACTGCACCTCGTAAGCACAAAATCGGTACATCTCGGCATTACGCGACATAATGCCGTAACCCCAACTCACTGTTTGCCGTACGGGCCGCGCGCCAGCGCCGGACGTGCGGAGCGCGGCCCGGTCGCTACGGCGCGCGACCGTTGAGGCCGTCTAAGAACGCTTCTTCGAACAACTCGGAATCAGCGCTCATTCCGACGCGCAGCTTGTCGCCCTGGTTATGTACCTTCGTGCGACCGGACTGAACCCCGTCCTGAACGACGCGAATCTTCTTCTTCTCGAACTCGACGATCTCGTCGTCATTGCGGGTCATACTCACCGCCGCGAGCGGGTCCCACCAGAAGAAGAGCCCCTGCGAGATGCCGATTTGCGGAATGGGCTGCGTCACGATCGTATGGACCAGCTGAGCCTCGGGCGTCGTCATGTCCGCACCGAGCGCCGTGACGAACGCCTGCGTGATGGGCACGTGGTTGGTTGCGTCGAGCGGAACCATGTGCACGTCCCAATTCCCCATTTGGTCAAAGACGGCCTCGGCGGCAGGAGGATCTGCCCAGATATTGAATTCCTGCGAGTTGTCGAATCCAACCGCTGCCGATCCGAACAGGTTCCCGGGCACGCCGACCGCGCCGCCCATGACGTACGCGGCCTCGATGTCGCGCGCCAGGTTGTACCCGTCGTCGTCGGCGAGCTCCAAGGCCTCCGCGAGGTTGCTCAGCGGTCCGGTCGTCAGGATCGTCACGTCGTCGTGCGAGGCGTCGATGGTGTCGACGATGAGCTCGGCGGCGCTCACATCGGCGGGTGCCGTGCTCTCGGTGCAGCCGACGAACGCGCCCTCGAGCGTGATTTCGATCGCCCCGCTCAGCTCGATCGGGGCCGGGTGCACACCTACCGGGGAGCCATCCGCGACCGGAATGTCCGTGAGGCCGCAAGCAGCGAGCACACATCGTGCGTGCCTGATTGCGCTGCCGGGCAGGCCCACACCGTTGTTCGTGACCGTGACGGCACGGAGATCGATGCGCCCCTGCTTGTGCTCCTGGCAGAGGAACGCGAGCGCGGACGCGTCGTCGAAGTCCATGTCGGTGTCGAAGATCACCGGCATGGGGTCGCGCTCACAAAGCTCGCTCTCTGCTACCGCGGTCGACTCGTCGTCGATGTCCTCGACGGCGTCGGCCGGGGCTCCGCAGCCCGTGAAAAGGGCCAGCGCGACGGACGCGAACGCGACCGCGGCGGGACCCGGATGAATTGGAACGTCAGCGTTGCCGCGTGTCGCGGTGTGTTTTGATTTCCTCACTGCTCGGCTTCCCCCGTCTCCCCCCCTAACGACTGTCACATCGGACTCTTTCAGGTTGGTTGTGCGAACGAGCTTGTCACGCCCCCCTGAGCATCGTTTCGAAAAATAAGTCGGACAGACGGCGCAGCAGGGAGCCTTTCTCTCATGAGACCGCGAAGCCGCAAGTCGCCATTGCATGCGCGTGCCTGACGACGACGTCATGCAAATCGAGCGGCGTTTCAGCTGAAATCGCGCGCCATAGCACGCCGTCTCCAGGCCGTTCGAATCGAGGCCTTCTCGGACACATGACGGCGCCCTCAGGTTGAGGCTTGTTGCGTTGTGCGCTCCTCGTGCCTCAGGCGGAGAGCGCACGCGGAATCGCCGCCGATAGGTGATCCATGACGACCTTCAGCCGCGCCGAAGCTGACGAGGGCAGCGGTGCCGCCAATGAGACCTGCATCCCCGGCCGACCCCACGCCGGTAGAGCCCGCACGAGCTGACCAGCCTCGATTTCCGCCCGGCACAAGAACGAGGGCACCAATGCGACACCCGCCCCGCGTGTCGCCATCTGCACGAGGCTCGACATCTGGTTGCAGAGGATCCGCGATTGAACCGGCACGCGGACGCGGCCGCGGGGCCCGAGCAATGTCCAGTCCGCGGCGCCTGCGGTGATGCTCAGGCATGCGTGATTCAAGAGATCGGCCGGGCGAAGCAGCGGCGGCGCTTGCTCGAGGTATGCCGGCGAGGCGACGGCAATGAGCGAGCTCTCCCCCAGGCGACGCGCGTACAGCCTGCTGGCTTTGAGCTTCCCGAGGCGGATCGCCAAATCGAACCCGTCGCGGACGAGATCCACAACCTCGTCCGTATAGCGGACCTCGAACGAGAGCCCGGGGTAGTGAACGACGAGCTCCGCGATGGCAGGCGACACCACGTGAGCGCCGTAGTCCTCCGGCGCGGTGATGCGCAGGTGTCCCGAGACCTCGCGGTCTCGGCTCGCGATGGACTTGTGTGCGAGGTCCAGCGCTTCGATCGGTCCCGCGCACTGGTCGAAGTAGGCGCGCCCCGCGGCGGTCGGAGCCACCGCCCGCGTCGTGCGGACCAGGAGCTTCACGTCGAGCTCTCGCTCCAGGCGCGCAATGGATTTGCTGACCGTCGACTTCGGAAGCCTCAACGTCTCGGCCGCGCGCGAGAAGCTGCCGCGCTCGACGACCTTGACGAAGATGCGCGTGAGCTCGAGCCCGACTTTGTTTCCAGATCGAAACACTGTTCTTCGTTTCATGCCGCTTGTCGACAATAGCCCGGGTGCGAAAACTTGGCGCGAAATCTAGGAGCCAACATGCACACCTCGCTCTCACTCTCACTCTCGCTCACGCTCACCGGCCTCGCGCTCACCCACCTCGGGTGCGGCGCATCCACCGAAGGGCCACACCCCCAACAGCATGCTTCGGACCAGCAGGCGGGCGCCGAACACGACGCCGTTCGCGGCGCGCTCGAGCAGCGACTCGACGCCGTCGCGCAACGAGCGGTCGACGAGCACAGGATCGTCGGCACCGTCATGGTCGTCGCCCACCGAGGTGAAATCGTCTATCGAAAGGCGCACGGATACGCCGATCGCGAGGCGCAGCAGCCGATGGCCGTGGACACCGTCCACCGATTCGCGTCCTTGACGAAGCCGATCGTCGCCGTCGCGCTTCTCAGGCTCGCCGATCGAGGTGCGGTCGATCTCGATGCGCCGGTCACCAATTGGTTGCCCGAGTTTCGACCCCGGCTCGCCGACAAGACGTCCCCACCCATCACGCTCCGACAGCTCCTCACGCACACGTCGGGGTTGGGATATCGATTCGCCGAGCCGGCCGACGGCCCGTACCACAAGCTCGGCGTATCGGACGGAATGGACGCGTCCGGGATCACGCTCGACGAGAACCTCCGCCGCCTGGCAGAGGCGCCACTATTGTCGGCGCCGGGTGCAGCCTGGAACTATTCGCTATCGATCGATGTTCTCGGCCGCGTCATCGAGAAGGTCACCCATCAGGACCTCGAAAGCGCCATTCGAAACCTCGTGACGAATCCCGTGGGGATGAAGGACACGAGCTTCATCGCGACCGAGCCTTCGCGTCTCGCCACCCCGTACGCCGACGGAAAACCCGAGCCGGTACGAATGACGGCCTCATTTCAGAATCCCTTCGCCGCCAGCACGGTCGACTTCTCACCCGGGCGTGCGCTCGACAAAGGCGCCTACTTTTCAGGGGGCGCCGGCATGGTCGGCACGGCCGACGACTACCTGCGATTGTTGGAGGTGCTTCGCACCGGCGGCGCCCCACTCTTGAAAGAGCCCACCGCAAACGCACTGTTCGACAACGCGATTGGCGAGCTCGACACCTTCCGCGGGCCGGGTTGGGGGTTCGGCCTCATCGGGGCAGTCCTCGTCGATCCGAAGCTTGCCAAAGAGCACGCCAGCGCCGGATCCATCGATTGGGGCGGCGCGTATGGGCACACGTGGTCGATCGACCGCGCCGCCGAGCTCACCATCGTCGTCCTGACGAATACCGCATTCGAGGGGATGATTGGCAAGTACCCGCATGAGGTGCGGGAGGCGATTTACGGGGTCTTGCGCTGAGAGGATCGCTATGGGTGCTGCGTCACCGACAAGACGTTCCCGTCGGGGTCCTTGAACCAAGCGACGCGCGCGCCGCCCGGCGATGTCCAAATGCCGGTCTCGTCCTGCCCCATGCCTTCGTAACGCTCGAGTCGTACGCCACGCTGGACGAGCGCAGCCGCAATCGCGGCGATATCGTCGACCGCCCATCCCAAGGCCGTAAATGGTTGAGGAGTGAGACTCGTGACCTTCTGCACCCGCACCGTGGCATTGGCGGCGCGGAACACGATCGCGAAAGGGTCCTCGCTCGTCAGCTCGAGGCCGAGGACGTCGCCGTAGAAGGCCTTCGCACGCGTCGCATCGGCGGTCGCGACGAACGCGGTCAATGTCTGGTTTCCGAGCATGGCGCCAGGGTATCGTTGCCTTCCGCGATGCGCCAATCTCAGAAGCACACGAAGCGATGAGCACCTGGTCGATCGCGACGTGGAACGTCAACTCGCTGAAGGTTCGCCTTCCGAACGTGCTTCGCTTCGTGGACGAGACCAAACCCGATGTTCTGTGCCTGCAGGAGACGCGCGTGAGCGAAGCGGCGTTTCCTCGGGCGCCGTTCGAGCAGCGGGGATACCACCTCGCGACGGTCGGAACCGGCGGGTACGCCGGCGTCGCCATTGCGAGCCTCGATCCGATTGCCGAGATCGTGTCCGGCATCATCACGTTCCAAGAGGACAAGGCGCCGGGAAGGCGCCTCCTCGGCCGAGTCGGAACAAGATGGGTCGACACGGTGTACGTCCCGACGCGCACGAAGATTGGCAAAGCAGCGTTCTTGGACGCGCTCCGCGCCGACCATGATGACCGCTTTGCCGCCGATGCGGAGGTCGTGCTGGCAGGCGACTTCAATATCTGTTTCGACGAACGAGATTACGCCTCACCGAAGCTCATCAGCGATCCGGACGTGCACCCGGGAAGGCCAGAGGACCTTGCGTTTCGGCGCCTCGTCGGGGGCCGATTCGCCGATTGCTTCCGTCGCGTCGAAGAAGGTGGTGGTCATTTCACCTGGTTTCCAAACGCGACGTGGGCAATGAAGCGCAATTACGGAATGCGGCTCGATTACATCTTCGCATCCAGATCCCTGGCCGGCCGCACCGTCGATGCCACACACGATCGCAGCGTCATGGCTCTGCCGAAGCCCTCGGACCATGTTCCTGTGCTCGTTCGGTTCAACGTTTGAGATGAAGTCGAGGCTGGGCATCCGCGGCGAGCGCCCGCTTGTTGGAGCGCGGCGGAACCTCGGTGGCCGGATTGGGCAACCGCCTTTTCCGCAGCTGGCCGAACCGTTGAAGGCTCGTCGGAATGGGAAGCCGGCCCTCCATCGCCTCGGCGAGGACTTTGAGATCCAAACCCGGACAAGGCTTCAGCTTGCCGACAATCAGCGCCCCATCGGGGCCCCTCCAGGCGACGTGGAGCGGGTCCTTGCACCAACCGACGATCGACCGGAGGGGCACGCGCACGAGCTCGTTCGAGCCCTCGACCGTCGGGTGAACTTCGGCCCAGAGCGGCCGCAAATGCAGCGCGTGTGGCGTCAGGACGGTCCTCTTCTCCGGGTGACGCAGCGCAGTGCCGATCGCGAACGCCCTTCGTGCCAGGTACCACGCCGCGACCGCGGTGAAGAACCCGACGTACGAGAGCGCAATGCTCGATAGTAGGTGGTCGCCCCTACCCTCTCTCAACAGGGCGATGGCCGAACCGACCGCGGCGACAGCGCCGGCTCCAGAGACCAGTGCGAGGCTCGCGTACGCAATCGTGGCGAGCAGCCGCGGAGCGAGCTCGACCGTTCGCGCCGGCTCGGGCGCGGCACGGTAGGGACTGGTCTTGTGGCCCACGGCGTGAGTGGAGCACCCGAAGGCCCTTCCCGCTACCCTCGAAACCCGAGGAGAGCGGCACAATCTCCCTGATTACGTACGCTTTTCAGGTGTTGAAACCCGAGGGGCACGGGGCGCCTCTGTCGACGTACAGTGGGCCATGTCGCCTCGAAGTCGGAATCGGGATCGTGCGCCGGCTGTCTTGCTCCTTCCCCTCGCGATCGTCACGTGCTTCGCGCTGTCCGCGTGCGGGAAGAAGCGCCCCGACCGGCCGATGACGACGCGCCTCCTCGCGCACTGGACGAGCTGGGACCAGGACGCCGCGCTGGAGGTTGCAGGGGTCAGAGGCGACTCGATGGCCGTCGACGTTCCGCAGGCGGAGGTGAAAGACGGTATCGATGTGAACGTCGTGTACGAGACCCCGTGTGGGCCCAAGAAGCTCACGTTTCCGCTCCCAACAGCGCAGTCGGTCCCGGCGGACGAATATCAAATCCAAGACTTCGACTTCTCCTACAAGTTCGACATTCCGGAGAAGCTCGACCCCCCGTCGAAAACCACGCTCCTCTTCGACCCGAAACTGAACGGCGAGGTCGTCGTGGGCACGATGGTCCTCTCCGTCCAAAACGGCGTACCAGCCGGGATGAAGGAGTATTCCCCGACGAAGGGCCTCCTCTTGCGCGATGTCGAGTGCATCGACAAGATCACCGTCGCCGGTACCGAGACACAGCTCCCCGCCAAACCGGATCGTATTGGAGACAAGGTTTTGTTCGTCACCGCGCGTGACGGCCAATGCTTCGTGGACGAACGGGTCGGTTACGGAAACCAGATGTCGCACGCGACCACGCTCAATGGCTCCCGCGCGTATTGGATCGACGCGGTGCCGACCTATTGGTTCAGGCCGGCCGAGAGCAGCATCAGCGCTTCCTCGAAGGCGCAGGGCCTTTCGTTGCATGCGCTCAATGAATGCGCCACGCAGTAGGTGACGCGCGCGCACCGCGGGCGCGCCGCCCTCGCCGTCTCCTCGGCTTGTGATGTCCGAAACTCGCAGGTGCGGCCAGAACCAGACGGTCGTACGGCACCAGTCGAGTCGGCTCTGGCCAGGAGGAAGATCATGCGTGGACTGGTGCTCGCCTTCGTATTCCTGTCTGTCGGTTGTGGTCCCAGCTTCGCCGAGAGATTTCAGGAAATCGAGATCCCCAGGTTGAAGGACCGCGCCTCCTTCGATCTCGGCTGTCCCAAAGAGCAACTCCAAACCCAAACGCTCGGCGGCAACCTCGCGACGCAAGGGGTGAGCGGCTGCGACAAGCGTGCAACTTACGTTCAGACGAGCTCCGGCTGGGTGTTGAACAGCGAGCCGAACGCGGGCGAGACGGCCAAGGCACAGCCCGAGTGAGCACGTAGCGGCTTTCGCGGGAGCGTCGAATCGTGCACGCGCCTTCGACGGCGCGGTCCTCTCGTATACTCGCCCGCTCGATGGACGAGGCACACCGGGTCGACGCGGAGCGGATGCGTGCGCTCCTCGCGACGAATCGCGTCAGTCCAGCGGCGTTTCGCGCAGCGCAGGCAGAGGTCCCGGGTGCCTATCGCGACGCCTGGGTCGATCTGATCTTCGGGCTCGGTGAGCTCGCGGATGACGATTGCGCGCTTCCGTCGGGATGTGTCCCCTATCTCCCCTGCCCCGTCGATACGGTGTCGAAGATGGTGACGCTCGCGGAAGTGAGCGAGGCAGACCTATTCGTCGATATTGGCTCGGGCGTGGGACGGACCGCCGCGCTGACGCATTTGTTGAGCGGCGCGTCCGCCATCGGGCTCGAAGTCCAACCGCATTTGGTGCGGTCGTCTCGTGAGCTCTTGAAGCGCTTGCGCGGGTCGCGTGTTGCCATCGTCGAAGGCGACGCGGGCCGGCTGACCAGCCTCATGACGATTGGTTCGGTCTTCTTCCTCTATTGTCCGTTCAGCGGCGCCCGATTGGAGAAGGTCCTGCGAGACCTCGAGCGCATCGCACGCGCACGCCCGATTCGTGTTTGCTGCGTCGACCTGCCGCTTCCGCCCTGTCCGTGGCTCTCCATTGTCGCGTCGGACGGCAGCCTCGAGATTTATCGAAGCTCCGCGATTTGCCGCTCGTAGGCGGCGGCAGAGAGAAAGTCTGTCCACGCCACCGCGTCGGCCGTGACTAGGGCCGGCATGACACACGACGACGCGGTGCCTCATGTGTGAGCTCATCGGCTTGGGCCTCCTGCTCCGACACGTCGGCGCATTGGCGGAGCACAAGGGACACAACGCCGGGCCACACAAGATGCTTGCGGTCTTGCTTTGGTTCGGTCTCGAGATCCCGATCGGGCTCGCCGGCCTCCTCGCAACCGGGAGGGTCGCCGGTTTCGCCTTCGGGCTGATCGGGTGCTGTATCGCTGCCGCCATCTCGATCGGACACGTCGCAGCATTGCCCTTCCAACCTCGCAACGAGCAGGAGGAAGGACGTTCGGGGCCCGGCTCGGTCGGAGGGCAGATTGTCGGCTCGCCGTGCGGAGGGTGTGGTGAGCGCATTGCGATCATTCGGGGTACCGACCGCTGTCCGGAATGCAGCGCGCCTTGCCACGGGGATTGTCTGAAGACGCATCGGCGCACGAGCCATGCCGTCACCGCGCATTACCGCGCCTGACGTGTCACCCAAGAACGTCGTCGAAAGGATCGAGCTATGGTCGACTACAAACCCCATGTCGTCAGACAGGGCGAGCATGTGGCGAAGCTCGCGTTCGTGCGTGGCGCCGACGCCGAGGAAGTGTGGAATCACCCATCCAACGACAATCTGCGTGCGAAGCGGTCGTCGATGGATGTTCTGTATCCCGGCGACGTGATCCATTTACCGGAAGGTGCGACCACACCACTGCCCCTCGAGAAAGGGTCGAATAACCGCTACACCGCACGGATCCCGCGAAGAAAGCTCACGCTGGCGCTCGCGTCGACACGAGGTCCGTACGCGAACGAGCCTTATGAGATTCGCGGGTTGCCCGGCCCGCCCGACGCCATTGCGCGAAAAGGCACGACTGGGCCCAATGGTGAAGTCGACGTGGTCGTGCCGGTTACCGTGCGGGAGCTCGGCGTCTTCCTCCCGAATCCGAATCTGACCTATCTGGTGCGCGTCGGCGACGCAGATCCGATAGCCGAAGCAAGCGGCGTGCAAAAGCGCCTGGAAAACCTCGGCTTCCTCGAGCGCGGCGTCGAGCACGACCCAGAAGAGATGCAGGCCGGCGTGCGCGCCTTCCAGGCGAAGACCGGTCTGCCGGTCACCGGAAAGGTCGACAAGCCGACATTGGACAAGCTCGCGGAGCAAAGCGGCCAACCCGATTGAGAGGAGACGCTGGAGACATGAAGGTAGGCTACATGTGGACCGACCGCGACGCGCAGCGCTTCTCGGCCGGATACTCGAAGAGCAGGAGCGGCGAGAGCCAGCTCGTCAGCCCATACGGACACGTCGCACACGACGTCGCAGACGGGGGAAAGTACCGCCCGGGAGACCTCGTGCCCCTCGACC
The DNA here is from genome assembly GCA_013361525.1 of Polyangiaceae bacterium. Classification (GTDB taxonomy): domain Bacteria; phylum Myxococcota_A; class Polyangia; order Polyangiales; family Polyangiaceae; genus Xiheicaenibacterium. The sequence goes on along the minus strand of JABFXY010000169.1, from coordinate 6,706 downwards.
TCGAGGGTGTGGCCATGCCGGGCTGGCGTGATCGGTTCACGAAGGCGCTTCTGCGCAACAACGATTCGGGGCAGTACTTCACGTGGGAAGAGATCCCGCCGGATCTGCTCGGTGCGACGACGCTCGGAGAGCTCTGCCGCAACCTCCACGCCAAGCGAGCGAATGCCTATCCGGCGTTCCTCTACGATAGGGGCGAGCTCAGCGGCGCGATTCCCAAGGATCCAGCGAACCCGAGACTCCAGGAAGACGCGGCGTATTACCTCAAGATGCCGCAGCTCCTATTCGACTATTGGGAGAACACCGCAGCTCGCTACGCGATCCTCGGCGGCGGAAAGTTCTCGTACAGCATGGCCCCCTGCGACATACCGATCGACCCGACACAAAAGTGGCGTACGCTCACGGCGAGGCCCAAGTCGATCAGCGTGTTCGGGACGTCGAGCAAGGCGAACGAACGGACTGGCCAACAGAGTGTCGTCAACGACAACGACATCGACACGTTGCTGGCTGAAACCTACGCAGTCCGCCAGCTCGCGGAGCAAACGATCGCCCTCGTCGACCAAGCCGAAACACAACTACTCGAACGGGCCCGGGTGTTGACACCTTTCGCGGCGTTGCATGTTTTGTTCCGCTGTTGCGGCGGGCAAGGCGCAGTCACGGCCCCGGACGGGACGCAGTACCACCAGGTACGAAACACCGCGAGCCTCGTGGACTGCGATGCGGTCGTCGCCGATATCGAGAGTGTTCTCCTCGTCGCAAAGGACAGGATGATGCACACCCCAATGGCGGATCTTACGAAGGACTCGAATGCGAGCGCGCTGACCGATCCGAAGATCAAAGAGGCCGCACGCAAGCTGATGGGCACGAACGACATCGCGGCGACGGTAGGGGCCAATCGAAGCCGGCTCTGGGAAAAGCTCTTCAGCAGTGTAAGCAGCTTCAAGGCCGCGTGCGAAAACGTATTCGGCACGGCGCTCGACCGCAGCGAGGTGGCATCGCCCAGGATCCAGGCAGCACAGTTCGCCACGGTCGAGGCGCTCGACATCGCCGTCCAAGCGATGCTCACACAAACAGCCTCGGAGGCCGACACGGACCGGGTCTTCAAACTACTGGAGGTGGGGCGCGTCGAACCGGCGAGCACCAGGGCACAGATAACGGGGAACTCCGCGATCGAGCTCATGCAAGCGGTCGTGGGCTACTCCACAATCACCGGGCCCAAGCACCCGAAGCTCGAGCACAGGGCGTTGAACCTCTCCATGAGACTGCTGCAAGCGGCGGCGTTTTGGGGCGTTCCGCGCGCAGCGAAGCTCGCCTACGAAGGGAAATACGGCATCGACTTGAGCAAACACACTTCGCGGATCCTCGCGCTGATGGACCGCTACGGCTACAAGCAGATGGGCGAGCTCCGCGCAGCGCTCGAGCTGGAGGACGCGGGCGAGAGGGCGCGAGCGGTCCGCCATCATCAATTGAAGTTTCAAGCCCACGTGCTCAGGTCCACGCAGGGGTCGATTGGGTACCGCACGCTGGACAGCGTCTTCCAGGTGCTCGCGACGTTCACCACCATCGCCAAAGGCTTCTCGGCAGCCTCGAGCCCGGAGGCCCGCTTCGAAGTGGAGGTCCTCGATGCCCTGGCCGCGGGCAACACCGTGGCCCATTGGGGCTTTCAAGCCGGGAGCGAGTATCTTCAATACGTCGGCAAGTTTGCCGAATACGAAGCAAGGCTCGCGAAGATGGGTGAAACTTGCAACGTCGTCGGTGCCCTGATCGGGATGCTCGTCGGCGCGCTCGACACGATGGAGGGGATCGACAAGGCGCTCTCCGTCGATCCGACCAAGAGCGAGGGTGGCACCGCAAAGGCCATCGCGGGCGGGCTCAAGACGGTCGGCTCTGCGCTCCTCGCACTGGGCCTCTCCTCCGGAAGCCCACATTGCGCGGCGATCGGGTTTGCGATGGTGTTCGCGGGAGAAGTAACCAGCGAGGTGTCCGACTTGATCAAAGGCAACCAGCACGAGAGCTGGAACGGCATCCAGCCCGTGGCACTCGGCCTTCTCGCGCGGGCCGAGCGGGCGCCGTTTTTCTCCGCTATCTACGTGGACGTCAAAGCCGACTACGAGGCACTCCGCGAGAAGATCATCAAAGGAGAGTTCCCGTACGCTCCGAGCAATCCCTTCATCGTCGAGTCGTTGCGTCGAATGGGCTTCACCGAAGCGCAGATTGGTACGGTCACGAACGCGCCCGTATCGCTCGACCCGAAGCTCATGGCGGGCCGGTACTCGACCATCCTCGTGCCGCCCCCCAAGCTCGCCTGAGCAGGAACGAAATCCAATGTCCATCAACGCCGACATCGACGTGGACGACTCCCTGCCCAGCGGCTCGGGGCGAGCTCACCGTCCGTACGAGCTCCTCGCCTTCCCATTCCCGCCCGAGCAGTTCCTCGTCCACGCGTTCCGAGGGTCCGAGGCCATGTCGAGCCCGTATGTCTTCGACATATCGGTATCGAGCGCGCTCACGCCCGAGCTCGACATCGAGCAGCTCCTACTCGGCCAGCGTGCCGTATTCATGATACGGGCCTCGCGTGTACCCCGCGCCATTCACGGGGTGATCCGTGCCGTGCGTTCGGAGGGGCTCCGATCCCAGGGGAGTCGCGCGCAGCACCGCCTGCGCCTCGTTCCGGCATTCGAGCTCCTGCGCCACAACCGCCGCTCGCGAATTTTTCAGGACATGAGTGTCCCCGAAGTGGTCGACAAAGCCCTACCGGGGTTGTCCTTGCGGTGGTCGCTGACGAAGGCATACCCCAAAAGGCAATACATCACACAGTACGAGGAGAGCGACCGAGCCTTCGTCGAGCGACTGCTCGCGGGCGCCGGTATCTTCTACTACTTTGCACAGCCGACAATCGGAGCCGTGCTCGAGCAAGAGACCGTCGTTTTCGGCGACTGCCCCGAATCGCACGTTCCCATCGACGATGACCCGACGCTTCGATACCTCGATCGACCAGGGCTCGCCGTCGAGAGGTTCGAAACGGTGTCGGCATTCAATCCGACTCGAAGCGTTCGCCCGACGCGAGCCGAATTCCGCGAATACGATCCGGACCGGCCCGAGCTCCCCTACTCCGCAAGAGCTCAAGGAACGGAGTCCGAACCTTCGGCACCGCGCCGCCCGCAACCGCCGTTCGAAGAATACGAGCACCACGGGCGCTTCCATTTCCCGGATTGGGCCGACGCGGTAGCGGAGCCAAGACGGATCCTCGCGCGCGCACGTCGGCGCGCGCACGTCGCCAAGGGCAAAAGCCTGTCGACCGGCCTCGCGCCCGGCCACCACTTCACCCTCGAACGACATCCGCTGGCAGGGGTGAACCGAGAATACGTCGTCACGCAGGTGCGTCATCGCGGATCGGCGGCGCACGACGATCACTATCGCAATACCTTCGAGTGCGTTCCGGCAGACGTCATCTACCCGCCCGACCGCGTTCGCCGCCAGGCCGTACAGGCTGCCCTCACTGCAACGGTGGTCGGCCCGCCCGGCGAGGAGATACATGTGGACGAGCAGGGCCGCATCAAAGTCCACTTTCATTGGGATCGCGAAGGCGGCGGAGAAGACAGCTCGTGCTGGATCAGGACCATGCAGGCATGGGGCGGGGCATCGTGGGGAGCACAGTTCATCCCTCGAGTGGGAATGGAAGTGGTCATCGCTTTCGACGGCGGCGACCCGGACAAACCCATCGTTCTGGGCTGTGTCTACAATGCAACCCACCCCATGCCGTTCTCCGTTCCGGGCGACAAAGCGCGGAGCGGGATCCGAACCAGGACGGTGCACGACTCGACAGGGTTCAACGAGTTGTCGTTCCGGGACGTGCAAAATGCAGAGCAAGTCTATCTCCATGCTCAACACGACTATGATGAAGTCGTCAGGCATGACCATACGGCGGTCGTACATCATGACGAGCGCTCGCGTGTCGATCGGGACCGCACGGAGGAGGTGGGCCGTGACACCCGCAAGACAGTCGGTCGCAACGCCAAGACGACCGTCGCCGGCGATTGCCTGACAGCGGTCGAGGGATCGCGCTTCGATTCGATCGGACGCGATCACCACGAGCGCGTGGCAGGGGGCCGCTACACGAGAATCGAGCAGGGCGCATCGATCGAGGTCGGCGGCCCCGCCGAGCTTCATTGCGCAGCCGCCGTCACCACGCGAATCGACGGCCACAACATGACAATCGTAGGTCGGGCGGAGAAGAGGGGCTCGAACACCTTCCACGTGGAGGGAACATCGACCTTCTCCGCGTCGGGCACACTCGAGCTCGTCTCCGAGCAAGAGATCGTTTTCCGCGTAGGCAAGAGCTCCATCCGTCTCGGAAAAGACCGCATCGACTTCGTCTCGGCCGCGGTCGGCACGCAGGGCGGCGGCGCCGGGCTCGAAGCTTCGAAAGACGGGCTCAAGCTGTCGTCGGACGGCGCCGCGCAACTGGTCTCGAAGAGCCTGGTGATCAAAACGGAGGATGCATCGATGGCGATGGCGAAAGAGGTGAAGCTGGACGGCAGACGGATCCTCCTCAATGCGCCGTCCAAGGCGACGGATCGGCACAAGGAGCCGGAGCCACCCACCCGTATCGAGCTCGTCGATCAGGACGGTAATCCGCTCGGCGGGGAGCGATACCTGATTACGCTGGACGACGGAACGGAGCGCTCCGGCGTGCTCGGGAAAGACGGCACCATCGAGCTCGAGCTGCTGAATGGGGGCTCGATAAGATTCCCCGATCTACCCAATGTTCGAGCATGAGGGATCCATGGCAAAGCCGGTTGCAAAGAAGGGCGATCGTGTCGTCGGCCTCGACACCCACGTCGTCCTGATCAAAGAACAAGGTGGCGCCCCGGTGCCGATGCAGTTCCCGTTCAGCGGGCCGATCGAAGACGGCCTCAGCGCGACGGTGTTCATCGACGAGGAACCTGTCGCCGTCGTCGGCAGCGTCGCGAGCAATGCGCCGGCACACATCCCGATAGGGGGCCCATTCAATTCACCGCCGTCGAACAAGGCGACCGTGTCCGCGGGAAGCGAGTCCGTCTTCGTGGAAGACGTTGCGATCGCCCGCGCCAACGACCCGGCGGCATGTTGTAACGACCCCGCCGACGCCGACACCGGCCATGTCGTCGCGGGCGGGACGGTCTACGCGGGATGAAGACGAGAGCACCATTCGTGTGAGCGCCGAAACGCCGCGACCCCGACAGCATCCGTGAATGCTGCACCGCGCCGCGACAACGGATGGGCATGCTTACCTCTCCCCTTCGCTTCGCCTGCCTGTCCCTGATCACGTTGGTCGCCTGCGCGGACGCTGAAAACCCGGATGACACCGGCGGGTCGGGTGGCTCGGGCGCGTCGACGAACAACGCAATGGGCGGCTCGGCGAGCGGCGGTAATGGCGAGGGAGCATCGAGCCAAGGCGGCAACGCCAACGGGGGCTCGAACCTGGGAGGGGCCGGCGACGGGGGGGCCGGCGGCTTCGCTGCGACCGGAGGCTCTCCGAACGAGGGCGGCGCCGGCGGCGGGCCGACGCTCGACGAGTGTTATGTGCAAATGTGCGAGGGGAACGTCAAATACGACACTTGGATTGGTCTCTGCACGGCCGAGCAAGCGGCGATCGTGGAGCAGGTCGTAGAGCTGTTCCCATTTTGCGAGACGCCGAACGTCTGGAATGATCCGTGCAGTTTTGCGGCGCAATACCTCGGTGCACCGTGTGAATACACGCCGATGTGCACACACAAACCCTGCGAGGAGGGCGCGCCCCTCCCCCCCGATTGCGATGCATTCGAGCTCGGCTCGTTTTGCCAATCGCACGCGAGCTGTTGCGCGGTCTGGTGGACGGAGGACTGCGTCGAGGCATGGTCGGCGCTGGGCCTTCCGTGCACGACGACATGTGAGGGGCCGAATCCCGCCGGCTGCTATGTCGGAGATCCGCAGAGCTGCGCCGAGGGCTACGACTGCGTGCACACCAACGAATGCCTCCCTTCGGTTTGCGCCTGCAGCGATACCGTCGACGGCGAATGGCTCTGCACCGACGATTGCGGCGGAGGCGTTTGCACCCCGATTTGACGCAGCCTCAATGGTGGTGACGCAAACACATCAATCAGACGGCCGACGACATTCAATCGCGATCGAAAGGTTCGCAATCGAGAAAAGGAAGCCGATACGTTGAACGCCTCCTTCTTGTTCATTGGAGGCTCTCGTGAAATTACGAATTTCGTTCTTATGCGCGGCGTGGCTCGCCGGGGGCGCCGTCGGCTGCGCGCCGGAGAGCACAGAATCCGAGTCGGAAGCAACCGACAGCAGTGAGGCGCCATTAGGTCAAAACCTGGTCGCGGAGGCGGAGCCGAATGCGACGGCCGCGAACGCGACGCCGATCGGCAACGACGTCGTCGTCCGCGGCTATGTCGCACCGAATGGCGACGCGGATTTCTATTCGTTCACCGCCCAGGCCGGCGACCGCGTCTATGCGGCGACCATGACGGCGTGGGCGAGCAGCAGCAGCACGGACTCCGTGCTCGAGCTGATTGCTTCGGACGGCACCACGATCCTGGAGAGCGACGACAACGACGGCGTCCTCAGCTCATCGTCGTCTTCGCTCGCCGGCACGACGATTCCAGCCGCGGGCACGTACTACCTTCGCGTGCGCAACTCGAGCGCGACGGGCCAGCTTCGACCATACGATCTCCAT
>JABFXY010000099.1 GCA_013361525.1 Polyangiaceae bacterium | reverse complement strand
AGCAGAGAAGAGGGGTCGCCAAGGGCGCCAAGGGGAGACAGAGGAAGAGGAGAGAAGGATTTTTTGGAGCGATGCGCTCACCGCTCTGCTGACGCTGCGGAAGCGCCGAGCACAAAACCTCTCTCTCCCTCTTCTTTCTCTCTCTGCCCTTGGCGCCCTTGGCGACCCCTCTCCCCCGTCTCGCTACGACAGCGCCAACATTCGAACCGTCTTCGGCTTCACGCGCACGTCGAGCGCGCCGTCGGTGACGGTGTGCGTCTGTTCTTTCAGGACGTCGACGGCCGACGTGATGCTGCGGTCGAGGGTGATGCGGACGCCGCAGTCGTTGGAGCTCGGGTTGATGAGGAACAGGACGCGCGCTGTGCCGCCCTCGTCCTCGTGGATCGTCGCGAAGACGTCGTCCGGATCGATGCCGTGAGCAGGCAGCGCGAGGGTGTCGATCGCGCGCGCGACGATCGACTCGACGGCGGCGGGGTCGGCAGCGCAAACCGTCGGCAATCCGTGTGATGCCCGCGCGAGCGCGGAGAGGTCGAGCGGCTCGACGAGGGCGCGGCGCGCCCCGCCGAGCTCGGGTGCGCGCGGTCCGAGCGTGACGAGGGCGCCGCTCGCGGCAGCCTCGACGAGCTTGCCGAAGAGTGTCGGGCTGAGGCCGCCCGAGGTGACGCAGCAGATCCACGAAGCGCCCTCGAGCGAGACGTCGCGGTCTTCACCGCCGACGTGCGCGAACGGGACACCGCGCGCTTCGAGCGCGCTTTCGAGCATGCGCGTGAACGCATCTGCTTCGACGGCCGGCGCGTAGCCGAGGCCGAGGTCGTCCTCGAAGCAGCTCTCCCGCGCGCCTGCGCCGGCGACCGAAAAGAACGCGCCCGAGATGGGGCCGAACGCGTGCGTGACGCGCGCGAGACGGCGTTCGTTGCGCGGAATGACGATGCGGACCGGGCATCGCCTTTGCAGCTTCGCGAACTCGAGTCGGTCGAGCGCGCCCGTGAGCTTGCGCCAGAAGAGCGAAAACGGCCGCTCGCGTCCGTGCGGATCGATCGGCGCGCCGATCCATCGATCGCGCTCGACCGCCATGTAGAGGTTGAAGCCGCGCAGCCCGTACGCGAGCGCGGTGAGCATGGTGAAGACGCTGTCGCGCTCTTCGAGTGGCGGGAAAAACGGCGGGAAGCCCGCGCCCATTTCGCAGCCGAACGCCGGCAGGCCGAGGGCGTCGCTGCGCACGGCGAGCTCGGTCGTCCTGCGCATCAACGTCACGCGCGTCGAGCTCGATGCCTTGTTGTAATAGTCGTACCCGATCAGATCGACGGCGCCTTGAACGCGCGCGGCGTTGAGCGGCGTCGACTCTTGCCCCGGCGGGAAGTTGTGCGAACGCGGGATGCCGTCGATCCCCGACTCGGCGAGCGCGTCCGCGAAGCGTTGCATCGCGCGCGCGAGCAGGTGCTCGTGGAACTCCGCCCAGTCGACGTGACGAACGAGATCCGCCGGCGTCTTCGCGTCGAACTTCGTGGGTGGCTGGAGGTCACCGAAGCGCGGTGCCCCGTCCGCGCTGGGATCGAAGCCGTAGGCGCGCGACAGATCCTCGATCGAGCGGTATTTGTCGCGCAAAAACGTGCGGTAGAGCGCGATCGCGTCGGGGTGGTAGTCCTGGTCGTACGCGCCGTCGCGAAAGTACATCGCGCCTTCGTTGTCGACCTGGATCATCACGATCGGCCCCGCGGGGTAGAGCAGCGGCACGAGCGCAGGCGCGAGGGCACGGAAGAACCGCGCCGTCTCGTCCAGAAACACCTCGCTCGCGTAGCTCGGCACCGGAAACGCTTGCGGCAACATCGGCAAGACGACCGGATTTTGCTGCGGCGAGCGAGCTTGGCAGGCCGGGTCCCACACGACGCGCTCGGGGATCCCGAAGAACGTGAGCTCCGCGTTGATGTGCGGGCCGGGCCGGACGATCGCGTAGAGGCCGAGCTCGTGTGCGAGCTTCAGGAATGCTGCGACATCGCGCTGCGGGTCGCTCTGCCCGAGCTCGAGGACACCCGGCGCGAGCTCGTGCACGCTCCAAGGGATGTAGGTATCGACGATCTTCAGGCCGAGCGCCTTCGTCGCGAGAAGACACGCGCGCCAGTCTTTTGGATCCAGGCGCCAGTAGTGAACGCTGCCTGCGTGCAGCGGGACGACTTGTCCGCCGATTTCCAACCCTTCTCGAACGAGCGATACACGGCGGCTCGATTTGGGACGATCCACGGGGGCGGAGCCTACATCACGCGCGTGCCTGCGCGTCCTGCCAATGGGTCGGCTTTCTGCGACGCGGTCGCGAGGCGTGCCGATGGACGATAGCCTCGGGTTCGTGCAGCGCTCGATCCGACCTCGTTTCGGCCTGGCCTTTACCCTCGCGCTGAGCGTGCTCCCCGCATGCGGCACGAGCTCGACCGAGGTCGCCGCGCCGGAGGCCGCGGAGCCGGCGCGTCCCAAAGACGCCGCGCAGATCGCGCAGAACGCCATCGGCGGGCGCGTGAGCGCGCTCGTCCATGTGGACCGCGTGCGCCGACACCCGTCCGCGTCGAAGTTCCTCGAAATCGGCCCGATTCGCGAGCTCCTCGCGGGCTCCAGCTTCGACCCGCTGCGTGACGTGGAGCGGGTCTTCGTGACCGGCCCCAGCGCGGCGGATCAACGCGCCCTCGTCTTCGCGGAGCACAACGTCGAGCCCGAGCGGATCCCACTCATCGTGAAGGAGATGGTCGAGAAGAGCGAGCCGCGCGGCGAGGTCCTCTCAGCGGGGCCCGAATGGCGCGTCCACGTCTCGAAGGAGGGCAGGGGAGGTGTCGTCGCCTTCCTCCCGTCGCAGAGCCGAGACGCACGCGGCTACGTCGTCATCGTTCCGGAAGACCTCGTTGCAGCCATCGACGCCTTCGAGAACACCGGAGGATTGCCCGGGCCCACCGGCGAAGAGGCTGCGAAGTTCTTCGCCGAAGAGCCGTCCGCGACGCTGCGCGCGCGCGGCGCACCGCGGATCCCACCCGGGGTCAAGACGCTCGCCGGCGACATCTTCGTACGCCCGGATGGGGGCGTGATCGTCGACGCCGTCGGGCAGAGCTCGGCGGAGAGCGCGCCACAGGACGCCGAGGATCTGACGAAATCGATCGACGATGCGACCAGCGTCGGCATCGGCATCATTCGCATTCGCGCGTTCAAGCCGGTCGTCTTCAAACCCTCGGGGGACCGCATCGTCACCCACCACGTGCTCTCGCCGAGCGAGGTGGACACCATCCTTTCCGTGGCCGCGTCGTTCGTCCGATGATTCCTTCCGTCCGAGCAAATCGCTTCGTGGCGCCGGTTGACCGGCGCCACGATCGCTCTATGAAACGCACATGATCGAGGCTCCTCCGCGCCGTTTCGTGAACGCCGATGCCGCGCGAGGCGCGTTCGGGCCGGCCGTCGACCGCCTCGCGACGATGCTTCGGCTCGGTGACCCGCTCGCGGACGATCTGCTCGAGGCGACGACCGATCTGCCGAAGGGCGCATTGCACCAGATGGTCGACCGCGCGCTTCGCGAAGGGATCGGCTCCGTCACGCATGCACCGAAAGAGCTTCGAGCCTTGTTTGCGGACCTCGAGCGGATCCCCGTGTGGCTCGACAAGGCGGCGCTCGAGCGCGGCGGTGACCTGCTCTTCCGCGCCGGCTGGTTCGGCGGCCTCGCGCTCGCGACGTCACTGCTCTTCGGATACGCGTCTCCAGGCGGCAACAAACCCCTCGTCTTCTCCGGTCGACTGGCTGAACAAGCTCCGCGAAGGCTCATCGAGACGTCGCGGTTCGTCGACGCGACCTGCCGTCCGAACGGGCTCGCGCGCGACGGTGAAGGCTTCGCGATCACCGTGAAGGTGCGTCTCATGCACGCCCACGTCCGCCGCATGATCCTGCGCTCCGGGCGTTGGTCGACCGACGACTGGGGCTTGCCGGCCAATCAACACGACATGGGTGGGACGGCGCTTCTGTTCTCGATGGTCGTCATCGACACCCTGACGCGGATGGGGTTCGACTTCGACGAAGAAGAGAAGCACCTCTACATGCAGCTTTGGCGCTACTCGAATCATCTCATGGGCGTTCACCCCGAGATGCAGCCGACGAGCTACCTCGACGGGCGCCGCCTCGCCGAGATGATCGCCGCGACGGAGCAAGGCCCGGACGACGACTCTCGCCGTCTGTCGCGCGCGCTCTTCAGCTCGGGGGAGGACCCGCCGCGCGCCACCGAAGCCGAGCGCCGCAAGGCTCGGCGCCTGGTCAAGATCGGGCAAGGCCTCATTCGCGGCGCGCTCGGCGAAGAGCTCGCCGACAACCTCGACGTCCCGAGACACAGCTTCCGCCACGTGTTTCCGGTGGCGCGTGCAGCGGTCGAGCGGGTGGAGGCGGCAACCAAACGCATGCCCCGCTTCGCCCGCGAAGAGGTGCGCCGCCGCGCGATCGCGCAGGGGCACGCGTATTGGGAGATGATCTCGACCGCGGGGACCGAGCCCCTCACCTTCTCGCCGCCGGAGCGGTTGCTGGGCCTCCACGTCGAGCTCGCCGCTCCGAAGACCCGGCGCGGGGCAACGCTCGCATCCGTCGCGCGCCCACGCTAAACGTCGTCGTCCCATGCGTCTCGTGAAGCTCGGCATCGCCAATGTCGACTCGACCGTCGGTGCGGTCCGATCCAACGTCGATCGCTGCATCGCGCTCGCGCACCGCGCCGCGAAGGACGACGTCACCCTCGTCGCGTTCCCCGAACAGGTCGTCGGCGGCTATGCCGCGGAGGACCTCGTTCAATGGCGCGGCTTCGTCGCCACCCAATGGGAAGAGCTCGAGCGCTTCGCGGCAGAGACGCGCGGGCTCGCGACGGTCTTCGTCATCGGCGTGACGGCCGGCGTCGGCGGCGATCTCTTCAACTGCGGCGCGGTCGTCCACGCCGGGGCTATCGTCGGCCTCGTCCCGAAAGAGAAGCTGCCGACGTACAACGTCTTCTACGAGGCGCGGACGTTCTCCCGCGGCGTGCCGGGGCTACATCTCGATGCACGCGGCATTCCGCTCGGTGACTACGTCTTCACGTCCGACTTCGGGACGTTCGGCGTCGAGGTCTGCGAGGACGTGTGGTCTCCCGACGGCCCGATGCGACGTCGCTGCTACAGCGGCGCGGAGATCGTCGTGAACGTTTCGGCTTCGCCCTATCGCACCGGCGTCGTCGCCACCCGGCGCGAGATGCTCGCGACACGCGCGGCCGACAACCAGACCACCATCGTCTACGCGAACCTCGTCGGTGCGAACGACGGCCTCATCTTCGACGGCGGCGGCTTCGTGAACCAAAACGGCCGCCCGATGCTCGAGGCTCAACGCTTCAAAGAGGGGCTGTCGTCGGTCGTCGTCGACCTCGATCGCACGTCGCGCTGCCGTCGCGAGGCGAGCACCTGGCGCTCCGACCTCGAGCAGTTTCGCGCAACTGCTCCGACGGTCCCAGCGCTCGCTTTGCGCGGGAAAACGACAGAGCGGGGCCACCTTTCGTACCCCGCGCCGGCCCCCGGCACCTCGTTCTTCCTCCCGTCCAAGGCCGTTCCACAAGCCTCACCCCGCGACGAGCTGCTCGACGATCTGTACGACGCGCTCGCGATCGGCGTCGCCGACTACTACCGAAAGATCGGCGCCTTCACGTCGATCGGCATCGCCCTGTCGGGCGGTCGCGACTCGCTCCTCACGCTCCTCATCGCCTGGCGCGCGGTCGCGATCATGAATCCGGATCTCGACGACGCCGCGCTCCGCGCCGCGATGAAGGACAAGCTCCACACCTTCTACATGCCGACGCGTTTTTCGAGCTCGGCGACCCAAGAGGCGGCGCGTCTCATCGCCCAAGACCTCGGCGCGAGCTTCCTCGTCCTCCCGATCGAAGATGCCTTCCTCCGGGAGGAGGCGGCGACCCGCGACATGCTCCGCGGCGCGGACCTCACCGAGCTCACGCGGCAGAACGTCCAGGCCCGCATCCGCGGCCAGCGCATGTGGAACTGGTCGAACACGAGCGGCGCGCTCTTCCTTCAGACGGGCAACATGAGCGAACGGTCGCTCGGATACACCACCGTCGGCGGCGATCTCGAAGGAGCGCTCTCGGTCATCTCCAACCTGCCGAAGACCGTCGTCATCGCGATGCTCGATCGACTCCACGCGCGCTTCGCGTTGCCCGGTATCGCGGCGACGCTCGCGACGACCGCCGGGCCGGAGCTAGCGGCCGATCAGTCCGGCGAGGCAGAGCTCATGCCGTTCGAGATCCTCGACGCATGCCTCTACCTCTTCGGCGCGGAGAAGCTCGCAACGGACGAGGTCGCGACCGCCCTCGGAAGCCTATTTCCCGACATCGAGGCAGACCGTCTCCGCGGCTACGCCGAGAAATTCTCGAAGCTGTTCATTCGCTCGATCTACAAATGGGTCCAGGCACCCATCTCGTTGCACGTCGGTTCGCTCGACTTGGACCGGGAACGCGCGCTTCAATTGCCCGTCGTGCAGCGGACGGAGTGGTCTGGCAAAGGCAAGTGACCGCGAACGCGCTCCGCTCGTGACCGTGGTGTCGGATGGCTGACGTCGAAGAGCTCCGCCGGGTTTTCGAAGCGCATACGCAAGCGGACGTCACGCTCGTCTACAAGCGTTTCCGCGAAGCCACGAAGTCCGAAGATCTCGGGCAGTTCGTCGAATACATGGTCGCGCAGGGTTTGATTGCGCCCGATGCGGCGTCGAACCTCGCCGCCGAGCTCCGCTTCGGCGCCGGCGAGCCCACGGTCGTCGAGTCGAAGCGCACGACGGGCAGCGGGAGTGGCAGCGGCAGCGGCAGCGGTGCAGCCCAGTCCGGCGGAAGCGGGACGTCGCCCGATGCGAACACGTCGACGCCCTCTCGCCGTCGCTCCACGAGCTTGCGGCTCCTCGACGTCATCGGTCGCGGTGGGATGGGCGTCGTCTTCCGAGGCGAGCAGGTCGAGCTCGGAAGGCAGGTCGCATTCAAACAGCTGCCGGTCGATTCGAGCGCAACGACACGGGAGCGGTTCTTACGCGAGGCGCGCATTACCGCGCAGCTCGACCACCCGAACATCGTCCCCGTGCACCTGCTCGAGCTCTCCGCGGACGGCGCCCCCGTCGGCTACGCGATGAAGCTCGTCGAGGGCAAGACGCTGCGAACGCTGATCAGCGAGGCCGTCGAGGCCTACGAGCGAAACGCGCCCATCGACGCCGAACATTCACTTGCCACACGGCTCGATCACTTCTTGAAGATCTGCGACGCGATCGCGTTCGCCCACGATCGCGGCATCCTCCACCGCGATTTGAAGCCCGCGAACTTCATGATCGGGAAGTTCGGCGAGGTCTACGTCATGGATTGGGGTGTGGCGCGCCCGATCGGCTCCGAGCGCGAGCGCGTGGAGCCATCGGTGCGGCGCGTGCCCGGCGCGCCCGACCTCACGCAGGTCGGCGATGTCGTGGGCAGCCCTTCGTACATGTCCCCCGAGCAGGCCGATGCGCGCAACGACGAGCTCGATGCGCGCGCCGACCAATATGCGCTCGGGCTCATTCTGTTCGAGCTCGTCTCTCTGCGCCGCGCGATCGACGGTGAATCCACCATCGAGGTGTTCAACCTCGCAATCAGGGGCAATACCGTCCCGCTCGAGCACGTCGCGAAGTCCGAGCGCATCCCTTCGGAGCTTCGCGCCATCATTCGAAAGGCGACGGCGTTCGAGCCGGCGAATCGTTATTCGTCGGTGACGGCGCTCGCCGACGATGTACGCCGCCATATGCGCGGCGAAGCCATCCGTGCGCGCCCCGACTCCGGCTTCGCAAAGCTCTGGCGCGTGATGAACCGGCACCGCCGCGCGACCCTCGTCGCGATCCTCGGCGTGCTCGCGGTCGCCGCCGTCACGGTCACGTGGTCCCTCTATCGAAAAACGGCGAGCGAGCTCGCCGAGCGCCGACGCGGCGAAGAGCTCACGCAGCTCACCATCGACGTCGCGACGCAGGCGCACGAGCTGGATACCGACTTCCAGCAGATGGAGGTTGCGCTCGAGGGTTTACGTAGCGCGGCCGAGTGGGCGCTCACCGGTCCGGAGCCGGCCACGCTCGATGCGCCGATCTATTTCGATACCGACTTTGCGGATCCCGCGAAGCGACCACGCGACTTCACCGACAAGACCGCCTATCGGTGGCCCGTCTCCCCGGGCGATACCGTCGTCGGCGTGGCGCCCGGTACCGACCGGGCCGCCGTCTTGCCGAGCGTGCGCAAGCTCGCGCAACTACGCCGGCATTTTCGCGACATGTTCATCTCGATGGCGCGCAAAGAGCCGACCGCGCTATCGGCCGCGGAGCAGGACGACATCCTCCTCAATCGACTCGGTATTCTCGATTACGCGTATGTCGATTTACCGACCGGCGTCCATTACATGTATCCGGGAATGGCGGCGCTGCCCGAGGGCTACGACGTGCGCACCGCCGGCTTCTATACGATGTCGGCCAACAAACGCGGCCGCCGCTGGGGAAGCCCGTATATCGACTCGACGACCGACGAGCGCGGCGACGACTTGGTCCTTCCCTGCACCCAAGGTTTATGGTCTCCCTCCGGTGAGTTCCTCGGCGTCGCCGGTGTCGAAATCACGGTGACGAAGCTCGTCGAACGAGGTTTGGTACTGCCCGGGCGCGAGACGCTCCGCACGAGCCTCGTGGACGGATCCGGAAAAAAGGTGATCGATTCGAGGGACGCGGGGAAGCGATTCCAAGCGAGTGGCAAAGACGAAGGCCTCGTCTTGAACGACTTCGACATCCCCGAAGTCGTCGAAGCGGTGCGTTCGGGTGCCGAGGGGATGCAAGAGGTCGAACACGACGGCCGCCGCCGCCTCGTCGTCTTCGTTCGCCTCGCCGTCCTCGGTTGGTACTACGTCGTCGAAGTGGATCCGAAGACGCTCGGCAATCACTGAGTCGGTTCCGCGCATCGGCACCTTCGGAAGCTCTTCGCAGGTCGGCGCCATCGTCCCGTTCGTGACGAAGCCGCCACGAGGCGTCGTCACGTCGTTGCCGAGACTCTGCCTGCGCTTTTCGATGTCTTCGCATCGTTGTCACAATCGGCCTCGAAGCTCACGCCCCGCGAAAGGACGATGCAAATGCGAACGGCGCACGGCTTCGGCAAGATCGCTGTATGGCTGATGGTGGGCCTGCTCTTCGGGTGTGGCTCCGAGGCAGGGCCGCGTGGTGAGCCCGGACCCGAAGGTGATCCCGGTGCACCCGGCGAAGACGGCAAAGACGGTAATAACGGCACACCGGGTGAACCGGGTGACAAAGGCGAACAGGGTGATCAGGGCGACCAAGGGGAGCCCGGTGAGCCTGCGCCGACCCCGTTTGCGGCCGCGGACGTCGCGGAGCTCGTCAAGGTGCTCGTGGACGACGTCGCGACCGGCGCGCTCGCCGACGACGTCGAATTTCCACTCGCACCGACCTCGACCGACGACCTTCGGACCATCGCCGGTCTGGTCCCGAGCGTCGTCGCGACGTGGCTCGATCCCCTCGCGTGGAATGCATCTTCGAGCGCTCCACGGTTCGGCGCGAATGCCGACTACATTGCATTCTTCGGTGACGGCTGGGACGACATCCCGGGGGATCCTCCGCAATGGAACGGCCGCGGTGATGCCGGCTGGATCTGGGTGAATCACGAATACGTTTCCAATGCCGCTCCCACGCCGACCAGCGCTCCGACTGGGCAACATCGCGTCCTCGCCCAACAGCTCTTCAACTGGGGTCTCACGACGACGCAACCCGCTTCGGCGGTTTGGCCGCAGGTCGACATCGACACCCACGTCACCCAATGGAAGAAGCAGGTCGGCGGCTCGTGGTTGCGTATCGTGCGCGACCCGGCAACCCGGACCTGGAGCGTCGACCTCGGCGCCGACAACGTTCGATACGACGCGACGAGCGCCACGCTCGCGCGGGTGAGCAGCCAGGGCCTTTCGACCGTCGACCACGACGACTCGACGGGTGCCGCGCTTCCCGCAGGTGTCGTCTCAGGCATCCACAGCGATTGCTCCGGCGGCGTCACGCCTTGGGGCACCGTCATCACCGCCGAGGAAAACGCGCAGGGTGCTTACGGCGATCTCGAGACTGCGTGGAACAGCTCGCAAAAGCTCCTCACGGGCGCGGGATTCGATGCCGGAGCGAACGTCAATGCCACGGTCGCGCCGTCGACATCGAGCGACTTCGGGCGAAGCAGCAACGTGAATGCTCGTCACAACCGCGATCTCTATGGGTACCTCGTCGAGATCGACCCCGGACGCGCGCCCGCCGACTACGAAGGATCGACCGCAGCGGGACAAGGCCACAAGAAGCTCGGCGCGGTCGGTCGAGCCCATTGGGAAAATACCACCTTCGCCGTGGACGGCGACTGGAAGCTCACCCCGAACGCGCCCATCGTCCTCTATTCGGGTGACGATCGTCGCGGCGGTCGTATCTACAAGTTCGTCACGTCCGGCAACTACACCACCGGTATGACGAAGGCCGAGACGCGGGCGCTCCTCGACTCCGGCAAGCTCTACGTCGCGCACTTCGCGGGGCTCGACAACACGAACGGGCGCACCCTCCTATCGACCAATGCCGCGCCGACGGAGGCCGCACCCGGCACCGGCCAATGGATCGAGCTGTCGACGACGAGCACCACGATTGCCCCGAACGCCGCCGCGCTCGGCACGCCCACCATGACGGTGGGCCAGGCGCTCGTCGACATCAACTACAACCGTCTAGGCGGCTTTCCGACCGATGACGACGTTCGCCGTGCCCTCTTCACCGCGAGCAACAAGGTCGGCATCATGGAGCTGAACCGACCCGAGGACATCGAATACAACCCGCTCGATCCGAGCGGTACGCCGCGCCTCTACGTCGCATTCACGAACCACACCGCGCGCGTCGCGCTCGACCAAGAAGGCCGCGTGTTCGATCCGGCGACGCACGGTACCTCTTCGCCGCTGCGAGCCGATACGACGGGCGCGATCTTCGCCATCGTCGAGTCGGATCCTGCGAACCCCGCCACGAGCACGACCTTCTCGTATATGGAGGTTTGGGCCGGGCGGACCGGTGACGATGCCTTCGCCGCTGCCAATCCGGACAACCTCTTGATCGATGCGGAGGGTGGTGTGTGGTTCGGCACCGACGGCAACTTCGGGACGAACGGCCACGCCGACGGCCTGTATTACCTCGATCTGGATCCGGCTCACAAAGAGGGGCAGGCAGGTGTCGTCTCGGCGACGTACGGGCTCGCCTTCCGCATCGTGAGCGCGCCGAGCGACGCCGAGGCGACAGGCCCGGCGTGGAACAGCGATATGTCGACGTTGTTCTTCAGTGTTCAGCACCCCGGCGAAGAGTCCTACAGCACGTGGCCTTACGGCGCGAGCGAGCCTCCGCGCTCGGGCGTCGTCGCGCTCACCCTGGCGGATTGATCATGAAGGGCCTTCTTCGTTGGGTGCCCGCTGCGGTCATCGTGGCATCGGTCGTGGTCGGTGGCTGCGACGAACGCGGTGATACGCCGGATTCGTCGGACCCACAGAGCGTTCCGTCGGCCGGCGCGGCAGAGGCGCACGACACGTTCGACCCGACGGAGAAGGCTCGTCGAAACCTCGGTATCGTGAAGAACCTCGAGGCGTCCGTCCCGCCCGCTTGTTATACGAAGACGGGCTCCGCCTCGAATCCCTGTTGGGTTTGCCACACGGTCGCCGTATCGCCTTATGGCCGCGACGACCGTGATCTCCAATCGAGCTACGACTTTTCGCCGCTCTCGCGGACGAATCGTTGGAACAACCTGTTCGAGGACCGGCGCGCTGCCGCCGGCGCCGTCTCCGACGAAAAGGTCTTGCGGTACGTTCGTGAGGACAACTATTCGACGTTGCGATCGAGCCTCGAGTCGCTGTCGGACTACCCTGGTTACACGCCGGACTTGGACCTCGCCGGCGGGTTCGACGATGCTGGTTTTGCACTCGACGGTAGTGGGTGGCGCGCGGTTCGATACCTCCCATTCCCAGGAACGTTTTGGCCCACGAACGGGAGCGCCGATGACGTGTTCATTCGGCTTCCGGACGCGTTTCGTCGAAACGACGCGGGTGAGCTCGATACCGCCGTCTATCGGCTGAACCTCGCGATCCTCGAGGCCGCCATCGCATCCCGTCCTTCGCGCGACGACGGCTCGCTCGATCGAGCGGTCGAGCCGGTCGACGAGCGCCTCGCGGGGGCCGACCTGGACGCGGACGGGCGAATCGACGGCACCATTACGACGATTCGCCTGTTGCCGCGGACGTTCGCCGGTCGAGCCCGCGCCGTCCTCGTCGAGCGATACGTCTTTCCGGAAGGGACGGAGCTTCTGCATTCGGTTCGTTACCTCGACCCGGACGCGCCGACGGGCGCAGCTCGACGCATGAAAGAGCTTCGATACATGCGAAAGGTGGAGCGGCTCGATCGCTGGGCCGCGCTCCGCGCCATCGAAGAAGAGGCGGAGGAAAAGGCCGAAGGTAGGGCGCCGGTCTACCGCGGCGACGCGCGCGTCGGGCTCCGCAATGCGTTCGGTTGGCAGCTCCAAGGCTTCATCGAAGACGAGCGGGGACGGCTCCGGCTCCAGACCGACGAGGAGCATCGCGCATGTATGGGCTGCCACGGCAGCCTCGGTGTCACCATCGATTCGACGTTCTCGTTCGCGCGCAAAGTGCCCGGCAAGGGCGGGTATCGAATGCAGGACTTGCGAGGGATGCCCGACGTGCCGGAAGACGGTCACGAGGAGGGCGAGGTCCTCACCTATTTGAGACGCGTCGGTGCTGCCGACGAGATGCGCCACAACGACGAAATGCGCGCGCGGTTCTTTCCCGACGGCGTGCTCGCGGCGCGCGAGGTCGCGCGCGCGGCACCGGGCGGCGACCGCGACCTCGCGGCGCTGCTCGTTCCGACACGTGGCCGAGCGCTCGCGCTCGACAAGGCCTATTGGGCGCTCGTGCGTGAGCAACGATTCGAGCTCGGTCGCGACACCGTGCTCGCGCCGCCCGAGAACGTGCACCGGATAGCGCCCGACGAGCCGGCGGCCGAGTCGACCTATGGAGACGGCAGGCTCACGCCTGCGTGGTGAACCGCGTCGCTCGACGCGCAGCCGCGTTCAACCGGGCAGTCGGAGAAGGCGCCCTGCGTTGCCCGCGAAGATGGCGTCGCGATCGCGATCGGTGATGTTCATCCGCTCAATCCATCCCCGAATGGCGCGGTAATCGTATGATCCGTCGTTCGCGTGGAAGCCATAAGGGGCGTCGGTTCCATAGAGGACGCGCTCCGAGCCGATCGCCTTCACCGCATCGCGTGCAATGGTCTCGTCGAGGTATGGGCTCGATAGATCGATGTGGAGGTTCGGGATGTCGCGCGCGGCTTTCCACAAGTCGTCGAAGAACGGAAAGCCCGCGTGCGCCGCGATGACGGTGAGCTTGGGGAATCGTTCGCAAATGGCGCGGTAATCGCCGCGGGCGCGAAAGCCCAGGTGCACCAGCACGGGTAGACCGAGCTCCTCCGCGCGCCGCAGGAGGGGCGCCGCGATGTCGGTCCGGTAATCGTGCCAATGGGGGTGGAGCTTGACCCCGACCATGCCGGGGACGGAGCGCCACCGCTCGAGCTCGTCGAGGACGGTGGGGTTGTTGCGAGGGTTGAGGAAAATCCAGCCTGCGAACCGGGAGGGGTGCGCCTCGCACATCGCCGCGACCGAAGCGTTGTCGGGGCGGTCGTAGATTCCATACGTCCGCCCTCGGAGCCGGAGGTCGCCCTCCTGCGTGAGCGTAAGCCGATGAATTGCCTCGACGATTGGCCTCGTGACGGCGCTCCTAGCGAGCTTGCGCGCGAATGCGAGCAACCGTTCGGGCGTCTCCGGAAGCGGATCGTTCATGGAAGGGATGAGCACGACGCGCTCGACGCCCGCTTCGTCGAGCTTTTCGAGCATCCGCTGGGTCGAGAGCATGCGGGGCTCGAAGTGTGCGTGCATGTCGACCACCATCGCTTCGACTCCTTTGTCGGCTGGTACTGCCGCGCCTGCTAGCATAGGAAGCCATCGTGGGGGCACTGGCGTATGAACCCCCTCGGAGCTCCTGAGGTCAGAAGATGAGTACCGCGAATCCGTCCGTTCCCGTCAACGTGGGTGATGTTCTGCTCGGCAAGTATGTCGTCGAGCGCGTCATCGGTGCTGGTGGAATGGGCGTCGTCGTCGCCGTGAGGCACCGCGACCTCGGCGAGCTCTACGCGATGAAGTTCATGTTGCCCGCCGCGCTCGCGAACGAGCAGGCCGTCGACCGCTTCGTGCGGGAGGCGCGCGCCGCAGCGAAGCTGAAGAGCGAGCACGTCGCCAAGGTTCACGACGTCGGCCGTCTCGAGAACGGCTCGCCCTATATGGTGATGGAGCACCTCGTCGGCCAAGACCTCGAGGCGGTCCTCGCGACGCACGGTCCACTCACCCCCGCCGTCGCCGCGACGTATGTCATGCAGGCGTGCGACGCCATTGCAGAGGCGCACGACGCGGGCGTCGTTCATCGCGATCTCAAGCCCGCGAACCTGTTCCTCACGAAGCGAGCCAACGGCAGCCCGTGCATCAAGGTGCTCGACTTCGGTATCTCGAAGAGCATCAATCCGGACGAGGCGGCGAACTCGATGACCCGCACGACGGCGATCATGGGCTCGCCCTATTACATGAGCCCGGAGCAGATGCGCTCCAGCAAGAACGTCGATCACCGCACCGATATTTGGGCGCTCGGCGTCATTCTCTATCAGCTCACCACAGGGCGCGTGCCCTTCCCGGGCGAGACCATTACGGAGGTCTGCTCCGGCGTGCTCGCGGACGATCCGCCGCCGCTCGTCAGCCAATTGCACGGCATTCCGCAAGAGTTCGACACCATCGTTCGCCGTTGCCTCCAAAAGCAATCGGGGCACCGTTTCGGCAATGCGCGCGAGCTCGCACAAACGCTCGCGCCGGTCGCGGGGCCTTCACCGGGGACGAGCGGTCTCAACCTCGACGCCATTGCCGCGATGGGGGCTGGGGGGCGTGCCTCGAACCCGTCGCTCGCCTCCTATGATCCGCGCGCGTCCGCACCGCACGGCATGTCGCGCTCCGGTCCCGAACACGCCTATGGCGTGAAAGGCGCGACCGTCATCGCGGAGCCGCTCGCGGGGAGCACGACGGGGCCGCACCAGACCCAGAGCCAATGGGGCAGCACGCAGCCGACGACGAAAAAGAAAGGTGCCGCGCTTCCGGTCATTGCGGGCCTGTTGGTCGTCGGGGCGCTCGGTGCCGCGGGGTTCGTGATGTTCGGCGGTAAAAACCAGACCTCCGAGGCCAACGCCGCGACGAGCCAGCCCAACTCGAAGGCTTCGACGGCGGAGACGGCAACCACCGTGGTCACCGCGACTGCGACTGCAACCGCTGCGGCACCGCCCGTCGAGACGACGAAGCCCGTCGAGACGGCTGCGACGGCGACCGAGAGCGCCACGTCGACGGCCACAGTGGAGACGACGAGCAAGGTCGCCGTGGGCATCGCTCCGAAGCCGACAGCGGTCAAACCGAAGACTGCGACGCCTCCAACGGCGACCGCCCCGAAAGCGACGGCAGCGCCGACGCCCACGGGGCGATCCATCTTCTGATCCTTGTTGGGGGAGCAGCAGCGAGGCCGATCGGCGCGCTGGGCTGCTATTTCTCCCCCCTAGCCCCCCTCACTTCGTGAGGGGGGAACAGCGTCGCCTGATTAGAGGCGCGGGCCGGCTTTGCGAACGCCTTCGCTCGCCTGGTCCGCGTACTTCTTGAAGTTGTCCGCGAACAGCGCCGCGAGCTTCTTCGCAGTCGTGTCGTACGCGGCCTTGTCGGCCCACGTGTTCTTCGGCACGAGGATCTCGCTCGGGACGTTCGGACAGCTGGTCGGCACTGCGACGCCGAAGATCGGATCTTCCTGCGTCGGCACCTTGGCGAGCTCACCCGAGTGGATCGCGTCGATGATCGCGCGCGTGTACTTGAGCTTCATGCGCGAGCCGACGCCGTAGGGCCCGCCCGTCCAGCCGGTGTTGACCAACCAAACCGGGGCGTTGTGTTTCGCGAGTCGATCCGCGAGGAGCTGCGCGTACTTCGTCGGGTGCCACACCATGAAGGGCTGGCCGAAGCACGCCGAGAACGTCGCCTGCGGCTCGGTAACGCCGACCTCGGTGCCGGCGACCTTCGCCGTGTACCCGCTGATGAAATGGTACATCGCCTGCTCGCTCGTCAGCTTCGCGACGGGCGGCAAGACGCCGAACGCATCCGCCGTGAGGAAGATGACGTTGTTCGGGTGGCCTCCGGTGCAGGGGATCTTCGCGCCGGGGATGTACTCGATCGGGTAGCTGCAACGGGTGTTGTCGGTGATCGAGACATTGGAGTAGTCGACGACGCGCGTATCGCCCTCGTAGATCACGTTCTCGAGGACGGAGCCGAAGCGGATGGCGCGGAAGATGTCCGGCTCTGCCTCTTCGCTGAGGTTGATTGCCTTCGCGTAGCAGCCGCCCTCGACATTGAAGACGCCATCGTCGGTCCACGCATGCTCGTCGTCGCCGATGAGCTTGCGCTTCGGGTCCGCGGAGAGCGTCGTCTTGCCGGTGCCGGAGAGGCCGAAGAGGACCGACACGTCGCCGTTCTGTCCCTCGGTCGCCGAGCAGTGCATCGACAGGACGCCCTTCTTCGGCATCAGGTAGTTCATGATGGTGAACACACCCTTCTTCATCTCGCCGGCGTATTCGGTGCCGAGGATGACGAACTCTTTGTGCTCGAAGCTGAGCGCGACGCTGGTCGTCGAGGTCATGCCCGACGTGTAGCGGTTCGCGGGGAATTTCCCGGCGTTGTAGATCGTGTAGTCGGGCTCACCGAAATTCGCGAGCTCTTCGGCGGTGGGCCGGATGAGCATGTTCCACATGAAGAGCGCGTGGTACGCGCGGGCGCAGATGATGCGCACCTTGATGCGGTGCTTCGGATCCCAGCCTGCGAAGCCGTCGATGCAGTAGAGGAACTCGCGCGTGTTCAAGTAGTCGATCGCTCGCTCCCTGTTCGTCAGGAAGATGTGATCGCTCATCTTGATGTTGACCGGGCCCCACCAGATGTCGTTGACGCTGTCGGGGTGCTCGGTGATGCGCTTGTCCTTCGGGCTACGACCCGTCTTCGCGCCGGAGAGCGCGACGAGCGCCCCTGTCGACGTAATCGCCGTTCCTTTCTCTCGCTGAAGGCCGAGCTCGTAGAGCCGGGCCGGGGCCGGGTTGCGCAGGACTTCTTTGACGGTGATTCCGTGTTTGGCCAGAGAGAACGGCTCAGGCATGACAGGGGTCTCCTTCTAGGATCAAAGGCCTAGGTACAAAAGGCGCGTCGTTGGACGCGCCGGGACGGTCACCCTGCCACGAACGCACGGCAGCGCACAGGGGTTGCATGGATTTCCAGATGGTGCAGCGCGTCGCTCGGCGCGATTCGACGGCGTTCGCTGCGCGCGGCGCGCTCCGGGCACGATCGGACATTGTTCGACCTAGGACATTGTGCGGCCTCGCGGCGTGTCAGAAATGCCAGCACGCTTCGAGACATGAAGCCTCACCGCCCGACCAAACACCTGGGATCCGAGCCGCTCTCCACCATCCTCCAACGTTGGATGCATTCGCTCTACCTCGAAGGGCACACCGTCCGCAGCACGACGCTCGAGCTCGAGCGCATCGCGGTCGCGCGCGGCGCGTCGGAGGCCGAGGCGCGTGTCAGTGTCGCGGTGGTGATGCAGCGCTGGCCCGCGCCGAAGACCGCTGCGTGAACGCAACATGGTGATCGTCGTCATGGGCCCCTCGGGAGCAGGCAAGTCCACGGTGGGCGCGCTCGTAGCGAGACATCGAGGCGCCACGTTCGTCGATGCCGACGATTTCCATCCCGTCGAGAACATCGCGAAGATGCAGGCAGGTGTTCCTCTGGACGAGACGGACCGCGTGGTGTGGCTCGAGCGGCTCGCGATTGCGATCGACGGCTACCTAGCCGGTGACCGCGAGGTCGTGCTCGCGTGCTCTGCATTGCGTGCCGCTCATCGTCGCGTCCTTCGTCGCGATCCGACGCGGGTCGTATTCGTGTATCTGCGAGCTGCACGCGCGACGCTCGACGGTCGGCTTCGAGGCCGGCGCGGCCATTTCATGAGCGCCTCTCTGCTCGACAGCCAGCTCGCCGCGCTCGAAGAACCCGACGACGCGATCGTCGTCGATGCGGAGCCGCCCGTGGACGACGTCGTTCACGCGGTGGAGCTTGCCGTCGGTCGGCGCTGAATTTCCCGCGCGATTCCGCTGCACACATTGTCGGCCGCTCATGGACCTGACGCGATCGTCAGGCCATTGCCGAGGAAAAATTGCCTCGATCACTGGCGTTTTCTGCACGCTTGATATGGTGTCGCGCGCGACCGCCGAGCGCGTCGTTTTGCCACGATGCCGGAACACAAGAGCCCCGACTTCATCAAGACCACGACGCGCCTCGTGCTCGCGCCGAGCGCCTTCGCCGGTGAAGCTCGCCGCTTGATCGGAGCGCTCGAAGGGCTCGCCGCGACCTTGCCGGAGAGTCGTCGCGGTCGTGCGCGTGTCGCCGCGCGCGAAGCCGAGCGGCTCGAAGCGGAGCTCTCCGCGATGACGTCCACGCGCGGCGACGACGTCGCGCGCGTGCTCGAGCGGCTCGGTGCGCTCAGGCGCGTCACCAATGCCCTCCTCAAGCGCGCGTTTGCTCCTCAGGCGCAGGCCTCTGCCCGCGCTCGAACGCCGACCGCCCGTCACACGCCACGATAGCGACGCGCGCGACCATAGCGACGCTCGCATAGGACCATCGGCGCCACACGACCGACGCAATGGGCCACGCGTCCGACGCTCGCAATTGCGTGCTCGTCCATCGGGTGGACGCTACGTTGTCGATTCGATGTTCTTTCGGGGGCGACCGGCGGCGGCGGGCAAACATTTGCGATGGCTCGTGCAAGAGGCGCGGGCGCTCTACGCGCTCGCGAGCAGGCCCACGGGCTTGTTCGATCTGCTCCGGGCGGTGCGTCCCGGCGCTCGGTTGCGCGAGGCTGCGCGCGAGCTGCACGCCTCTTCCCGACGGTTCGACACGAGGCACGACACGACCACCGGTAAGCATGTCCCGTTCGATATTTGGTAATCGGCGGGCGGCCTCTTGCGATGTGGAGTGTGCTCAGTCGTCGAGCTTGCCGAATTTGCCGCTCTCGAGATCTGCGAATGCCTGCGCGATTTCTCGCTCGGTACTCATGACGAACGGCCCATATTGCACGATCGGCTCGCGGAGCGGCTCACCGCTGAGGACGAGCACGTGGGCATCCGACATTGCCTCGATTTCGATTCGTTCTCCGACGTTCTCGAAGACGACGAAGTCGAACGTGCGCGCCTCTTCGCGACCATTGATGCTCAGCTCGCCTTTCATGACCAAGAGCCCAGTGTTCTGCTTTCCCGGGAGCGCCAGCACCGTCTTGCCCTTTGCGTTCAATCGGAGATCGAAGACGTTGATGGGCGAGACGGTCTTCGCCGGGCCGCGAATACCCGCGAGCTCACCGGCGACGATGCGGGCCGTGCCCGCGCCGCCATCCAGCGTCACCACGCCCATCTCGTCCGCTCGAAGTGCCTGATAGCGAGGCGGATCCATCTTGTGTGCGCGCGGTAGGTTGACCCAGAGCTGCGCCATCTGAAACGTCCCGCCGCGACGGGAAAAGGTCGTCTCGTGATGCTCTTTGTGAAGGATCCCCGATGCGGCCGTCATCCATTGAACGTCGCCTGGACCAATGACGCCGCCACCCCCGGCGCTGTCGTGGTGCTCGACGCTGCCCTCCCATGCCAGCGTGACGGTCTCGAACCCGCGATGCGGGTGAACGCCGACGCCGCGAGGACGATTCGAAGGCGCGTAATCGTAGGGCGGGTGGTAATCCAAGAGCAGGAACGGATCGAGCTTTCGGACGGCGTTCGGAATCGCCGAGAAATACCCCGCGACCCGGAAGCCGTCGCCGACCCAATGCAGCCCCGGCGGCGCATAGATGCCCTCCACCGGCCGCAGCTCTCCGTGACCGGGCTCGGCCGCTCCCGCCAAAATCGTCCGAGTATCCGTGTGCGGTGCAGCGCTCATCGTTCGTCTCCTCTTTATGGAGGTCGGCTCGTCGAGCGAACGGCTCATCGTCGTCGCCCCGGCACCCTCCTCTACGTCTCGGAAGCATGCGTCCGCGATCGCGAGCCACAATCGGCCGGGCACAGGAAGGACTGTTGCAGCGGTGGGGACAATCGCTGGCCCACCATCAAACGTGCGACGGGGTCTCTCGGCTGCGTCGGCGGATGAGGACATACGCGAGCGCAAGCGACAGAACCACGGCTGCTATCCCGACGAGCGAGAGGCTCGGCAGCGTCTTCACATCGAGGGTGATGATTTTGCGGGCGAGCGCAATGAGCGCGACGAGGACGATGACCTCGGTGCGAATCTCGTGGTCTCGAATATAGATATAGACCGTTTCGAGTAGCTCGATACCAATCAACACGAGGAGGAACACGCCGAAGATGTCGAGTAGCTCGTGGATGTCGAGGAACGCGAGAGGTGGGGAGAGGAAGTCTCGAGCGAGCACCCACGCGAGGTCGATGACGGCGAGGACCACGACGATTGCCATCATCGCCATGAGAACGAGCGTCACGACGCGCTCGAACCTCTTCACGTAATCGTCCAAGTGGACGCGGGCGCTCTGCGACGCCAGCTGTCCGGTCGCGGCGCCGATGCGTGGTACTTCGATTGTCTCCACCCCGACACTCATCGCGGCAACTCGCCGATCGAGGGCCCCATGCCGGAGGCCTCACGGATCCCCACGCACCACGCGTGCCGGCGCGGGCGGCGTGGTTGGGCGGACGACAGGCGGAGCGCTCGGTATGCGGCGGTGTAGCGACGCGAAATGCGCCGATGATCTCGGGTTGTCTGTGTCGCAGCCGCCCGATTGAGGCGTCCTGCCTCGCCCACGTCCACCCCCGACTTTCGCATAGCAGCAGCCCAAATAGAATGGTTCGGGTCTTGCTGGGTCGCGCTGCCCATGACGCGCCCGGACTTGGTCGACGACAGCCCCGCCGCACCAAGAGCTCAGTCCCACGCCTGCGATCACGTCGTTCATTTCTATGCAGACGAAGACGCCCTCAGCGCGCTCGTCGCCGAATTCCTCTTCGATGGTCTGCGCGAAGCCAGCCCGGCTCTCGCCGTCGCGACGGCGGCTCACCGGCTCGCCATCGTGGAGCAGTTGAGACTCAAAGGTTGCAACGTCGAGCTCGAGACCAGGTCGGGGCGGCTGCATTTGCTCGACGCGGACGGGTTGTTGTCGGAGCTCATGGTCGGCGACAGACCTGACCCGGATCTCTTCCGCGAGCGCGTCGGCCGCACGGTGGAGCGGCTCGCACGACCAGGCACCGGACGCGTGCGCGTCTTCGGAGAGATGGTCGATATTCTGTGGAGGCGAGGCAACGGCGCGGCTGCATTGGTTCTCGAAGAGCTGTGGAACCAGCTCGGAAGGTCTCACGACTTTTCCCTGCTTTGTGCCTATTGCATGAACGGATTCTATGGCCCCGGGCTCGCCGACGAGGTCGCCGCGGTGTGTGCGCGCCACTCGGGGCTCCTGGTGCAGGGCGACGGTCATGACTCCGGTGGCGGCGGCAGAGGCCTCGTCGCGCAAATCCGCGCCCTCGAGCGTGAGGTTCAGGAGCGAAAGCAGCTCGAGGTCGCCCTTCGCGACGCCCTGGAGCAGCGGAGGCGAGCGGAGGTCGAGCTCCGCAAGGTCTTGGACGAAAAGGATGCATTCTTCGCCAAACTGTCGGACCAGCTCCGAGCCTCGCTCCAGGCAATCCTCGGTTGGAGCGCGATCCTGAAATGGGATTCGTCGCTCGACAGCGCGTCCGTCGCGAAGGGGCTGGACGTCATCGCATGGAATGCAAAAAAGCAGGCGCTCATGCTGATCCACGCCTTCGATCTGACTTCGTTGGCTGCGGGCAAGGTCACGTTGGATTCGCGGCCCACCGATCTCGCCGTCATCGTCGCCGAGGCCGTCGAAATGGCGCATGCGGCGTCGTTGTCCAAAGACATTCAGATCCGCCTCGAGCCCGCCCAGGGCGCGTGCATGACCGAAGGCGACGCCGGTCGACTGTTTCAGCTCGTTTATGCGCTCCTCGACAACGCAATCAAGTTCACAGAGGAGAAGGGGGCGGTTCAGGTCCGATTGGTCTGCGAAAACGAATTCGTGCGCGTCTCGATCTCCGACACGGGACGTGGCCTCGAGCCTGCTCATCTCGCGTCGCTCTTGAGCAACCAAGCCCTCCCCGACGGCGCCCGAAACGGGCTTCAAACCGGCCTCGCGATCGTTCGATACCTCGTCGCACTCCACGGAGGGATCCTGGAGGCGCACAGCGCCGGATTGGGCAAAGGGGCCACGTTCTCGGTAATGCTGCCCCTTATTTCGAGCCAGGCATTCGTGGCGGAGGCCGCCCGCCCTTGATTGCGGCACCTCGGATCGTGGCCGTGATTGCGATGACGAAACCTGCGGCCAGACGTCAGTCGGAACGAGCGTCCTGGCTCGCGGCGTAGGTCGCGTGACGCAAGGCGTGGACGTATCCGACGGGTCGGATCCCCCGGCCGCATCGGAACGCGGAAAAGCGCAACGACGCCTGGTCGATCGCAATGGGGGCTTCCAGCACGATTCGCGCGAGCGGCTCCCACGATCGCGCGAGCGGCCGACGGTCCATTCGCCGGATCTCGAGCTCGTAGACGGCGCCGTGAAAGCGCACCTCGCGCGCGAGATGCGCCGCCCGCGGGAGCCCGTCGACGTTGGCGATTCGAGGCGAACGCGCGCGCACCTTCACGCGCCCGATGCCGTCGATCTCGAATGGAGAGACGGCGTGGAAATGGTTCCAAAGAAATGAGCTGACCCTGGTCGTGAACGGCGCGAACGGCATCGTCCACGGGAACCGAATGGTTGCGAGCAACAGATCCTGGCTGTCCGTAAGCCCTTTGGCGTTCGGATGTTGCCCTGGACGCAGGAAGCGAATGGCCATTCCGAGCACATCCGGCCATTCTTTCTCGCCCCGCCACCACGCGCTCGACAGCCGTACGATCGCCGTCCCTTCGAGACGCCTGCCGAGGCGCGCGAGCTCCGGCGTAGCACCGATGGAGACGACGCTCGCCCGATAGACGACGCCGTCGGGGTGAAACATGCGCGCGCTTCGGATTCGGCTCACCGCTCCGGCGAGCGGCGCGAGCAGCCCGCCCGAAAAGCGTCCTAGACGTTCGGCCCACGTCTCGGGGTCGTGCTCGCGTATGCGTTCGACGAGCTCGTCCTCGGTCCGAAGCAACTCGACGGATGAGGGCATCTCGGCGAGGCGGGGTGCCATATTCGAAGAAGTCTGCAACGCGCGGGCCCCTAACGCGCGACGGACGTACGTCGCGGCCGGCTCGGCAAAGGATTCAATGGCGCTGCGACGCGACCGCGGGAGCGGGGTCGCTCGGCGCGTCGTCGTCATCCGCTTCGTGGACCTCACAGATTCGCGGAAGATCCACGTCGAAGCAGGTCTCTCGTTCGTCGCTTCGGACCGTGACCGAGCCACAGTGCCCTTCGACGATTCGCTTCACGATGAAAAGGCCGAGCCCGAGCCCGCGCGGGTTCTGGCCGGCCGCCGCCCGACGGAACGGATCGAAGAGTGTCGCGGCGAGATCCACCGGAATGGGGGCGCCTGCGTTCGCGACCTTCAGCCGCACGCGAGGGCCATCGCCGTCGACGGTGACGCGAACCTCGGAATCGTCGGGGCTGTAGTCGAACGCATTGGAGACGAGGTTCGACACCACCTGTGCGAGACGGTCCGGATCCCAAACCCCACGGCAATTGCCGTGTGATTCGAGCACCGCGAGGCGCTTGGGTCTCGAAGTTTGGAGCTCGTCGAGGACCTGCTTCGCCATTTGATCGAGCGCCATCGGGCGCGGATGGATGGGAATGCCGCCCGCCATCTGCGCCCGCGTCAAATCCAGCAGGTCGTCGATCATCTTCGACATGCGGCGACCACTTCGATCGATTCGGCGCGCGACGGAGACGATATCGTCGATCGACGATCGCTCGAGGATGGCCGCGCTCATCAGGATCGTCGTCAGGGGGCTGCGCAAATCGTGACCCAGGATGGCCATGAACCGGTCGCGAAACCGCACCGTATCGCGAAGCTGATTCGCCTGGTTCTCCCGCTCGGTGACGTCCACGACGACACACCCGACCATGAAGATGATGCCATTGCGATCACGGACGGGATAGTAGCTGTTCATCCAATGGCCGACGTTTCCGCGGGTCGCTTTGGTCGGGCCGGAGAGAACGAGATTCAGGTGGGCTTTGCCGGTCGCGAACACGTCCTCGATCAGCGCGGTGATCGTGGGCGCGAGCTCCGGTAGAACGTCGGCGATCGTTCGCCCTTCCACCTCCGCGACGGATATGCCGTTGATGGCGGCGAAGGCGTCGTTGACGCGCGCATATCGTAGGTCCCGTTCGACGAATGCGACCCCCATCGGCAGGGTGGTGATCAGCGTCTCGAGCATCGACACGTTTCGCTCCTGTTCGGCCGCCGCCTTCGTCCGCGATTCCGTGTATGCCTCGCGCATGTCCGCAGCGACGCGCCCGACCGCGGCGTCGATCGCCGCATGGATGGGCATCAGCTCACGCGATTGTGCGCCTTGCTCGAGGAGGCATTCGATGACCACGCGCCTGAAATGCAGCCATTCGCGGAGGGCGGATTCCAGCGAATAGCTCTCGACGTACCGGTCCAATGCGTGCCCGTGGGATGGCCCGCTCTCACCGACGCGGCGAAAACGCTCGTCGTCGATCTCGCCCTGCCCCGTCGCGAGCTCGAGCGCATCGGCCAGCAAATCGATGAAGCCGGGAATGTGGTCACGCAGGATCGGCTCGGGCATTCGATTCGCCTGGGGGACGCGCGCATCCGCGCGGACCCGAGCCTCCCACTTTCGCACGATCGCCTCTCGCTGACCGCGCAGCGAGTCCGCGAGCGTGGGAGCCGGCGGCGGTCGATCTCCAGGCACGTGTATTGACGCTGCAAGGCGGGGACCTCACGCGCGGCCCGAAGTGACGAGCGAAGTCCGGCCGATTACGCACCATCGGGTCACACGTGGGGCATCGGGAGGCGGCGTTTTCCTACGAGCCACTCCGCCTCGTGACCAGTGTCCCACGTATCGCCGACGCTCGCGGGGCATACAGCATGCTCCGTTCCACCATGTTGGTCGCGTGATTCGCCATGCCCAGACAGCCGGAGACCACCCCGCTCGTCACCCGCGTCGAGATCCACCGCGGACCTCGGCACGTCGTGTATCGCCTTGTCGGCTCGCGCGGTGATTCGTGCATCCACAAGACGATTCGAATCGGCGCTCGCTCGTTCGCGAGCGCGCACGAGCTCCGTCACGAGCACGCCGTTCTGCAGGAGCTTCGAAACGTCGACAACGTCGCTCGCCCCGTCGCATTGATGGAGATCGAGCGCCTCCCGACGCTCGTCGTCGTGGACGCTGGGCCGCACAACGTCAAAGAGTTTCTCCGGAGCAAACCGCTGGGGATCGATGTCTTCTTGTCGTTTGCGATTCAGCTCGCCGAAACGGTCGGCAAGGTGCACGCGCGCCACCTCGTCCACCGCGACATCAATCCCGCAAACGTGGTCGTGAGCCGGGACGGCAAACGCCTCACGCTCATCGATTTCGGCATCGCGACCCCGGTCGAGGGCGCCACTCAGCCACAGGCCGCACCGACGGAGCACGAAGGGACGCTCCTCTATATCGCCCCCGAACAGACCGGCAGAATGAGCCTACCGGTGGATCACCGCGCCGATCTCTATTCGCTCGGCGCGACGTATTACGAAATGCTGACCGGGGCTCCGCCCTTCGTGCTCAGCGACCCCGTGGAGATCGTCCACGCACACCTCGCGCGCGCGCCGATTCCCCCTTACGAAATCAACGAGGCCGTCCCGAAGCCATTGTCGGACATCGTCCTCAAGCTGCTCGCGAAGGCTCCCGAACGGCGATATCAGAGCGCCGAAGCCGTCGTGGAGGATCTGCGCGAAGCCGAGCGACGGTGGAAGGCCACTCGCCGCGTGGAGGAGTTCGAGCTCGGGCGCCTCGACGTCGCGCGCGAGCTGCTCCCCCCCGCTCGCCTCTACGGGCGGGAGCGCGAGCTCGCGCTGCTGCACGCTGCTTACGATCGTGTCAGGTCCGGAGGTCGCGAGGTCGTGCTGATCTCCGGCGATGCCGGCGCCGGAAAGTCCGTGCTCGCGCGGGAAGTGCAATCGTACGCCGCCCCACACGGAACGTTCTTGTCCGGCTCGTTCGGGCCGCTCGGCGGGAACATGCCATACGCGTCGATCCTCGAGGCGTTTCGAGGCTTCGTCGAAGGATTGTTGTCCCAGCCCGAGACGGTTCGCCGACAGATCGCTCGGCGTATCGAAGACGCGATGGGACCCAACATGGGTGTCGTCGTCGAGGTGCTTCCGGAGCTGCGCGCGCTGGTCGGTGCGCCGCCGCCCGTGCCCGACGTCGGCGCGGCGGCCGCGGAGCATCGGTTTGGGCTCACGTTCATGGCATTCGTGCAATCGCTGGCGACCGAGTCGGCGCCGCTCGTCCTGTTCTTGGATGATCTGCAATGGGCCGATCCGGCTTCGCTCAAGCTGTTCTGGTTGATGGCGACCCACGTCGAGCTTCGATACTTTCTGCTCATCGGGGCATATCGAAAGGTCGACCGAGATGCCGAGGCGCCGGTGGCGCGGATGCGTCGGGCGCTCGAGAGCGACGATAACGTCTCGTTGTCGACCATTGCGGTCGAGCCTCTGGGCGTCGACGCGCTCGTGGAGCTTTGCGCCGACACCCTTCGGACGACACGGGAACGGACCAAGCCCCTGGCGGAGATCGTCCATGCGAAGACCGCGGGCAATCCCTTCTTCGTCGGCCGTTTCCTCCGCCACCTGCATCAGCTCGGGCTGCTCGTCTTCGAGATCGATCGATGCCGCTGGGAATGGGACGAAGGCCGCATCGTCGCGCTCGACGTCACCGAGAACGTGGCTGATTTGATGGTGGCGGTCATACGGCGCCTTTCTCCGACTGCAAAACACCTCGTCGAGGTCGCGGCGTGCCTCCCGGGGCGAATCGATCTGGGGCTCCTCTCCGACGTCGCCGGCGTGCCCACAGACGAAGCGGCCCGGGGGTTGTGGGGGCCCCTTCGTGAGGGGCTCTTGACTTCGGAGACCGTTGGACCCCGTCGTCGTTCGCACGATGCCGAGGCGAGCTATCGATTTGCGCACGACCGCGTCCGGGAGGCGGCCTATTCCCTATTGCCGGTCGCGGAGCGCCACGCCGTGCACCTGGCCGCGGGATGGCGTTTGCTCGAAGAAGCGCAGAAAAGGGGCCGCGACGAGGAGCTATTCGCGGCGGTCGACCAGCTGAACCGCGGTGTCGACTTGGTGCGTGAAGAGGCGCAACGATACCGCATCGCCGAGCTCGACTTGCGCGCGGGTCAAAAGGCGCGCGCCGCGTCCGCGTTCGGGCCGGCGCTCTCCTATTTTGCTGCGGGCATCGATCTCTTCCCCGAGGGTGTGCCGGACGAGCACCGCTCGGTGTGGATCGCCCTTCGCCGCGACGCGGCCGAGTGCGCATACCTCGCCGGCGATCGCCCGCTCGCCGAGGGACTGATCGATGTCGCATTGGAGCACGCGCGCACACCGCTCGAGCGCGCCGACCTGAAGAGGCTCCGGATCGACGCCGCGACGGCTCAGCTCGAATTCCAGGACGCTCTTCGTTGGGGTAGGGAGGCGCTCGCCGAGGTCGGTGCCGATTTGCCGCCGGACGCGGAGCTGCCGGGCGTGTTGCTCGCCGAGTTCAAGACACTGGACGAGCAGCTCGCGGGCCGCCCATTCGAATCGCTGGCGACGGCCTGCGAGATGCGAGATCCGCGCGCCCGGATGACGATGCAGCTGCTCGCCACGGTCGACGTCGCTGCGTGGTTTACGGCGGACAAACCCATCTTCGGCTTGGCGTGTGTGCGCCAAGTCGCGCTCACGGTCGCTCATGGGCATTCGGCGGAGTCGGCCGTGGCATACGTCTATTATGGAATCATGGTCGCGCAGATCACGCGCGACCGAGCCCGGGGCTACGCGTTCGCAAGCCTCGGCGTGGACCTCGCAAAACACTATCGATCCCGCGACCCGCGCGCGGAGAGCCGCGCCCTCGGTGTCTTTGCGACGTTCGTGAGCTTCTGGCACGAGCCGCTTCAATCGGGCGCGTCCCTGCTTCGTCGAGGCACGGCTTCCGCGCTTCAGGGCGGAGACGTCCTCGGCGCGAACTGGAACATGGTTTGTGCGCTCACGACGTTATGGTGCGCCGGCGTGGAGCTGGGCCGCATTCAGAGCGAGTGTGGCTCCGGGATCGCGACGATGCGCCGGCTCGGTCAGGCGGCGGTGGTGCCGAGCTTCTTGCCCGTTCGGCAGGCGATTCGATGTCTCCAGGGCCGCACCCGCGCGCTCGGCCGTTTCGACGACGACGAGTTCGACGAGCGAGCCTTCATCGCGTCGCGGCCGAATCCGTCCACGCTCGGCACCTACTTCATCCTTCGCCTCGTCGCTTCCTACGTCTTTCAGAGGTTCGAGGAGGCGGACTCCGTCCGACAAGAGGCGGGCGAGGTCCCGTGGCTCGCCCAGATTGCCATCCACGTCGATGCGAACGTTTATGGGTCGTTGACCGATCTCGCGCGGTGCGAGGGGGCACCTCCGGAACGGCGCGAAGAATTGCTGGCGAACGTTGCCAGGAATCAAGCTCGTCTCGGTCGCTGGGCCGAGGCGTGTCCCGAGAACTTCGCGCACCGATATCAGCTCGTCGCGGCCGAGCTCGCTCGGGTGAAAGGGGCGCCGTTCGAGACGGTCCTCGCGCTCTACGATCGGGCCATCGACGGCGCCGAGAACGAAGGTTTCCTTCAGGACGAATCGGTCGCGACCGAGCTCGCGGCGCGCTGCTGTCTATCCGCGGGGCGCGTGCGAACCGGCGCGTATTACATGCAGGCTGCGATCGACGCCTATTCGAGGTGGGGAGCGACCGCGAAGGTCGAGCTGCTGGAAGAAGAGCTCGCGGGCTTGCCGATGCGGCGGCGACCGCTGCGAGCGGGCAACACACCGGCGACGCCGGAACGCGAAGCTGCGCCGATCGATCTGCTCGGCCTGCTCGAGGCGGCCGAGACCATTTCGAGCGAAATGGTGTTCGACCGCCTCGTCGAAAAGCTCGTCGGTGTATGCCTTGCGACGGCGGGCGCGACGCGGGGGGTGCTGATCCTCGAGGAGCGTCGCGGTCTCGTCGTGTGGGCGAGCGGAGGTGCTTCCGAGCCGGTCGCGATCGAGGCCACGCCCCTCGAAGGCTCGGGGCTCGCGCCTGCGACGCTGGTCGAGCATGTCTTCGAGATCGGTGAAGCCGTCGTGCTCGCAGATGCGGCGCGCCAGGGGCGGTTCGTCAAAGATCCGTTCATTGTCGCGCGAGCGGTGAAGTCCGCGCTCGGCTTGCCCATTCGGCTGAAAGGCAAACCGATTGGCGTTTTCTATCTCGAAAACGATCTCACGACCCACGCGTTTTCGCCGCGTCACGTTCGCGTGCTCGACGCATTGTCGTCCCAGATCGCGATTGCGCTCGAGAACAGCCGGCTCTTCGAGGCGCAGCAGCGCGCGGAGCGTTCGGCGCGATTTCTCGCCGAGGCCGGGGCGACGCTCGCCGAATCCCTCGATTACCCGACGACGCTGTCGAAGGTCGCGCGTCTCGCGGTCCAATTCCTCGCGGATTGGTGCAAGATCGACTTGGTCGAACGCGATGGGACGATCATCCCCGTCGCCGCCGCACACGCCGACCCCGAAAAGGAGCCGATTCTCCGCGAGCTCCGAACGATGTTCGTGCAAGGCGGTCCCGAGAGCCCAACGGGCCACGTCATTCGAACGGGTGAGCCGCTCGTCCGGCCCGAGATGACCGACGAGGAGCTCGCGAACGAAATCAAAGACGAGCGCATTTTGGCCCTGGTCCGCCAACTCGGCATTCGATCGTCGATGTCCGTCCCGCTGATCGTGCGAAAGCGAACGCTGGGCGCGCTCTCCTTCATTTCTACACGCCGCGGGCGTCGATATGGGCGATCCGATCTCGCGCTCGCGACCGAGCTCGGCCGTCGCGCCGCATTGGCGATCGACAACGCGCGCCTCTTTCGAGATTCGGAGGCTGCCATCCGGCTGCGCGACGAATTCTTACAAGTGGCCTCCCACGAGCTTCGCACGCCGATTACGTCCCTCCAGCTCACCGTGCAGCATTTGCTCCGCTATGGGCTCAGCTCCCCGCGCGAGACGATTCTCCGCGGGCTCACGACGGTGGAGCGTCAGGGGTGGAAGCTCGACGAGCTCATTCAAGAGATGCTCGACGTCTCCTGCATGCACGCCGGTCTGCATTTGGCGATCGAGCCGGTCGATCTCTCCGAGGTTGCACGCTACACCGTCGTGCGGCTCGCCGAAGCCCTCGCCGCCGCAGGCTGCGCCGTCACGCTTCGAGCGGACGACCCCGTCGTCGGCCGGTGGGACCGCACGCAGCTCGAGCGCGTCGTCGTGCATCTGCTTTCGAATGCGATGAAGTTCGGCGCGGGCAAGCCCATCGAGGTGACGGTCTCCTCCCAGCAAAAGGCCGCGCAGCTCGTCGTCGTCGACCACGGCATCGGTGTCGCGCCGGAGCGCATTCCGCATATCTTCGACCGCTTCGTCCGTGGCGTCTCCGCGAGCCACTACGGCGGGCTCGGACTCGGCCTCTACGTCGTTCGCGCGATCGTGACTGCGCTCGGCGGCACCGTTCGAGCCGAGAGCACGCTGGGCCAAGGTGCGACGCTCACCGTCGAGCTTCCTCTCGGCAATTGAAGCCATCCGGCGCGAGGAGGAATACCCTGGTCGGTTGGGCGTTGAGCCCTACCGTACGCGGGAAAGGACGGGACATGGTCGAACGCGATTGTCTCTTTTTGGAAGCCGCTCTCTCGGTTCCTCCGAGCGCCGTTCGATACAGGCTCGGGCGCATCGTCACCGAGCGCGCAGGAACGTCGAAGGTCGTTCAGATCGAGGATGGCGAGGTCAGTCTCGATCACCTCGTGGCCGAGGCCTTTTGCGTGGTGGAGCCTCGGCCGGACATCCACACGGAGATCGTCCGCAAATGGAAGAGTCGAGGCGAAGTGGGGACGAAGCTCGCCTTGGGCGTCTTCACGCTGCGGTGGGAGGGCTCCACGTTCGAGGCGGTGGTCGCCCGTTGGGTGGAGGGGTTCGATCACCGTCAGGCGCTCTTTCTCACCGGGGCCGACGGTGCGGCGCTCGACCGCTTCGTCGTGGCGGCTCTCGACACGACCTACGTTCCGCGCCGATCGGTCCTCGCCTTTTCTCACTCGTGCTTCCAGCAAGATCGGGCGCTCTACGCGGCCGCGCAGGAGGCGAGCTGGGAGGATATCGTGTTGCCCGGTGACCTCGGGTCGCGGCTCCGCGAGGAGGTGACGTCGTTCCTCGGGGCGCGGGAGCTCTACGCCAAATACGCAGTGCCCTACAAACGCGGCATTCTGCTGACGGGCCCGCCCGGTAATGGCAAGACGCATTGTGTTCGGCTCCTCGTCAAAGAGGCGGCGCTGCCGACGATTTATGTGAAGAGCTTCGCGGCACGCTACGAAGACGAAGATGCCAACATCTCGCGCGTCTTCGAGCGGGCGCGGGCCATTGCACCGTGTTTGCTGGTCCTCGAAGATCTCGATTCGCTCGTTCGGCCGCATTGCCTCTCCGTGTTCTTGAACGAGCTGGACGGCTTGCGCTCGGACACGGGGATCCTCTCGGTCGCGACCACGAATCACCCGGAGCGATTGGACCCGGCGCTGCGAGAACGGCCGAGCCGCTTCGATCGCAAGTACCACCTCGACCTGCCTGCGCTCGAGGAGCGGCGTCGGTATCTCGAGCACTGGAACCAGAAGCTCGAGCGCGACCTGCGAATCGACGGCGCGGCCGTTACGAACATCGTCGAGCGCACCGAAGGGATGAGCTTCGCCTTCCTGAAAGAGCTCGTGGTGAGCGCGCTGTCTCGCTGGATGACGCGCCCCAAGCACGACTCGATGGGTGCGCTGGCGCTCGCCGAGCTCGATGGCCTCCGCTCGACATGGACCAAGGTCGAGGACGGGGAAGTCTCGAGGAAGAGCGAGCCGCCGAGCGAGCGCTAGCCAGCGAGCACCCCCCCAAGGCGGGACCCAAGCCGTCGTGCGCGCGGAAACAAATTATTTGGCCCGAGACCTACATGTCATCCATTGTGCGCGTCAGCTCAATCCCCCTCTACGAGGTGTTGCCGTGAAGCTGAAATCGCTGGTGGTCGTCGGGTTTTCGTTCCTTCTGCTGCCTCAAGTCGCGTCCGCCGCGGAGGTTCTCAGCGTGAAGGGCACGTCCGCGAACTTCCGTGAGAAGCCTACGGAGGGCGCGAAGATCAAGTTCAGTGCCGATCGCTTTTACCCGGTCGAGGTCGTCCAGAAGAAGGCCGGCTGGGTGAAGGTGAAGGACTTCGAGGGTGACGAGGCCTGGGTGGCCGAGCGTCTGCTCACAAAGCAACCGTCGGTCGTGATCTCCGCGGATAAAGCCAATATCCGCGAGGAAGCGAATACGTCGAGCGACGTCCTGTTCAAGGTCGAGCGCGGCGAGGTCTTCAAGATCGTCGAGCGCAAAGACCATTGGCTCAAGGTCGTCGACGCGCGCGGCGACGGCGGCTGGGTTCGCGACGACATGACCTGGGGTGAGGTCGAGGATGCGGCCAAGCCGGTTCTCAAGGACAAGCTCGAGAAGCTCGACGAAAAGTCCAACGAGTCGACCTCCGCCTCGAAGGCAAAGGGCAACAAGGAGCCCAAGGGCGAGACAGAGAAGACGAACGTCAGCGTCGGCAACGACGACGCGAAGCTCGAGCTCAAGGTGCCCGACGTCGCCGAGCCGGAGAACCTCACGGCGCTCTGCCGCGCGTACCTCGATGATGCGCCCGAGGTGAAGGTCTCGACGCCGAAGGCGGAGAAGCCGGCCGACAAGAAGAAGGAAAAGGCGGAGAAGAAGCCCGCCGCCAAGCCGGCGCCGAAGGCGGACAAGCCGAAGGCCGATAAAAAGAAGAAGTAATAGGTTGTTGCAACGGCAGGTGGTGCCGCATCGATTTCAATCGATGCGGCACCCTACCATTTTGTCAGCAGTTCTTCTTGAACGTGATCTCGACGAGGACGCTGCGTACCTCCGCGCGCTCGATGTCTTTGGGGTCGACCTTCAGGCACCTCAAGATGTCGCCCATATCGCGTGAGCCCCTGTGCGGGTCGTCGCCGTCCCGCCTGTCGATGGGTCCGCGATTTGGATTCACGTATTCGGGATCGAGGACGTAGCTCATCCCGCCGAGCGGAATGCCGTCCGCCTCGGCGGTGACGACGATGGTGCGCTCGCTCGCCGCTTTGGGCAGCATCGCGCGATCGATCGGTTTGCCTGCGACGACGCCGAGACGAATCTCCTTCAGTGCGCCCGCCTGCATCCCGAATTTTTCGCCGCCCGGCGAGACGAACGTGAGCCGCCAGCCCCGCTCGCGAAGGAACGCGGGCAGCTCGGCATGCATGGTGATTCGCGTGTTCTTGTCGAATGGATTGCGCAGCCAGAAGCGTCGCTGCTGTAGATCTTCGTTCGTCAGCGACGGCTCGACCGGGTGAACGTTTCGCTGAGCGATGTTGTTGTCGTGGGGGACGAGGCGCCATTCGGGAATGGAGCCTGTGATTCGACCCTCGATGTTGCTCACGTCACTCGGCGTGCTGACGCTGAAGAATATGCACTCGTGGCCCACCTGCGACGGCGTCCACTCGAATGGCCCGACGATGACACCCGTCGAGTCGTTCGCCGCGATGTTGGGCGCGCTGAGCTGAGGCGTCGTCATCGGCGCCCAATCGTCGGGGTAAACGAGGCCGATGCCCGGCAAACAATGGAAGCCTTTGACGACGACGTTCGTCGCCGCTTGGGACCCTCGGTTCTTGATGCGCACGTAGGCATAGTTGGTCTGCCCGATGACCGGCTCCTCGTGTGCGCCACCCCCGGCGCCGGGCGTGCGGCGATTCCAAATATCGGTGCAACTCCAATGGTTCGGCTGGAACGTGTATTCGCCGTGCCGGCCGTCGTCGATGTACACATCGACGGGGGGAGGCGCGCCCTCCGCGGTCGACGGCGCGCCGGGCGCCTTGAAGAGTCCCTGCTTCTCGAAGGCCCAGCGAATCACCTTCCAATACGCGCCGCCCGCGTGCGTCTCCGCGGGGCTCGTCGAATTCCACACGCCTGCGTCCGCGACCTCGAGCTGCTGCTCGAAGCCGAGGGCATTCCCGGGATTGGTCGCCGGCGTCAGCTGGCTCACCGCACGCAAGATGAGATATGCCGCGGTTCGCGCGGCGAATTCGCGTCGTTGCAGCGACGACGAATCACCGCCGATCGAGCGATAGACGCGGAACAGCGTCGTGCACAGGACCTGCTCGCTGTTGTAGCCGCCGACATCGTTCGCGCCGCCCCAACCCCACCCCGAGGCCGGGGTCCGGTCGTGGCGTCGTCCGATGTTGACCCACGGGAAGGTCACGAATCGATCCGGCGCGCTCGTCGCGGGATCGTTGAGGATCGCGGCGAAGCTGTCGCCGGCGCTGTGTGCAAATCCGAAGTTCGGGGAGCTGACGTGGTCCCAGAGGATCCCGTGTCCGCCGAGCTCGTGGAGGACGACACGCCAATCCGCTGCGATGCTCATGGGGTTTGCCGTATCGCTGAGATCCGCGAGCGCGAACTCCAACGTCCCGATCCCGACGCCGGTCCCATTGCCGGGGCAGCGCGCATTGATTGTCGTGCCGCTGCCGCCGAAGCCTCGATGGTCGGCCCGAACCGGGAACGTCGTGCCATTGAAATAGGTGGCGACGTTGAAACCCAAATCGCGAACGAGCCGGAAGAAGCGATCGCATTGGAAGTATGTATTCGTCGCGGCGAAATCGTTCGTGCGCGCGTCGAACGAGAAATTGAAGGGTGACGTCGTAGCCGGCACGGGCACGGTCGGTAGGACGGCGTCGACGACGGTGACGAACTCACCCGTCAGCGCCTGTGAGCCGGACACGGGCGCCGTCAGCCCCTGTAGCGCGACCGAGTCGCGCAGCGGATTGAGCAGCAGGTTGCTCGCGCTCGAGGGCTGCCCGCTGCCCTTCGTGATCGGATCGCGAAGGAAGACCGTGCCCATTGCATGATCGACCAGCGGTCGGAGCTGGAGCACCGCACCGGAGGCGATGTCGACGTAGGCGCGCCAATTCAACCGTCCCCACGGCGGGGTCGTCGCCGCGAAGTGAATCTCCAGTGCGACGTAGTGTTTTCCGTCAGCGATTCCCTCGGGAAGCGGCGGCAGTGGCATCGTCGGGGGCGAAGGCTCTTGCGACCCATTGCCCTTGTGCGTGTGCTGGTCGCCCTGGCGGCGGACGGCGTCGAATTGGAAGATGACGAGCCGGGTCGCGTTGATCTGCATGTCACGCTGCGCTTCGTCGAGGCCGTCTTCCGGTGGGAGGAGGCCGACGTCGCGCATCGACAACTTCCCGGTCGGTGAGCGGCTCATCGTCGCTTGGAGCCGCTTGATTGCGTCCGGAGAAGGTTTGTCGACTTTGATGTCGTGATGGATCGTCGACGTCGCCGCCAGAATGGTTCGCGGTTGGTCCCGCATCGTGACGCTGACGCCGGCGCCGACGACGGGGAGCCCGAAGTACGTCTGCGAATACCCGACGCGGATCGAATCCATGATGCGGTCTTCGGCATCGACGCGAAGGCCCGCGAGCTCTTCTTCCGGCAATCGCGACGGCGAAAGCGGGAGCGACCTCAGCGTGTCGGGCGCAATGGCCAGGAGCTTCGCGTTCTGCTCGAGGAACGCATTGGCGACGGCCTGGGGTGCTCGCTCGCCGAGCGTATCCATCGGGGCGCCTGTCGGAAACGTCACGTACCGCGGGATGCCACGCTCATCAGTTTGAACGATCGGGTCCATACGATGTCTTCCTCCCCTCCGCGCGGCAGGCGGTTCGTGAGCCTGCCGGCGAGCGCGGAAGGCTACGAATCCCGCGGTTCGGCTAGCATGAAGTTCGCTGTCACGATGACAGGTGGCGGAGGGCGGAGAGGCTGGTGTAGGCTCCGCGTCGGGAGGGGGCTCTCACGTGGGAATGCCGCAAATCGGCGCGCCGGGAGGCGTGCGCGCGCAGCCATCGTCCGTCCGTGCGCTCAACGTGCTCTTGGCAGACGACGAGCCGCTTTTGCTCGGTTCGCTGCGCCGCCTGTACGAACGACACGGTCACAGAGCCGTCGAGTGCACGTCCGGGGTGGCGGCGCTCGATCTCGCCGTCGGTGGTTGTTTCGATCTGGTCGTACTGGACTGGTGGATACCGGATCTGGATGGCGTATCCATTATTAGGCACCTTCGTCGCTGGCGCGTGCGCACCCCTGTGTTGATGTTGACGGGCCGCACCGAGCCCGAGGCCATCGTGGATGCCTTCGATGCCGGCGCCGACGATTTCGTCTCCAAGGGGGCGATGGATGGTCGCGTGCTCATCGCGCGTTCGGAAGCGCTCGTGCGCCGGGCCCAGAACGAGCGCGCTCGCAGCGTCATCGAGGCCGGGTCGCTCCGGATTTGCGAGGTGACGCGAACCGCGCGTGTCGACGGCTTTGCGATCGATCTCACCCGTAGCGAGTTCGCGGTCTTGAGCCTGCTTGCCGCGCGTGCGGGTGAGGTCGTGCCACGCGCCGCGCTCGTCGAGACACTCGCGCGGCCGGCGCAGGATGACAGCGACAACGCGCTGCAGCTCGTTGTGACACGCCTCAGGAAGAAGCTCGGGCGCGCCGGCTCCCGGCTCCAATCGATCCGGTCGCGTGGCTACGCGTGGGATCCGTCGCGGGCCGTTTGAAAAGGCAGCCCGGCCATACCGATAGATGTTCGCTCAATGCCGCGACGAATCCGCGCAGGCGCGCGGGCGCATGACGGTTCTTCGCATAAACGGCATAGAGCTGCTCGGGCGGCGGGCGAAATGCGTCGAGCACCTCCGCGAGGCTGCCCTCCGCGAGAGCCGGGGCACCAAGGTAATCCGGGAGCTTTGCGATGCCTCGGCCCGCGACGGCGAGGTCTCGGCAGAGCGTCCAGCTGTTCGCGGTCGTGTGGCGATGCACGAACGAAGCGCGCGCGCCGAGCTGCCATCGCGCCTGCGCGCTCCGCGTGCCCATCACGATGCACGCATGTCGCGCGAGGTCGCGAGGGTGCTCCGGCGGGGCGTTCTTCGATAGATACGCGGGGCTCGCGAGGAGGCGATAGGCCATGGGCTTGCCGAGCTTCTTCGCGGTGAGCGACGTGCTCGACGGAGGCTCGGTCTGCACGACGAGATCGAATCCGTCGCGCAGCGGATCGCTCGCGTCCTCGGAGAGGATGACCTCCAGCTCGACCTCGGGAAACGATTGCACGTACACGTCGAAGACGCGCCCGAGGACGGTCTGTCCCCACTCGACCGGCGCGGCGACGCGCAGCCGTCCGCGGTTGTCGCCGGCGCCGCTCGCGATGGATCGCTCGGCCTCGATGACGGCCTCGAGGCCGATGCGCACCTGCTCGTAGAAGCGCCGGCCCTCGTCGGTCAGCGATACGCGGCGGGTGGTGCGCTCGAGCAGCTTGGTGCCGAGGCGTTCCTCGAGCCGGGTCACGTGCACGCTGACGGTCGACGCGGGCGCCGACAGCACGACCGACGCGCGGCGGAAGCTGCCTGCCTCCGCGACGCGGACGAAGGTCTCGATGGCGGAGAAGTCGGCTCTGTTCATCTCATTGAACAGATTGATCAATGGCCGGCGATTGTTCAACCCGAACGGTTGTCTACGTTTGCGAG
The DNA here is from genome assembly GCA_013361525.1 of Polyangiaceae bacterium. GTDB lineage: Bacteria > Myxococcota_A > Polyangia > Polyangiales > Polyangiaceae > Xiheicaenibacterium. The sequence goes on along the minus strand of JABFXY010000099.1, from coordinate 28,986 downwards.
CATGACGAAATCACCGCTGACGCTCTATTGGGCCAAGGGCACCTGCTCGTTCGCCGTCCACATCGCGCTTCGCGAGGCCGCCGCGCCGGTCGACCTGGTCCGCGTCGATCTGCGCACGAGGAAGACGGCCGCGGGCGACGATCTCGCGCGCGTGACGCCGAAGGGCTACGTCCCGGCCCTCCGCCTCGCGGACGGAACGGTTTTGACCGAGACGGCCATCATTCTCCAGCACCTCGCGGACCTGTACCCCGAGGCGCGCCTCGCACCGCCGCGCGACGATCCGTCCCGCCTGCGCTTCGACGAACGAATCCAGTTCATCGCGACCGAGCTGCACAAGGCGTTTGCGCCGTTCACGATCATGCCGAACCCCGGAGAGGAGGCGAAAGCCTGGGCCAAGGCACGTCTCGACACGCGCATTGCGCTCCTCGCCGAGGACCTCGGCGACAAGCCGTTCTTCGACGAGCGCGGTTTCACGATCGCCGACGCGTATGCCTATTACGCGCTCGTCGCGTATCGAACCTTCGTGCGCGCCGAGCTGCCCGCCCCGATCGCCGCGTACGCGGAGCGCATCGCCGCGCGCCCATCGGTACGCGCGGCCGTCGAGGCCGAAAAGAGCTGAGCTCTTTGCCAGAGAAGGTCGCCAAGAGCGCCAAAGGCACAAAGAGACAGAGGAGGTTTTGGGAATGACCCCAAATCCTCCCCTCCTCTTCCTCGATCTTCTCTTGGCGCCCTTGGCGACCCCTCTGAGTCTTGAATCAGCTGAGGCCCCTGTCTCAGCTGAGAGACTGCGAAACGCCCTGACGCTTGCTGCGCGCGCCGGGGCGCGAGCTCGAGGGCGGCGTCGGCGCAATGATCTGCCCGTCGTCCTTGAAGCGGTTGAGATCTTGCGAGACCTGCCGCAGGTACGCCTGCTTGATGTGGAAGGGCAAAAACGAGCTCTTCAGGCCGGCGAGGATGATCGACTTGATGTCGCTGAGCGGCATGCCGAGCTCCGTGTGGCACAGCCATAGCTCTTTCGAGACGGTGGTGTCGGTGACGAGCCGGTTGTCGGTGTTCACCGTCACGCGGAGACCCAGATCGAAGTAGAGCTTGAGCGGGTGCGCGGCGAGGCTGGGCACCGCGCCCGTCTGCACGTTCGACGACGGGCAGCACTCGAGCGGGATGCGGTGGTCGCAGATGTAATGCAACAGATCGCCGTTCTCTCGAAGGCGGCAGCCGTGACCGATGCGGTGCGCGCCGCAGACGTGGATCGCCTGGGCGATCGACTCCGGGCCGTAGGCCTCGCCGGCGTGGATCGTCACGTTGATGTTGTTGTCACGGACGAGCTGGAACGCCTGGCGATGGTGCTTCGCCGGGTGGTCGTACTCCGCGCCGGCGAGATCGAAGCCGACGACGCCGCGGCCTTTGTACGCGACGCAGAGCTCCGCCATCTCGAGCGAGGACGACGCCGAGACGTTACGGATGCCGCAGATGATGAGGTTCGACTCGATGCCGTAATCCTCCTGCGCTTGGCGCAGACCGGAGAGGACGGCCTCGACGACGCTCGTCAGGCGCATTCCGAGCTGCGTGTGGAGCATCGGCGCGTACCGAACCTCCATGTATCGGACGTTCTCTTTGGCGCAGTCTTCGGCGAGCTCGTAGGCGACGCGGTAGAGCGCGTCGCGGTGCTGGAGCACGGCGAGCGTGACGCTGAACGCCTTCAGGTACTCGACGAGGGAGCCGCAGTTTTGGCCGAGATTCATCGCCTTCGCGAGCTCCTCCGGCTTCGTGGAGGGGAGCTCGACTTTGTACTCGCGCGCGAGGTCGAGGATCGTCGAAAGACGCAGGCTGCCGTCGAGGTGGACGTGCAGATCCGTCTTCGGCAGCTGCTCGAAGAACGAGAGGGGCAGGGCGGGCGACCCGTCACGCGTGCCGCGCCGAACGAGTGCCTCTGCGTCTTCGCCGGCCGTTTCTTCCTCTTCTTCGCTCTCGTCGCGCGGATGTTCGTTCATGTTGATCCCGTCATCGTGTCCGATCGTGCGCGCGCGGTCACGCGCGTTCCTTCTCGGAGGAGTCGTCGCTCTTGTCGTCTTTGTCGTCGTCCGTCTTGTCCGCGTCCGTCTTGTCGTCGTCCGTCTTGTCCTCGTTGTCGGGCGTCCGCGTGTCGGCTCGCGACTCGGTGGGCCTGCGCTCCGTCCATACGACGACGCCTGCGAGCGTCACGGCGCCGAGCGCGATCATCAGCCAGAGCGGGAGCTGAATCGCCGGCGGCTCTGCGTTGCGCTCGAGGAGGCCCACCACCACGTCGCCGCGCGAGCCGATGACGCGCGTGCCGCCGACCCACGTCGTCGGGAGACCTTGTGCGCCGACCTCGTCGAAGAGATTCGAGTCGGCCTCGACCTTCTTCTTCGTGTCGTCGGCGTTGAAGCAATCGATGATCGGGCCCTCTTCGCCGCCGGTGTGTTTGGCGACGATCTTGACGACGCCCTCGTAGGAGAGGTTCTCGGGATCGGTCGTGTAGAGCTCGTCGGCGACCTGTTCGCGTTTGTCCTCGGGCGAGCAGAGATAACCGAGCGCAGCGGGCATCGCGCCGGGGTGGAACGGCAGCGGCACCATGAAACGGTGGATGATCGCGCCGCGTTGTTCGAAGGCTGCGTGCGTGTCCTTGTGCAGCTTGCGACAGTGCGGACACTCGAAGTCGGTGAACGTGACGACGACGGTCTTGCCGGGCTGTTGGAGGGCGGCGATCGGGCCGGGGAGGGCGCCGTTTTCGGGGACGACAGGATACTTGGAGAAGATGAACGGCAGCGCCGTGAGGATCGTCCCGGCGATGCCCCACGCGATCGTGGTGGGGGTGTCGGTCGCACGCTGAAGCGACTCGTCGAGATCGTCGAACATGCCGCCCTTCGTGCCCGCGACGAACACCGCGAGCGCGATCGCAGCGGCGCCGGCGACGAGCATCGCCGCGTCGACGACCATGCACCAAGGACAGAACGAGCCGAGCTTCGCTTGCGCGACGATGAGGTAGCCGGCGAACGCCGCGCCGAGGCCGCACATCGCCGCGAGGGAATACGCGTGCAGCTTCGTCTTCAGGAAGAACGTGACCGCCATCACGATCAAGAAGAGAAACAGCGCGACATGCGGCAGCGTGAGGCCGGGGCTGATGTTGTCTGCGATCCACTCGGCGATCCCCAGCCCGACCTCGCTGCGCCGCACCTTCATGCAGGCGGAGTCGACGGCACAGAACGCCGGGTCACCGGGCTTCTGGTAATCGACCACGAGGGCGGCGCAGGCGAAGACGCCGGTGGAGAGCGCTGCGCGGGCGACCGTCAGAAGATGTCCGAGCCTCATGCGTCATTGGCGCATTAGCACGGCCCCCCTCCCGTGGGGTCGGGCCGAGCGCAGCGAGCCGCAGAATCCCGTGCGCACCCCGCGGGCGGGAAAAAAAGAGCGCGCCGTGGTACGAGGCGCGACGATGAGCGAAGCCAGACCGCCTCGACGCGCCGCCGTGATCGAACTTCTCAGCGGCGAGAAGCGCGCCATGCACGCGAGCGAGATCGCGTCGCGCTTGGGCGTTCCTCCGCGGCTCGCGGCGGCGTTGTCCCGCGTGCTCGACGACCTCGTGCTCGACGGGACGGTCTCGGCTCAAGGCGGGCATCGCTTTCGGCTCGTGTCCGCGGAGCGCGAGCGGCCTCGCCGCGAGCTCGTCGAAGGGTTTTTCTCCGCGAATCCGCGCGGATTCGGCTTCGTGCAGCGCGAGGCCGGTGTGGAGGACGTCTTCATTCCGGAAGAGGCGCGCGCCGGTGCCATGCACGGCGACCGCGTTCGCGCCCGCATCGTGATGCGCGGCCCGCGCGGCGTCGAAGGCGCCGTCGTCGAGGTGATCGATCGCCGGCCGATCCGCATCTCGGGGACCCTGCGAAGGAAGGGCAAGAGCGCGTGGCTCGAACCGGACGATGCGCGTCTGCGTGGGCCGATCGTCCTGTCCGAAGCCGACCGAGGGCAAGACGGCGAGGTCGTCATCGTCGACATCGCGCGATTCCCCGAGAGCGCAGAAGAAAATCCGGAAGGCCGCCTGATCGACGTTCTCGGCCCTGCAGGCACACCGGACGTCGAGGTCCGCAAGATCCTCGCGGTCGCCGGCGTGATGGAAGAGCACCCGCTCGCGGCCGACGAAGAGGCGCGTGCCTACGGCACCGAGGTCAGTGAATCCGCGCTCGTCGGCCGCGAAGATCTCACGCACCTTCCGCTGCCGACGATCGATCCGCAGGACGCGCGGGACCACGACGACGCGGTGTGGGCGGAGCGACGGGAAGGCGGCGGCTACCGCGTGTGGGTCGCGATCGCGGACGTCTCGCACTACGTGACGCCGGGCTCTGCGCTCGACGAGTCCTCGCGGGATCGAGGCTGTTCGATTTACCTGCCGGACCGCGCGATCCCGATGTTGCCGCGCGCGCTGTCGTCGAACCTCTGTTCGCTCTTGCCCGACGTCGTGCGCCTCTGCCTCTGCGCGATCGTCGATCTCGACGCGACCGGCACGGTGCAGAGCTCGCGCATCGTCGAAGGCTTCATGCGTTCGCGCGCGAAGCTCACGTACGAAGGTGTCGCGCGCGCGCTGCGTCTGACGACCGAAGCCCCGCGCGATCCCGTCGCGGAGGAGATGCGTGACGACCTCGCGCTCCTCCGCGAGATCGGGATGCTCTTGCGTGGAAAGCGGATGCGCCGGGGCGCGCTCGATTTCGACCTTCCCGAGACGCGCATCATCGTCGACCCGGCGACGCGCTGGCCGACCGATGCCGTCCGCCGCGCGAAGGACCCCGGTGTCTCGAAGGCGTACCAGATCATCGAGGAGATGATGCTCCTCGCGAACGAGGTCGTCGCATCGTTCCTCGTCGAGCGTGGGGCCCCGGCGATCTTCCGCGTGCACGGTCCGCCGGACCCGGAGCGCATCGAGCGCTTCGCCGCGATCTGCGAAAAGCTCGGCATCACGCTCGACGTGGAGGACGCACAGGATCCGAAGAAGCTCTCCGCGTTCGTCCGCAAGATGAAGAGCCACCCGAGCCGCGCGCTCATCGACACGCTCCTCATCCGCTCGCTCAAACAAGCGATGTACGACGTGAAGAACATCGGTCACTTCGGCCTCGCGAGCGACGCGTACGTGCATTTCACGTCGCCGATCCGCCGGTATCCCGATCTGTCGGTTCACCGCGTCGTTCGCGGGTTGATCCGCGGCGGGCGCGTCGACGCGAGCGACGCGGCGGTCGAAACGATGCAGGAGGCGGCGGTGCTCGCGTCGGAGCGCGAGCGCCGCGCGATGCAGGTCGAGCGCGACGTCTCGGATCTTTACGGCGTGTTCCTGATGAAGGACGCGATCGGCGACATGTTCGCGGGGGCGGTGAGCGGCGTCGTCGGCTCGGGCGTCTTCGTGACGCTCGAGGAGCCGTACGTCAGCGTCCTCGTGAAGAACGAGGCCCTCGGCAACGACGCGTACGAGCCCGACGAGCACGGCTTCGCGACGATCGGCAAACGCTCCGGCGAGCGGATCACGCTGTCGGACGGGATGATGGTGCAGATCGAAGACGCGTCGATCGAGCGGCGAACGACCTACGGAAGGCGCGTGTCGATGACCGAGAAGGCGAGCCACGAGCCGGCCTTCGAGGGCGAGCGAGGACGCGGCCGACGCACGAAGAAAGAACGCACCGAAAAGGGCGAGCGCGGGAAGGCGGCGAAGGGCGCGAAGCCGGCGAAACGCGACAAGCGTGGCGCGACGAGCCGTTCGAGCGAAGCCCCGACGACCAAACGCGGCTCGGCCAAGGCGACCGCGAAGGCTGCGAAGAAGGGGAAGAAGGCCGCCGCGTCGAAGGCAAAGTCGGGCGGCAAGAAGGTCAGCGCAAAAGGACCCAATACCCGACGGCGCTGAGCGAAAAGACTCCGACCGCGAGGAGGACGACGGCGAAGTCGGTGACGCTCCAAACGGTCGAGCGACCTCGTCGACTGGCGAGCGCGGCGGGCTGCGGGCTCGGCTCATCCGGCTCTTCGTCTTGCGCCGGATCGGCTTCGTTCATGGCTGCATCGAGAGGGGCACCGCTGGTGTCCGCATTCGCGTCGTCATCGCGCTCCTCCTCCGAAGACGCCTCTTCGATGGGCTCCGGCTCCGGCTCGTCGAAGAGCTCTCGCGACGGGACTTTTTGATCCGGCTGGCGCTCGAGCTCGACGAGCGCCTCGGCGGCCTCGAACGTGTAGGAGAGCGCCGTGCCGGCGACCGTGAGGAGCTCTCCTGCGCGCCAGACCGTGTCGGTCGCGCCGACCACGCGCTCGCCGATCGAGGTGCCGGCTTTGGAGCCGAGATCACGCACGACGAGGACATCACCGCGCTGGCGGATCTCGACGTGACGGCGAGACGCCTCGTTGTCGTCGATGAAAAGGTCCGCGTCGCGCGCGCGGCCGACGACCAGCGGCTGGCCATCGGTCACGACCGCTTCGCTGCCCGCGCTCGCGCCTTCTTCGACGCGCACGCGCGGCCGGCCATCCTCGCCGGATCTCGCGAGGCTCTGAATCGCGAGCCCGATCGCGACCTCTTTGGCGCGTTGGGGCGCGCCGCGGGTCGGCGGCTCGGGGCCGACGACGAGCTCGACCCAAAGCTTGCCGACGCGAACGACCTCCGGCGAGCGGAGGGTGTAGGGCGCATGCGCCGAGAGCGTCGTCTTTCCGACGCGTGTCCCGTTCGTGCTCCCTTCGTCGACGAGGACGTACTCGGTGCCGCGCTGACGAACGGTGAGATGACGTGCGCTGACGCTCGGGTCGGGGAGGCGGACCTCGCACCCTTCACCCCGTCCGAGCAAGATCCTCGGCGCATCGAACGTCAGGCTGTTCTCTCTCGCGTTCGCCTCCGGCGAACCGAGCCCTCGGCTCGCGGGCGTCGGATCCTTCGACCTGCCAGGTCTTTCATCTCCGTACACACGGACCGTGAGCGGCATGGTTTGGGACGACCAATGCCAAGAGACACGCCGGGCGGACAAAAAATCGGCGCCAATCTCGCTCAGGGCGAGTCGCGGCCGTCGAAAATCAGGCACCTGACGCCGACGTCCGGTGCGCACGGAAGTACGCGATAAGGCAGGTCGCGCAAACGACAAAGGCTAGCTTTTGTCGCGGTTGTTCCGAGGCTTGTCCCCGGATAATCTGCCACTCCGATGGCGCGGCTCATCTTGATGACGGCGGAAGGGACGCAAGCCGTCGAGCTGCGTCCAGTGAATTCGCTCGGCCGTCACCCGAACAACACCATCCAGCTCCTCGACAAGATCGTGTCGAAAGAGCACTGCATCATCGAGCAGCGAGGAGACCACTACGTCCTTCGCGATCTCGGGAGCTTGAACGGCACCTTCGTCAACAACGAGCGTGTTCGCGGCGAAGCCGGTCTCAAGCATGGCGACGAAATTGCGCTCGGTGCAACGCGCGGCCGTTTCGAAGATCCCGCGGCTGCCCACGCGCATGCACCCGGCATGCATCGGCCCGCGCAGCAGCCGATGCCGCAACAGTTCGGCGGAGGGTGGCCCGGTCAGCCCGGCGCAGTGCCTGGACAGCAGGTGCCGCAAGCACCGATCCAAGCGCAGCAGCCGCCGCAGCAGCAGGGTGGATACCCGCGGCCCGGTCAACCCGCATACCCCTACGGGCAGGCGCAGCCGCCCTCGGCGGTCGCGCCTCCGCGCCATCCGGCTTCGGTTCCGCCGGGTTCGGCGATGCCTGCAACTTCATCCCCCGGCTCCGCGCCGGCGGGATCGGGCGGTCATGCGTCGCCCGCGCCCGGGCCCGCAGCTCCGGTCGTGCCCGGGATTGGTCCCGGCGGTTACATGTTGCCGGGTGGCACGGCTCCGTTGCCGACGCCGCGCGGGGTCGTCACCGGCGCGAACCTCACTGTTCGCGGGGCGCTCACGGGCTTCGTGCCCCAGGCCGCGCAGAACGTCGCGATCCACGATCAAGAGCGGCAGATCGGCACGCAGATCGATGCCGTCGAGAAGGGATTTTTGCCCTTCGATCGGATCGCGAACGACTTCAACCAACTGAAGGCGGACTACGAGCGCCTGCGCCTCAGCCACGAGCTGTCGCACGGCATCGGCATCGAGCGCGATACCCAGAAGCTGCTCGACAAGATCCTCACCAACATCCTCAAGTTCATCAACGCCGACCGCGCCGTCGTGTTCTTGAGGAACGAGCAGAACGAGCTGCAGCTCTTCCACTCCAAGCGAAGCGACGGCACCTCCGCGCCGATCACCGTCTCGTCGACGATCCTCAACCACGTCGTGAAGGAGCGCGCCGCCGTCCTCACCCACGACGCCGCGATGGATTTCGCCGCCTCGAAGGGCAAGAGCATGATTCTCAACCGAATCAGCTCGGCCATCGTCGCGCCGCTCCTCCAGCACGACAACGAGGTGCTCGGCGTCCTCTGGCTCGACTCGGAGGCGCTCGCGCGCTTCCAGGCCAAGGATCTCGAGCTCGTTCAGACCGTCGCCAACCAGGCCGCGCGCTTCATCGAGATCAACATCCTCGGCAAGAAGGTCGAGGCGGAGATCGTCTCGCGCGAGCGACTCAGTCGCCTGCTTTCGCCGAACATCGCCGAGCGCGTCATCTCCGGTCAGCTCGAGGTGAAGCAGGGCGGCCAGCGTGTCGAGGAGTGCACCGTCTTCAACAGCGACATCCGCGGCTTCACCCGGATGAGCGAGAGCGCCCCGCCGGAGTTCCTCGTCGAGATGTTGAACGAGTACTTCGAGCTGATGGTCGACACGATCTTCAAACACGAAGGCACGCTCGACAAGTTCATGGGCGACGGAATCATGGCCGTCTGGGGTGCGCCGGTGCAGCACCCGGACGATGCGGTCCGCTCGGTCGAGTGCGCGCTCGAGATGGCCGACGTGCTCGGGCAGTTCAACCGCAAGCGCCTCGAGCGCGACGCGCAGCCGCTCGCGGTCGGCATCGGCATCCACACCGGGCCGCTCGTCGCCGGCTACATCGGCAGCTCGAAAGCGTTGTCGTACACGGTGATCGGCGACACCGCGAACACCTCTGCGCGCCTGTGCTCGGTCGCCCTCAGCGGACAAATCATCGTGAGCGAGAACACGCTCACGGCGCTCAAGGGCAGGTTCGAGGTGCAGGAGCTTGACCCCGCGAAGGTCAAGGGTAAGGAAAAGCCCCTGCGTATCTACAACGTCCTTCGCAGGGCCGCGAAGGTCGTCGTTCCAGGCGCCATCGGCTCCGCCGGCGGAGGCGGGAATGACAATCCCTTCGCCCCCGAGCCCACCGCGTCCGTCGTCCGCGCGAGCAACGCGTAGCCATCTGGCGGTGCCGAGTCCGCTTACCCAGGTAAACCGGGCGCGCCGCTATTTCTCCCCCCCGACCCCCCTCACCGCGTGAGGGGGGAGACTGAAACGAACATGCACGTCCTTCCGTTCGAGAAGACGATCGCCGAGCTGGTCGACAAAGTTCGCGCGTTCCGCGTCGAAGCCGCCAAAAACGAGAGCCTGCGTCCCGACCTCGAGAAGCTCGAGGAGGAGGCCGGGCGCGCCTCGAAAGAGGCGTTCCGTGATCTCACGCCGATGCAGAAGGTGCTGCTGTCGCGGCACCCGAATCGGCCGTACACGCTCGACTACATCAAGCGCGTCGTGGCGGACTTCGTGGAGATGCGCGGCGACCGTCGCTTCGCCGACGACGCGAGCATCGTCGCCGGGCTCGGAACGTTCCGTGGACGGTCCGTCGCGGTGGTCGGCCACCAGAAGGGCCGCGGCACCAAAGAGAACATGAAGCGCAACTTCGGGATGCCGCACCCCGAAGGTTATCGAAAGGCGATCCGCCTCTACGAGCTCGCCGACCGCTTCGGTCTGCCCATCCTCACGTTCATCGACACGCCCGGCGCATACCCCGGCATCGGCGCCGAAGAGCGCGGCCAGAGCGAAGCGATCGGAGCGGCCCTCGCCGCGCTCGCACGCGCGCGCGTTCCCGTCATCGCGTCGATCATCGGCGAGGGTGGATCGGGCGGCGCGCTCGCGCTCGGCGTCGCGAATCGCGTCCTCGTGCTGGAGTTCGGCTGCTACTCCGTCATCAGCCCCGAGGGTTGCGCCGCCATCCTCTGGAAGAACGGCAATCGTGCCGAAGAGGCCGCGAAGTGCCTCCGCATGACGGCGCCGGAGCTGCTCGGTCTCAAGGTCGTCGACGAGGTCGTCGAGGAGCCGCCCGGCGGCGCGCACCAAGATCACGACGCATCGGCGGAACGGCTCGCCAATGCGATCGAACGGCACCTCGGGCAGCTCGACAAGCTCTCTCCCGACGCGCTCGCCGACGATCGCTATGCGAAGTTTCGCGCGATGGGTGCCTTCACCGGGGAGTGATCGGCGAGCGGCGGTCGAGCACCTTGATGCTCTCGCCGCCCTCGAGCGAATCATCCGCTTTGTGGCGAACGTAATCGGCAATCGCCGATTGCTTCACCGTGACCGGTGCTCCGATCTTGAGCGACTTGATGCCTGCCGGCGCGTTGTCGAGCACGCCGTGCACCGTGTCGCCTTCCCACTTGGTCACGGATACCCACATCCATTCGACGCCGCCGTCGTCGGTATCGAAGGGCGCTTTGACGCTGATGGACTCGCCGAGCGGAAGTCCCTTTTGAATCGCGGCGGCGAGCTCGGGCAGCTTCGCTTGTACGCGCAGCTTGATGGCCGCGAGCTCGGGGTCGTTCTCGGCCACGGCGGTCGGTGTGTCCTTCGGTGCTCCGACGAGCGCGTCCGCTGCCGCGGCCAGCCGCTCCCACTCCGTCGCGCCCGCCCCATTGGGAAAGCGAATCTCGAGGAGACGGTTCATCGCGTCGCCCTCCTCCGGCTTCGCCGCGGCAAGGTGAATGGTCGTCTTGTGCGACGCCGACGGATCGAGGCCTGAATAATAGGCCTTGGTAGGCGCGTGTTTGATCGCTGCGAGGTCGAGGACGAGCTCTCCGTTCGAACCGATCGACGCGCCTTCCACGATGAGCTGAGCCGCCACATTGCGGACGTGGGAACCTCGATTCGACTGCGAAATGGGGACGTCCTGAATGACCAGGTCCGGCGCGCCGAACTTCTCCATCCCGAGGGTGACCGCCCGGTGCCGCCCTTCGTTTTCATAATAGTGAATGGTGATTTGCCCGCGCATATCGGGATATCCCGAATCCCAGCCGGCGATTCGTTGGCTGTCGAAGGCGGCGGGGGTGAACAATTCGCGGGTCGCGTCGTCCCAGATGAAACCATCCATCTTTTCGGCGAACGCCTTCACCGACGACTGCGCCGCGCGTAGGCGCTCGAGCTTGGGGTCGGCGTCGAGGTTCCATCCGATTCCGAGCGCACCTCGCATCGAGCGCGCCCGCTCCGCGCTCGATCCGTCGAAGCCTCTTCCGAAGTAGCGGATCGTGTTCTCGTCGGGCGGCTCGATTTGATCGGGTGGTGGCGCGATCAGGCTGATGCCCGTTTTTCCGACACCGGGGTCGTCGACGAACGCGATCCCTGGCGCCGCCTTCTCGATGATGCTCTTCGCGTCCGCGATCTGCTGCGGCGTGACGGGCGCCTTGGTGTTGACGGCGAAGAGAAACCGCCTGTCTTGGACCACCGGACTGCCCGCACCGGCGGACGGCGTCGCGGATGTTGCCGCCGCGTGCTCGGTCGCGGCGGTGTCGCGAGCACCCTTTTCGTTATCGCTCTCGTCCTTGGATGAAGGCTTCGGCTTGCACGCCACCATCCCGAGCGCGACGAGGGTGAAGAGGGTCGTCGCCGTTTGTCGCCACGTTCCGCCGAAGGGCATGGCGCGCATGCTAGCGGTACGAGCGTCCGGTCGTCCGGCTCCAATCCTCGTGTTTTCGTGCTCCGCGATGGTTTGCTGCGCGACCGCCGTTCGTCGTGCATCATCGCCAGGTTCCTCGAGGCCGGCTCGCCGCGCCTCTCGTTGTCGCGACGCATGACGATCACGGCGCTGCTCGGCCCGACCAACACGGGCAAGACCCATCAAGCGATCGAGCGGATGCTCGAGCATCGCACCGGAATGATGGGCCTTCCGCTGCGGCTGCTCGCACGCGAGGTCTACGATCGCGTCTCGACGCAGGTCGGCGAGGCGCAGGTCGCGCTCGTCACCGGTGAGGAAAAGCGGGTCCCGCCGCGCCCTCGGTATTGGGTGTGCACCGTCGAGGCGATGCCCATCCGCAACGAGGTCGACTTCCTCGCGGTGGACGAGATCCAGCTCGCGGCACATCCGGAACGAGGCCACGTCTTCACCGAGCGGTTGCTCTCCGCGCGGGGGCTCGTCGAGACCTGGTTCATGGGCGCCGAGACGATGCGCGACGCGATGAAGGAGCTCGTCCCGACCGCGACGATTCGCAACAGCCCACGCCTCTCGACGCTGCGGGGCGTGAGCCCATCGACCCTCGCGTCGCTGCCGAAGCGCAGCGCCGTCGTCGCGTTCTCGCTGACGCGGGTGTTCGAGCTCGCGGATCGTCTCCGCACCCGTCGGGGCGGCGCCGCGGTCGTGATCGGTGCGCTTTCGCCGCGGGCACGAAATGCGCAGGTGGCGCTCTATCAAGCGAAAGAGGTCGACTTCCTCGTCGCCACCGATGCGATCGGGATGGGGTTGAACCTCGACATCGATCACGTGGCGTTCGCCGACATGCGCAAATTCGACGGGCGAATCGCGCGGGATCTCGATCCGGCCGAGCTCGCGCAGATCGCAGGTCGTGCAGGCCGCTACGTGAAAGACGGAACCTTCGGGACGATTGCGCCGCTGCCGGAGCTGCCGCTCGAGCTGCGTCGCGCCATCGAGGGACATCGGTTCGCGTCGGTCCGCAACCTCCAATGGCGCAACGCCGATCTCGCCTACGAATCGCTCGAAGACCTGCTTGCGTCGCTCCGGCGGCCGTCCACCGTTCGCAGGCTGAAGCGCGCGGAGCGAGCGCTCGACGAGGAGGTGCTCGCCGCGCTCGCCGAGCAACCCGAGGTGCTGCGCCTCGCGCGTGGGGAAGCGAATCTGCGGCTTCTATGGGCGGCGTGCTCCATTCCGGATTACCGCCAGCTCCTCTTCGAAGAACACGTCGCGCTGGTCGGGCGGGTCTTCGCGGAGCTCGCGACCCGGGGGCGGCTCGCGCGCTCGGACGTCGAGGAAGAGCTCGACCGGATCGAGCGCTCCACGAGCGACCTCGAGACCCTCATGGATCGAATCGCGTCGATTCGAACGTGGAACTTCGTCGCGCACCAAGGCGGCTGGGTCGATGGTGCAGAGGCGGTTCGAGAGCGAGCGCGCAAGATCGAGGACGATCTCAGCGATGCGCTCCACGATGCCCTCGTCACGAGGTTCGTCGAGCGCGGGCGCCCGGTTCGAGCTGCGTCGATCCCCAAGGCCGCACCGAGCCGACCGAAAAATGGGGCGCCGCCTGCGCCCCAGAGTGATCCACACGCCGCCGGGGCGTCGCCGTTCGCCAAGCTCGCGACGTTGCGAGCGTCGCTACGCCGCGTAGAGCCGGACCGGGTCGACGACGAGGAGATGGTTTCGGTCGAGGCGATGATCGAAGCCGGATTCGAGCAGTTCGGTGTCGACGAGCACGGCCACATCTCGTTCGAAGGGCGGCGCGTCGCGAAGCTGGTTGCCGGCCGGTCGGTGTATCAACCAGACGTCGTCGTCTCGCTCGAGCTCGACGCCGGCGCGAAGCTTCGTCTCACACGCAGGCTGGTCGCGTGGTCGCGCGATTTGGTCCACGAAATCGTGGGCGCGGTGACCGACCTCGAGGAGCTCGGATCGAACGCGCGAGGGCTCGTGCACTTGATCACGAGCGGGCTCGGCACGGTCCTCGTTCGAGAGGCGCGAACGCAGCTCGATGCGCTCGATGCGCGCGACGAAGAGCGCTTGATCGCCGCAGGGCTCGTGCGCGGTCGCGTGGCGCTCTACCTGCCGAGCGCGCTCAAGCCGGCCGTCGTGACGAAGCGCGCCGCGCTCCTCAGCGCTGTCCTCGGTTTGAACCCGCCGCGCAAAGCTCCGCAGGGCGCGCGCCTCGTGCCGCGTTGGCCTCTCGAGGGAGAGCGATCACTCGCGCCGAGCCGGGACGTTCCTCTCGAGGCCTATGCGGCGGTGGGGTATCCAGTCATCGGAAAGCGCGCGATTCGGGCCGATCTGATCGAGCGCATCGTCCACCGGCTGCTCGCAGAGGATGCATCGGAGGACGAAGAGACGGTCGGGACGAAGGTCGCGAGCTGGATTGGCTGCCGCGCGTCGGAGGCGGCGGAGATCGTCGAGCTCTTGAAGGCCGCGATGGGCGCCTGATTTGCTGTCGCGGCGCGCTTCGACGCGTCAGGCGAACGCGACCGCGAGCCGCGGAGGAATGAGATAGCCGCCCTGGCCATGCTCGATCACGTCGCGCAGGCCGAGCTTTCGAAGGGTCGCGAGCGCGACGTACGCGCGGTTCGCGCCGGCTTCGCCGCGCACGCGCTCACCGGGCCATCCCGCTGCGATGATTTCTTCGATCGCCGCGGGCTCGCCCGGCTCGTCGATTCGCCGTCGGACGAGGGAAACGAGGATGCGACAGAGCGGCGCACGGCGCGACAGATCGATGCGCGCGCCCGTGCCGGGGAGCTCGACGTGGCCCTTGTCGGCGTCGAGGACGAGCGCGAAACCGCTCTCCTTCGTGACGGGGGCCGCTGCTCGCTCGAACACCCGGAGCGCAAAGCGTGGATCATCGCAGGAGTGAGCAGCGGCACGAGCTCGCGCTTCCTCCAGGCTCGCAGGGACCCTCGCGGCGTCGCGAAGCGCGTCGATGTGCAGCCGATGGATCGCAATGGTCGCTTCGAGCGCCGACTCGCTCGCACACGCGCGGGCGGCGGCGTCCGCCCCGTTCAGCCAGCGGGCGGCGCCCGCTTCGTCGCCTTCGCGCGCCGCGAGGGTCGCGAGGCACGCGGAGACGAGCGCCTCGTAGCGCGGCACGCCGACGCCCTCGACGAGGCGAAGGGCGCGCTCGAGAAAGCGGCGCGCCTCGACGTCGACGCCTTTTTCCAGCCACGCGCCGCCGAGGTAGTAGAGCGCGCTGCCTTCGCGATGAGGGTTTTCGACCTCTCGGAAGATGCGCGCGGCTTCGGCGTGGCATGCGACGGCGTCGTCCGCATTGCCGAGCTCTTGAAGCAGCGTGCCGCGCCCCGTCGTGAGCGCGCCCTCGGCGAGACGCCCGCCGGATCGCTTCACGAGGTCGAGCCCTTCGGTGAAATGGGCGCTCGATGCCTCGTATTGACGTCGAAAGAGCGCGATGACGGCAGCCTCGTAGAGCGCGAACGCGCGACCTTCCTCGTCGCCGACGTCACGGTACGAGACGACCGCGCGCTCGATCTCCGCGGCGGCCGGACCGAGGGCTCCTTCGCGGCGGTAGGCGTGGCTGAGGCGCGCCCGAAGCTCGGCTTCGCGCAGACGGCGGCCGGGACCATCGGGCACGTCCTCGAGCCGCGCGAGCGCCGCGTGGCACATTTGGCGGGCGCTCGAAGTGTCGCCATCGATCTCCACGAGCTCCGCGAGGTGAGCGCGCGCGCGGGCTTCGACGAGGGCATCCCCGCGGGCGGTCGCGACTCGTAGGGCGTGCTCGAAATCCGCTCGGGCTTTGTCGAGATCGCCGGTTTGGCGGAGTGCGCTTCCGCGACCGACGATCGCTTCCGCGACGTAGGACGAGGTGCCTTCGCTGCCGGTCGAGGTCGCCGCGGCGATCGATTCGTCGAACATGTCGAGCAGGCGCCGAAGAAGGCCGCGCCGTGAGAGCATCGGCTCCACCGCGAGGGTCGCCGCGAGTGCGTCGTCGGCGTGCTGCGGCGCATGTGCGTGCTTCGTTTCGGCGATTGCGTGGGCGTGTGCGGCGAGCAGGTTCTCGAGATCCGGCTCGCGTGGGTCGGCTGCGGGGCGCGCCCCCGCCGAAGCGTCGACGAGCGCGCGCGCGACGTCGGCGAAATGGCGCGCGTGCCGCGCTTCGGTGCGCTCGCGATCGGTTTCGTCCGCGGCGAGGCGCTCCATCGCGAGCTCTCGAATCGTCTCGAACAACGAAAAGCGGATCCCTCCGTCGCGGGTGGTCGTCGTCCGCACGAGCGAGCGCGACACGAGCGCGTCGAGGTCGTCGAGGACTGCGCGGTCTTCGGATTCGATCACCGCTTCGGCGGCTTCGAGCGTGAACCCGCCGCGAAACACCGCGCATCGCGCGAGGCAGGTGCGCTCCGCCGGCTCGAGCTGCTCGTACGAATGGAGGATCGCGCGGCGCATCGATGCGTGACGGCCGTCGTCGTTCTGTTTCACCAGCAGCTTGAGCGGCGCGGCGAGTCGGTCGCGGATCTGGGCGAGCGACAGGACGCGGACGCGCGCCGCCGCGAGCTCGATCGCGAGCGGGATGCCGTCGGTAACCTGCACGATCTCGCGCAGCGCCGCGAGCTCACCGGGCCCGGGCGTGAACCCGGGGCGCACCGCGCGCGCGCGATCCACGAACAGGCGGACACTGTCCGCTGCGAGCGTCGCGTCGAAATCATCGGACGCGGGAGGCTGCGCCAGCGGCTCGAGCGGAAGGAGGTGCTCTCCCGAGACGCCCAACACGACGCGCGAGGTGACGACGAACCGCGCGAGAGGAGCTGCTCGCAGCCAGACATCGAGGACGCGCGCGGTGTGGGCGGCGACCGACTCCGCGTTGTCGAGAACGATCAACGTGCGCTTCCGCCGCGCGAGGGCGCGCCCCACACCTTCGACGAGCGAGCGCTCGTCGGTGCTCCGCGAAGGCTGCACGCCGAGCACCGAAGCGACGACGCTGGCGATGCCGGTGGCGGCGCGCTCCGCCGTGAGATCGCAAAACCACGCGCCGCCACCGTCGGCCGCGTACGCATCGGCATGTGCGCTCGCGAAGCGGGTCGCGACCCGCGTCTTGCCCATGCCGCCCGGGCCGACGATCGTGACGAGCCTCACGCCGTCGTCGAGCCGGCTGGCGATTTGTGCGAGCACCTCGTCACGCCCGACGAAGGAGAGCGCAACCTCCTCCACGTTCGTGCCGGCCCGACCCGTCGGCTCGCTTCGATCGCTCACGGAAGACCGCGAGCATAAACACCCCTGCGGGGCGGCGAAACGACGAGCGCCCAGGCGCTGTGCGGGCCGAGCCGCGCCCTTAACCACGCATTTAAGGCCGGCTTTAAGGATCGATCCCGTCGCCAGCGGGCATCGTATCGGTGCTCGGGACGGGTGGTGCGCGAGGCAGACCCACCGTGAGCGTTCCAACGGGAGGTGCAAGATGAGTGCTTTTCTTCGATTTCGGGCGAGCTTTGCGCGACGAATCCTGCTCGCGGCCGGCGTCGCCGGCGGTGTGGCGATCCTCGGCTGTGGTGACGACGGTGAGACCGGCGGCTCCGGCGGAAATCCTGCAGGCGGCAGCAATCCGGGCGGCGGCGGCGAGGGCGTCGGAGCAGGGTCGGATGGAGGCAACGGCGGCGAAGGTGGCCAGGCCATTGGCGGCAGCTCCGAGGGCGGCGCGCCCGAAGGTGGAAGCAACCAGGGTGGCGATGGCGGAGCGGGCGGGGGAGGCGGCGAGCAAGACGTCGAGCGCTGCTTCGTAAACCCGGCGCCCGACGCCGAGTGCCCCACGACGGAGCAAGCCCCCGGCTTCTTCACTTGCACCGACATGGGCGAAACGATCACCGAGTGGATCAGCGGGCCGACTGCGCAAGATGGGCTCTGCTGCTACCAGGTCGACGTCGGTCCGCCGAACGATCCCTCGTGCGGCATCGTCGGCCGTCCGCTCATGCTCGATCAGGTGCCGCAACGCGCGGCGGTTCGCTCCTCGAGCACGGCCGACCGCGGTTGGACCGCGGCGCTCCAGGTTTCACCGAGCATCGCGCATCTCAGCGCCGCCGACCGCGCGTACCTCGCGCGATCCTGGGCCGGCGACGCGGCGTTCGAGCACGCGAGCGTCGCGAGCTTCTCGAAGTTTTCACTCGAGCTTCTCGCGTTCGGCGCGCCGTCCGACCTCGTGATGTCCGCGCACGCGGCCGCGCTCGACGAGGTTCGCCACGCGCAGCTCGGCTTTGCGCTCGCGAGCGCATACGCCGGACAGCGGCTCGAGCCGGAGGCGCTCCCCGCGGCCGGCCGGGTCGAGCTCGCGACGACGCCGGAGGCTTTCGTGCGCGCCGTCGTCACCGAAGGATGCGTCGGCGAGACGGTCGCTGCGCTCGTCGCCGCCGCGCAGCTCGCGGTCAGCGAGGACCCGGCCGTTCGTGCGGTGCTCTCGGAGATCGCCGAGGACGAAGCACGGCACGCGGAGCTCGCGTGGCGCACCGTCGCCTGGGCGCTGCGCGCTTTCGGGCCCGAGATGCGCGCCGTCGTCGAGGATGCGTTCACCCGAGCGATCGCCGACGTCGAGCGAGCCGAGATCGGCGATGAGGCCGCGCTGCACGCGCACGGCCGCCTCTCCGGCGAAGAAGCTGCCGCGGAGCGCACGCGCGGGATCGCTCAAATCGTGCGGCCTTCGGCGAAGGCGTTGCTCGGCTGACCTTCAGGAGACCGGCGCAGCGATCAGAACCACCGCTTCCAGAATTGCACGCCGGTCTTCTTCACGTCCTCGTAGGAGGGGATTTCCTTCTTCGCCGCCTCTACCGCGCCGCTCGTCGCGCCGCTGAAGCTCTTCAGCTTCTGACCGGCCGCGGTCGAGCCGAACGCATCGGCGAGGATGCTCGAGCGCTTCGCGAGCGTCGCCACGACGAGTGTGCCGAGGTCCGCCTTGGTGAGGTACTCCGCGCCGATGCCGTCGTCGTCGAGCTGCTTGCGCAGCTCGGCCGCTCGTTCCTTCGAGGCGGGGTCGGCGTCGGGGTTCGCGTCGAGGTCGTCGAGCGCCTTCTTCGCCTTTTCTTTGTCGCCCTTTTCGATCGCGATCGCCGCTCGAACGACGGCCGTCTCGTGCCCCGGCAGGCCCGCCTCTTCGGCGGCCTCGCAGAACTTCTCCAGCTCGTCGAGTGCCTTCGGCTTTTCCTTGCGCTTCATGTAGCAAAGGCCGGCCATACCGTGCGCCACCGCGCGCGCCGCCGCGAAGGCCTCTTTCGACTCAGCGTCGGAGGTCGCGATCTCGTTGCCCGTCAGCGCGCGAAGCGCTTCCTTCAGCTCCGCGGGCGCGGCGTCGGACTCGCCTGCCTTCGCAGCCTCTTTCTTCGACAGGTCGCAGAGCTCGTTTTGCCCGTACACGACGGCTTTGATCGCGTGCATGAAGTGCCCGATGCCGACGACCTTCAGATTCGAGGCATCCGTCATCCACGACTCGTAGAGCATGACCTCTTCGGGAATGGGGACCGGTGAGCTCGGATGGAACTTCAGCGTGAACATCGTCAAGAGGAGCAGCCCATGCTCGAGGTTCTTGTCGAGCTCCTTCAGCGCGGGCGGCAGCGCCTCCTTCTCCGTCGCGCCGAGCAGCGCCGGAAGGATGGGCTCGTTGTCCTCGCCGCTCTCCAACATCCGCTGGCCGTCCTCGCGGAGCTTCCACAGCGCCTGCGCGAGATCGACGAGGCGCTTCCAGTCCTCGGCCGCCGACAGATCGAAGCGCCCGTCCCGTGCCGCTGCAGCCGCCTCCAGCAAATGATCGCGCGCGACCTTCGCGTCGGGTGATTGGTCCGCCTTGAGGATGGCGAGCTTCGCCGCGAGGTACAGGTGAACGCTCGTGGTGTCGATGCGCTCCTTCAAGATCTCCTCGTCGGACTTCCTCGCGCAGCTGCAGCCCGACGCGCCGAATCCGAGCACCAGGACGACGATGAAGAGGAAGGAGAAACACCGCTCCAGCATGACCGAAACGAGTATCACGAAACGGCTCGCTCCCTAGCCGACGGAGAGCCGTTGCGGGACGGTTCGCCGGCTGCTCTTCTTGTCGGCAGGGTTGAGCACGAGGGGAGGTTGGGTGTTCGATCTGATGCCGATCGCCGTGCCGCTGCAGGTCTTTGCGGTCACCGATCTGCTCTTGCCGAACGCTCGAGCGGCGCACGTCACCATGGGAACCGCCTGCGGGTACGTCTCGGGGCGGGCTCGACTCGGCGACGTCTCTGGGTGGCGGGCAAACCTCGACGCGGCCGCGATCGGTGCGGTCCGCGGTGCGGCCGTTCTGCCGGCCACAGGTGAGATCTGCACCTCGATGTCCGCGGCCGCTTCGCGCGCGCTCGCGCAGGGCGCGGCGTCGATCGGGATTGTCGACACGTCGTGCACGATCCTCGGGATGCGCGTTGCCGGGCAGACCTTCCGCCCGCCGGCGTCCGCGATGGGTCAGATCGGCGACTTCTTCAACAGCCTCGCGGGCCAGCAGGGCGCGGCCGTGGCGACCGTCGAGTGGTGGGACGTGGTTCACCGCGCCGTCGAGGAGGATCGCGCGACCGCCGCATCACGCTCCGTCTGGCCGGAGCCGATGCGCGCGCTCGCGCTCGAGTACGTCGTCGCAACGGCACGCGTCGCGACGCTGCTCGAGCTCGCCGCACGCTTCGCGCCGTTTTTCCAGAAGCCGCTCGCCGAAGCCCACCGCATCGTCGTGATCCCGCTCGGTGCCGACGAGGTGCGGCTGCGTGCCGTGGTCGAGCGCTTCTATGCATTCTTGTTGGTGCTGGATGCGTTTTGGCCGACCCACGGCGTCGCCGTCGTGCCCGGCGCACCGGGTCCACAATCCGACACGGCTGCGATGTTGGCCGTGGCGCGCGCGCTCCTTCCGGAATCGATGCGGCAGCGCGCCGAGGGGTGGGCCCTGCCGATCGCGGCACGCTGGCGGACGGAGGCTCAGCTCGCGCAGTTCGTGAGCATGATCCACCAGCAGGCGCGCTCGACGAGCCAGCAGATCGCGGGCGTCAAAGACGACCCATCGCTGCTTCGGATGAAGTCTCAAGCGATCGCCGCGGGCATCACCTTCTGAACCGCAGAGGAATCCTCATGACCCAGACTTCGATCTCCATGAAGCTCGTTTTCGGCGGTACGACCGACGCGCTCGACTTCGATCCGAACGAGCCCGATCCGGTGCTCGACCAGCTGGAGCGCGAGCACGTCGAGCTCACCGGCAACATGGGCGCGACGCCGAGATCCTTCGAGGTGCGGAACGAGCCGCCGCTCGACGTCGAGGTGGTGAAGCCGATCGCGCTCAGCCTGAAGCGCATCTTCGAAGCGTCGGCATCGCCGTTCAAAGACGCGCTCGGCGACAACAAGATCCCCATCGTCATTCGCCACGGCCTGACCCCGTTCTTCCCGGCGACGACCCGCCCCCGGCCGATATGGGGCCTCGGCTATCAGGCGAAGCTCGCGGAGGACGCCGCGACGATCGATTTCGCGCCGAAGACGGAGATGCTCGAGGTGGGCTCCGTCGACCAGCACCTCTGGTTCGGCCTCACGACGGGAGGCAAGCTCTCCACCATTGCGGCAACCGAGAACGAGGTGCTCCAGCCGCTCGCCGGCATCGATCTACCCGACATCGAAATCGGCGGCGGCGTCGGCAACAAGTTGGAGCTCCGCGCGCGCATCAAGCTCGAGTTGCTCAAGGTGCAGGCGGGACCGATCGGCGCGGGTGGTGTTCGCTGGAACCTGTATCGACAGGACAAGACGCTCGTCGCCTTCACGCCGCTCGTACAGACGATGCTGGTCTCGCCCGATACGAAGAAGCTCACCTTCGAGGTGGTGACCTGGGCGAAGGTCGGCGGCATCTTCGGCATCGGCACGAAAGCTTGGATCGCGGAGCCGAAGACGTTCGAGGTCGCGATCACGCCGTGACGGAGGACCCGTCGCTACACGACGCGTACGAGGGGCTCGTGCGTCGGTACCGCGAAGATCCCGCGAGCGCCGTCGTGTGCGCCCGCCTCTACGAGGGACGCATCGACGAGCTGGTCGTCCTCTCGCAGCAGGCGATGTCGGTCGTCGATGCAACGTCGGCGATGCGGACCCAGGAGAGCGAAATCCGAGCGGGAATACATCGAATCCTGGAGGCCGTCGCGCGTCGGACTCCTCATCGACCGGAGGCTGCCGAAAAGGCTCTGTTGCTTTACCGGTACGAGTTGACGCCCGAGGAGTCGATTCACATCGCGCTCGGAAGCGACGACGTCGCTGCCGCTGCACTTCGAGGTGTCGCGGCAGCGGTCGCATGGGTGACCGCGGACACCCGGCGCCAGCTCGCGAACGTCGCACGCATTTCGGCTGCGTTTGCGGTCGACCCCGGTGCGCTCGCCGAGCTCGACCCGCGGGCCGCGGAGCGCGCTCGTTCGTGGCCTCCTTCGGAGTCGCCCGACGTGCGCCGCGCGCTCTCCCCTTTCGCCGGAGCACCGACCCACGAGGATGTCGCAGCCGCTTGTGACGCGCTCGAACGGGCACACACACATCGTGTCGGGCCGCAGACGTTGCTCCTTCTCGCGGCGGCGATCACCGCGGCGTTGCGACTGCAAACCGAGCGCACCCTCAAGGAGCGGCTCTTCGACGCCGGCGGCGCAGCGACGTGCGCGACCGAGGCGAGCGGCCCGCCGCTCGCGCAGGCGTTTCAGGCCATGGCCAAGCTGAGCGCTGCCTTGGGCCGAACGTCGGACGCGCTCCATTACATCGATGCGGTTCGACGATCGTCGCCGACCGAGACCGTTCTGATCGAAGCCATTCAATCGGAGGCCGATCTGTATTGGGACGCCGCCGATCACGAAGGTGGAATCGGCGTCTTGGAGGACGCCATTGCCTCCCTCGGCGCGGACAATCCGGCGACCGACATCCTCCTGCAGAAGCTCGTGTCGATGTGGACACACGACGCTCCCGGGCTCGCGCATCACGTCGAGCGGCTCGCGCGCGTCGCCGAGCGAACCCCGCCGCCCGACGGCTATTTGTATTGGATCACCGTCGCCCAGGCTCGAAAGCGCCTCGGCGACGACGGGGCCGTCCGCGAAGCGCTGACCCATCTCGACCCGGCGAAGCTCGCGGCGACATTGCCGGCGCCCTTCGTGAAGCAGATGGTCGCGATCGTCGACGAGCTGCGCGGCGCGCCGTCGCGTATCGGTCTCGACGAAGCCAAGCGCCACGCCGACGCCGGACGCTGGACGCAGGCAGCCGAGGCGGCCGAGGAGGCCGCGGAGCCATTGCGGGACTTCCCGAGCCGCGCGGCGGAGTGCTTCGCGTATGGAGCATCGCTATGGCAAAAAGCCGGCGATTTCCGCAAAGCGTACCGTGATTACCAAACCGCGCTGGATCTTCTCGAGAGGACCCATCGAGGTGTTCCGCTCGTCTCGGCGGTCCTCACCAGTCTCTCCCGTTTTCCCGGTTTGTATGCGGGCGCGGCGGCTGCAGCCATCGATAGCGGTCATCTATCGCGTGCTCTCGAATGGGCCGAGGCCGGCCGCTTCCGTGTCATGGGCGCGCTCGTCGGCGGGCGGCTCTCCGTGGGCGAAAGTGCGACGACCGATCCCGACGTCCGCGCGCTTCGAAAGACGTGGAGGAGGCTCGCTCTCGTCGGCGCGAGCAAGCTCGTCGACGCGGAGCAGAGCGCCGAGCGAGCGGAGCTCGAGCGAACGTTTCGGCGGCTTCGCCTGCAGCTGAGCCGGCGCGGCGAGGGCATCGACGCGGAGCTCGCCCCTGGGACACCCGCGAGCCCGGAGGCGATTCAGGAGGGGCTCCGGCGCCAGGGTGCACCTGCGGTCGCCGTGTATTCGATCCGGAAAGACGATGGGGTCCGGTTCCTGATCGTGACGAGCGCGATCATCGAAGAGGTCGAGGTGAGCCGTGACGCCGCGCGTTCGCTCGTCGCGGGATGTGACGCATACGTGCAGCGCATGCGCAACGCGTCGCCGGACAATGCCGAGCTGGACGCGCGTGTGGACGAGGTCATTGCGTCGGCGGAGCGTGCGGTCGAGGCGGTCGTCACCGCTGCGCTGCGCCGCGCGCCGGAGCACGCAGATACCCCGACGCCCATCGAGCTCCTCTTCGTGCCTCACGGTTCGCTCGCCGCGCTTCCGCTCGCCGCGTGCCGCTTCGACGGCGGACACGTCGCAGACCGATTCGCTTGTCGAATCGCCTGTGCGCTCGGGATGGCAGGTGTTCTCGACGCGCCCCTCGAGCTGGGGCGCTCGACGGTGTCCATTCGCGGCGATTACGAGGTGAACGAGCCGTCGACGGAGGGTGGTATCGCGGTATTGCGCGCCGTCGATTCATCGGTCGAAGAGCGGACGCCGTCCTCGATCGAAGAGCTCGTGTCCGCGCTTCGCGACAAATCCATCGTGTTTGCCGGATGTCACGGCGAGCTCTTCGCCGACAAACCGCTATCGTCGAACCTGCGCTTTTTCGGGTCGTTTCGGCCGACGTTGGAGACGCTCGCCGACGAGTTGGAGGGGCGCGACAGGCTCTGGCTCCTCGGCGCGTGTGATTCGGGCGCCCTCCTGCAGAGCGAGAACAACGAAGCGCTGGGCATTCCCATTGCGCTCGCCGCCGGCGGTGCCCAAACGGTCATCGGCGCGTCGTGGCC
Organism: Polyangiaceae bacterium; assembly: GCA_013361525.1. GTDB lineage: Bacteria > Myxococcota_A > Polyangia > Polyangiales > Polyangiaceae > Xiheicaenibacterium. The sequence goes on along the minus strand of JABFXY010000099.1, from coordinate 4,532 downwards.
CGTTCCGCGCATTGCGGCGGCAGCGGTTTGCGCACGATTCGTTCGAGAGCTCGACGCCGGGCGGACTTCCCCGGCGGCGCTTCGATTTGCACAGCGATGGGCGCGGGACGCGACTGGAAAAGAGCTGCTCGCGTTCTTCGCCGAGATCGATCACCCCCTGAAATCGGTGACCCAGCTCGGGAAGCTTCCTCGACCGTGCGGGGCCGCGCGGGCTTGGGGAGCCTTCGCTCATTGGGGGCGCGTCGTGCGATTGCGCTCTTCCTGAGGTTTTTCGCTGCGCAATACGATGACCGTGATCTCCGGAGGCACGCCGAACCGCAATGGCGGGCCCGTCGCGCCGATTCCGGGGTGCACGTATAGGTACGCACCGTCGACACGATAGAGACCGCCCGAGAACCGAAAAAATCGGCGGGCGAGGTTGACGCGCTCTGCGGCGAGCGGCACCGCAACTTGCCCCCAATGGGTGTGGCCGGTCAGGACGAGCGCGGCGCCGCGGTCTGCGATGGCCGGAAACTGTTTCGGGTCGTGCACGAGGGCGATGGTCGTGGAATCACCATCCACTTCGCGAAAGCTGGCGGCGACGTCGGCTCGGCGCGAGAAGATGTCGTCGACGCCGACGATCGTCAGCGACGCGCCGTTGCGCTGGATCCGCGTCGACTCGTTCTCGAGAAGGTGAACCCCGCGCTCGATCAGGAGCGAACGTAGCGGCTCGCGGTCCCCGTAATTGTCGTGGTTGCCCCATACGGCGAGCGTGCCGTCCTTTGCGCGCAGCCCACCCAAGAGCGTCGCGACGTCCGCGTGGAACCGCGTTCCGCTCGTCAGATAATCGCCGGTGAGCGCGACGAGATCCGCGTCGAGTCGGTTCGTCGCATCGACGAATCGCTGCGCCGCGCCCGCCGGAAACAAAGACCCGATGTGGATGTCGCTGAGCTGCGCGATCCGATATCCGTCGAATGCGGCAGGCAGCCCGGCGATGAACACGTCGAGCGTCCGAACCCTTGCGAGGCGCGTTCGGATGAACACCGCATAAAGCGCGATCGCGAGCGATACGCCGTAGACCGCCGCTGCAACCGCCCCGATCCCGACGACACCCGAAAACGCCAGCACCGAGCCCGGAACGAGCAGCACCACGGAGAGCAAACACGCGCCCCAGTGCGCGAAATAGAGGCGCTCCGCCGTTCGCCTCGCCAGGCCGACGGGCTCGTCGTCGATGAGCAACGCGATCCGCGCGCGCAGAAGGTACGTGAGGATCGCGGCGAGCCCCGCAGCGGCCGCGAAGCCCACCCAGCCGCCGCCGAGAAGCCACGCCACCGCGAGGACGAACGCCGCGTGGGAGATCGCCGTGGCGCCGATGACGCGTCGGAAGAACCGCTTCAGAGCGCCTCGCGTTCGGCAAGCATCAGACTATCGAGCGTAGCGAACATCCTCGGGATCGCGCGCCTTGTCGCGATGGATCGTTGCGACTACGAAGACTGCTCGACGATGTCCTCGGAAGCAAAGTTCACCCCGACCGGCGTGAAAGCGCCCCACGGCTCGCGCGTGATGGAGATCGCGTGGGCGGACGGGCACCAGTCCAAGCTGCCGCACGAGGTGCTGCGCGGCTTCTGTCCGTGCGCCCACTGCCAAGGCCACGGCGGCTCCATTCGGTATCAGCCCGGGGGAGATCTCGATCTGCGCGAAATCGAGCAGGTCGGAAATTACGCGTTGTCTTTCACGTGGGGCGACGGGCACGCGTCCGGCATCTACACCTTCCGGTATCTGCGCGCGCTCTGCCAGTGCGATGCGTGCGCGCCGGGGTCGTCGTTCCAACCGGGAGGGCCGGGGCAACCATGAGCACGACATCCACAGGCTCGCGCACCGCTCCGCAGACGACGCCGTACGACGCGCTCGATGCGGCGTTCGAAGGCGCGATCGGCGTCGGCAGCGACCCGACGAGCTTGCCTTTGACCAGCGTCGAGGTCGCGTTCGCCGGCCGTTCGAACGTCGGCAAGTCGAGTCTCATCAACACGCTCGTTCAGCGAAAGGGACTGGTTCGGACGAGCAGCACGCCGGGCTGCACCCGCCAAATCAATTTCTTTTCGATCCGGGCGCGCGATGGCTTCTCGCTCGTCTGCGTGGACTTGCCCGGTTACGGATTCGCGAAGCGATCCAAGGGCGAGCGCGAGCAGTGGGCCACGCTGATCGAAGGTTATCTGCAGCGCCGGCCGATGCTTCGCGCGCTGGTCTTGTTGGTGGACGTGCGCCGCGGCCTCGAAGAGGACGATCGCGAGCTGCTCGACTTCGTGGCGAAGGGGCGTGTCAAAGGCGCCGGCCGGGTCGAGACCGTCGTCGTCGCGACCAAGGTCGACAAGCTCCCGAAGAGCAAGGTCGCGGGGACGCTCGAGGCCCTGCGAAAACAGGCCCGTCGTCCGGTGGTCGGTTTCTCCAGCGAGACCCGCGCCGGCTACGTCGAGCTGTGGAAGGCGATTCGTCATGCGCTCGGCCCGCTGGCCATCGACTCACCGGCGAACGAGTCGCCGGCGATTGAGGCACCGGCGAGCGAGCAGCCGGCCGAGACGGGCCAGCGCGAGCCGCCGCGACAGATGTAGCGCCCGGCACGGAAAGTCGGCATAACCCGTCCGACGATGGCACAAGGGGATGTTCCCAAGGCCGAGCGCGACCGAGCGGATGCTGCGGCCATCGAGCGCATCCGCAACGGGGACACCGCTGCCGTCGCCGTGCTGTACGAGCACTACGGGCGCACCGCGTTCGGGCTCGCGCTGAAGATCGTCCGCGAAGAGGGCGAGGCGGAGGACGTCGTGCACGACGCCTTCGTCGCGATCGTCCACCGGGTCGACCAGTACCATCCGGCCCGCGGCACCGTCGCCGCGTGGCTCGTGACGACCGTGCGTAACCTCGCCCTCGACCGCGCGCGTCGCCGCGTTCGCCGCGCCAACATCGTCGAGTCGGAGCTCAAGCACGAGCCGATGCCCGAGGTGGCGAGCCCCGAAGAGGGCCTCACGAACGTTCGCGAGCACGACCGCATTCGTCGAGCGATGGCGAAGCTGCCGCAGGCACAGCGCGAGACGCTCGAGATCGCCTTCTTCGAAGGCCTCTCGTATCCGGAGATCGCCGAGCGCGAGCGCGTTCCGCTCGGCACGATCAAATCGCGGGCCGCACGCGCCCTGCACGCGCTTCGCGACGCGCTCGAAGCCGACCAAGATTGATTTCCTCTCGTGCAGCCCACCTTTTCCCTCGCAACGTTGCCGCTCGTTCTTTCCCCTCTCGCGCTCGTCGCGGGAGCGTCCGTTGCGGCTGGCTACGCGCGTTATGCGTCATCGGTTCGCCCCGCCGTGCTGCGCGGCATCGCCGTCGCTTCGGCGGCGGCCGGTGCGGTACCTCTCGCGCTCGCGGCGGCTGACGCGGCACGCGGAGGCACCGTCCTCAGCCACGTCGTCGGGCTCTTTCGTGTCGGCTCGCTCGACGCGACGCTTGGGTTTGCGCTCGATCGCGCCGGCCTGTTGATCGCGCTCGTCACGCTCGTGTTGGTCGCGGGGGTCGCGTTCGCGGTCTCCGGGGAGCACAAACGCGCGAGCGCGCCGAGCGTCGGTGCCACGCTCGTCGCAGGGGCGGGCGCGCTCGTCGCGGCGCTCGCCGAAGGGTTCCCGACGTTGTTCTTCGGGCTCGGCATCGCGTACGCCGCGGGCGTGATGTACGCCGGCACGTCCGGCGCGGATGCACCGCGACGCGCTCGCTTTGCGGTCGGAGCCTTCGGCGGATCCATCATCGCCGCGTCGGCTGCGGTCGCTCTCGTGTTCTGGGCGCTCGGTGGTCGTTGGCTCGACGGGTCGAAGTATCTGTCCGACTACAAGGAGCGCTTCGTTCTCGTCGCGCAGGGCGAAGCACCGAAGGCAGATCCGCTCGCCACGCCGAACGCGCGCGGGACCCTGACCGTCGTCAGCCACCCGGGCGCGCGCGTCTACCTGGGCATCGCGGACGAATCGCACCTCGCGCGGAGCGAGCCTTTCGCCGAGACGCCGGTCGTCCGCAAAGAGCTCGCGGCGGGTCTCCACAAGGTTGCAATCGCGCCCGGCGCCGGCGCGATGATCGCGAGCGACGGCCTCGAGGTCGCGCTCGTCGATGCGGTCTCGATCCGCCCCGGGGCGGAGACGACCATCGTCCTCGCGGGCCCGTCGCTGACGTTCCACGAGATCGCGCCGCAGCTCGGTCCGAAAAACGATCTCGGTATACGCAGGCTCGGCCCGATCGACGTGGCCACCGCCGCGACCGCGTTCTGGGCGCTCGCGCTGCTGCTGCTGGCCCTCTCGTTCGGCGGGACGCTGCCCAACTTCGGCGCCGCGCGGCGTTCGGGGCCGGCAGCCGTCGCGACCGCGTGCGCGATGATCGCCGCAGGCGTGCTCGTCGCACGGCTCGGGTCGGTCGTGCCGCTGAGTGGGGTCGCCGCGGCCGCGGGTGGCCTCGCGCTCGGCGTCGTCGCGGTGCTTTCGGCGCGGCGCGGCGACATCGCTGCTCCCGCGGCCGCGATGGTCTGC
>JABFXY010000026.1 GCA_013361525.1 Polyangiaceae bacterium | reverse complement strand
GGCTCGGCGTTCGGCCCGGCCTTCACTTGCGCGCGCCCGCGTGGGCCGGGCCGAACGCCGAGCCGAAACTGGGACAGCCTCCAGTCCTGGGTCACAACCCAATAGCACGGTGAGGGTGACGCAGCTGACGAGCACGTTGCAGAGAGGTCTAGGCCGCATGGGATCGCTGTCGATAGTCCGATGAGACCTCGATTCAATCCAGCGGCTCGTCGTCACTCTACGCGGCGCCGCCCGTTGGACTGCAGACGCAACAGCACCGTTCGTCGTCTCGGTCATCCGCCGATCGTTGGGGCACCTACGATCCAGCCAGGCTCCGGAGGCTCGAAACGCGGGTTTTCACGCGCTCTCCATTCGTCCTGCGATCTCGGGCCCGTCGTCTACGCCCGCAAACCCTGAAACCTTCCCTGACGAAACTGTCCACGAGCAGGATTTCTACGGCCCAATCCGGGGCTCGACAATTTGTCAAAAGATACTCCCATCCGCTCGATTCATAGGCTAAGGGGCACCTTATGCGACAACTTCGAATTCTGGGGTTCTTGGGGTGCGCGCTCTTGTTTGCGTGCGGAGACGACACGTCGACGGGCGGCGCAGGCGGCGAAGGCGCAAACGGTGGATCTGACACCGGTGGCGCGCCGTCTGGCGGCGGCGGCGGCACGGCTCAGGGCGCCGGTAATCAGGGCGGCGATCCGCAGGGCGGCTCGGCTCAGGGTGGTTCCGCGCAAGGCGGCTCGGCTCAGGGCGGCTCCGCGCAGGGTGGCTCGGCTCAAGGCGGCTCCGCGCAGGGCGGCTCGGCTCAGGGCGGGTCTGGCGGCGACGGCGGCCAGGGCGGCTCCGGCGGGCCCGGCCCGAATGGCGCCGCCTGCGCGGACGACAGCGAGTGTCTCGGCGGTCTCTGTTTGAGCGAGGCTCTAACGGGGCTCCCCGGCGGTATGTGCTCGGAAGACTGCACTGCGTCCGGCACCTGCGCTGCGGGTAGCTCGTGCGCGGACGTTTCGGGCGACGGAAGCTTCGCCGTTTGCTTCCGCGACTGTGATCCTGCCACCGCCGGCAGCTGTGGAATGCCCGACACGCTCAGCTGCTTGGCCGTCAACGGCGCGCCGCAGGGTGGTATCTGCTTCGGCGAATGCGCCGACACGTCGGAATGCACGGAGGCGGGCTTCACCTGTCACGCCAACGGCGTTTGCGGTTCAGAGGTCTGCGACAACACCGCCGACGACGACAGCGACGGCGACATCGATTGCGCCGATTCGGAGTGCTCGAACGAGGCGAACTGCACGCTGGACTGCTCCTCGGCTCCTGTCATTCAGGCAACGAATACCGGCGACACGACCAGCGGCACGGCCTTCGTCGACAGCGATTGCACGCAGGTGCCGAGCGGCAATGAGGTCGTCTACACCTACATGCCGGCTCAAAACGGCCGCATCAGCCTCGTGCTCGACTCGGCGACGGACCAGGGCATCCATGTTCGGACCGCGTGTAACGATGCGACCTCCGAGGTTGCCTGCGTCGACGCCTCAATCGGCGGAACCGACGAGTTGCTGGAGAACGTTCCGGTCTTCGCGAATCAACCCGTGTTCATCTTCGTCGACGCCTACGGCCCCGGCGACGAGGGCCCGTTCTCGCTGACCTTCACCTTCACGCCGGCGCCTCCCGAGGCTTGCACCGGATTCGTCGATGAAGATCTCGATGGCCTCTTCGATTGTGCGGACCCGACGACGTGCCAAGGCACGGCAGCGTGCACGCCCGGCGCCGGGGCGCTGAATGCGCCGTGCACGGCGAACACCAACTGCGCGAGCGTCGCTGGCAACGACCCGGCCTGCGTCGATTGGCATCTCGGCGTCGCCTTCAACTTCTGCTCGGAGTGGTGTGACGTCGCCGCGAACGATTGTCCCGCGGGCGCGCTGTGCCTCGATGTGGCGAACGGGGAGGGTATCTGCCTCGACCAATGCGCAATGGACGCCGATTGCCCGACCGACTTCGTGTGCAATACGCAGGGCGGCTTCTGCATCCCCGACTTCACCACGGTCTGGACGTGCAACCCCGACTACTACGGCGATGGTGATTGCGATTGCGGCTGCGGAGCAGTCGACGTGGATTGCGCCGACAACCTCGTCGCATCGTGCGAGTACTGCAACGATACCGGCTCGTGTAACACCGCGGGCTGCCCGGGCACGATCAACCCCACCGACAACGCAACCTGCACCCCCTGAGGCCCTGAACCTCTAGCGGCATCGACCCATCGCGGCCCTGCGCGGGACCTATCGTCCCGGCGGGGCCGCGGTCTTTTTGTCCCCCACCCCACTCGCTGAAATTTCCTGCGCGGCGCAGACGAACACGAGGGCATGAGCCGAGCCCTCGCGTTTCCGACCACCGTGACTCCCAGTGAGCGGCTCGCCGCGACGTTCGCTCACGCCGGGACGTGCTTCTTCTGGTTCGTCGCGCCGCTGGTCGTGTATCTGCTCGCGCGCCGCAAGTCGCCGGCGGTCCGGGCGCACGCGTTCGAGGCGCTCTTGTGGTCGGGCATCGGGACGCTGGTCGCGCTGGCGACGTGTGGACTCGCGATTCCGGTGTTCCTCGTCTTCCACATCATCGCCGCGTGGCGCGCGTGGAACGGCGAAGACCCGAGCTATCCCGCGCTCACGGATTTCATGCGCGGGTGGCGCTCGACGTAGCCGCGAGCTTGGTGAGCATCGCAACGAGGCGGCCGAGCAACGAAAGGAGCTCGGCGACCTCGCCATTCGTCGCAAGGCTCAATCGACCAAGGGCCTCGACACACGCAGCAGCTTCGCAAGCCTCCGCGCGAGCACACCGCAGGCGCTGAGCGCGATCCGCCCCAGTCCGGGCCGCTCCTTCGCTGAGCTGCAAGAACGCCGATTGGCTGGCGCGCCGCAATTGATCCGCGAGCGGCCCATACCCGCGCGGCAACTTCTTCGCGAGCGAATCGGCCTTCTCGAGAGCCTCGAGCGCAACCTCATATGCGTCGAGACCGTGATGGGGAAACCGCGTGTACGAAGCCTTGTCGTTGGGTCGGCTGGTCATGCCCTCCCGCGCGCAGGACCCGTGACGAAGCCCGAGCGCCGATCAATTCCCGGCTCGACATCGACGATGCCGCGCCCGGGCTTCGGCGCGGGGCGTGCGCGACAGGCGTGACCAGCCGACCCAACGACAAGGCGGCGCAACATCGAGATCCGAGATCCGAATATCGAAGCCGATGTCCGAAGCCGACCTTCGAAGCCGACGACCGAGATCCGAGAAACCGAAAACCGATTTCCGAGGCCGAGACCGAGGACGAAGCCGAAAGCCGACGATCGGATCTCGGCATCGGCATCGGATCTCGGATCTCGGCATCGATCTCGGCGTCGGCATCGGATCTCGCCAGCGATCTCCGCTCCGCCTTCGCACTCCCTCCCCGCTCAGTTGTCACCTCGCTTCCTCCATGGCAGCAAGCCGCGCCATGAAGGCCTGGCTTCTCCTCGGCGTTTGCGCGGCCCCCTTCTTCGCTGGTTGCGGCGGAGACGCGTCGGGCGCGCCGTCGGCCTCGGCGGTGACGGATGCGGCGACGCCGAGCTCCGCCGAGCCGGGTGAGCAAGCAGCGGCGAGCCCGCTCACGGTGGCGCTCGAGGCGAAGGACAAGCTGGTGCTCTCCTCCGTCGGCGGCGGAATCGTCGTCCTCGACGAGAGCGGCAAACACATCGCGCACGCAAAAGACGGCGCCGATCTCGAAGCGCGCGCGATGCCCACCGGCCTTCCGAAAGACCTGAGCCGCATCCAATACGTCGGCGGTCGCCTCCCCGAGTCGTTGTGGCTGTCGGTCGCGCTCGAGCCGGAGGCGAAAAAGAAGACGGGGAAGACGCCGTTTTATCGCGCGACGAGCAAGCTGAAGGAGATCTCGGAGGATTGGCAGCCCCTCGTCGTCCCTTGGTCGAAGAAGCGCACGCTCGCGATTTCGACGTCGTCGGGTCGATTGAAGATCAAACAGATCGAGCCGTTCACCAAGACGTCGCCGGAAGATCAGCCCGCGCGGTACGTCCCCGACGTCGAGTGCGGCAAGTCGCTGAAGCTTGCGGAGGCGACGTCACTTCCGAGCGGCGAGGTCGTGTCCGTCGGGCGCTGCTCGATGGGCTCCGACAAAAAGGCGAGCTACGTGCTCGTGCGGTGGCCTGTCGCGGCGACGCCCGCTGCGGCGCCGGCAGATACAGCAGCAGCTGCGCCCAAAGCCACACCGACGGCGTCGGCCGAGGTCGTCGAGGCAACAGCGCCCGCCGCGGGTGAGCCCGCGGACGCAAAAGAAGAAGACGAAAAGAAGGGCGCACCGATGACCCTTCTCACGCTCGGGACCGACAAGCTGCGGCACCGCGCGCTCGCGGTACGGTCCGAAAACGAGATCTACGCGGCAGTCGGCGCAGATGCAGCAGGCGCGACGAACGTGGTCGTCGTGGAGAAGGACAAGGTCTCCCCGGTCACGTTGCCGACTCTCGATTCACCCATTCTCGATATGGCGGTGACGGCCAGCGGTGAGCTCTGGCTCGTGACCGCGAACAAGGCTTATCGACGACCCGCGCAAGGCACTTGGGCCGAGGTCGCGCCACCGGCGAAGACGCAGCTCGAGCGCGTCGAAGCCGCCGGCGACACCATTTGGATCGCCGGACAAAAAGGCAGCGGGAACGCGGCCAAAGGTGTCCTTCTCAAGCTGGGCGCAGCCAAACCGATCGAATGGAAATGACCGCCCGCCGCCCGCGCGGATCGATCGCCTTCGTCCTTCACGCGCATTTGCCTTGGCTGCGTGAGCCGGGCGACGCAGTGACGCTGGAAGAGCGCTGGTTCTTCGAAGCGCTGTGGGAATGTTATCTACCAATCCTGGGCGTGTTGCAGTCGCTCGGAGACGTGAAGAGCGGGCGTCCTCTTCTCACCGTTTCGATTTCACCGACGCTTCTCGCCATGTTGCGCGACCCGCATTTGCCGGCGCGGTTCGAGCGCTTCGCGGCGGACCTCGACCGATTGTTCGCCGAAAAGGCGAAAGAGCACCCAGAGGCGGTAGACGACCATCGAGCTCGCCTCGAAGCCTCGCGCGCGCTTCTCCGCCGCATTCGAGGGGACGTGACGGGTGCGCTGGTCGCCTGCGCCGAAGACGGCCTCGTCGAGCTCGCGACGACGGCGGCGACGCACGCATTTTTGCCCGGCCTTCGAACGGCGGACGCGGTCCGAGGGCAAGTCCGCATCGGAATGCGGTATTTCCAGAAGGTCACGCGCCGCCTTCCAAACGTGTTTTGGCTCCCCGAGTGCGGCTATGACGAGCGGCTCGAAGGTGTGCTCGCCGACTCCGGCATTCAGGCGACCGTCCTCGCCGCGCACGGATTGGAGCTGGCGAGGCCGCGCCCGCCGCACCGCACCGATACACCCATCGTCGGCGACGGACCGATCGCCTATTTCGGCAGAAACAATCCCCTCGTCGATCTCGTCTGGTCGCGCGAGCACGGGTATCCCGCGGATCCTGTCTATCGTGAATTCTATTCACCCGCCGACGCCGACTGGTCGCTGAAGCCGCTCCGCATCACGGGCTTCGGCGGCGAGAAACAGCGTTACGAGCCCGCGCGCGCCGCGCTGCGCGCCGAGGAGCACGCCGCCCATTTCATCCAGGCGGCCACCCGCGAGCTCGACGCGAGCGAAGCGGCCGAACCGATTACCGTCGTCGCATTCGACGCCGAGCTCTTTGGTCATTGGTGGTGGGAAGGTCCGAAGTTCCTCGAGGTGGTTTTGCACGGCCTCGCGCGCACCGGCCAAGCGACGTCGCTCGGCGCTTATCTCGACCGCGACCCCGTCTTGCCGCTCGCAAAGCCCGCGACCTCGACCTGGGGCCGAGGCGGTTATGCCGAAGTCTGGACACACCCGGTCAGCAGCCACGCCTCCCGCCTCGTGCACCGCGCCGAGCAACGCGTCCTCCGCGTCGACGCCATCGTCCGCGACACCCCGAGAACCGAAACGCAGCGACTCGCGCGCCTATGGGCCATTCGCGAGCTCTTCCTCCTCCAGGCGTCGGATTATGCCTTCATGCTCCGAACCGGCGAATTCGCGGGCTTCGCCCAACGCAAGCTCTACGAGCACGCCTTCGCGATCGACACCCTCTGCGACATCGCCTCCCGCCCCATCGAAACCCCCGGCGACCGCGCCATGGTCGAAGGCTGGATCCGCCGCCGCCCCGTCTTCGAAGAGCTCGACGAAGACGCCTGGTCCGACGCTTTCGATCCCTGGTAACGGCCGAATAGAGAGGGGTCGCCAAGGGCGCCAAGGGCAGAAGGAGGAAGAAGAGGGAGTTTAGGAAAATCCTACATTCCCTCTTTCCTGTTCTTTCTCTCTCTTCCCTTGGCGCCCTTGGCGACCCCTCTTCTTATTTCTTGCGCGAATGCTGCTGCACGAAGGAGCGGGCGACTTCGGCGGGGGTGCGGCCTTGTTCGTCGACGGCGCGGTTCATTTCCCGCATGGTGGCGGCGTCGATGGTGCCGGCTAGGGCTTTGAGGGCTTCGGCGATGTCGGGGTGTTCGGCGGAGAAGCCTTTTCGGGCGAGGATGATGGCGTCGTAGGGCGGGATGACGTGGCGGTCGTCTTCGAGGACGCGCAGGCCGTAGGCGGCAATCCGGCCGTCGGTCGAGAAAGCGCTGACGACGTCGACCTGTTTTTCGCGCGCGGCTTGGTACATGAGCGCCGGGTCCATGCTGCGCTTTTCGGCGAAGGTGTATCCGTAGACGCGTTGGAGGTCGACCCACTCGCGCCGGGAGAAGAACTCGTAGTCGGCGCCGATGACGAGGGTGCGGGCGTGTGACGCGAGGTCGCTCAGCTTGTGGAGGCCGAGGCGCTCGGCGTCCTCCTCCCTCACGGCGAGGCAATACGTGTTTTCGAATCCGAGGGCGGCGAGCGTCTCGACACCGTGTTGGTCGCGTAGCTCGCGCTCGACGTCCGCGAGGAGCTTTTCACGGTCGGTGACGATCTCTTGTCGGGTGAGCACCGTCGTCCACACCGTCCCGGTGTAATCGACGTAGAGGTCGAGCCTGCCGGTCGCGAGGGCATCGAAGACGACGCTCGATCCGAGCGACTCGACGACCTCCGACTCCTTCCCCGTCTCTTCATGAATGGTCTGCGACAAGACCTGGCCGAGGACGTATTGCTCGGTAAACGACTTGGCGCCGATGTGGATTCGAGCGTCGGCGCCGCGATCGAATGCATTCTGGGCGAACGAAACCACGGTAAAGGCCGCGAACGCGCTCAACCCGACGACGCCGGCGACGATGGCGGGCTTCTTCCGCTTTCGGAGGCCGACCTCCAGCGAACGCACCAGCCCATCGAGAACCAGAGCCAAGACGGCAGCCGCGACACATCCCGTCAGCGTCGCCGCGTGATTGCGCGTCTGCAGACCACCAAAGATGAAGTTGCCGAGGCTCGGGGCGCCGATCGGTGTGGAGAGCGTCGCCATGCCGACGCACCAAACGGCTGCCGTACGAAGGCCCGCGATGATGTAGGGCGCCGCGAGTGGCAGCTCGACCAGGCGAAGCACTTGCCGGTCGGTCATACCGACGCCGCGCGCAGCCTCGACGATCGGCGGCGCGACCTCGCGAATGCCCGTCACGGTCGATAGAAGAATGGGGAGCGAGCAATACAACGTGAGGCCGATCAGCGCAGGAAGGACGCCGATCGCAGGCAGCCCGGCCGCGCCGAGCACTGGAACCATGATTGCGAGGAGGGCCAGCGCGGGTACGGTCTGGACGACGCTCGCGAGCCCGACCACCACCCGCTCGAGCCGCGGCGACCGCGTGGCAGCGACCCCGAGCGGAACGCTCGCCGCCGTGCACACGGCGAGCGCGACCACGACGAGGCGAATGTGAGACGCCAAATACCCGGGGAGCAGTTCGAGCTGCTCTTTCACGACGGCAGCGCAGGGGAATGGTGCGGGGGCCGATCGGTCGCAGGCAGCTCGTCGAAGAGCAGGCCCCGGACGTAATCGTCTTTCGGTGCCTGCGTGACTTCGTCGGGAGTCCCCATTTGAAGGAGCTTGCCGTCCTTCATCACGGCGATCTGCGTGCCGAGAAACATCGCCTCCTTCACGTCGTGGGTGACGACGACGGCAGTGAGCTCACGCTCGCGCCAGATGCGGAGCATCATGCGTTGCAGCGTTCTGCGCGTGATGGGGTCGAGCGCGCCGAAGGGCTCGTCGAGCAGCATGACCGACGGCTCGGCGGCGAGGGCGCGGGCGATGCCGACACGCTGGCGCTGCCCGCCCGAGAGCTGCGCGGGAAAGCGCTCCGCGAACTCTCCCGGCTCGAGCTCGACGAGCGCGAGCAGCTCACGTACACGGCGATCGATGCGCGCCTGATCCCAGCCGAGCAGACGTGGCGTGACGCCGACGTTTTCGCTGATCGTCATGTGCGGAAAGAGCCCGATCTCTTGAATCACGTAGCCGAGTGAACGGCGCAGCTCGTGCGCCGCCACGTCGAGCGTGTCGCGTCCGTCGATTCGAATATGACCCGACGTCGGCTCGACCAGCCGATTGATCATCTTGAGTGTGGTGGTCTTGCCGGATCCCGATCCGCCGAGCAACGCGAGCACCGTGCCGCGCGGAACGAGGAGGCTCACGCCGTCGACGACGGCACGATCGCCATACCTCTTCGTGACTCGGTCGAGCTCGATCAACCCGAGCAACGTAGCGGAGGTGTGCGCGATCCACTACCTTCACCTGGCAAGCGGATTGAATCGCCCGGCTCCGGCCCACCTGAGGTGGGACATTCGTTGGAGCAACAACGATCATGGGAAAACTCCATGGGGCACGCTCCCCCTCGATCGCCCGAGCCTCAGCCGAATTTCAGCGGGTTCGCGGCCTCTCCGTCGATTTGATCGCGTCGCTCGAGCCCGAGGATTGCGTCGTGCAAGCGATGCCCGACGTGAGCCCGCCGAAATGGCACCTCGCGCATACGACGTGGTTCTTCGAAACGCTGGTTCTCGAGCCGCACGTCGAGGGCTATGCGGCTTTTTGCCACGGTTACCACGAGCTATTCAATTCGTACTACGAGGCGCTGGGCCCGCGGCATGCGCGCCATCACCGCGGGGTGCTGTCGCGCCCGACCCTCGAAGAGGTGCTTCGCTACAGGGCGCACGTCGACGCGGTGATGCTCGACACGTTCGAGCGCCTTTCGCCCGCGGCGCTCACGCTGATCGAGATCGGCATCCATCACGAGCAACAACATCAAGAGCTGCTGGTGATGGACGTGAAGTACAACTTCGCGCAGAACCCGCTGCGCCCTACGTACAGGCCGGCGCCATCGAGCAACACCGCCGATGCCGCGCGTGGCGAAACGCGCAAGATGCGATTTCTGCCATTCGGCGGTGACCTCTTCCACATCGGCCACGGCGCGCGGGCGTTTTCATTCGACAACGAGCGGCCATCCCACCGGCGCTTCGTCGAAGCGTTCACCATCGCCGACCGCCTCGTCGACAACGGCGAGTTTCTCGCATTCGTCGAGGACGGTGGATACCGCCGCCCGGAGCTCTGGCTTTCCGACGGGCTCGCGTGGGTTCGCGAGCACGGCATCGACGCGCCGCTGTATTGGAGGCGCGACGGTCGCGGCTATCGCGAGTTCACCGCGCACGGCGATCGACCGCTCGACCTGCAGGCTCCCGTGTGTCACGTCTCCGGCTACGAAGCGGCTGCATACGCCGAATGGGCAGGCTGTCGTCTCCCGACGGAATTCGAATGGGAGGTGGCTGCGGCCGGAAAGGACGCACAGAGCGCAATTTGGCTCGAAGATGGATGGTTGCACCCGACGTCGACGGCGCCTGCCGACGGCTCGTTCCAACCATTCGGCCAGCTGTGGCAATGGACGCGCAGCGCGTACGAGCCGTACCCGGGGTTTCGTCCCGAGCACGGGGCCATCTCCGAATACAACGGAAAGTTCATGTCGAACCAATGGGTGCTTCGCGGCGGATGTGTCGCGACGCCTCGTGATCACGTACGAAGCACCTACCGAAACTTCTTCTATCCACACCAGCGTTGGCCTTTCACGGGCATCCGGCTCGCGAAAGACAGCGCGGCGAACGAGGGAGCACGATGATTCGACGGCCGAGCAAAGAGGAGCGGGCCGAGCTGCTGCACGGGCTCCGGTCCCAGCCGCCGACGATATCTCCGCGGTATTTCTACGATGAGGCGGGATCGAAGCTGTTCGCGCAGATCACCCGCACGAAGGAGTATTACCCGACGCGCACCGAGCTCGCGCTCCTTCGCGAGCAGGGCTCGGAGATCGCGCGCCACATCGCGCGCGGGTCCGTGGTGATCGAGCTCGGGAGCGGGAGCGGCGACAAGGTCGTCGCGCTCCTTTCGCACCTCGACGCGCCGCGGGCCTACCGGCCGATCGACATCTCACCCTCGGCGCTCGCGGTGACCGAGCGGGAGGTGCGCCGCGCGTTCGGATCGCTCGAGGTATTGCCTTATGGCGGCGATTTCGCCGACGCCGAAGCCCTCGACGGCTTACCGCCCGAGGCGCCCCTCTTGGTCTATTACTCTGGCTCGACCATAGGTAATTTCGATCCGTCGGACGCGATTCGCTTTCTTTCGCGCCTTCGCGCGCGGCTTCGGCCGGGTGACGTGCTGCTGCTCGCCGTCGATCTGGTGAAAGATGAAGCCATCTTGAACGCCGCCTACAACGACGCGCAAAACGTCACGGCCGCGTTCAATCGAAACATTCTGCACCATATCAATGCTCGTTTCGGCGCGAGCTTCGACCCCGAGGCATTCGCCCACAATGCGTTTTACAACGCGCGCAAGCGGCGTATCGAAATGCACCTCGTCCCGGCACGAGAGCAGTCGGTTCGGATAGGGGAAGAGGCGCTCACGTTTTCTCCCACGCACCCGATCCACACAGAGAGCTCGTACAAGTTCGACTTCGACGACATCCACGCGCTCGCAAAGAACAGCGGCTTTCGGCTCGATGGGATCGTGTCGGATCCGAAACGGTGGTTCGCCGAGGCAATTTTGCGCGCCCCCTGACGCCGCCGTAGGGCGCAAGGCGGGTTGCGGGCGTACGTGCGCGAAAGTAGGGTTTCGCCATGCTGCGTTTGCTGGCGCTCCTCGCAGTCGTCGCCGTCGGTTGTACGACGAGCGGCGGTTCGGTGACGGCGACGAACCCGGAGCCGGAAGAGCGCCGGAGCGCGTCTCCGAACGTGCCGAAGCCCGGTCATCCGGTGCAGATGCCGGCAAAGCTCATCGCGGATCGTTTCTACGTCGAGCCGACGACGGTCGACGGCAACTCGCTGCGGCTCTTCACCGATACCGGAGGTGGGCTGATGCTCACGAAGGCCGCGGCGACGCGGCTCGGGTTGGAGACGTCCACCATCGAGGCGGATGAAGGCCCGACGGAGGCAGCGTTTCTACCGAACTTCGAATGGGATTCGTGGATCCCGAAGGTCGAGGTCTTCGACGGACGCCTCCCCATCGTCGAGGAGAGCCCGCTCACGAAGACGATCGATCCCGAGATGGACGGCATGCTCGGTCAAGCCTGGTTCAAGGATCGGGTTTGGACCTTCGACTACGAAAATGGCGAGCTGTGGCTCCGGGCGAGCGGCGATTTGCCGAAACACGACCCGTCGCAGCGAGCGTTCCTCGGCTTTCCCAAAAACGCGGAGGGCAAGCGAGCGACGAACTATCCCCGTATCGAAGTGCAGATCGACGGGGCGAAGGTGGACCTGCTTTTCGACACGGGCGCCACCGTGAAGTTGTCACCCGCCGCCGTCGCGGCGATGGGCGACGGCGGGCCTCCGGTCCGCGCGACGAGCTTCATCGCTGCAACGACGTTCGACCAATGGAAGCAAAAGCATCCGGATTGGCGAATCATCGAAAATGCCGACGTCAACGCCGACGGAGCGCCGATGATTCAGGTGCCGGCGGTGACCGTCGCGGGTCAGGCCGTCGGGCCGGTTTGGTTCACACGGCGCAGCGACAAGGACTTCCACGAATGGATGTCGCAATGGACCGACAAGCGCATCGACGGCGCGCTCGGCGGCAACGCATTGCGCTTCTTCCGGATTTCAATCGATTACCCGCGCGCGATGGCGGTATTCGAGCGGATCGCGAAGTAGGACGCGACACTATTTCGCAATCGTGACCTTGCGGATGACGTCGCCTTCGAAGACGGCATCCCAAGGCCCTTTTGCGTGCCCGATCAGCGCGTATTGGCCGTCGATGTGCGGGTGGCGGGCGCGCATCACGAAGAACTGACCGCTGCCCGTATCGCGCCCGGCCAGCGCAACGCCGACCTCGAGAGGCTCGAATGGGAGCGGCGACGTCTCACAGCGCACGGGCGGCAAATCCGTGGGGCCGCCCATTCCATCGGCGGCCGGCGATCCGAACTGAACGACATAGCTCGGGTCGACGCGATGAATGACGTTTCCGTCGTAGTAGCCCCGCTTCACGAGCGCGACGAAGCGCGCGCCCGCGACGGGCGCGACCGCCGCGTCGAGCTCGATCGTCAGCTCGCCGGCGTCGGTGTCGAAGACGAGCTTTGTGTTTTCGCCGAGCGGCTCGAGCGCCTCGGGCGCAATGGCGTCGGACTTGTCGGGCGCGGTGCAGGTCGGCCTTCGGCCCGCCGACAAGAGCGCAATGCCGTTCGTCGCGTGGGCCCGTACGGACGGGTAGATTGACCCGCAATACGGCTGGATCTTCGGTAGTAGCGTCTTTTGGCCGAGCGCGCCGACGGCCTCGATGACCGCGCCGAGGAGCTCCAGGTCGTATTCGCGCTCGGCACGTTCGAGCGCGGATACGAGCGCGTCCTCGACGGCTTTGGCGACGGGCGGCGGCGGCTCTTCGGGTGTCTGGCCTTCTTTCGGTTCGCCCTCTTTGCCCTTCTTCTTCGGCTTCTTTTTCGGCGCCGGTACAGGGGCCGAAGCGAGGCGGGGGCTCGCTTTGATCTGCTCGGCAGCGGCGTAGACGACCCCCGGCTCCTTCGCGGCGAGCGCGGTCGCGAGGATCACGTGCGTGTCCGGAATCTCCGGATGGAGCGAAAGCAGCGCGATCGCGGCCTCGCGCACGCGCGCGTCGGCGTCCGTCGACAGCGCTTTGAACTTCTCGATGTCGCGACCTCGGATCTCCGAGCGTCCGATGACCTCTGCGAGCGCGGTCTTGCCGATCCAGCCGCTGTCGAGGTCACACCCGACGAGCGCCGGCGTGTCTGCCTTCACCTCGCGCGGGACCAGCGCCGCAGCACATCGAACGAGCGAGGTGATACGACGGCCGCGCTCGTTCGCGCCGGCCGGCGCAGGAACGACAGCGAGCGCAGGGAGCGCCTTCGGCGCGACCTTCGCGTCCGTCGCAGCGGCGAGCGCCGCCAGCAAGAGGGCGCCGTCCTCGCCTCCTTCGAGCGCTGGCGCAGCTGCGAGCTTGTCGATCAGCTTGCCGATGAGCACTTGCCCGTCCCAGCCGAGACGGGCAGCCGCGCGAACGGCTTCGACGCGCTCGGGCATCGTGAAGCCATCCCCTTTGAGAAGCACACGCTCGAGCGGCGCGAGGCCCTGCGCCTTCGCGCGACCGAGCGCACGGATCGCGAACAACCGGTACGGCCCCGGCTCGGCGAGCCGCGCGGACGCCACCTCGGTCAGGCGGTCGAGGACGCTCGGCGGGACGTTGTCGACGCGCGAGACCGCATAGAGCGACTCGGGCACGGCCGGGGCGCTGACGCCGCCGGCTGCGCTCGCGAAGAGAGACACCCAGCTCTCTTCGCGAAGGCGTTTGGTGCGGCTGGCGAAGTCGCCGAGGCCGAGGCTCGCCCCGCGCGCGCGGGACGGCTTCGCGCCGAGCCAAGCGACGAGCGTCGTCTCGGATCGCGCGGGCGAGGCGCACGCGCCGACGGCGCGCGCGATGGCCACGAACGCGTTGTCGAACGAGTCGTCGTCGGGGAGCGCGAGCGCGCGAGCGACGAGGGCATCGACGTGGACGTCGCGGGCGTCATTGCAATCGAAGCCGAGGCCGTACGCCGCCCACGTGACGACCTCGGCGTCTTCGTCGCCGAGCAGCCGCAGAAGCTTGGGGCGCGCGTTCGGACCGGTGATGCGGGCGAGAGCGCGCGCGGCCGCACGACGAACCGTCACGTCGCGCGAGGTGAGGTCCGCGTCTTCGATCATCAGCGGGGCGCGGCGATGCTCGGCTTCGCGGATGACCGCCGAGCGTGCCGCTCCCTCGGGGGTGGCGACGGCGGCTTGCGTCGGCGCGTTCGAGCTCGACGCCGAGGGGCTGGCCGAAGACGACGCCGCGCTACCCCGGTTCGAATCGGAGCACGCCAGCACGAACGAAAGGGTGGCAGCGATGGCTGACGCAGCCGAGCCGAACCGCATCTAGGACGTCCCCTCCATCCCTCGCGCGGCGGTCGAGATGCGCTCGTCGAAGGGATGTGAACCGCGCGTCGCTCGGACGCGCCGTATGCGTTCCATCGTCATGGCATCGAGCCGCGACGAGACGATTTCGTGGCCTGATCTGTAGAGGCGCGCAAACAACGTCGAAGGAGCCGCGGGAACGGGCAACGGAAGAGCATCGACGCCTGCCCTTCGAAAACAGGCGAGCGCGCGCTGCATGTGCCAAGCGCAGGTGACGATGACGGCGCGACGCACGCGCAGCCGCGTCAGTACCTCGGCCGAGAAGACGGCGTTCTCCGCCGTGGTCAGCGAGAGCCGCTCGGCGAAGATCGCATCGGAGGGCACACCACCGCGCGCGAGCCACCGCGAGAGCTGCTCGGCCTCGACATGATCACCCCAGCGCCGCCCGCCCGACGGAACCACGTAGCGGCCGAGCTTCGCCTCGAATGCAGCGCGCGCCCACGCGGCTCGGCGCGTGAGCGTCGGCGAGAGATCCCCCGAAGGCTCGACGCGACAGCCGAGCACGACGATGGCATCCGGAGGTGCGAGCGAGTGGCCCACGGCGACGGCCGTGGAGGTTAGCAGCTTGAGGCGAGGGTGGCCGAGTCGAGATCCGAGCGCCCGACCCGGCCGGGCCCAACCGGGTCAAGCGGCGACGGCTTGCGTCGGCGATTGGGGCGACGACGGATCCGCGGTGAGCGCGTCGATCGAAGCGCGCATCCGTTGCTTCGCGCGCTCTTCCAATTGGCGAACGCGCTCCTTGCTGATGCCGAACTGCACGCCTACCTGCTCGAGCGTGAGCGGTCGTTCGACGAGGTAACGCTGCTCGACGATCGTTCGCTCGCGTGGGGTAAGCGACGAGAGTGCGGCTTGGAGAGCCTCGCGCATCCGCTGGTGGTGTTGGCGGCCCGCGACGTCTTCCTCCGGCGAGCTGATCGACGACGCGATGCGATCGCTCGGGGAGTTGCCCTCCGGGTCGCGGTCATCGAGGCTCACGTCGCGCACCATCAGCAGCGGAAGCAGCCGCTCCGCTTTTTCGACCGAGAGCCCGCTCGCAGCGGCGAGCGCCTCGGGATCTCGCTCGCGCGTCTTGCGATAGTGACGCAGCGCCCGCCGCTCGGCCTTCGATGCACCGAGACGAACCACGCGGTACGAGCGAACGACGAAGTCGCGAATCTCCGCGCGGATCCAATACGCGGCGTACGTCACGAGCCGGCAGCCGCGCCCCGGATCGAAGCGAACCGCGGCTTTCAAGAGGCCGATGTTTCCCTCCTGGACGATGTCCTCCGTCGGGATGCCCCAGCGGCGGTACTCGAGCGCGATCGTCATGACGAACGGAAGGCAAGCTTCGATCAGGAGGGCGCCCGCACGGCTGTCGCCCTCACGCCAGCGAACCACGAGATCTTGCTCTTGGCGTGGGCTGAGCGGCTTCTTCGACGCGATATCGGCCCGATACGACGTGAGAGCAGTTCTGTCGGTCACCTGGCTCATGACGCCTCCCTTCTTCGGCGCACGTGCGTCGCATGAGCGCGCACGCGCAAACGTGCCTCAGCAAGGTCGGTGCCTGACTTTCACAGGTTAAAAAGAGCACTTTCGCGCAAACGTTGCCGATAGCCGTACATAGCGAGCGAACTCTTTCGCGGTCCTGAAACTTGGATCCGGCCGCCCTCTTGGTGGGTGTTCGACGCGCTCCGGAGCCTTAGCCGGCGCGGGCCCGGTAGTGCTAAAACGTATCGGTCGACGAAAGGCCGAGCCCCAAACGTTGAGCACCGACTCGCCTCCTCGAGCAAGCTTGCCTTCGACACGCGCGCGAAGAATTCGCGCGGTGGCCGTGGGCACCGTCCTCGCGCTCTCGTTGGGCATCGCCGGCATTTTGTTCGTCGGCAGCTCGGAACCGACCGGCGGCCTCGAGCAACCGGCACCGCCGATGTCGCCTGCACCGACCACGGCTCCGATCCCGCTCGAGCCGGATGCGCCGCCGCCGCAGGTCGATAACGACGTCGAGTGTGAGCCGGCGCGGGGCCTCGTGTTCCCGACTGGCGAGGCTCCTGCGCTCGCTTGCGATCAGGCTCGCCGCATCGTCGCCCAAGCCCGCTCGAACCTCGCGACGCCCGCGGAGCCCGTCGATCGAAAACGTTTCGTGTTCGCGACCAGCGATTGGCTCGATCCCCACGGACTATGGAGTGTCGCGCCCGATGCTCCGGTGCAGGCGCTGCTCACCAAGGTTGGACCGTCGTTGCTCGCCGAGCTCGAGGCAGCGCCGGGATCCGGCCCCTGCGCCGCGGCGGAGCAGGTCGGACAAACGCTCGCGACGTGGGTGGGCTCGGTGCGCAAAGAGCTGCTCGACGCCCGCGCGCTCGGTCAGAGGCTCCCGATCGATCCGAAGAAGCGCTGGGAGATCGCGTCGAGCACACCGTTCGAAGACGGCAAGGTCACGCGTCCGGGACGCGAGCTCGCGCGGCTTCTCGGGCACGGCATCGGTTCGATCGAACACGCGTACGGTGCGGATCTCGGCGTCCTCGCGGACGCGGCGGTCGCGCGGACGGTGCCGGAGAAGACGCCCGAAGAGTGGTCGAAGATCGTGCTCGCTGCAGCGGTGCGCGCGTACGTTCCGCAGGTCGATCCGCACGGTGCGTGGGCGCCGCTCGACGAAGAGACGAGCATCTACGACCTCGATCTCGAGGTCGACCCGCCCCCGAGGCTGTGGTCCGACATGACGCGGACGAGCCTCGGCGTGCGCATCGACGAAGGCGCGCACGCTCCGCTGAAGAACGGCGACGTCGTGCTTCGCATCGGGACAGTCGCTGTCGCCGGGCTGAGCGTCGAGCAGGCGAATCAGCTCTCGATCATCGCGGACCCCGAGCCGATCGCGGTCACGTACCTTCGCGCGGGCGCGACGCGTCCCACGGCCGTCGAGGTCAGCCCGGAGATGGAGCTCCTCTCCGTCCCACCACCCGCCGAGGAGCTCGCCGGCCTCGAAGCGCACGAGGTCTCGTACGGCAAGGGCTACGTCCTCGTCGTGAAGATCGGCGACGTCCCGGACGATCTCGGCGCGCGACTGTCTTCGGTGCTCTTCGAGCGACCCCACATGAAGCCGGGGACGCATGGGGACAGGCCGCTCGGCGTGCTCCTCGATCTTCGCGGCAATGGCGGTGGTTCCACGGACGGTGCGCTCGCCGCGCTCGGCATGTTCCTGCCGGGTGCTGCCCTCTTTCCGATGAAGCGACGCGACGGCGAGATCGAGATCGATCGCGCACCGAAGCCGCGCGAAGAATCACGTTGGAGCGGACCTGTCGCAGCCCTCGTCGACGGAGACTCCGCGAGCGCTGCAGAGATGCTCGCGGGCGCGCTCGCCGCTTACGACCGTGGCGTCGTCCTCGGATCGCGCACGTACGGCAAAGGTTGCGCGCAAGAGTACCTCGATGACGACGTCGGCTCCGGCGTGCTGCGCTTGACGACCCTCGTCTTCGCGCTTCCCGATGGCTCGCCATTGCAGCGCGTGGGCGTCTCACCGCACGTCGCGCTCGGCCTACCGGCAACGGGCGAAGCGGAGGAAAAGCTGCTTCACGCGCCGACGACTTGGCGCGGCCCCGACGTGCGCGACAAAGATCTCATGAAGAAGGTCCCGTGGCCGGATCACGAGGGCCGCGTGGGCGTGTGCGAAGACGAGACGATCCACCGCGCACTACGCGCGTTGGGAACGACGCGCGCGGCTGCGCGCTGAATTCGCGGCGCGCGCTGAATTCGCGGCGCGCGCTGAACGGGGCGCCGCGGCGAGCGAGCGAAGTCGAGGCGATGCCCGAGGCATGGGTGTCATCGCGCCGAAAAACGCGAGGTAAACAACGCGATTACCACGCGTTTTTCGAGGGAAGTGAACCCGTCCCCAACCGCTCGTCGAGCGCGCCAGTCTTCGCCGCGGCCCGCCGCACGTCGAGCACGTCGATCGCCGCGGCCCACCCCCTCCGAGCGGCCAACCCCCGACGCTACTGGTTGTAATAGATGAAATCGTCTTCGCCTTCGGTGACCGTAATGATGACGATCGTGTCAGCTTTGGTCTCGGCGGGAACCATCGCGTAGGCCTCGACGATGGCGGCCGCGTGGTCCGGCGTCTGCGCGAGGACGGAGAGGAATTGCTTTTGCCAGGCATCCTCGGGCGCGACGTTCTGGGAGCTCTGAATGATGTCTGCGAGCTTGCCCTCCAGGACGTCGTAAGCCTGGCTGACCGGGTACGGTGAGCCTTCCGGGTAGCTCATCGCGCGAACGACGCTGACGCCGACCTTCTCGCCGTCGAGCTCGATGAGGAGATCCGTCTTCTTGCCTTCGGTTTGGTAGACAATCTCCGCCTCCGACTTCAGGTAGACAGCGGCGTCGCACCGATAGAGGACTTCGTATGCGAAGATTTCCGAATAGAGCGAGCTACCGCCGAGGTTGCCGTCTGCGTACATCTCTTGCCCACCGGAGCTGAGCAACGAGACGTCGAATGCGGGTCGCGCCGAGAAGTCGATGATGCCCTGGATGAGATCCGGGTCGGGTGAGGCGACGTCCTGCGCGTCGAGGACACCACACGTGCCCGAGAGCTCGCCGTAACCGTCGGCCGGCCCACCGCCGCCTGCCCCGCCGATTCCGCCGCCTGCCCCACCCTCGTTCGACCCACCAACCTCACCGCCGCCCGCGCCGCCTTCTTCTTCGACGCCGCCGGTGCCGCCGCCATTGCCGCCTTGACCGCCCGGCGCGCCTGCACCCGACGCCGAATCGCCGCCCGTCGCTGCGCCGCCGCCGCCGGCCGCGCCCGCTCCGTCGTCGCCACAGGCACCGAGAACGATCGAGACCGCGAGGAAGCCGAGCGCGATACGCATGGCTCCCACGCTACTCGATTTGCAGACCCGCCGGGATGCGGCGCCGCGACGATACCGCTACTTCTTGAAGAGCTTTCCGAGGAGACCTTCCTCGTCCTTGCGCTTCTTTTCTTTTCGCATCTGCGCGATGCGGACCTCGCGCACGGCGTCGATGTTCTTCGGATTGAGCTGCACGACGAGGCGGAAATCGCGAATCGCCTTCTCTTCCTTGCCGGCGCGCTTCAGAAGCACCGCGCGGTAGAAGAGGGCGCGCTCGAACATCGGCTCCTTCGCGAGGATGCCGTCGTAGATCGAGATGAGGTCGTCGTAGAACGTGCTCGTCTTACCCTCGGGCAAGATCGGCGGGTCGCCGCGGCGCTGCGCCTGAATCCACGTGAGCAGCGCGATGTATTCGACCTGCTCGGGATCGGCGAGCGATGCCCGCTTCGCATACCCCTCGGCGCCGACGAGGTCGTTCTTCTTGAGCATGACCTCGGCCTTCTGGAACTCGATGGCCGCGTCGACGACGCGCTGCACCGCCTCGGCCTCTTTGTCGGCGGGCGCGCCGCCGCCCTGGTCGAGGCTCTTGTTGTAGTCGAAGCGCTTCGAGGCGTCGTTGAGCGTGTTGTACGCCTCGTTGAACCTCGCGAAGATCGACGAGACCATCGATTTGAGCTCATGAAGCTCCGACGGGAGGCGGTCGGGGTGCCAGGCCTTGGCGACCTTGAAATAGGCCTGTTGGATCTGAGGCTCGGTCGCGCTCTTTTCGACCCCGAGAAGCTCGTAGAAGTTCTCGTTGTCCATTCGCTTCGACTTGAGGTGGATCTCCTGCCAACGATGCTGGTGCTCCACCGACAAGTGTGAGGGAGGTATCGCGCCCGGCTTTCCGGCAGGTGCCGGCGAGGCGCCCATGACAGGCCCAGGCGGCGGCTGCGATGCCATCGGCGGAATGCTCGGCGCGGCCTGAGGCGGGAAGCTCGGCGAGGCCCCGTATGCGGGCGGAGCCGGCGGCGCCGATTGCATCGGCGGTGCGCCGTAAGCACCTGCGGGAGCCGCCGTCGCCAACGGTTGCTGCCCGAACGGTTGCTGCCCAAAGGGCTGTTGCGCAAAGGGCTGCTGCGGAGGCGCGAACGGCTGCGCTTGCGGTTGGCCGAAGGGGCCCTGCGGCGCGGCGGGATACCCCTGCTGCGGTACTTGCGGATAACCCTGTGGCGCCTGCGGGTAGCCCTGCGGCGCTTGCGGGTAGCCCTGCGGGGCCTGCGGATAGCCTTGCTGGGGATAGCCTTGCGGGGCGAAGGGCTGCGCGCCGTAGGCCGGGGGCTGCATCGCGACGTTCGGCGCGGGGTAACCCTGCGGCGCCGCCGGCGGATAGCCCTGCGCGGCGTGCGCGTGGCCCGCTTGCGCGAGCGCGTTCGCAGCGGCCGCCGGGTTCATCACGAACGTCCCGCCACCACTCGCATCCGCTGCCTGTTGCTGCTGGATCGGTGGCGTCGGCGCGGGGCGGAACTGCGGCGCGATCGCAGCCGGCGGCGCGATCGCAATCGGTGCCTGTACGGGCGGAGGCGGCTCGGGCTCTTCTTCGAGCTCGGGCTCGACCTCTTCCGGCTCCGGCTCGGGCTCCGGTTCGGGTGCGCGAGCGGCCGGCGCCGGAGCAGGGCGCGGAGGCGGCGCTGCCGCGGGTGCGCGCGGTGACGCAGCCTCTGCAGCCGCCTCTTCCGGCGCGGCCATTTCGACGCGCGGCGCGCGGTCGCGCATCGTGACGCCGACGGGCGGTTTGCCCTGCACGCCGCTTATCTCGAGGTGCCGCGTGATGGCGAGCGCGTAGAGGGTGAGCCGCACCGTGCGCTCGTGCGCGACGCTCGCTGCGACGATCTCGTCGAGCGACATCTTGCGGATGCGGAGCAGGTCGACGACCGCCGCCTCCTCCTTCTGCATCTCGAAGCGCTTCAGCTCGGCATCGATGTGCAGCCCGATCTGGCGCTTCGAAAGCCGGGTCAGCGTCTGATCCACGAGGGGGTCTTCGCCGCGCATGCGCACGCCCGTCATGATGATCGCGAGCGGCTCGACCGGCGTGAGCTCGGGCCCGCCGTAATTCGCGAGCATGTTCACGTTCCCGTAGAACGCGTACTTCGTCTCGGGCGGCAGCTCGAACAAGAAGAGCAGCTTGCGGACGAGCTGCTGCTTCAACGCTTTCAGGATCGTGCCGCCGTCGAGCAGGCCCTTCGACACGAGATGCCGCCCGTGGAGCATCTTCGATTTGACGACCTCCATCAGGCTCTGACGAAGCGTCGCTTCGTCGAGGAGGTTCATCTCGAGCAGCACACGATCGAGGGGCGCGACCATGCCGCCGGTCTTGCACTTCGACGGGACACCCTTGTCGAAGTACACGCTGTGGACCACGCCACCCGGGGGACTGAACGTCGCCGTTCCGGTCAGCCGCTGATCGAGCATGTAGACGAACAGGTGCACGAGCGGCGTCTTGACGAGCGTGCCCTCGGCGGTCGCTTGCGGCGGCGGCTCTTCCACGGCGGCCGGCGCCGGCGTCGGCTGACGCGGAGGCGGCGTCGCAGCGCGCGCGATCGCGGCGCCCGGAGGCGGCGTCTTCGCAGGCGGCGTCGATGCCTTTCCTGGCGGAGGCGTGAGCTTGCCCGGAGGCGGCGTGAGCATCTTGCCGGGAGGCGGCGTGAGCAACTTGCCAGGCGGCGGCGTGCGGAATCCGCCGGCTGACGGGCGCGGCTCGGGTTGCGCGCTCGCCTGCAGCATCGCAGCGACGGCGTTGGGATCGCCGATCTTGGTCGATTGACCGTCGGCGGACGACTCCTCGGCACCGCCCCAGGCAACGGCGCGGGTCGCGGCCTCGTCGCCATCGCCGTGATCGGTCGGCGCGTCTTCCTGCTGAGCGTAGGCCTGCTGTTGCGCCTGCTGCGCCGCGAGCGCTTGTTGTGCGAGCGCGGCTTCGTAGGCAGCCTTCTGCGCTTCGTAAGCCGCCTTCTTCGCCTCGTACTCGGCGAGCTGCTGCTCGTAGATGCGTTGTTGCTCGGCGTACCCGTCGTGAACCGCGGGCGCTGCGTATTGCGCGACCGGGCTCGCACCCGAGGGCGTGTAGCCACCCTGGCTCGGATAGCTCTGGCCCGATTGACCCGGATGACTTTGGTTGCTCGGGTGGCTCTGATGGCTCGGCTGGCTCTGATGACTCGGCTGGCTCTGATGACTCGGCTGGCTCTGATGGCTCTGGCTCGAGAGGTGGCTCGGGCTGGTCTGACTCGGGTTCGTCTGACTCGGGTAGCTCTGCTGAGCCGCACCGCTTTGTCCGCTCCGCTGCTCGAGGGTCGGGCTACGCCGTTGCTGCGCGGCTTTCGCCTGCGCACGTGAGGCGTCGTCGGCGGGCGCAACGATGCGCGCGATCTGCTTTCGCGAATCCTGCGCACCGAGCGTCGACAAGTCCAAGTCGAGCGGCTGCGGGAGCTGCCGCCCCGTGGGATCGAACACGACCCGCACGCGCGGCTGCGAGTACATCGACGGGTGCGGCGGCGTGGAGATCACGAGCGCCATTTCGTTCGAGCCGAGCTGCACGATCGTGCCCAGCGGGAAGATCCCGAGAGCAGCGACGAGGAGCCGGATGACCGTGTGATCCGACGGGTCCGTCGCCTCTTGCTCGAGGGTGAGGAGCGCGTCCTCGGCCGACATCGGATCGGCGCCGGGTGCCGGCGTCAGCAGATCGTTGAAGCGCCGTGCGATCGCGACGATTCGAGATTGCAGCGTCGCCGCGCGCACGCCCCGGTACATCGGACCGAGCTGCCGGACACGCCGCAGCCAATGCGCCTCGTAGGTGAGCACCGTCCTCATGACGGTCGGCTCGTTGACGTGGCCGAGCGCCGTCAGGACCGCTGCGGTCGCAGCCGGAACCTCGAGCTCTTGTGCGTCGCTGAGCCGCGGCATGATCGCCGGCGGGTTCGGCCCCACCGTGCCGGTGAGACGCGGCCGGGCGGTGTCGAACAGCAGCGCGGCCATCGCGACGCGCGCGAGGATGACGATGTCGTCGGTGATCTGCCTCGCCATCGAGACGGCGAGGATCGCGGTGTTGACCGCGCGGCCCGCTTCGTCCTGGTTGGCGTTGCGAGCGGCCGTGACGCCGAGGAACGCCGGCGTCTCGCCGCGCGAGAGGTCGACGAGCATCTGCGCGATGCGCTTCACCCGCTGCGGCAGCTCGTATCGACCGCGCTGCAGCTGCTCGAAGAAGCGCCGCATGATGACGATCGCGGACGAATACATCCGGATGACCGCCTGCGTCTCGTCGAGGCGCTCGACCATCGCGCCGCGCTTGAGCGCTGCGTCGGCCACTGCACGCATACGAATGCGAGCCGAGGGCTTCTCGAGGTTTTGACCGCGGCCCGATCGATGGACCTCGGACATCGCGGCGACGAACGCGAACAGATCTTGCGACGAGACATTGCGCGCGATCGCCAGCTCCGAAAAGCCGTACTTCTTCAGGATCTCCCCGAGCTCGACGGCGCCCTCGTACACCTGGCGGTTCGCCTTGAGGAGCTGGCCGCCGACGAAGATCGAGCCGAACGCGAACAGGATCGAGACGTTCTGATCCGTGCGGTTGCCGTAGTCGTTGATGATGTTCGCCGTCTCCTCGACCTGGCGAACGACGGCTTGGTTGTCGAGCGAGTGCAGCGTCGCCTGCTTCGCGAGGCGGAAGATCGCCTGTACGACGGTTGCCGCGAGATCGCGCGCTTGGACGCGGCGGATGTTCTCACCGACGTTCTCGGTGATGATGTCCAGCCTGGCGGGCGAGGCCTGCATCATCCGACCACCTCCCCAGCGGGCGAAATCCGCAGCCCGAGACGGTTCGCGATCGCGTCGGCGGCGAGGAGCGCCGATTCACGCAGCGGCTGGGTGTTCCACCATCGACGGCGTGACGCCTGCAGAACCGCTTCGAGCGCGTCGCGGTTTTGCGCGTGTTGACCGAGGAGCTCGGCACACAGCGCACGCGTCTGTTCGAGCGCGTCGTCGACGAGGAGGCCGTGCTTCTGGACGATCTCGACGGCGATCTGCTCGCCGCGTTGAGGGTTGAGCGCGTAGAGCGCGCTCAAGAGCTCGCGCCGCTCCGGCACCGGCAGCTGGTTGAACGTAGGGTCCTGCACGCGCTTCACCAGGAGCGGCCCGGCCGCTCGCACCTGATGGTACGCCATCGTCCGGAGCGCCGCTTGACGTAGCTCGGGATTCGGCGCCTCGGTGAGCTTGGTGAGGTCGTCGCGCAGCTGATCCGGCGTCTGCGCGAGGTATGCCGTCGCCTCGCACCGCATCGTCGGGTTCGGAGACGTCGCGAGCCGCCGGAGCGCTTCCCACCCGCCTTGCGTCTTGATCGCGGCGAGGAGGCGCAGAAGCGGGCGCGCCGTCTCGATCGACATGCCCGGGATGCGCTCGGCAATTTCGTTCTCGCGGCCGGCCATCGCGCGCTGGAGGAACTGGAAGAGCACGCCGCGAAGGCGCTCGTGCTGAACCTGATCGAGCACGCCGATGATCGAGTTTACGTGCTCGGTGCCGAGGTCGTTGAGCACGTATGCGAGCCGCTGCGCGACCCAGTCGAGATCCGCGGCGGGCCCTGTCGCGCCCGAGGGCCCTTGCATGAGCGCCTGCTGGGTCGAGCGCACGGCCTCGACGAGCAGGAGCTTGAGCGTCTCCGGCCCGAACATCGCGCGCGTCAGCATCGGCGGGATCGTCCGCGGATCGATCCCGTGGAAGCGCTGCGTTGCGACAGCGCCCTCCGTCGAACGGCGAAGCGCGTCGTACATCGGAAAGAGGACGTCGAATCGGCGCGAGAGCACCAGGTCGCGCGCGCTCGCGTCGAGGGGCTCACCGATGAGCTGCGAGTCGCGGCGCTTGACCGTGTCGATGAACGCGTCCGCGAGGACCTCGACGAACCGCTCGCTCCAGCGCTCCGGGCTCGTCTCGAGCTGCGCGCCGACGGCCTTCTTCGCCACCGGGTCGATCGCGAGCGCCTTCGCGGCGTTTTTCGTGACCTCCATCGCTTGGGCGTCGACGCGGACGTTCATCGCGGCGGCTTCGGCGCGGTTCGCGCGCTCGTCCGCGGCGCGCCGCGCGACGACCTCGAGCTGATCGGCCTCTTCGTAGAACGCCTCGCGGTCCGCGGCGTCACCTTCGGCGAAGACGTTGATCGCGTCGTAGCGAATGGCGAGGAGCTGCCGCTCCCAAAGCGCGGTCGCGATGTCGTCCTCGGGGGTGAGGTCTTTGTACGGGTCGATCAGCAGAACCTCGCAGAACCCCCTCACCTCTTGCTCCGTCACGCCGGGCTGCACGCGGAAGTTGCGAATGCCGGCCGCGAACAGGTTGTACGGGACGACGTCGAACGGCGCCGGCGGCTCCCACACCGTCTGCGTTCGATGCGTGAAGGAGTACGGAAGCAGCGTCCAATAGACGTTCTTCGAATCTTCGCGCAGGGCCTCGACGAGCGCTTGGTGCGTCGCACGGAGCTTGTTTTCGGCCTCCGGATGTTGCCAGCCGTATTGGCGCACCGCGGGCAAGAGCCGCTCGATCCGACGAAAGATGTCGATGAGCCGCTGGACGGCGGGATCCGTTTCGAGCGCGGGGACCTCGGCCGCAGGCTCCGCGTCTTTCGCGCGTGCAGGCTCGGGCGTCGCGATCGGCTCGAAGCCGCGCGCCTGTTGTGGAGCGGCGACCGGCACCGCCTGCGGCTTGTATTGACCGAGAAGGCGCAGGCACTCGTCGCGCATCACGTGCGCGGTGTCGAACCGGTTGCGCGGGTCCCACGCGAGCGCCTTGTCGACGAGCGCGATCACCTCGACCGGCAGATCCGGCGCGACGCGGGCGAGCGAAGGCGCCGGCTGCGTCGCCGCCAGGATGAACGCCTCGTTGTCGCTCCGGCCCTGATGCAGGCGCTGGCCGCTCAAGATCGCGTAGAGCGTCGCGCCGATCGAGAACACGTCGGCGCGCCCATCGACGCCTTCGGTGAGACCCATCGCCTGCTCCGGCGCCATGAACGACGGCGTGCCGAGCGCGGTACCTGCGCGGGTCTTGTCGCCGCCTGCCTCGCGCATGCGGGCGACGCCGAAGTCGAGCAGCTTCACCACCTTTTCGCGCGTGATGAAGATGTTTGCGGGCTTGATGTCGCGGTGGACGATGCCGACCGCGTGGAACGCCTGCAGCGTGTCGAGCGACTGCTCCGAAATATCGAGCGCGTCGGGCACCGGGATCTTCCGGCCCATGCGCTTCCACATCTGCTGGAGTGTCTCGCCCTCGAGCAGCTCCATGACCAGGAACGGCTCGTCCGCCTCGGTCGCGTCGTCGTCCAGGATCGCAACGCGGCCCGGATGGTCGACCTTGTTGGCGACGTATCCCTCGCGAAGAAAGCGGTCGCGGATCCCGATGTCGCGCGCGAACTCCGAGTGGAGGATCTTCAGCGCGATGCGCGAGCCGTTGCGGTGCGTGGCCGCGTACACCGTCGCCATACCGCCGATGCCGAGCATCGAATCGAGGCGATACTTCCCCTTGATCGTCTTGCCCAGCCGCGCGCGGGCCCGAGCCTTTTCGTCCTGACCGGCAGGGTCGGCGTTGGGGTTGGAGGCGGGATTGTCAGCGGCCATTCACGCGGGAAAACGAAGAGGTATGGGCGGATGAAAACGCTATCACTTAGGGCCCGGGCCTTGGGGTGGATTTCTCGCCGGTACGGTCGTCGTGTCGGCGTCCGACGGGCAAACGCGCGACCGGTCCGCGCCGTCCCGGGCTTCGTTCGGCTCCGGCCGGCGCCCCGTTACTTCGGCGATTACTGAATGACGCCCGGGTTCGACTGGTTCTTCACCGGAAGGCCGGAGGGCGCCTTCTTCTCGACCGCGTCCATCCACGCCCTGGCCTTGACGAGCGGGCCCGACTCTTTCCCGCCGCAGGACTCCAGCGACGAGTCGATGACCGTCTTCGAGCCCGCGAACACCTTGAGCGATCGACCAGTACCGCCGGTACAACCTCCGGAGCTGCCAGCGCCGTCTTTGATGCCGAGCTTCTTCAGATCCGTGACCAGCTTGTCGAAATCGGCCTTTTCGAGCTTCGCGGCGTCGTCGCTGACGATGTTGCCGTAGCTGTCCACGACCTTCCGAATCTGGTTTGGCGTGACGGTGATCGTGTAGCTGCGGTGGTGCGGCGGCGGGACGGAGGCGTCCTGAAAACGGAGCTCGATTCGGTTGATCGATCCATCGTCGGCAACCGCGCTCGCGGACGCTGTCGCCGTCGCGCTGGCCGTCGCCGTCGCGACAGGAGCGCTCGTCGGCTCGACGGGAGTCGCGGTCGCCGAGGTGGTGCTCACGGGTCCCTCCGGGGCATCGCTCGTCGCCGTCGCGCGCGCCTGCGGAGGTTCTTCGACGGGCGGAGCTTCGGCGGAGCACGCCAAACCGAAGGTCGCAGCGATAAAAAAGAACGCGAATCGCAGGGTCATTGTTTCTTCAAGTACGCGCAACGCGGAGCTCCGATCTCCACGTGGACGCCTCCATTCGAGGGGACGGCTTGGTTCCAGCTTTTGGTGGTCGCCGGATCGCCCGTGAAGACGTCGACGTGAAGGCCCTGCACTTTGCTTCCGCGATCCTCGGCGATGAAACATCCGTCGTGCGAGGAGCCGTCGGGCTTCGGCAGGCCCTCGTACTCCGGGATGTAGACGACCGACCCCAGCGGGATCGTCGCGTCGTCCACAGCGAGCGTCCGCAGCGGCGTCACCGGTTGCCCCATCGCGCCGCGGCCCGAGGGAAACTGCTTGGGATCGAGCGCTTCGAAGCAGATCTTCTGCCCGCTCTTCGGACACTCGGCGGCGCACGTGCAGTCGCGCTTCGCGAAGCTGATGGTCTGCCCGGTCGCGAGCTTGCCGCTGCCTTGCAAACAAACCTTGTCGTGGAACTCCTTCGTCACGTCGGAGATGGCCTTGCACGACGCATCGAAGACCTTCGCGTCCTTCTTGCCGGCGCCCTCCGCGGGGAAGTCGTAATACGTGTTGCGGAAGGTGTCGGCCCGACGCTGTCCGGTCGGTGGGGCAACCTGCGCCGGGGCACGTGCGGTGGGCCCGCCCTCGATCCAGTCGCGCGAGTGGTCGAGCGGCTCGGCTTCGTACTCCGTCTTCACGAAATCGGTGCCGCCACACGAGGGCACCGAAAGGACGACGAGCATGACGCCGAAGAGCTTCGACACGCGCGACCCAAGGACAGGCATTGTCGCGATGTATAGAGCGTTCACGGGAAACCGAGGTCATGAGAGCGGCAAATGCGTTCGGCGAAAAGCCTTGCTTTTCGGCGGGAGCATCGTGCTCGGGCCTTGTTGCCCCGCCCCATCCAGCTATGCCTACCGTTGGAAAATGATGACCCTCTCGGCTCTCGGACTGACGGCGCGCGTCGCCCCCCTCCTCGTTGCTGCGAGCATCGCGGCGACCGGGTGCGGCTCGATGGACCTCCAATACGAGGAGCCCACGCAAGCGCCGCCGCCGGCGAACGCGAAGCCCGCTGCAGAGCCCGCCGCGGAAACGACCGCCGAGCCCGAGGCTTCCGCCGAGGCCGAGCCGTCGGACGAGGTCGCCGACGCCAAGCGCGAGCGCCTCGCGGAGAAGCTCCTCGCAGGCTCCATCGGGTGGAACGCGCAGCGCAAGGTGTTCCTGATCGTGTCGACCTACACCGAGGAAGGAAGCGGCACGGGCGTCATCGCGACGGTCGCGTCGGAAAAGGACGCCTACGAATCCCAAGCCACGCTCTGTGAGGTCGGCGCCGGCTGCGAGTCCGACTCCGAGCTCTTGCTCTCGAAGGCGAGCGCCTGGCTGAAGAAGGAGAAGCTCGACAAAGCCATCGCGCTCGAGGCCGTCGAGTTCAAGCCGATCGCCGGGTTCCCGACCGCGCACATCGGGTCGCTCGGCGGCAAGCTGGTCTTTCGCAAAGACCATTTCGACGTCGTGCGCGGCTTCAAGGCGCAGCCCCTTCCGAAGCTCGAGTTCGCGAAAGAGTTCACGCCGACCGCTTCACAAGCTGCGGCGACGCCCGACGGCTCGCTCGCCGTCGCGCTCTTCTACATGGATCCCGGCGCGAACTACGCGAAGGGCTTCAACATGCACGTGGACATCAAGGTCTTCTCCGTTCCGTGAGCCAGCCGAGCGCGGCGGTGATCGCACCCGGCTCGAGCGCCAGCTTCAGCGTCATCGGCTCTTCGCAGGCACGCACGGACACGATCGCGGCGTCGCGCTCTTTGGCTTCACCGCTTCCACCCGTGAGCCCGCCGGCGTTCAGGCGCAGATAGATCGCCGCCTCGGCGTCGACGCCTTCGGAGAGCTCGGCGATCGCGCTCACACCCTCTGCGGCCAGCGCCTTCTTCAATGCGTAAGCAGCGTCCGGGCCGGTCGCGAGCGCGAGGGTGTCGTCCTCGACGCGCAAGAGGATCGTCGCGATCGTCTTCGACTCGGCCTTGTCCGCGACTTGTCGAAGGCGAAGCCGCACGGCTTCTCCGACCGATTCGACCACCGTCTCGGTCGCGACGAGCTGCATGCCCGGCTCGGTCCGATCGTCGCTTCCGATCGCCTTCACCAGCTCCTCGAGAGCTTGTTTCGCGCCCTTTTCGTTCGACAGATCCGTCCCACCGTAGGCCACCCACCCCATCTCGCTGAGCTCGATCGACAGGCGCGTCGCGGATCCACGCGCAGCCGCGAGCGCCTCCATCGCCTGCCTCGCAGCCTCGGCGCGCTCGGTCTCGACGAGGTGCGCGGACGACAGCCAATCCACCGCGCGCGCCGCGCTCTGCTTTCGGCTCGCCTCGCTCGAAAACGTCACCGCGCCGACGAGCCCGTCGGGGTGGAGGCGAAGCACCTGCTCGCGCCCGCCGTTCACACATCCTTCGAGCGGCTTTCCTTCTCGCGACGCGAGCGACACACCGACGCGAATCGCCGTCTCGCCGACGTCGGCCGTCACCGTGCCGCCGCGCGCGCCGAGCAAACGCGCGATCTCCGGCTCGGTGGATGCAATCGCAGCGACCGCGGACCAATCGGGGCCTTTCGCCGCTCGCATCCGCTCCGCGAATCGTTTTCCAATTTCCGCGACGAGGGTCTCGTCCACGTCCATTCGGATGTCGGAGGTTGGAAGCCCGAAAGCGCTCTGCCCGGGATCCGCGACGAACGCCGCGGCGGCGCGAAGTGCCTCACTCGACGACGCGACGACGAGGTGATTGCGAGCGACACCGATCGCGATGCCCGCGGCAGCTCCGGCGGCCCGCGGCTCGAGCAGATCGACGCGCGCAGCGTCGTCGCGTCGAAGCCCGTAGCGCGCGTCGGCTCCAGCGATCGCGCTCGCGATGAGGCGATCCGGCGCACGGAGCGGTATCCCCACGACGACATCGAGCAGGTTCGTCTCGCTTCGTGTGACGGCGATGTGCAGCGGCGCCGCGCCGTCGACGGTATCCGCGGCCGAAAGCGACAGACCCGCGAGCACGACCGCGGATGCCTCCCACGTCGAGCCCGGCAGAATCGCGAAGCCGAACCGGGACTTCAGCCGCTCGTGGACGCGCTGGACATCGCGCACCACCGCCGTTGCATGCACCGTCGATGGACGATCGATCGGAGGCAGCGGAGCAGGCAGCGCGCTCGGCGTCGGGGTCGGCTCGTCACCGGAGGAACAAGCCCCCGCGGCGGTCACGCCGAGCAAGCCGAGGAGCGACGCTCGCCGTGTCAGGCTACGGTATTCGAATGACTCCGGCTCGGTCTTCATGAAGGGTGGCGAGCGGCGATGATGGATCGAAACGATGGCGCGCGCGCGCGTCACCGACAACACGGGCGCTTGTCGCACGGCGCCGGCGTAGGTGCTGCGCTTTCTCTCTCTACGCTCGCTCTCGGGGCGTGTGGCGCATCCGACGCGGCGCCCGTCGCTCCGACGAGCCGAGCCCCCGCCGCCGTCGCCTCGACCGAGCACGCGGCGCCCGACGAAGCGACGCCCGCACCGGCGCCGCCCGAGCCGCTCATCAAGCAAGAGGACGTCGCGCCCTTTCTCTCGACGACGCCCGAGCTCGCGCGCTTCCACGCAGCCCTCGACGCGCTCGAGAAGAAGCAGCGCACCGACCACGTCCGCATCGTCTGGCTCGGCGACTCGCACGGCCAAGCCGACTTCTGGTCCGGACAAGTTCGCAAGCTGCTCGGCACGCGCTTCGGCAAAGCGGGGCCCGGGTTCCTTCACCTCGGCTACAAGAACTACCGCCACGACGGCATCAAGCTCGACATCCACGGCAAATGGCGGATGCGGCCGAAGAAGCCTGTTTTGCCGAAGCGCCAAGGTGACGGCGTCTATGGCCTCGGCGGCTTGATGATGAGCGGCTACGACGACGGACCGCGCGTCGAGCTCACGTTCACCGACGCGATCCCCGGCGACCGCGCGCGCTTCGACCTCTGCTACCGCCTCGTCGACAAAGGCGACGCGGTCGCCTACTCGATCGACGGCAAGCCCGAGGTGACCCTCACCGAAAAAGAGGGGCAGCGCGGGGAGATCGTGCACCTGTCGCTCACCGCGTCGACACAGTCGCCGTTCGTCGTCCGCCCGATCGGCCGAGCCGATCTATGCGGCGTCGTCGTCGAATCCGATCCGCAATCGCACCCGGGCGTCGTCCTCGACACGCTCGCGATCAACGGCGCACGTTATGGCACCGCGCTCTCCTGGGACGAAGCCGCGTGGACCAAAGAGGTAGCTCGCCGCAAACCCGACCTGGTGATCCTCGAATACGGAACGAACGAGGCCGGCGACACCAATCCTTCGTACGCCAAAGTCGAA
This sequence comes from Polyangiaceae bacterium, assembly GCA_013361525.1. Taxonomy (GTDB): domain Bacteria; phylum Myxococcota_A; class Polyangia; order Polyangiales; family Polyangiaceae; genus Xiheicaenibacterium. The sequence continues at coordinate 128,727 of JABFXY010000026.1, read as the reverse complement.
AAGCAGGTCGGCGAGCTCCTCGGCCGCGTGCGCAGCGTCTCTTCGAATGCCGATTGCGTCGTCGTCTCTCCGACCGACCGCGGCGACGCCGAGTCGCGTGTCACGCAGATGCGCGAGACGGTGATGAAGGCCGCCAAGGCGCACGGATGCTACTGGTTCGACGCGTGGAAGATCCTCGGCGGTGAGGGCAGCTTCGCGCGCATGTCCGAAGAGCCGGAGGCGAAGGTCCAAGCGGACAAGATTCACCTCACCATCAAGGGTTATCGAGAGCTCGGCGGGACGATGTTCGACTCGCTCGTCGAGGGTCTCGGGCCGAACAAGATCGCGAAAGGCTCGTCCGGGCCGGCGAAATGATCGGAAGCAGCCGGTGACGGGCGCCTATCGCGATAGGGCGTCGGGGCTGCTTCTTCGATTGAAGAGCATCCGCGACGAGATACGGCGCCTGGAGACGCGCATCTCGCCCGAGATCTTCCACTTCCTCGATCAGCCGACGTGGACCGCGCTCTTCGAAGCGCGCGCGCGGGCAACGAAGGCCATCGACGCCGACGAAGCCGACAGCCAGACGGCAGGGGAAGCGGAGCTCGAACATTGGGCCGTCGCAATGGAGGCGTACGCCTCGCTTCTCGACGACCTCGACGACGACGTTTCGGACATCGAAGCGCGGGCCCGCAGGCCCGGCGACGCTCCTCCCCCTCTCGCGTCGAAGAAAAAGCGACCCGTGCAGCTGACGGTCATGCCACCGGCCGAGGTGCAAGCCGAGGCGCGGCGCGTCCCGAGACACGTCGAGCAAGCCCTCGGTCGATTCGGTGTCGAGGTCGAAGCATCGCAATGGGAGACCGAGCCCCAGGGGCGAATGCCGTGGAGCTACCGGGCGACGTTTCGCCTCGACGACGGACCCTTTTCGTTGCTCGTCGACTTCGAATGCCAGAGCGCGTTCCTCATCACGTCGACGAAGCTCGGAACGACGGTCGCGCCCGCGCTGAAGCCGCTCCTCGTCTTGCCGCGCACCAACTTCATTCAACGGTTGTTCCGCTTCGGGGATCGTTTCGGTCCCGAAGTGCCGACGGACCAAGCCTTCGATGCGGCTTTTGCCGTTCGAACCCACGACGCACGCACCATTTTGACGCCGCGGGTTCGCGCGAAGCTCCTCGCCTTGACCCGCTGGGACGTGCCGACGCTCACCGTCGCCGACGGCGTCGCGACACTCGAATACGACTACGACCCCGACGTCGCGACCATTCGCGCGGCCATCGAGGCGCTGCGCCTCGTCCGCGGCGCGAGCCCCCTCGTGCGCTTTTTGAGGTAATGGCACTTCAGCGCCATTGTCGTGCCGATCTACATTTCTCGGCGTGACCCCGACCCCGAAATATTTCCGGTCGCCGACCGAATGGCGAACCTGGCTCGAAAAGAACCACACGTCGAAAGACGAGCTTTGGGTCGGTTATTACAAACGAGGCACGGGCAAGCCGAGCCTCACCTGGCCCGAGTCGGTCGATCAAGCGTTGTGCTTCGGGTGGATCGACGGCGTGCGCAAATCGATCGACGACGAGCGCTACATGATTCGATTCACACCGCGAAAGCCGACCAGCATCTGGAGCGCGGTCAACATTCGGCGGATCGGCGAGCTCCAAAAAGAAGGTCTCGTGCGCGAGGCAGGGCTCACTGCGTTCTCCCACCGAAAAGAGGAGAAATCGCGGGTCTACTCCTTCGAGCAGAAAGAGCCGGTAAAGCTCTCCGACAACCTCGCCGCGCAGCTCGCGCGTCATCGCAAAGCGCACGCGTACGTCGAGGGCGAGGCACCCTGGTATCGGCGCGCAGTCACCCATTGGGTCATGAGCGCAAAGAAAGAAGAGACACGGGCAAAGCGCCTCGCGCAGCTCATCGAGGACTCCGCCCAAGGCCGGCGGATCGCGGCGCTATCTCCGAACAAAGCGTAGGCCGCGTCAGCAATGACCGTCCGTGATACGCCTTCGCACATGCCGAACCGATACGAGCTCTATTACTGGCCCGGAATCCAAGGACGAGGTGAGTTCGTTCGACTCGCGCTCGAGGACGCGGCCGCGCCCTACGTCGACGTCGCGCGCCTCCCCGCGTCGAAGGGCGGCGGCGTGGAGAAGCTGCTCGCCGTCATGAAGAGCGCCCCCTCCCCTGCACCGTTCGCGCCGCCGTTTTTGAAGTCCGGCACGCTCATCGTCGGGCAGACGGCGAACATCCTCGCCTATTTGGGACCTCGTATCGGCCTTGTCCCGAAAGCGGAGGCGAAGCGTGTCCTCGCCCACGCGCTCGCGCTCACCATCGCCGACCTCGTGGCAGAGGTGCACGACACCCATCACCCCATTTCGCTAAACCAATATTACGAAGATCAGAAACGCGAGGCACGCAAACGCGCCGAGGCGTTCGTCGCCGATCGGATTCCCAAGTTCCTCGGCTACTTCAATCGCGAGCTCGAGCGCAGCACCGGCTCGTACATGCTCGGCCGGGCCGTGTCGTACGTCGACCTCTCGCTATTTCAAATCGTCGACGGCCTCGATTACGCATTCCCGCGCGCGATGAAGCGCAACGCGCGGAAGATCCGAGCGCTTCGCGCGCTGCACGATCGCGTGGCGGACCGACCGAACATCGCGGCGTACCTCGCGTCGCCTCGACGCATTCCGTTCAACGAGCAGGGGATCTTCCGGCGCTATCCCGAGCTCGACGAATGAGTCGATTCCGCCCAATTCGGATTCCTTCAGTCTAGCGGGATAGTGAATGGGCTCGGACGAGGCCAAGGGAAGGAGCGATGATCGCCGTCGTACGAGGCGTGGCACTTTGCCGAATGAGTGTTACCGAAGGCTGAATCCTTATGAAGAAAGTTCTGCTCGGGTTGGGTGTGCTGGTGGGGCTCCTGGGCCTCGCCGCGTTCGTCTTCTGGTTCGGATGGCTGCGCGCACCATCACCCGAGGAAGTATGCGCGAACCTCAGCGAGGTCATGAAAAAGGAGACCGGCGTCGATCCGAAGGGTTTCGATAAAGACTGCGTGAAGAAGACGCAGCCGCCGGAGTTTGGCCGTCTTCCCTATGCAAAACGCATGAAGTGCCTTCGGGACGCGAAGTCGGCCGCGGATATCAAGACCTGCTCGCCGAATTGGTAAACAGCCGCCGCCCCTACCCGGAGCTCGACGACTGAGCCGGCTTGAAACGGATTGGGAAGATGATGTTGACCGGCCCGCCCACCGGCGTGGGGAACGACACCGTCTTCACCTGACCGACGACACAATCGACGACCGCGCGTGAGAGCTCGGCGCTCGAGCCCGTCGCCGAGGTGACGGTCCCATTCGTGCCGATCCAAAAGCGCAGGTTCACGCGGCCACCCTGGAAATCGGGTTTGGCCGCGTCGGTCGACAAACACGCCTGCATCGCGGACATACGCGCAGTCACGCGGGAGCGAACAGCCTCGGGGTCGATCGTTCCTTCTTTGATCGGCCCGGCGCTCGCGAAGCGCGCCACGCTCGCCGAAGCCGATGCGCTCGAATCGGCCGAGGCTGAATCGGAGGGCGCAGAGGCTGACTCGATAGCCTCCGACGAAGCGATCGATAGAGAAGCAGCAGGCAGCGCGCTCGGCTCGGACGTGGCTTCCGCCGCTGCGCTCGAATCGTCACTCGGCGTGCCCACGGCAGCGGCCGGCGCCTGACGGCTCTTCAATGCAGGGATACCGAGCGCCAACCCCGCGGCGAGGCCCGCACCGAGGACGAAGGTCGCGACAGCGAAGAGCCCCGTGCGACTGCGCGGCGCAGACGCGGGCGTCGTGGTCGACGGGCGCACCGCGGGCGTGTCCTGCGACCTGAGCGTCACCTTGTCCGGGGTTTGAATGGTGACGTCGTGCGGCGCGCTTTCGGCGTGGGCCGGGGGCGGCGACGAAGGCCAAAGACCGATCGGCACGTTCGGCGTAATCGGCGCGAGCACCGTCGGGGCAAACACCGTGGTGGCGCGACGAATCTTCGCCATCAGCGTCTCCACGGTCGAAGGACGCTGCGTGACATCGAAGCTCATCGCCTCGAGCAAGACGTCCGCGAGCTGCGCGGGAAGGAGGTGTCGATCTTGCGGCCGAAGCGCGGGCTTCACCCGACCGAGCGCGTCGCCTTCCTCCCAAGGCAGCCGCGCCGTCGTCATCATGTAGAACAAGAGCGCGAGCTCGTAGATGTCGGACGCCGTGCTCGCCGGCTGCCCGAACAATCGCTCCGGTGCCATATAGGCCGGCGTCCCGCGCTGAAACCCGGCGCGGGTCGTCGTCGAAGGACCGCTGAAGGTGTCGCGCGCGATGCCGAGATCGAGCAACACGAGTACGTCTTCAGGCTCGCACCAAAACACATTCTCCGGCTTGATGTCGCGGTGAACGAGGCCTGCTTGGTGGAGCGCGGCGACGGCTTGCGCCACGTCCTCGAAGAGCGAGAGAGCGCGCGCGAACGGCACCGGGCCGTGGACCAGACGAGCCGCGAGGGTGCGACCGCGAAGCCGCGGCATGACGATGAAAGGCCGACCGCCGGGCAGGCAACCCGCGCCGAGCACGGGCACCAGCGAAGGATGCCGCACACTGCGCATGCGCTCGGCCTCGGCGAGGAAACGCTCGACCTGCTTCTCGTCGACGCAGAGCTCTTCGTGCAGGACCTTGAGCGCGACATCTCGCGCGCCGTCGTGCGCTGAATAGACGAGGGCGCTTCCGCCCTCGCCGAGCATCCCGGTGATCTCGAACGCTCCGAGACGCTCGGGCAACATCGACCGAGACCCTAGCATTTGCGGGCCGGGGATGGCTGGAGGATGACGCCGGCCTCGCGAAGGGGCGCGGCGAGCACATGCGGGGGGCGCGCGGGGCAGCGGCTTGCATCACCGAAATCAGCAGCCGTCCGCAAAGGAGCGCGCCCATGGAGATCCGACCTCAGGCCGTCGCGATACCCAAATCGACCGATCATCTCGAAAAGGGAAAGTACGGCCCCATCTTCCCCAAAACGCCTGCCTGCTACGGGTTCACGATCATCGCGAACGTCAAGCCCGGCAAGGCGGAGACGATTCGCCAATATGGTCCCACCGTAGCGAAAGCGCTCGAAGCGGACCCGACCCTATTGGCGCCGCTGAAGCTTCATTACCTCCGCTGGGTGCTGTTCGACAACGATACCCGGTTCATGTACCAGGGCATCTTCGATACCGACTTCGACAAGTACACCGAGGACGCGGTGGCGCTGTTTCGCAAGGCGGGGATCGACACCGTCTTCGTCAACCTCGAAGGGTTTCCCGCCGATTGGAAGACGAACACCGCGGCGTTCGTGAAGTTCCTCCGCGATCATCAATGCAACAGCTTCCTCGAGTACGGGGAATATCCGTACGTCACGAGCGACGAGATCAAGAAGGCATTGAAGATCAAGGCCGCCCTCGCGGAAATGCTCGAACAGATGCAGTAGGTCCGCCATGAGCGACACCAGCGCTGCGAGGACGTACAACCAGACCCACAGGGCGCGCGCCTACTCGAGAGGGAAGCGGCGGCTCTCCGTCTACATCGCCTGGAGCTATCCCGGGGAGGCGAACCGCGACGTCACCGTGCTGGACAATCGGTTCTCCACGATGACGGAGGTGAGGCGCGTTCTATGGCCCGCCTACGAGGAGCCTCAATGGGCGGACGCTCTCCGTTTCCAACAGGGGATCGCCGGGTCCCTCGAATTGTTCTTTTGGGCTTGGGTACAATTCCAAGAGGTCGTCGAGCAAGCGACGGGGCACGTGGTCCCGATGTTTCAACGCGTCGATCAGGCCGGGTTCTATTTGCCTATCGACGAGCGCGTGCTCGCCGATACGGATACCCTGCTCGTCTTCGGGCTCGACCACTCGGTTACGGGACAGCAGGCCTCGATAGCGGAAGTAGAGGCCGTCGCGGCGTTTCTTGCCCGAGAAGGGACCTGCCTGGTGATCGGCCCGCATCACGACGTCGGCGCGTCGAACGATCTCGCCGAGCGGGCGATGGAATATGCACATCACGGCGATGCGCTCGTCCCGCGCCAACAGCGGTTTGGCGGATATACCCGCTCGCTCCTGAAGGGCCTGGGCCTCCCCATCGAGAATCGCTATGGCCTTCGCCCGGCGGTGGTACCTGGGACGACCCGCATCGCGCCGCTCTCGATCGTCCGTGACCTCGACGAGAAGGGATTTCTCCAAGGTGTCACGAACTTCAACTTCCATATGCACCTGCCGCATTACGCGGTCACGACCGACGACGCTCGCTCTGCCGTCGTGCTCGCGAGACAGCCCATCGACAAGACCCGACCGCACCCGTTCACGAACGCGGGCAACGACGCCTTCAATGCATTCGTTTGGCTGCCCCCGTCGGGGAAACGCGCGGGCGACGTGTTGATCGCCGACTCCACGATTTTCAGCACACTGTTCGGTCGCGACCAGAGCCTCGAGCGCTTTTGGAAGAACCTCGCCCTCGCACGCTGAGCCTCACCGGTCGAGATGTCATGACGACGAACGGCAGCCCTCGGCTCGAGCTGAACGACATTCAAAGCGGTGTCTTGCGGCCGCGCCCGTCGCCGTATGCGGCGACCTACCTGCTATTGCAGATCGACGAAGCGCGCGCCGGGCGAGCGTTGATGGGCCGCTTGGCGGACGTGGTCGCGAACGCCGCCGACGGTCACAGCCCGGCAGGCGATACCTGGGTAAGCGCAGCGCTCACGTATTCGGGCCTCGTGGTCCTCGGTGTCCCAGCGTCGTCGCTGGAGTCATTTGCGTGGGAATTCCGCCAAGGGATGGCGGCGCGGGCGACGGCGCTCGGCGACGTCGGCGAGAGCAGCCCCGAGCATTGGGAAAAGCCGCTCGGAACGGCGGATGTCCACGTCGTCCTCACCGGCGTCTCGCCGACGCGCCGCGCCCTCGACGAGGCGATTTCCCGCGCGCGTGGGACGTACGCTGAGCTCGGCGCCATTCGAGAAATCTGGCGTCAGGATTGCCATGCACTGTCGACCGGTCGAGAGCCGTTCGGGTTCAAAGACGGAATCGGCCACCCCGCGATCGAGGGCAGCAATATCCCAGGAACGAACCCGCACGAGCGGCCGTTGAAGCCCGGCGAGCTCGTCCTCGGGTATCCGGACGAGATGGATCCGGCGCCGCCCCTTCCGAAGCCCGACGTCCTGGGACGCAATGGGACCTACGTCGCCTTTCGAAAGCTCCACCAGCGCGTCGCGGCCTTTCGTCGCTATCTGCGGGACATCGCCAAAGGCCCCGAAGACGAAGAACGGCTCGCCGCGAAGATCATGGGCCGATGGAGGAGCGGCGCGCCGCTCGCGCGTTGCCCTCTCCACGACGATCCCGCGCTGGGCGCGGACCCGTCGCGAAATAACGACTTTCTCTATGCAGACGATCCCACGGGATATTCGACCCCACCGGGCTGCCATATTCGCCGATCCAATCCGCGCGACTCGAAGATCGCGGGGGTCAGCCGACTCCACCGAATGATTCGCCGAGGAACGGCCTACGGGCCCGAGCTGCCCGAAGGTGTGCTCGAGGACGACGGCGCCGACCGAGGGCTCATGTTCGCGTTTCTCGGTGCTCACCTCGGCCGGCAGTTCGAGTTCGTCCAGAGCGAGTGGGTCAATGGCGGCGACTTTCTGGGCCTGGGCCATGTGAAAGACGCCATCGCCGGGCTGGGAGAGGCGGAGAGGACGTTGTCGATTCCGGGGAGGCCGATTCCGAGGAAGCTCCGGGGCATTCCCTCTTTCGTGGTCACGCGCGGGGGCGAATACGGCTTCATGCCGGGTATCCGTGCGTTGCGCTACCTGTCGGAGTTGCAGCTATGACGAGCGTCGATGTGGCGGTGATCGGAGCGGGCCCAGCTGGGTTATTGGCCGCGTTGCGCGCCGGCGACCTCGGCGCGAAGACGGCCCTGGTGACGCGCGAAAAGGTCGGCGGAATGGCTGGGCACGACGGGCCGGTCCCGGTCCGGACGCTCGCGCACGCCGCGCGGCTGGTGCGTGAGGCCCGCCAGCTCTCCAGCTATGGAATCTCTGGGACAGACGAAAGATTGGACTATCCCCGACTGCTCGAGCGGGTCCGTGCCGTCGTGGATGAGGTCGCAGAGCACGCCAGCCTGCGCGCACAAATCGCTTCCGCCGGCATCGTGGTGCACGAGGATGCCGGCGCCGCGACCTTTCTCGACCCACATACGATTCGAACGGGGAACGGGGTCACCGTGCACGCGGACCGATTCATCATTTGCACCGGCGGTCAGAGTCGACAGTTGCCGGTTCCGGGGTTCGAGCTGACGGCGACGCACAGTGACGCCTGGAGGCTGACCTCCGTGCCGGCGACAATGCTGGTGGTCGGTGGAGGCGCGACCGCTCTTCAGGTCGCGTCCATCTTTCACGCGTTCGGGGCGAAGGTAGAGCTGTTCGAACGCAGCCCGCGAATCCTCGCGACGGAGGACGAAGATGTGTCCGCAGCCATGGCCTCGTGCCTGCGCAACGGCGGCATGGGAGTGCACGAGGACTTCGGCACGATTGACCGCTTCGAGACGACCGCCGGCGGGGTCCGGATGTGGTTTTCCAAAGATGGAGTCTCCAAGAGCGCGGAAGCCGCGCTCATCGTTATCGCGATCGGGTGGGTCGCGAATACATCGGCGCTCGATTTGCCGAAGGCAGGAGTCGCAGTAACGTCCCGCGGCTTCGTTCGCGTGGATGCGAGCTTGCGAACGTCCGCGGAGAACGTCTTCGCCGCGGGCGACGTCACCGGCCGGATCATGCTGGTCCCGCAGGCATTGCAGGACGGCTTCGTCGCCGCCACGAATGCCGTCCGCGGCGGGGGCATCACGATAAAGGACACGGTCTACCCGATTGGGAGCTTCACCGACCCGGAATACGCGCACGTGGGGATGACGGAGGCCGAGGCGAGGAAAGAGCACGACGTCGTGGTTGCAGTCGTCCGCTTCGATGCAACCACGAGGACGATCATCGATGGCCGAACCACAGGATTTCTGAAGCTCGTCGTCGACCGCAAAACGGGATTCTTGCTCGGGTGCCACGTCGTCGGCGAACGCGCCGTGGATATCGTCCAAACAGCCGCGATCGCGATCACGGCCGGGATGGGCGTCGCCGCGCTCGCTCGAGTACCGCTTTCTTTCCCCACCTACACCGGAGCGCTTGGACGCGCAGCCGCCATTGCAACGCGCGAGCTGAACATGGACGTCCAGCGAAGCCACTTCGCCGAGCTTTTGTGAGGTAGGCCCGCCACGCTTGCGGTGTGCGGCCGACTTCGCGATGCTCGCCGCCCGGCACGACGACGACGACGACGAAAAGACACCGCCTTGAGAAAAACTCCTTCGCGCCCGTGGCTTCTCTCCGGAGGGCCGACGCTCGTCGGTGGGGCGATCATATTCATCGCGTTGCTCCTCCGACTCAACGGTACGGTCCCGACCATTGCATGTCTCGTCGCGGCGGGGATTGGCGCGGTCCTTTTCGTCGGCGGCCACATCGCGGAACAGCGCTCGAAGCGCCGCGCCACTCCCCCGCTGCCAGACGCCGTCTCAGCGGACAATCCCGGTGACGACACTGACGATGGCTCCGGCGGAAGCGACGTCGCCGTCGTGCCAATCGAGGAGTCCATCGACTTGCATTTCTTCGCGCCGCGGGACGTGCCGTCCGTCGTCGAGGAATACCTACGGGAGGCGCACGCCCGTGGCTTCGCGGAGGTGAGGATCATTCACGGCCGGGGCAAGGGCGTGCAGCGACGGCGCGTTCACAAGATCCTGGAGGGGCACGCGCTGGTTGGGTCGTTTCGGTCGGATGGGTTGGGGTCTACCGTGGTGGTGTTTCGGCGTGGGTCTCGGGGGTAGGCTCGCGCGCGGCAAGCGCCTGCAGCTCCTGACCCGCTCAAGGCAGGTCTTGTCGATCGGGTCCAAACAGAAACTGGACCCGCATATTCGCGCGGCGATCGGGCATATTCGGGGCTACGACCGGAACCGAGCTTCCATAACCTCGACGAGCTAGCCGCGCAGCAGGCACACCCTTTGCGACCAAATAGCGAAAGACGCTTAACGACCGCTGCTCTGAAAGACGCTGTGGCGCAGGCTCGTCATGGTCGGCATACTCGCCTATCTCTATCGGACTTACGTGCTCGCGGGCGAGTACAGCTTGGCAATATCGTCGAGCAGCGGCTTAGCGTCCTCTCCAACGTTTGCAGAACCAGGCTCAAAAAGTATGACCATTGCGGACGTCGCGCGTTCGCCGCGGACGTCCTCTCCACGGACACCCTTTCGGCTTCCTTCCGAACCAATGGAGTGCCCAGATAGGGGTCCAGAGCCGACCGAAACAGAACCGTCCGGTCGTGGGGCAGAGCTCGCCTCGGGAGCGCCTCCGCTCCCCGCGGCTTCGTTGCGGACCGACTGTTGAGAACCGCAAGCGACCGTGATGGACACAGCGCAGACAAGAACCATCCTTATACACATGCGGTTCCTTCGGACACAAAGGCTCCATACACAGGCGTCGCCACTGCGGCGCGCTAGCGCGCCTATTGCCCTGGCTCAGGCGGAGACCGGCCACCGACTCGCATGCACCTACCATCCTCGGAAAGTTCACGACCAGGCACTCGTGCGCCATCTCCGTCGATGCATATGCACCTAATCGCGTCGTCGCAAAGAGTTGACTCGCAGCAGTTCCAGGCCGGCGACGAAAAATCAAAATCGACAACTCGCTGGTGGCTGAGGTCGATTGTCGCACTGAAGACGGCTGCGGATGCATCACACGCGGTAGGCTTGAAGTGGCGCCAGTCAGGAGCGGTGCCCTCCCTATCCGTCCCGCGAACCTCGGCACGCCAGGCGGCGTTTGCCAGCCATACATGCATTCCCGTCGCGTGGACGAGGCGCTTCTCTGCCTTCGTAATTCCTACATAGTGTCGAACGTACTCGTCCGGCTTCGCGCCAAGATGTTTTCCGAGCGGACCGACTTGGGCTCCAAGAACCATCATCATGATTCTGTCGGCCGCAAGCAACTCGTCCGTCGCGAGGCGCCAATACGAAAGCGAAAGGGACGCGTTGGCGCGCTCACAATTGTTGAATATCTGTTCGCCTCGCGCCATATCAAATTGGACCGCCACACCATCGGCCTCAACCTCGGTATGATTATGGGCTTTTTCGGAACTGGTACTGGGCTCCGGAGGATGCTCTTTGGGCCGCTTGTTTGCAGTGGGACTGCAGCCATGTGCGGAGAGGGCAACCCATACACCGAGAATGCAAGCATGGGGAAAGCTGGTGTTTCGTTCGCGTTTCACCTGACGAGTGTTAGAGCGCCGAGTTGATTCACCACGCACGCGCGCGATCATTCGTCGAGCGACCGAGCCGTCGTTTGCTACGAGGCAGCTGCGCTCAACGTCTTGCGATACTCCTCGGCCTCAGCGTGCAGCATGAAGCTCACAAGCCCGTGGTGCTTTGCGACCTCGCCGCGGATCTCATCGAGGGTCACCCGAAAGTACTCTTTCCGTTTGTTCACCGCGTTGACGCGTCGGTGGTCAAAGGCTTTGTGCAGTCTGTTCTCCAGCCCCGGAGCGTCCTCGCAGTAGATGATCGCGTGAACGTCGAACGGGAAGGGAACGGACGCATCACCGAGCTCATCGACGCGCTCGAGGGGCTCGAAGCGACGTGTCATGCCGATCTTGAAAACGCCCTCGCCGAACGAGCCAATGTTGGAAAGCACGTAGACGTGACCGGACTTCGTGAGCTGCGCGCGAGCGATTGCCTTCGCCTTGCGGTCGAGGGCGGCGCTGAGCTCGGTCTCGAGCCTCGTGACGAGCGCTTCGAGCTTTGCATGCTGCTTTCCGGCGGCGTCCGCGAGTTCCGCGCGAGCCTTCTCCAGCGCTGCTTCCTTGCGTGCGGCCTCGGCCTCGGCCTCGGCCTGCATCCTGGCGGCCTCTGCCAAGGCCTTCTCTTCGTCGCGTAGCCTCTCGCGGATCGCCTTCTGCTCTTCCTTCTCCTCGTGCACCTTCTCGCGATGCTCGTGGACGAGGCGCAGCTCAGCGACCTTCAGGTCGAAGTAGCGCTTCGTGATCGAAATCTTCTTCGCCTCTCCGAGCTTGTTGAGCTCTGCGAAGGACTTCGAGATCCTCTGTTCGAGGTTCACAACGTTGTCGTATCGGACCTTGGCGATCGCAGCGTCGGCCTCGCCGTTGAACGCGCGGAGCATGAGCTTGGACTGCTGCTGGACCAGCTTCTTTCCTTCCGCAGCGCTCCCGTCGACGGTCCACTTGGTTGTGCAGGCCGTCGCCTCTCCTTGCTTGATCAGCAACTTCTGCTCGTCGCGGGTTTGTCGAAGGCGCTCGACGTAGTCTTCGGAGGATTCGAAGCCGTAGCGCGCCTTATAGAAGCCGAACGATTGAATCTCCACCGCCTCTTCGACGGACTCGAGCTCGCGGCGCACCTCACAAAGGCGCTGCTCGGCGGCCGAGATCTCCCTTTGCAACGCGGTCAGCTGTGCACCGGTCGGCACGGGAGGAGGAGGGGGTCTGGGTGCGGGCGCGTGCGAGACCGCCGGCGGAGGCTGCGGCTGCTGCGTCCAATGGAGCTGCGGCGGCTGCTGTGCTGGGGCCGCGGCGTGAGGAGCTGGCTGCGCCCACGCCTGCGGCTGGTGGTGGTAAGCGACAGGCGCTTGGGCGGGCACGTAACCGGGTTGTGGAGGACCCAGGAAAGCCGAAAGCGGCGACCACGCGAAAGACCCCGGAGGGCGCACGTGAGCGTTGTGCGGAACGCGTCCTGCGGCGACACCGCGACGCAGTTGATCGATGGTGACGGGGCCCACCACGGTTGCCCCGTCAATCGTGACCTCGACGAGCATTTCCTCCGGATACATCGCGCCTTCTATTCCTCCAGGACGTCTAGGTCGTCGGGCGTCAGCGGCTCGATCGGCTCGAGGCCCGTCTTCTTCTTGTGATCCATCCGGTGCTCGAAGTTCGCCATCGAGTCGGAGGGATCGATGCCGTGCAGATTCAGTGAAAGGAACTTTGTCCTCTCGAACGCGACCGAGAGCATCGGCGAGCAATCGGGGTGGCTCGTCTTGGAGCTGACGTATGGGTAACCCACGTGAACCATCACGATGGGGACGGGTAGAATGGCGAAAATCTCGCGCCCGACGCTGAGTGCGGCACTGCAGACGTGATCTTGATAGATCGCCCAATACTTCGGATCGGGCGTCTCCTTTCGCGAGATACGCCCCGTCGGTGTGTAGCCGATGGTCTCGGTCGGGATGACGCGGTTCGTGTTCCCGATGACCCATGCTTCGATGCACCACGGGCGAGTGATGGCGACATTGAGCGACGAGCCGAAGCTCTTGAACGTGCTAAACGGACCGAGGTGCTCGATCGCGCTTTGGCAGCCGCACACCTCTCCAGCCAGAACGGACCGCGCGAGAACGTTGAACCACTCCCACCGCTTACGGTGCGACTCGTACGTCGCGTGGAGGGCGCGATACTCGTGCTCGTCATGAGCACGCGCCGCCTCGACGGCCTGTGAGAGCTCCGCGCGGCGTTTCTCCGCGCCGAAGATCTTCTCGGAAAGGGTGGGCTTGTAGGCCGACAGCGCGTGCGCCGCATGCTGCTCGCGCGCGTTGGGGCGGGCGGGCGCCTGGGGTGGTGGTGACGAAGCGATCGCGTTCCAGTCGATCGGCAACCACCCCTCTCGGTGCATGCCGGTGAGCGCCGCAATCTTGGCCTCGTACAGCCTCACCTCCATGGGGTCGCCATAACGAGACTGCATGGTCGATAGTTGTTCGTACTCGGTGACGACGGAGGGTGGGCTGCGCTTCCGACCGGCGAGCGCGGCCCAATCGACCCCAGGGTGAGACGTGGGCGGAGCCTCCTCCTTCATCTGGAATCCGCGCAGCGACGGCGTGCCGTCTGCGCGAAGGTTGATGCGGAAGCCCTTCGGCAAACGAAGTCCTTGCTGCTCGATCCTTTGAACACGTCCGGCGGGCACGATTTCCATCTCCCTCCCCGCTCCGCGAGCGAGCTCGACGCATACGACGTCATTTCACATGTTCGACGGAGCGCGCGGCGCATGCAAGCCTGCCCGTACTGACGAGTTGGTCAGGGACATGGCTGACGTTGTCGAATCGAGTCTTACGCTCGGGCATGCGGCGCACAGTCCTCAGGTCCACACTGTCCTAGTGCGCCACGTTTTGCCTGTTTTCCCCCCAAAACCGCCTGATCAACCGCAAAGGTTCGATATAGACGTCGCAGGTCCGGCAGCATCGGGTCCTCACCACGCCCCGCCGCGCGACCTCCCGCCTCTGCTCCGGGCGCCGGCGGGAGGATCGCCCGTGCACGATATTCTCGCCTTTCAGCAGCTCGACGTTTACGTGGTCGCCGGGGAGTTCGCCTGCCTTGTTCATCAGGCCGCCATCGCTGACGCCGAGCTGCGGGACCAGGCCACCCGAGCCGCGAAGAGCGCGTTTCACCGCGTGCCAGGTCACTTCGTGACCTGCGCACTCCGTAGACCTCCCTGGACTCCGTCCACTTCGTGGACTCCGTCCAATCCGGTTCTGAACATCGCGGAGGGGTTGCCGGACCGACCGGCAGGGCATTCGCCATCGGCACTTCAGCATCGCGCCGGGCTCGGTGGCGGAGGCGGTTTCCGCGCTCGATTGCGCGACAATGCTCGGGGCCGTTGAGACGGCGCGGGTGCCGGCGCTTCGGGCTTGTGCGGTGCGCTTGGCGGCGTTGCTGGGGGCGTTGGTAGCGGTTGGGGGCGGCCGCCGTGCTTCGCGGCGGCCATTTCGCATCGACGACCGAGGATCCGACGACCGACGGCGAATTCCGACGAACCGACGGACCGACGAACCGACGTATCGGCAACCGACCTATCGACAGCCGACGAATCGACGAGCGACGACCGACGAGCGAATTCCGATGACTGACGGCGGACGACGATGTTGCTTCAGCGACGAGGAAGCCACGGCCAAAGCCGCGAAGTCGTACGCTGATACTCCGCATAACTCGGATACTTCGACAGCGTGATGCTCTCCGTGAAGCCCGTCGAGCCGTGGAACAACCCCGTCAGCACCGCAGGCCCGGCGATCGATACATTCAAGACCTCGCCGGTCGCGCCGATCGAAAACAGGTAGAGCGCCCACCACATGCCCTGTTCGCAGAAGAAGTTGGGATGGCGCGAATAGCGAAACAGGCCTGTCGTGCAAAACGGCGGGTCGACGACCTCCCCTCGCGCGAGCTTTGCCTTCTTTTGCTGGTGGAACCGCCATTGCTCCTCGTCGGCCCATGTTTCACCGATGAGGAGCAATACGAATAGAAGCGTTGCGACGGCGTCGATTGGACCGAAGGGCCGAGCCCCTGGCTGCAGTGCTACCCACGCGGGAAGCGTGATTCCGAGCAGGATGGCGTTCTGCACGCCGGCGATGAAGACGAGCGCGAAGAGCTGCCATTGCCACGCTGTCATTTTGCGGCGCAGGACCTGCCAGCGATAGTCCTCTCCACCTTTCGCGTAGCCGCCTTTGCGCGCGAAGTTGAAGGTGAGGCGCAACCCCCAGAGCGCCGTCAACACAGCCATGACGACGAGCCTTGGATCCGACAATCGGGTCTGCCACGCGAACCAGCCGACGTAGAGCGGCGGGACGATCGACCAGGCGCGATCGACCCAGGAGTGCTCGCGCGTCAGGATGCCGAGTAGCCAGCATGTTGCTGCGACGACGGCGGCTGCTTCGATTGCAAAGACGAGAGCGTGATCCATTGGCGGGCACCCACCTGCGGGCGGGAGCCCGAAGCTTACGCGCGCTCGCCAGGCTCTTGCACGAAGCCAATCTCTCGATTGCTGCCGGCGGCTTTGCCGCGCACCTCACGGCGGAGGCTCTCCGCGAGGGCTGCTGCGCTCTCCGAAACACCGAGCAGCCGCGCGCGGCGAAGGACGGTCGCGAAGTCGCCCGGGGTTATGCCGGCGAGCCGGCCGACCACCGCTTTCAGCGCCGAAGCGTCGACGTCCCAGGACGCGCCCGCGTCTTGGACGAGGCGCTCGAACAGGCGCCACCTCTGCTCCCCATTGGGCGGGTCGAAGCGAATCTTGAGTCCGAATCGGCGCATCGAGGCATCGTCGAATTGGTCCACCAAGTTGGTCGCGCAGACGAAGACGCCGTCGAACATTTCGACTTGGACGAGGAGCTCGTTCACCTGCGTGACCTCCCACGACGTGTTCGCGCGCGCGCGGGATCGAAAGAAGGAGTCGGCCTCGTCGAGGAAGATCATGGCGCGCTCGTTTCGGGCGCGGCGAAACATCTCGGCGAGGTTTTGCTCCGTCTCGCCGACATACGGGCTCAACAGGTCGGAGGCGCGTCGCACGTGGAGCGGGCAATCGAGGACGGTCGACACGTGATGCGCGAAGGCGGTCTTTCCCGTCCCCGGAGGGCCATAAAGGCAAATCGAACCGGACCGCGTTCGCGAGAGCCCTTCGACGACACGACCGAGGTCCTCGGAGGCCTGCAAGGCGCCGAGGTCGAATCGCTCGCAATGGGCGGCGGAAATGCTCGGCCGCGCCATCGTCGTCGCCGACAGCGAGCGATCCAACACTCGCTCGAGCGTGCTCTCGGCGAGCGCTGGGGACGCGGCGCCCACGAGCCGCACGACACGCGTCGCACGCTCGATGTGGGCCGGAGTCAGCCGCTCGTCGCGCGCCGCGCGCTCGATCCACGTATCGCGGACTTGCAAACCGTTGGCATAACGCGCGAGCACGCGCTTTCGCACCTTCGCGGGCGGCGTGCCGAGCTCGAGGACGTAGTCGAATCGACGCAGAAACGCCGGATCGATTTGGGAGATTCGATTACCGAGCCAAATCGCCGGAATGGCGTTCGTCTCGAGCATTCGGACGGTCCAGCCCTTGTCGGGCTCGGGCGGCTCGTCGATCGATGCGAGCCTCGCTTTCGGGAATGCGTCCTCGAGCTCGTCGAAGACCAACACCGCCGGGCCGCTGTTGGCGAGAAGGCGCTGCGCGAGCGAATAGGCTGAGAGGCGTCGCTGGCGCTGAATCGGGTCGCCCTCTTCGTCGTCGTCGACGACCTCGAACAGCTTCGCCCCGGCTTCGGAGGCGACCATTCGCGCGAGCTCGGTCTTACCGGTGCCCGGTTTGCCGTGAACGAGGATGTTCACGCCCGGCGTGCGTTCTGCCACCGCCGCCTTCAGCAGGCTCACGATGACGGCAACGTCGGCCTCGACGTGATCGTAATCGGCGCGCGCGAGCCGCGCGGCTCGGCCATGGCGGAAGAATCGGGCGAACATGGCCGCCTCGCCGTCGTGCTCGCGGCAAAACAATTCCGCGAATCCATAGGCGAGCTGCGTGGGCTCGCAATGGCCGTAGTGGTGGCACTTTCCCAATCGCACGAGACCCGTCGACGCGAGCACGCTGGAGCTCGCGAGCGCTTGCTGAATGGCAGCGCGGTCGTGGCCGAGCACGCGCGCGAGGAGCTCGGTGGATCGCTGTGTGACCTCGGCACCGACGGCGGCGAAGGCCGCTTTCAGCAGGTCGTCGTCGTGGGACGCCACGGCGAGCGCGAGGACATCGCGTTCGACGGCATCGAGGCCCAGCGCTCGCGCAAAGGTCTCGACGTTCTCGAAGATGAGCGAGGAGCGCTTTGCACCTTCCGCAGCACATGCCTTTTCAGCGTGCTTCCGTCGTTTGCGGATGGCCTTCTGAATGGCCTCGTCGCGCAAGCCGTCGTCGAAACGACCGCCGAGCCCCAGCGTACGAACCCACGTCGTATCCAATGTGCGGCCCGGCGCCGGCCCACGCTCGATCGCGAACGCGAGCAGGCGGAGGCCCCAAAGCTCCGTCTGCAGAATGCCCCTTTCGTGCACGGTCGACCACGGACGCGACACAATCGGGAATCTGACCGCGCGATCGAGCCGCCCTCGCTACCGACCGGTCATCGCGCTTGGTGGGCGAGGCGCCGCGTGGGCACGTCGGCTCGGAACCGATTACGAATGGCCTTTTCGAGGCCGATGACCGGCAAAATCACCGACCCGACGAGGGCGGAGAATGCAATCGCATGGAGAGACAGCGGGGCGGTGCCGAACACTCGCTGCATGAACGGGATGTAGACGAAGCCCGCTTGCAACACCACAATCGCCGCGATACCCGCGAAAATCGTCCAGTTGGAGAAGATGCCCAATCTGAGCAGTGAGCCGCGCAGCGACCGGCACTGAAGCAGATAGAAGATCTGGGCGAAGATGATGGTCGTCACCGCCATCGTCTGCGCTTCGCGCAAGGCGAACTCGTGGCCGCTCCTCGGCAGCTCTTGGTAGTACTCCCAGAGGAACAAGCCAATGGCGCCAACGGCCATGAGGAAGGCGACGAGCGACGTACGCCGAAGGACGAACCGGCCGAGAATGGGTGTCTTCGGATCCCGCGGCGGGCGAGACATCGTGTCCGGCTCTTTGACCTCGAAGGCGAGCGGCAGCGAGAGCGCTACGGAGGCGACGAGGTTCACCCACAAAATCTGCGTCGGCAGCATCGGCATGAGCGGCACGAGCTTCCCGCCGATTTCGAGGACGGGGAAAAACGCGACGGCCGCGATCAGGACGAGGCCTAGCGCGAGGTTCGTCGGGAGCACGAACGCGAGCGACTTGAGGAGGTTGTCGTAGACGCGGCGCCCTTCTTCGACGGCCGCAGCGATCGAAGCGAAGTTGTCGTCGGTGAGGACGATGTCCGCCGCCTCTTTCGATACCGCGGTGCCGGTAATGCCCATCGCCACACCCACGTTCGCTTGTTTCAGCGATGGTGCGTCGTTCACGCCGTCACCGGTCATCGCGACGACGTGGCCCTCCTCCTGAAGCGCTTTGACCAAACCGAGCTTGTGCTCCGGCGCGACGCGGGCAAACACGTTGGTCGTGCGCGCGGCGCGGCGCATCTGGGTCGGATCGAGCTTCGCGAGCTCGTGGCCGCTCATGCCGCGCTGGTCGTCGCGGACGAGGCCGAGCTCGCGCCCGATGGCAGCGGCCGTCTCGAGGTGGTCGCCGGTGATCATCTTCACGGTGATGCCGGCGGCGTGACAGGCTTTGACCGCCGCGATGGCTTCGGGGCGCGGAGGATCGATCATTCCCTGCAGGCCGAGGAGCTCGAAGCCCGATTCGACGTCACGCGGCTCGAGAGAGGTCGCATCGCGCGCGAAGACCTTCTGCGAGACGGCGAGGATACGCATCCCGCCTGACGCGAGCGTCGTCACCTGGCGCGTTATCTCCGACGCTCGGTCCGACGCGATGTCGCAACGGCTGACCACGACCTCGGGCGCACCCTTCATGAACGCGACGACGGTGCCGTCCGGCATTGCGTGTAGCGACGCCATGAATTGGTGCTCCGATTCGAATGGAATCGCGTCGAGCCGCCGCCAGTCCGTGCGTAGTGCGTGCACGTCGTGACCGGCCTTCATCGCAGCGACGACGAGCGCGCCCTCGGTCGGATCACCGGTGAGCTGCCATTGGCCATTTTGCTGCTGAACCGACGCGTCGTTGCAGAGCGCCGCTGCGATGAGGAGCTGGTTCGCACCCTCCAGGTCTTCCTCACGCTCGCCGTCCGAAATGGTGAGCTCGCCCGTCGGCTCGTAACCGACGCCGGAGAACGTGTACCGGCACTTCGGAGTCGCAATGGTGAGGACGGTCATCTCGTTGCGCGTCAGGGTCCCCGTCTTGTCCGAGCAAATGACGGTGGTGCTCCCGAGCGTCTCGACCGACGGTAGCTTTCGCACGACGGCTCGGCGCGCGGCCATTCGCTGGACACCGATGGCCAGCGCAATGGTGATGATGGCGGGCAACCCTTCAGGAATCGCCGCGACCGCGAGTGTCACGGCGACGAGGACGGCGTCGGCGACCGAATACCCCCGGGCGAGGCTGACGCCCGCGAGAATGAACGAAATGGCGAGCACCGCGACGGTGAGCCATTTGCCGACCGTGGCCATGGCCTTCGTGAGCGGCGTTTGCAGCTCCGAGGCTTCCTCCAACATGTTCGAAATGCGACCGAGCTCGGTTGCTTTGCCCGTCGCGACGACAAGCGCTGTCGCCGTGCCGGCGGTCACCAACGTGCCGTTGTAGGCCATGCTCCTGCGGTCGCCGATCGTGGCGTCCTCGGAGACGGCTGCCGTCGTCTTTTCGGCGGGGACCGATTCACCCGTCAGCGCGGCTTCCTCCACCTGGAGGTTCCGACTGGAGAGCAGCCGAACGTCGGCGGGGACGCGATCACCCGACGACATCGAGACGATATCGCCGGGGACGAGTGATGAGGCCGAGGCCGTGGTCAGGCGTCCGTCACGAACCACCTGCGCCTGCTGCGGGACCATTCCGGACAGCGCCTCGATGGCCTTCGCCGCGCGAAACTCCTGCAAGAACCCAATGATGGTGTTCACGACGACGGCGCCGAGGACGACGGCCGCGTCGATCATCTTCCCCAGAACGGCTGCGAGCGCCGACGATCCGAGCAAGAGAAACACAATGGGGCTATTGAGCTGGCGCCAGAGCAGCGTCAGCGGACTGACCCCTTTTGCGCGCTCGAGCACATTGGGACCAAATTGCTCGAGCCGCGTGGCCGCCTCATCCGAGGAGAGCCCGGCCTCGCTGGAGGTGAGGAGGTCCAGCGCGCGGTCGGGCGGCAGGGCGTACCAGAGCTGTGGCGTGGACGTCGAACGTTCGGACACGGCGGCCATGCGTCGGATGTTGCAAGGCAGAGTCCGACCCGCGTTCCGATACGATGGCGGTCGCCGCCGCCGTAGCTCACCTCACTGAATGCCGTATTCCCGCAATCGCCGATAGAACGTGCGACGGGGCATTCCAATGAGCTCGGCCGCGCGAACGCGGTTCCAATTGCACGCCGACAACGCCTGCAGGATGCGGTCGCGCTCGTTCGCTCGGTGCGCGTCCAGGCTCGTCGCGACGGACGGCGCAGCGGCCGCAGGCTGGCCGGCCGGCGCAGGTTTCCGAAGGGCGGCGCCTGCCGAGGGATCCGTCAGCTCGAAGTCTTCGATTTCGAGCTCCGGCCCGTCGGAGAGCACCCACGCATTGAGCAATGCATTCTCCAATTGGCGGACGTTGCCCGGCCAGCGGTGCGCAACGAGCATCTTCAAGGCAGCGCGCGAGACGCTCCGTCGCTCGCGGTGATAACGCGCCGCGAAGATGCCGAGAAAATGGTCGATGAGGACGGGGATGTCGTCGATGCGTTCGCGCAGCGGGGGAACACGCACCTGGATGACGTTCAAGCGATAGAAGAGGTCTTCGCGGAACTTCCCCTCCTCCACCATCGCTTGGAGGTCGCGATGGGTGGCGGCGATGACGCGGGTGTCCACCGACTCCTCGCGGGCGCCCCCGACGGGTCGCACGACCTTTTCCTGCAGGACGCGGAGCAGCCCGGCCTGCATCTTGTGGGCCATTTCGCCGATCTCGTCGAGGAGCAACGTCCCGCCGGTCGCCTCGCGAAAGAGGCCGCGTCGATCGCGCTCGGCGCCCGTGAATGCACCGCGTACGTGGCCGAAGAGCTCGCTCTCGAGCAAGTGCTCGGGGATCGCTCCGCAGTTGAGCCCGAGGAACGGGCTGCGCGCACGGGGTGAAGCATTGTGAATGGCCCGCGCCACGACCTCTTTTCCGGTGCCGCTTTCGCCGACGAGAAGCACCGGGACATCGGTGTCCTTCACGCGGTCGATGAGCGCGTACACGCGTCGCATGGCCTCGCTCGTACCGACGAGGCCTTCGTAACCGAAATGGCTCTTGAGGACGGCGCGCGCCGAACGCAGATCGCGCCGGGTCGCCTGCAATTGCGCCGTTCTGTGGCCGAGCAGCTCTTCGAGCTTTTTTCGCGCGTCCTCGAGCTCACTATTGGCCTTCTCGAGCGCCTGCGCGCGGCGCTCGTTCTCGGAGACGAGGCGGGCGGTTTCGATCGCTATGGCGACCTGGTCCGCGAGCGCGACGAGCAATGGGAGCTCTTCGGCGAAGCTCGCGACCGAGCGCAGCCTCGTCTCGAGATAGAGAGCGCCGATGGTTCCCGCCGATCGCGAGCGGATGGGCACACACGCGACCGATTGCAACATGAGCTGGTGGACCGAGACGTAGTCCGCCATTCGGATGTCGTCGCGTGCGCTCGACGTCACGATGGGCTCGCTCGATCGAATGACGCGCTCGGCGATCGATTGCGAGAAGCGCGCGTGTGGGTCGTCACCCGCTTGGTCGCGCGACGCGTGAATCGACAGATCGCCGGGAGCTCGGTCTTCTCGCTCGCTCTTCAGGATGATGAAGCCGCGCTCGGCGGCGAGCAGAGCAATCGCGTGATCGGTCACGCGCTCGAGGAGGCGCTTGAGGTCGTAGGTGCCCGCGATCTGCCGATTGATCTCGAGCAAACGGGCGAAGCGATCTTCGCGAACGACGGCGCCCGGGATCGCGGATGCGCCGAGCGTCTGCCCGGCGGCCGGCGCGTGCAGGCTGACCTCGACGTCGCGTAGCGAGCGACGCATCGGGTCGTCCCAGTACACCTCGCGCAGGTCGCGCGGCAGGCGCGACGCGATCTCTTCGAGGACGGCGAGCGCTGCCTCGCGATCACGCCGAGCCGCGAGACGCTGCCCTTCCTCGAGGTACCACGCGGCGCGAGCTTGATAGGCGCGTGCGAGCCAGTCGCGCTTCTTCGAGGCTTCGGCGCTCTTGATCGATCGGTCGAAGGCGGCGTTTGCCTGGACGACGTCCTGCGCAAAAACGGCGATTTTTGCGCGCGCGAGCTCCAACGCCGCGCGGTGTGCTTCGCTCGTGCCGAGGAGGCGCTCGGCCTCTTGGACGCGAGCGCGCATGTCGGCGAGCTCGGTCGACGAGGCGGTGTTGCCGACGCGCGCGAACGTCGCGAACAACCCCTCGAGCATCGCCTCGGCCGCGTCGACCGGACGTGAGAGGCGCCGATACGCGTCGGCGCACGCACGGCACAGCGCCTCCGCGCGCTCGAGCTCGCGCGACTTCGCGGCGTGCTCGCCCTCCAGCGCCAGCAGCTGCGCAGCGAAATGCGGCGGCAGATCCATGCGCTCGAGCGCCAGCGTCTCGATCGACACCCGCGCCCGGGCGAGCCGCCCGAGGTACACGTCCAGGTTCGCGAGGTTGAGCAGCGCCTGGCGCAGCGTCGCGCGCCGACCGGACCTTCGGCCCATGTCGACGGCGGCCTCGAGATGAACGAGCGCCTGCGAGAGATCTCCCTTCGCTTTGGCGACCCCGGCGAGGTTGAGCCGCGTCGTCGCGAGCGTGCCCGCGTCGCTCGCGGCCTCGGCGTTGGTCAGCGCTTCTTCGTAGGCGGTTTGCGCCTCGTCGAGCTTGCCGGTCCGCTGGAGCGCAAACGCGAGCGACCCGAGGGTGATCGAAAGCGTCCGAGCGTCCGCGAGCGCGCGGGCGATCTCCACCGACGATGCGAGCCACGCGCGCGCTTCGTCGTGTTTGGCGAGGAAGCTCTTGGCGAGGCCGCCGATCGCCTTCGCCTCCGTCACCGCAACGACGAGACGCCTCGGCGTTCCTTCGGCGACGGCGTCGTCGACCGCGCCGGCATAACGACTCACGACCTCGTCCGCGGCTTGCTCGCAGGCTGCGTTGTCACCGGCGCGAAGGTGCGCGCGCGCGAGCTCGAGCAGATACTCCGCCGCGAGCGTATCGGTCGTCGAATCGAGCTCGTCCGCGACCGAGGCGAGCTCTTCGAGCGATCGGCGCCATTCACCTTGGTTCGATGCGAGGCGCGCGCGCAAGATCGCGATCTCGATCGACCGCTCGTCGCGCTGGGCCTCGAGCAGCTCTGCCGCCTCTTCGAAGTGGCCACGCTCTAGCACCGCGCGGATCGCCTCGACCGCCTCGTGTTGGCCGGCGCGGCGCGTGTGCGGCGCAACCTCCGTCGTTGCTGCGAGGCGGTCGACGTCGGCGACGCCGACGACCGGCGCACCTTGGAGCTGCTCGACCAACGAACGCAGCGGCCCGGGCCATCTCTGCGCGCGCTCGACGACGTGTGCGACGACCGTCTCGTTGAGCGACGGGAGGTTACGCAAGACCAGGTCGTTCGCCGCTTCGACCTCGAGTCGAGCCATCGGGAAGACCTCGAGCGTAGGCCCCGGAATCCTCGCCTCGCCCGACGCGGTGACAACGACGCGCGTGCCTTCTTCGCGCAGGCGCCCGAGCGCATCGAGCGCGGCGTTCGAGAGATGCTCGGCGTCGTCGACCAGCACGATCAACGCTCGACGATCGACCACACCTTCGCTCTCGAGCTCGATCGCGCGAAGGGGATCACCGACGTCCTTGGCCTCGATCCAAGCGACCTTGCGACCGCCGAGGCCCAGCGTCCACGCGACGCGCCGCATGAGCGTCGTGCGACCGCTGCCGCGAGGCCCGGTGACGACGAGCGCCGTGCCTGCATCCATCCCCTCGACGTGACGCGCGAGCGCCCGCGCAGGCTCGTCGAGACCGACGACGGGCCAAGCGGCCCGCGGGCTGCCCTCGTCCTTCGGACGCAGATCGGGCATCGCGACGAACAACGCATTCGCGAGCTCGTCGACGCTCGGATACCGAGCCTCGGGCCGCGGGTTCGTCGCGCGCCGGACGACGTCGTCGAGCGGCGTCACCTCACGCGCATCGAGCGCAGGCTTCGCAGCTTCGAGCACGTCGCGCAACGTCGCGCCGAGCGCGAAGACCTCCGCGCGAACGGTGAGCGCGCCGCCCTCGAGCAGCTCGGGCGCGGCGTAGAGCAACGTGAGCCCCTTCGGCTGCGCGCCTCGATCGCGGAACGCCGTCGCGAGGCCGAGATCGACGAGCGTCGCCTTGCCTTCGTCGGAGACGATGATGTTCGCGGGCTTCACGTCGCCGTGAAGGAGCTGCGCGCGATGCAGCGCCGTCAGTTGGTTCGCGGCGCGCGCGACGGCGAGGAGCGCGAGCTTCGCGCGTGCACGATCCGGCTCTGCGCTCGAGAGCTTCTTGCAGAGCGACGCGAGGCTCTCGCCGTGGACGAGCTCGCGCACGAGGTACGGCCTGTCGCTCGTCGGCAGGCGTCCGAAGCGCAGGACGCGCGGCACATCGAGGCCCTCGAGGCCCGACAGCGCGATGGCTTCACGAACGAGCGCGAGGCTCTCTTCTTCGTCGGCTCGCTCGCCCAACGCTTTGAGCGCAACGACGCGCCCGGTGAGGCGGTCCCGAACAGACCAAACTTCCCCGCCTCCTCCCTTGCCGAGCGGCTCGACGGCCTCGAATCGAGGCGGTAGCACCGGCGTCATCGTCGTTGCGCGGACGCGCCCGGCATGTGATCGGGCACCGTTGAGGCCGCTTTTTCTCCCCCCCATCCCCCCTCGACGAAGTCGAGGGGGGCGCCCGCTGGCGCGTCTCCCCCCTCACGAAGTGAGGGGGGTCGGGGGGGAGAATTTGCAGCCATGCCGATTTCTAATTGCTTCAACGCTGCGCCCCACAATCCCGGATCAGATCGGCAGCTTTCCTCCGGCGGCGAGCCCCACGAAGAACCCGGTGATCGAAAACCCGGTGTCGACGCGCACCATGAACTGCTCGATCGGCGTGACCTCGAGCGCAATGTGCGGCAGCGCGACGTACGGGAAGATGATCGGCTTCGAGCCGCCGTCGACCCACGAGTCTTCGGTGAAGTCTTCACCGTTCGAGTCGGGGTAGTGATCGTTGTCGTTGCCGCAGTACGCGACGCCGTCGGGTGTGGACGCCCCCTGCGGGTCACCCGGCTCGCGGCACTTGTGCCACTTGGCGGGGTCTTCGGGGTCGATGTTGTTGGGATCGTCCGGGTACGCCTGCGTGCGGCGGATATCACCGATGACACCGGAGATGCCGACGCCGCCGCCGATGAGCAGCGCGACCGTTCCCCTCTTCTCGAGCTTGATGCGGCCGAGCAGATCGACCGACGCCGTGATGAGCTTCAACGAGCTCGAGACGATCTCGTAGGCCTGGTCCGGATCGTCCTTCGACTTGAACAAGAAGTCGTTCATCGAGTAGTCGGCGTACGGCACCGTGATGGACACGATGGCCTCGAGCGCGCCCATCTGCACCGCGAGCTCCGGCCCGCCGGAGAAGACGTTCACGACGCTCGGCCCGCCGTCGACGAAGAGGTCGAACATGAAGCCGGGCACGATGAAGTCGCGGAAGCGTGCGCCGAGGTAGAACTTCGTCTTCTCGGCCGGCGTGAAGCTCGAGCCGTCGTCGGTCCTGCCGTACTTCTCGTCGGCGTTCTCCGGCTTCTTCGCGTTCGGGTCAGCGGTCGCGTCGGCGCCGGCGTTCACGGTGGCGCCCGCTTCGACGGAGGCGCCCGCAGAGCCTGCCGGCGCATCGGCGGGCTTCGACGGGTCGGTCGCCGCGCCTGGCTCAGCGGCCGGCGGATCGCCAGCGAAGGCAATCGACGGCACAGCGAGCAGCAAACCAGCTGAAAAGCAAAGGATGCAAGGCTTCACGAGGTACCTTTCTACACGATCGTCGTCGGTTCGCGTGGGTCGCCGACCGTGCAATATCGATGCGCTATGTGCCAACGCTACACCAGGCGTTGCACACAGCGCCAGATCCTCGGGCTCGCTGAAAATCCGCTGAGCCTGGTACGATGGTGGCGCGCTCGGTGGGCGGGCGGGCGCGTTCCCCCGCATGATCATTCATTCGAAGACGATCGAGCAGACGATAGACCGCGACGAGCGGGCCGCGTTCGACAAGGAGCTGGTCGTGGTCCGGGCCAGGGGCCGCGACCGCGACGACGAAGGCGGCGTGCCGCTCGCGATGATTCGCAAGCGCAGGGCGGGCCTCACGAAGACGCTGGCGCCCATCATCCTTCTCCACGGCTACGGCCAGAATCGCTACGCCTGGCACCTGCCGTCGCGGAGCCTCTTCTGCTACCTCGCGCGCGCCGGCTTCGACGTCTTCAACCTCGAGCTGCGCGGTCACGGAAGATCCCGTCACCTCGGCGCCCACCCGCCGCGCAAGCTCCAGCTCTTCGTGGAGGAGGACGTTCCGGCCGCGATCGAAGAGGTGCAGCGCCTCTCGGGCGGACGACCGGCGTACATCCTCGGCCACTCCCTCGGCGGGCTCATTGCCTACGCCTCGGCCGCGGCGATGCCCGACAAGATCGCCGGCGTCGTCACGCTCGGGAGCCCCTACCAGTTCACCGAGGGCTCACTCACGCTCTCGCTCGTCGCGCAGCTGATGACCGCGGTCGATCGGCGCGTCCACCTCGGCGACGGCATGTTGCCGCTCAAGCCGCTCTCCGAGGCGATGCGGTTGCTCCGCGGCTTCATCGAGAGCCCGATCTTCCCTCTGCCGATTCGCGGTTTCGCGCCGCGGTCGCTCGAGCCCACCGTCCTCGGTCAGCACATGGCCCTCGCGATGGACACGGGCAGCGTCAGCGTCCTTCGCACGATGTTTCTGTCGTCGGTGCAGGCGCGTCGTGGCGGCCACTCGATGGGCGACCTCGCACACTACGCGGAGAAGTTCGAGTCGCTCGACATGCCGCTCCTCGTCATCGCAGGCAGCAAAGACGATCTCGCGCCGCCCGTCTCGGTCGAGCCGGCGTTCGCGCGCAGCCGCTCCACCGACAAGACGTACCGCGTGTTTCCGCGAGGCCACATCGACATCCTGATGGGACGCGACTGCCCGCAGACGATCTGGCCGCTTCTCCTTTCTTGGCTGACGACACGCGTGCGGCGACGAGCCGCAGCGGCCGACGCCAGCCCCTCTTCTCACTGACGAACGATCCCAAGATGGCGCTCAAAGACCGACTGCTCGCCGAAACCATGAAGCTGTCTCAAAACCCTGCCGTGGCGAAGCTCCTCGCCGACGAGCGCTTCATGCGCCTCGTCGTCACGGCGATGAGCATGCCCGGGCGGGTGTCGACGTTCACCGCCGAGCAGAAAGAGCGCTTCGCGCGAGAGATGGGCCTCGCGACGTCCGACGACGTGCGAGACCTCAAGCGTCAGGTCGCCGCGCTCGAGGACGCCTTGAGGCGCCTCGAGCGACGTGGCTAGCGTTTCTTCGCGTGCACGAAGTACATCGGCGTGAAGATGCCGAGCTTGCCGCCCTTCACGAGCGCGTCGGCACCATCGTTCAAGAACGAGCTGACGAGGCGCGTGCCCTTCGGGGCGATGCCGACCTTCTCGAGGAGGCCGGTCGCGACGTTCGTGACGGCGCGGCCGATCGGCGTGCGCGGTAGGGCACGGAGCGAAAACGGTCCGGAGCTCTTCGTCGAGTCGACGTCGAGATCTGCGTGCCACGGAATGCCCGGGTACGAGCCGTCGGCGAGATCGCGTGCGGCAAGGACGTCGAAGCCGACCTGATCCAGCGCGCTCGTCACGTCCTCGAAGCTCGCGAGATGCGCGATGCCGTTGCCACGCTCGATGAGGAGCTTCAGGCGAGCGTGCTCGGCGTCGTTCGGATCGAACTTCGGCGTCATGCACCACTCGTAGAAGGCAAACCCACCGCCCGGTTTGAGCACGCGCGCGGCCTCGCCGTAGATGCTGAGCTTGTCGGGTGCATGACACGTCGCCTCGATCGCGTACGCCGCGTCGAAGGTGCCTTCCTGCACCGGAATGTTGAGGAAGTCGGCCTTGAGGATGTCGCACTGGCCCTCGAGGCGATCGCGCTTGTTGTATTTGCGCGCCTTCTCGACCTGGTAGCCGCTGATGTTCACGCCGGTGACGTTGGCGCCGCTCACGCGGGCGATGTGGCGCATCGGGCCGCCGACGCCGCAGCCGAGATCGACGACGCGCATGCCACGGCGAAGGCCGAGGTGATCCGAGAGGTAAGCTTCGTGGCGCGCGAGCGCGACGTCGAACGCCTCACCCTCGCGGCGGTTCGCGAAATGGAACGCCTTGCCCCAACCGAACTCGTAGAAGTCGGTGACGAGGTCGTAATACTGCGAGGTGATCGTCGCGTAGCGATCGGCGATCGACTCCTCGGCGGGTCTGTCGAAGTGCGCGACGTAGGCCTCCGCCGTCGACTTCACCTCGTCGCGACCGAGCCCTACGCGTCCTGTCGTCTGGTGTTCCATGAGGGTACTGGCGAGTACCCGCGGGGGGCCTGGAGCGCAAGCTCCCCGCGCCGGTGATGCGACGGAGCGCCGTGACAAAGTCGCTACAGCGTCTCGTCGGACATCAGCTCATCGACGGGCGTGTCGGTCGCAGGCGGGTCTTGCCCGAGGCGGCCGATCGATTCGATCTCGGGGACCACCGCCTTGAGCACGGTGAGCGAGATATCGCAGATGTTTCGCCCCTCTTGCATGATGTGAATGCCCGGGTGGGCGAGCCGCCCGCCACCGCGACCAGCGACGAGGCACGCGAGACTCTGGCGCTCGTCGAAGTCGTGCGACCAGCCATCCATGCAGTCGCTGCCGATGAGGATCGCCGCGTTGTCGAGGATGTTGGTCGTCGGCGTGTCCTCGGTCAGCATCAGCTTGTTCAAGAAGTAGCCGAGCTCGGTCATCGTGAACGTCAGACCGGTGTTGAAGCCTGCGAGCCCACCGCCGTCCTGCTCCACGCCCTGCTCGTCGACGTAGAACATGTGCGAGTTGTTGTGGTGCCCGGTGACGTCCTGCGTGCCGGGGAATACGGTGTCGCTCGCACCTTCGTGGAAGAGCACGCTCGCGATGCGCGTGATGTCGCAGGAGAACGCGACCGTGAGGAGATCGGCCATGAGGCGGCTGACGGCCTGCATCGGCTCGACACCACCCGAGTCGATGTTCTCTTCCGTCGGCTCATCGGGCGAGGCGCACGTCGGCAACATCGTGTCGATCTTGCCTTCGAGCTCGGAGATCGCTTCGAGATGCGCCTCCATCCTCGCCTTGTCCTTTGCGCCGAGGCGCGCATCGAGCCGCTTCGCCTGCTCGCGCACCGCATTGAGGACGCTGAGACGCGTCGGCTTGGCCGGGTCGTCGGCCGACGGGATGTTGCCGAAGAGCGAATAGAAGGCGAGCTTCGGATTGCGCTGGGGCGGCAGCGGCTCGGTCGAGCTCTTGTGCGAGAGCGTGTGCATCGTCGTGCCGAAATCCGCGCCGCTGATCCGCTTGGACACGCCGAGCTGAATGCTTCGAACCGGCGTGAGCTTGCCGATGTGGTCGGCCGCGACCTGATCGATCGTCGGCCCCGCGGCATTCGAATAGAAGCCCTGGAAGCACTCGGGTGAGTTGTTCGGGCACGACTGATCGAAGCTGTACGCATTGAAGAGCGTCATGCCCTCGTGGTGCGTGATTCGCTGGGCGCAGAGGTTCTTGAAGTAGTTCGCGACGCTGACGTACTGCTTCACCGGCGCGAGCGGCGTGAGATGTTCGGAGATCGGATAGTCCGCGCCGAGGACCGGGGTGTTCACGCCGCCGGGGATCCATCGCGCGCGGTTGATGCCGTTGCCGAAGAACCAAGTCACGAGACGAACCGGCAGCGGCTCACCACCGGCGAGCGCCGTGCCGTGCGAGTTCAACATGATCTCGAGCAGCGGTAGGCCCACGGCGACGGATGCGCCGCCGGCGACGATGCCGCGCAACATGGCGCGTCGGCGAAGGAACGCGGGCTTGGTGGACAGGTTCGTCACGCGCGACGGAGGAGTCATGATCCGGTTGCTTCCGTTGGAGGAGTGTTCGCGTTTCATGGTCGGCTCCGTTCAGCGCGGCTCGTTGACGAGGCGGAACGCGGGGCTCGCGGCGATCTCCACGAGCAGGCTCTGGATGCTGTAGTTGCTGTTCTGGAAAGCTTCGTCGATCGCCTCGAGCGCCGGCTCCTCGCCTTCCACCTCGAGGTGGCCCATCGACTGGCGGAACAGCTGGCGCGCCATGCAGATCGGCGCATCCTCGTGCTCGCGCAGACGCTGCGCGACGCCCGCGATCCCCTCGAACTCACCGATACCCGGGACCTGGCCGGTGACGTCGAGCGGCATCCCTTGATCGTTGTCGCGCCATTTGCCGACCGTGTCGAAGTTCTCGAGCGCGAGACCGATCGGATCCGTCTGGCCGTGGCATACGGCGCAGCTCTCGCTCTGGTGCGCCTCCAGACGCTGGCGCATCGTCTTCGGCGTACCGTCGTCCGGCGGGAACGTCGGGTTCACGTCCTCGGGCGGAGGCGGAACCGAATCGCAAAGGAGCGTGGTCAAGACGAAGAGCCCGCGCTTCGTCGGCGACGTGTACTCGGGGTGGCCATACTTCGCGAGGAAGCTCGGCTTCGAGAGCAGGCCGAGGCGACCGTCGATCGTGATCTTCTGGAACGTCTTGCCGGTGACCGCGAGGCCGTAGAGCCACGCGTTGTCCTCGTTCACGTAGGTGAAGTCCGCGTCGAAGAGCGAGCGCGCATCCGTGTCCTGCGACCACACGAGGTCGTCGAGGAAGAGCAGCGTCTCTTCTGCAATCGCGGTGCGCGTCGCATCGGTGAAGAGCGGATACTTCTCCGGATCCTTCTGAATCTGGAGCACCGTGCGCAGGTTGAAGACCTCCGAATAGAAAGAGCGGAGCGCGGCGCGCGCCTCCGGCTTTCCGAGCATCTCCGTTGCTGCTTGGCGAATCTGCTCTTCGTCGGCGAGCCCACCCGCCTCGGCGCGATCGAGGAGCGCAACGTCGGGCGTCCTGCCCAACATGAAGAACGACATGCGCGACGCGAGCTCCGTCGGACGCAGGTTTCGCTTCGTCGGCTCGTCCGGATTCGGGTCGCCGATTTCGATCTCGTAGAGAAAGTCCGGCGATTGAATCAGCGTGCTCACGAGCGCGGCCACGCCTTGATCGGGATCTTCGTATTCGACGGCGGCAGCACGAGCGACGCCTGCGAGGAGATCGATCTCCGCGGCATCCAGGGTGCGACGCCAAACGAGCCGGCCGAACCGCTCTGCGATTTGCCGGTAACACCCGTCGTCCTCGGCCGAAGCGGGCGAGCAGCTCATCACGCGCGTGCGCGCGTCGGGGTCGTTGATCGAAACCTCGCCGATTCGGCGAGCAGTGAGCTCGTACAGCTCGACCGCCTGCGGGCTGACGGCGTGCTCCACCGCGCCGATCGCATCGAGCCCGAGCGCCGACGTGTCCTGCGGGAGCTCGAGCTCCTCGATGACCCCTTCGCCGAACAAGTAGCGGACGCTCGCCGTGAACTGCCCAGCCGTGAGCTTGCGCATCCCGCCGGGGGCGGGCGTCATCTGCTCCTGCACGGGTGGATCGACGGGCGGATCCCCGGTGGGGTTCGACTCGTCGTCGCCGCAAGCCATCAACGCGACGAGGCTGGTCAGTGCAACGGAGCGCAACGCAAACGACAGGTGTCTCATGGGCAGAACCTTCGGCGCGGACGACCTGCGGCCGCGCGGCGGCAAACCTGAGAAAGCGGCGGGGAAAGGAACGAAACGAAGGAAAGCGGCGACGACGAGACGTGAGTGGCTGCTCGACGCGCGATGTTCATGGGTGCCAGCCCCTCGCGAGCTGCGCACGCCGTAGTCCTACGCGGACTTCAGGCCCTCCGGCCTTGAGGGATTGTTGAAATTAACCCAGGCGGTACGGGTCCGACCCGGCTGCAACTCACATGCCCGTGAGCCCCGCCTCTGATCACGAAAATCGCGCCCCGAACCGTGCCGAGGTGAGCCACCCGGCGACGATGAAAGCTACCAGCGCAGGCGCCGCTCGCTCGGGAGCCCGGATCAAAAGAGATCAACGGGCGACGCGGGGCGCTGACGTGGAGGAAGGGCGCGCCGCGTCAACCGAAGGGAGGATTCACCGGCGGCAAGAGCGGCGGCCGCTCGGGCTCCTTCGGTTTGTCCTTCGGCTTGTCGCCGTTCTTCGGCTTGTCGCCCTCGGGCGGCTTGTCGCCGTCCTTCTTCTTGTCCTTGGCGTCGGCCTTCGGCGCGTCTTTGGACTTGTCCTTGTCCTTCGCGTCCTCCGGCTTCGCCGCGCTCGGCTTCTCGGTCTTGTCTGCCTTCGTGTCGGCGCTGGGCGTCGACGGAGAATCGCTGGGGGAAGGCTCCGAGGCGGCCGGCGGCTTCTCGGCGACGGGTGCCGGCGGGGGCGGAAGCGTGAAGACGACGCCACATGCCTTGGCCAGGCGCCGCGCATGGTCGGTCACGTCGCGACGAAGCGCCGCGACGTCGTTGGCCGATCGCGCTTCGAAGATGACACGTACCCCTCGATGAACGTTGTCGAGCCGCGTGTTGGCGCCCTGCAACGCAGCCGGCTTCGACAACGTCGCCACGCTCGCGCGAAGCTTCGAGACGTCGTCCTTGGTGGCGAACACGACGGCTGCACCGCGATCGACGTTCTCCGCGCCGACCGTTCCCTTCGTCGAGTGGAGCGGACACGCAGCGCGGCTCGACGCAGCAGCGGGTTGCGCACCCTTCGATTGGGTATCGGCGACCATCACCGGTTGGTTCTCGGCCACCTTGATCGCGGTGCGCGGCGGCGCCTGATCGTTTCGGTCGGACGCACACCCGGCGGCGACCAATGACACAGCTAGATAGGCTCCAAGGCGCTGCATGACGCATTTGATTTTGCGCTCTTCAGCCGCCGCGACAAGTACGCAATACGCCTCGATTCGCGCGGCGACCAAAGCGCCACACAGATATATCGAGCTTTTGCAGTCTCACGCTTCCGCCGGGCGATTGCGCTCATTGGAAATCATCGGCAGAGGCCGGCGCGTTCGTTCGATTGAAGTGTAGACTCCAGACCTCACCCCGGTCGCTTTCGCGCCGATGTTCGCGGTACCCTCGCGCGCGATGAGAATCGGCCTGTTGTTCGTCGTTGGTGCGCTCGTCGCGTCGTGCGGGTCGCGTGAGCCTCGTCCCGTGGCCGAAGCCGCGCCCGTAGAGGCCGCGCCGGCCGAGACGGCCTACGCGGAGGTTCCCCAACCGCCTCCAGACACACGGCCTTCCGCCGAGCCCACGGTTCACGAGCCACGCAGGGATCCGCTGGCGGCACTGCTCGACCCCTCCGCGGCGCGCGCTCGCGCCCCGGAGAAGTACGCGGTGCGGTTCACCACGACGAAGGGCGTCTTCGAGGTGACGTGCACGCGGTCCTGGGCGCCGAAGGCGGCGGACCGCTTCTTCAACCTGGTGAAGATTGGCTACTACGACGACACGGTCTTCTTTCGCGTCATCAACGACCCGCAGCCATTCATCGCGCAATGGGGCATCCACGGCTCGCCCGTGGTGAACGAAAAGTGGAAGAACACGGAGGTCGAAGCCGACCCGGTGGTGCAGACGAATCACCGCGGCACGCTCACGTTCGCAATGGGCGGATCGAAGACGTTCACGACGCAGGTGTTCGTCAACCTCGCGGATAACGGCCGGCTCGACAAGATGGGCTTTGCGCCGCTCTGTGAGGTCGATCCCGGCGGAATGCGGGTCCTCGATTCCCTCTTCGGCGGCCACAAAGAGCGCGCGAGCATGCAGCAGCAAACCATCGAGCAGCAGGGCAATGGCTTCTTGAAGTCGAATTTCCCGGGGCTCGACGCGGTCATCACCGCCGACGTCCTTCCCCGATGAAACCCACGGCGGAGAAGGCCACCGGCAAAGCGGCGCAGTTCGGACACGTGGATCCCTCGACCTCACCGCCCGGGGTCGAGATTCCGCGCCGCTACAACGCGGCGGTCGACTTCGTCGATCGACACGTCGCCGAAGGACGTGGTGAACGCGTCGCGATCATCGACGACGTGGGCACGACGACCTATGCAGCGCTCGCCGAGCGCACGTCGCGGGTCGCAGGTTTGCTCGAGCAGCTGGGGGTCATGGAAGAGCAGCGCGCGCTGC
This sequence comes from Polyangiaceae bacterium, assembly GCA_013361525.1. Taxonomy (GTDB): domain Bacteria; phylum Myxococcota_A; class Polyangia; order Polyangiales; family Polyangiaceae; genus Xiheicaenibacterium. The sequence continues at coordinate 94,018 of JABFXY010000026.1, read as the reverse complement.
TGTGTCTCCACGACACGGCCGACTTCCCGGCCGTGTTTTTCGGCGCCATCAAGGCCGGCGTCGTTCCGGTTCCGGTCAACACGCTCCTCACCTCCGAGGACTACGCGTTCCTCCTCGCCGACAGCCGCGCACGGGTATTGTTCGTAAGCGACGCGCTGTGGCCGAAGCTGGAGCCTGCCATTGCGGTCGTGGAGCGCCGTCCGGAAGTCGTCATCGTCCCGTCGCCCATGGGCGGCCCGGACGGGGGACACCGCCGCCTCGGCGCGCTGCTCGACGGGGCCCCACGACGAACAACCGGCGCCGCGACGTCGCGCGACGACGTCGCCTTCTGGCTCTATTCGTCGGGCTCGACGGGCACCCCCAAAGGCACGCTCCATCTGCAATCGAGCCTTTTGTACACGGCGGCGCTTTATGGTCGGGGCGTCCTCGGCGTGCGCGAGGACGACATCGTCTTTTCGGCTGCAAAGCTCTTTTTCGCATATGGGCTCGGCAATGCGCTGACGTTTCCATTCCACGTCGGCACGACCGCGGTTCTCATGGCCGAACGACCCACCCCCACCGCGGTCATGCGACGCCTCCACGATTACGAGGCGACGGTCTTCGCCGGCGTGCCGACGCTCTTCGCGTCGATCCTCGCGTCGCCGGAGCTCGATGCAACGGCCGGATCTCGGAAGCTCCGTGTGAGCATCTCCGCAGGCGAGGCCCTGCCGAAACACATCGGCGAGCGATGGTATCAGCGCTTCGGCTCCGCGATTCTCGACGGTATCGGCTCGACGGAGATGCTCCACATCTTCATCAGCAATCGACACGGCGAAGCTCGATATGGGACGACCGGCAAGCCCGTACCCGGCTACGACGTGAAGCTGGTCGACGACGCCGGCGAGCCCGTGCCTGACGGCGAGGAGGGCTCGCTCTGGGTGCGCGGGCCGAGCAGCGCGATCGGTTATTGGAACCAGCGGGAACGGACAATCGCGACGTTCCACGGCCCGTGGACCCGCACCGGCGACCGCTACGTACGCGATGCGGATGGCTACTTCACGTATTCGGGCCGCGCGGACGACATGCTGAAGGTCGGCGGAATCTGGGTCTCGCCCTTCGAGGTCGAGTCCGCGCTCGCCGCCCACGAGGCGGTGCTCGAGGCGGCGGTCGTCGGTCAAACGGACGGGGATGGCCTCACGAAGCCGAGCGCGTATATCGTCTTGCGACCCGGGCATTCCGTTTCCGAGTCGCTGGAATCGGAGCTCAAGGCCTTCGTGAAGACGCGCCTCGCGCCGTTCAAATATCCGCGGTGGATTACCTTCTTGGAGGAGCTGCCCAAAACGGCGACCGGCAAAATCCAGCGCTACAAGCTGAGGTGATCGCGGGGCCGCGCCCGATGAAGCTCGCTATCGTTTGGACGCACTCCCGAGCTCCACGACACCCGGCAACTCCCCAGTAGCAACCAGATCCCGCAGGCGCTGCTTCGGCCTCACGGCGACGCCAATCTCCGCGGCGCGCAACAACGCAGCATCGAACGCGCTATCGCCGAACGCGGCCAACAGGGGCCGCGTCGGGCAGCGCCGGCGAAGGTTCTCGACCTTTCCCGGTCCATAAGGAATGGGCCGCTCGACGTCCGGCAACATGGTTTCGCCTTCGTAGAGCGGCGTCGCCGCGACGACGTGTTGTGGGGGAATCCCCAATAGCGCCGCAGCCGCTTCGACGACGGGGAGCGGTGAGGCGCTGACGATATAGACGTCGACCCCGCGTGCCCGGGCGGCTTCGAGGACGGAGACGGCTTCCGCCTGGAGGCGGGTGGCCAGCTTGGAGCTTGCGAGAAAGCGGTCGACGAAATGGTCGATTTCGTTGCGCAGGGCACCTGCCATGGCCCAGGCGTGGAGCTCGTACATGGGCTCTTCAGGGAAGGCCCCGGTCTGGAATGCAGCGTCGAGGGCGCGGGCGAGCGCGAGCGTGTCGCGCGGCGAGCCGCTCGTATCCCATTGGACCGATCTCGCGCGCGCGTCGGCGCGGATCCGTTCGACGGCGGAGCCGCGGAAGAAGTCGTCACGAACCAACGCGTGAAAGAGCTCTTCGCCGAGGTCGCCGCTCCAGAGGGTACCGTCGCCGTCGAATGCAATGAAGCCGCGGGGCTCACGATCATGGGCCTCGGCGATTCGCCGGGAGACCGCGTCGGGAGATTGTAGGTGCATCGTGGGCGACCATAGCGCGCCTCCGGCGAGATTTGATGTCCTACCTGCCCGATGTTGCGGACCTGTCACACGTCCCCGCATAGACTCGCCCGCCGTGGCGAACATCGTGCAGCTGTCCGATCTGCACCTCGACCCGGGGTCGTCCGGACAACACGCGATCCTGGATTCGCTGGTGACGGTGCTGGAACGCCGCTTCGCCGGGATGAAGCGCGAAGCCGACGTGCTGGTGATCACCGGCGACGTCTTCGACACGTCGTCCCTGCCGGAGCGAGAGGCGACGGAGTCCTTCGTCTCGCTGCACGATCGCATCCTCGCGGCGCTGGGGGGGCGGGCTCGCACCGTCATCGTGCCGGGCAACCACGACCGTCGGCGCAAAGGTTTGCTCGGCCCTCACGGCGACATGTTGTTTTCGGCCCTCCGCAGGACGCTCGGCAAGCGCGCGTACGTCCACGGGTGTGACGTGCCGTTCCTGGCCGGCGTCGTTCCACGCGCGGTCCATGGGCTTCCGATGTCGTTCATTGCCTACGACTCGACGTACCTCCCGAGCGGCCTCATCAGCGCGGGCGGCATCGTGCGCCAAGAAGACTTGCTGCGGGCGGGTGCCCAGATCGAAGCCGATCCGCCCGACGATCCATTGCTCTTCGTGTTGCACCACCATCTCGTCCCGACGCCGCTGACGGATGTCGGCTCGATCGACCTCGCGTCGGCGGCCGGCGTACTGCGCTGGGCCGTTCAGCGGCTTTTGCCTCGGCTCATCTCGAACGCCGATCGAGAAGAGCTGACGATGACGGCGCTCGGCTCCGGCACGGCGCTCTCGACCTTGCACGAGTTCGGAAGAGCCGTGTTGGTCCTACACGGCCATAAACATTACGCGACGGCGCGCCTCCTGCGCGGAATGGTCCGCACGCAGGGCGATGTGCTCATCGTCTCCGCCGGCAGCGCCGGGACGGCCGAGCCTTGGAGCCCGACCACGGTCGGTGATGTCGCGCGCCTTTGGCCGTCGTTCAATCTGCTCGAGACGAACGACGGCGAGCTCCGCGTCGAGACGGTCTCGTTCGGATACAAAGGCTCGTCGAAATCGCGCTGCTCGCAACGCTCGTTGGTGAGGGCGCGACAAGCGGGCGCAACCTGGGAGGTCGAGCCGGTCGCCCTCGAGCCGAGTGAACAGGTCGGCCCACGACTTCTGCTCAATCGATCGGAGTGCACGCTATCGCCGTGCTCGAGCGGCCGCCCGCGCTGGGACTACACGTGCAAACGCCAAATCGTTTCGCACGGCGACAAGCCGCGAAGGTATGCAGAGACGATCGAGGGCATCGTCGGCGCGAAGGTCTTCGTCGAGGGCGCCTCCGCGGCCACACACGCCGTGCCCGCGCGCCTCGCCCTCGAGGTCGGCGGGACCACCCGCTACCGATTGAACAGCGGCGTGTGTCGTACCGTCGAAGAAAGTGAGCGCGTCTATGGGCGACGCGCTTCACCCTACGAATGGCTCGGCATCATGAATCGCTATGCCTGTGACGAGACCACGCTGGTCGTCGAAGGCCTCGGTGACGAGGCCCTTCACGCGTTCGGCAGCGCGACCGACCTCGGGACGGGCATCGAGCAACCATTGAAGCTGGTACGCCTGCCGGGCCGGCTGGAAGCGACACTGCGGAATTGTCCAGCCAGGACCTTGCTCAGGATCTATTGGCCCCTGGCGCGATAACGCGAGATCAGTTCAGGCCTCCGTTGACCGAGACCCAAACACCGCCGCGCAAAATATGACCGCAGCCCCAGTAGTGAACGTGCCCGGCGGTTCGATCGTCGCGCCTACCGTGGTCGTGATCGTGCCGATGCTGTCGGGGCGGAGGAGCCGGCTCGCGGTGCCGGTGATGCACGTGGACATCAGCGTGGGGCGGCTCGACGTAGCCGTGCGTATGAACCGCGCAACCCGAGAGGGCCAGACCGACAATCAGCAACAGTGAAGCTTTCACGTGTCCTCCTCGTCGAAACACTGTTCGAACCGGTTCGACGACCTAGGTGACACGTCTCCTACGTGGAGTTCCTGCTGCGGTTCAGTCGGGCGAATGATTCGACGGGGCCGCCTTCGCCTCGTCGATCATCCTGCGCGCGCCGGCTTCGTTCTTGTAGCCCGCCGCGACCGCCTTCTTCAGCTCCTTCTCGGCGTCGTCGAAGCGTCGGACACGGGCGTACGCGATCGCGAGGTTCGAGTGCGCAATCGCGTTGTCGGCCTCTAGCTTCACGGCTTTTTCGAGCACTTCGATCGCCTTCGCATACTCCTTGCGAACGATGTGGAGCGCGCCGAGGGAAGCCCACCCGTCGGCGTTGCCCGGGTTGAGCTCGATTCCGGTGCGGTAGCACTTCTCCGCTTCATCCGGCTCGTTGAGCTGGCGGTGCACGATCCCCTTGTTGATCCAGGCCTGCGAAAGTTTGGGATGAAGCGCGACGGCCTTCTTGTGAGCCTCGAGCGCGCCCAACAAGTCGTCACGATCCTGGAGTGTCAGACCGACCAGGGTCACGCCATGCCGAGCTTGTGCGGCGGAGCATCTGGAAGCGCGATGACCTCCCGCGCCTTCGCCTCCGCACGCTCGAGGTTGCCCCACGAACTTTCGAGGAGGACGTGTCGGAATCGCGATCCTCGGCACCGGTCTTCTTGTTCGGCTTACAGCCGAGCCCGGCGACGACACAAATGGCCAGAGCGGCGACCCCGCGAAGACGCATGCGCCGAACATACCGCGTTCGACCACCGCTCGTCCGCGCCCTCGAGGGAATGAGCCATTCACGTCGAAACGGTCGCATCCCAATCGATTCGATGCGAAACATTCCTCGCCTGAGCCTTCGCGCCGAGCTTCAAGAACATAGGGAGCATCCGGTCGCGGAACCACTCTCCAATCGGCCCGGAGGTCGCCTTCATGTTTCCGGTGCGCCTGCCTTGTTTGACGATGTCCTCCACACGATTGCGGCGTAGCCGCTCGTAGGTGGAAAGAGCGACGACCGGGTCGTCGACGTCACGCAGGCATTTCGCGACCACGAGAGCGTCCTCGATGGCGAGCGACGCGCCCTGCCCTGCGTGGGGTGATACCGCGTGCGCAGAGTCGCCGACGAGCGCGATTCTTCCGTTCACCCAACGTGGATTCGACAACATATCGAACACCGGCCACGGCCCGCCCAGCTCCGTCGTATTGCGAAGGATGTCCGAGACGATTGCGGCGTCCCCTGTATGCGCATCGAGCATCGCTTCGATCGCCGTGGAGCCTGCCGGCGCCCCTTCGGCGCGCTCTGCCGATCGATTGTGAAACCACCAAATCTGCCCGTCGGGTGCGCCGAGCATCCCGAAGAACGCTCGCCGACCGAAGAGGAATCGCGTCCAACCGACCTCGAGCTGGAGGCCGGGAACACGCGAATAGCCACCATAATTGAGGAGGCCGGTGTACGTCGGGGGCTTTGCGCCATCGACCGCGACATTGCGTACACGCGAATGGATTCCGTCGCAGCCGACGAGCACGTCCGCGCGGGCGGCCGGCGCGCCCTCGAACGTCGCCGTGACATAGCGTGGATCGGTGGCATCGATAGCGGTGCACCGTGCACCGAAAACGATCTCGATGCCGCGGCGCTCGGCTTCGTCACAGAGCGCTCGGTGCAGCTCGGCACGGCGAATCATGATCATGGCCTTACCGAATCGCGCCTCGTCGGTGGTCTGGTCGATCGAGCCGATCATTTTGTCGTTGGCGTTCACGAAGACCATTCCGCGGCTCGGAAAACCCAGCTCTTCGACGGCAGCGGCGAGGCCCAACGTCGCGAGGACGTTCATCCCGTTCGGTGCGACGCCGAGAAAGCCACCTTCGGGCTCCGCGCCTCGACGCGCCTCGTAGACGGTCGACGTAATACCGGCGCGCTGCAGGGCCATCGCGAGGACCGGCCCGCCAATCCCACAACCCACGATCACGGTCCGCTTCGTTCCCTCACCCATTCGTTCACCTCTCCTCGAAGCAAACGATGGGTCCGTATCGTGAACACGACCAGTGATGTTTCGTAATAGAGTTCATCACCACCGTGAATCTGGACACCTTCGATTGGAACCTGCTCGTCGTGCTGCACACCGTCCTCGAGACGCGCAGCGCGACCGCCGCGGCGACGCGTCTCAACGTCACGCAATCGGCCATCAGCAATGCGCTGTCGCGGCTTCGAGATGCATTCGGGGATCCGCTCGTCGTTCGGAGCGGGCGGGGCCTGTCGCCGACACCGCGCGCGCTCGAGCTCGCGCCGAAGCTCGCGGAGATCGTCTCGACGGTCCGAGCGACGTTCGGGTCGGAGGGTTTCGATCCAAAAACGACGACGCGTGTGTTCGTGATCGCGATGGGAGATGCGGATCAAGCATCGGGGATCACGCGCGTCGTGGACGAGCTCGGCAAACGCATGCCGCGCGCGGGCCTGCGCGTCGTGAGCATCGACACCCTGCTCGCGACCGACGGCCTCGCGACCGGCGAGGTCGACGCGGCGATCAGCCCACCGAGCCCCGATTCGGCAGGGCTCTACGCGACCGCGCTCTATGTCGACGAGGGCGTGCTCGTCCTGCGCAAGGGGCACCCGTTCTTGAAGCTCGATCCGCGCAAGATGGCCGGGGAGGTCGCGAGCCTGCGCCACATCGACATCCACCTCGCGCTCGGACGCAAAGGCCTCGGCCATCGCATCGCCGAGGAGCACATGCGCTCGCACGGCTTCGTCCGCGACATCGTGGTGACCGTCCCGACATTCGCGGCAGCGGCGATCTTGGCGTCGTCGAGCGATCTCGCCGTCGGCCTACCGCGCCGCCTCGCAGAGACGCTTTGCCCGCGCCTCGACCTCACGATCGTCGACACCCCCTTCCCCCCGGTGCGCTTCCCGCTCCAGCTCCAGTGGCACGAGCGCACCCACCGCGACGAAGGCTCACGCGCCTTCCGCGACGCGGTCATTGCAGCGCTCGGAGATACTCAGCCGAAGACGAGAGACGGTCGCCAAGAGCGCCAAGGGCAGAAAAGGAAGAAGAGGGTTTGAATAGCGAGAAAAAACATCTCTCGCTCTTCTCCCTCTTCTTCTCTTGGCGCCCTTGGCGACCCTCTTGGTGGGTTCACCAGCCCGAGGCGCCTACTTGGCGTCGCCGCGGGCGTAGATGCTGGCGACGTAGTCGAGGACGTCGCGCGCGCTGACTTCGTTGTAACCGAAGTACTTCATCATCCGCGTCTTGATGATGTCGATCTTCTCCTGCGTCTCCTTGTCGATGACGTTCGACACCAGGGTCTGGAGCTTGATCGCGTCCTTCTGATCTTCGAAGAGCTTCAGCTCCAGCGCGCGGCGCAGGCGGTCGTTCGTGTGCCACTCGAACTTCTTGCCGTCGACCGCGAGCGCGCCGATGTAGTTCATGATCTCGCGGCGGAAGTCGTCCTTCCGGTTCTCCGGGATCTCGATCTTCTCCTCGACGCTGCGCATGAGACGCTCGTCGGGCTCGACGTCCTGGCCGGTGAAGCGGTCCTTCACCTTCTCCTTGAGGACGTAGGCCTTGATCGCGTCGATGTAGTTCGCCGCCAGCTTCTCGATGGCTTCTTCATCGGCGCTGATGGCGCGCTGGACCTCGTTCTTCACGATCTCCTCGTATTCGCGCTTCACCATTCCGATGCATTCGGCGTACCGCTTCTTCTCCTCCTCGTTCGTGATGAGCGAGTGGTGGCGGAGGCCCTTCTCGAGCTCGGCGAGGACCATGAAGGGGTTGATGGTCCCCTCCCCGATCTCGTTGACCAGAGCGTTCGATATTTTGTCCTGCACGTAGCGCGGGCTGATCCCGGTCATACCCTCGCGCTGCGTCTCTTTGCGGAGCTCTTTGACGGTGTCCTGCGTGTAGCCGGGCAACACCTTGCCGTCGTAGAGCTTCATCTTCTGAAGCAGGCTCAGGTTGTGCTTCTTGGGGTCCTCGAGGCGTGACAGGACGGCCCACATCGCGGCGACCTGGAGCGTGTGCGGGGCGATGTGCTTGCCGCGGATGCGCTCCTTGTTGAAGTCCTTGTCGTAGATCCGGATCTCCTCCGTGATCTTCGTGATGTAGGGGATGTCGATTTTGATCGTGCGGTCGCGCAAGGCCTCCATGAACTCGTTGTTCATGAGCTTCTTGTATTCGGCCTCGTTGGTGTGCCCGATGATCACCTGGTCGATGTCGGTCTGCGCGAACTTCTTCGGCTTGATCTTGTGCTCTTGGGTCGCGCCGAGAAGGTCGTAGAGGAAGGCGACGTCGAGCTTCAGGATCTCGATGAACTCCACGATGCCGCGGTTCGCGACGCAGAACTCGCCGTCGAAGTTGAACGCGCGGGGGTCGGAGTCGGTGCCGTACTCGGCGATCTTTCGGTAGTTGATGTCGCCGGTGAGCTCCGTCGAGTCCTGGTTCTTCTCGTCCTTCGGCTGGAAGGTGCCGATACCGACGCGATCCTTCTCCGACAAGACGAGGCGCTTCACGCGGATGTGCTGCATCACCTCCGCCCAGTCGCCCTTGTACTTGTCCATCAGCTTCTTGAAGACGAAGCGGCTCGCCGGATCGAGGTCGCCGGTGACCCGCACGTGGAAGCGATCGTTGGACAGGCCGAGCTCGCGGATCGCGCGCTCACGCCACTCGAGCGGGATGAGGCGCAGCGGCTCCTCGTGCATCGGGCTCGGGAAACGCTCCGCCTCGATGCTGGTCATGCCGATGTCGGCGAGGTGCACCCAGTCGAACGTGTAGAGCGCTCCGTCGGTCGTCCGAGAGTAGTGCTCGAGGCCCTTCTTCAGGAGGCGCGCGATCGTCGACTTCGCCGAGCCGACGGGCCCGTGCAGAAGGATGACGCGCTTTTCGGGGCCGTAGCCCTCTGCCGCAGCCTTGAGGACGTGGACGAGCCGCATGAGCGGGATGTCCAAGCCGAAGACGGCGTCTTTTCCACCGTCGATCTCGTCCTTGAAGAAGTTGTATCGAATCAGCTTCTTCTTGACGTCGGTGTACTCCTCCGTGCCGTAGCGGATGATCATGTCGTAAGCGCGTTGGAACGCGTTACGCGTGACCTGCGGGTTCTTGCGGACGATCTCGAGGTAGTCCTCGAAGCTCCCCTCCCAGGACAGGTCCCGGTACAGGTCGTAGTCCTGCATCGCGGCGATCTTCGAAACCATCGAGCTCGCTGTGTCGCTCATTCCGGGCTTTCCTCTTTCGGGGTGGGCAAACCTGCCGTGGCGGCGAGGCTCCCTGAGAGTAGCAAAACAACGAATAGGCTCTAGGCTTGATCCGTCTGACGCCCGCTACCTGAGGCGCGCGTCATCGATGCCTACGCGGGCGGTAGCCCGCGGCCACGGTCGGGGGACTCCCCGAAGAGGGACTGTATGCAGAAGCTTGCGCTGTTGGTGCTGTCGGCCTTCGCGTTCTTGTTCGTCTCGTCCGCCGCTTCCGCCGCGACGAAATCGTTCACCGCCGCGACGGCCAACCTTCCATCGGACATCGAGGTCCTCGGGACGAGCAACCTCAAGAGCGTGCGCTCGACCGAAACCTTCAAGAAGGTGTTTCCCGAGCTCCTGAAGATGGGCGGGAAGTTCGGCGACGGCATCGACAAGGTGAAAAAAGAGTGCGGGATCGACCCGGTAACGGCGTTCGATGACGCCACCGTCGGCGTGGGCGCGAAGGACGAAGGCGCGATCTTCATCGCGATGAACGGCGTGACGGAGCAAAAGCTGCTCGATTGCGTGTCGAAGATCGCGAAGAGCAGCAACAAGGCGACGGTCAGCTCGAAGAAGACCGGCAGCATCACCGAGGTGAAGAACGACAAATCGGGCGACACGCTCTACTTCGCGTGGCTCACCGGTGACGTGCTGGTCGTCGCGACCGACCCCGACAACAAGGCGCTCCTCGAGAAGATGACGGGCGGCAAAGGCGGCCTGAGCAAGTCGAAGGTCGGCGGTCGCATCGGCAAGCTCGACTCGAACGCCGCACTATCGGTCGTCTGGGGCAAGCAGCTTCCCGTCGACAAGATGACCGTCCGCAACGGCGAGCTCACGCTCGCGGCGTCGGGCGGCAACCTCACCGCGACGACGACGGTCGAGATGGGCAGCCAGAAAGAGGCGGAGCAGGTCGCCGCGGCGGCCAACGCGATCAGCGCCTTCGTCAACGTCCCGAAGGGCGCGCCGAAAGAGGTCGACCGCATCCTCAAGACCCTGAGCGCCAAGTCGAGCGGCGCCGAAGTGAAGATCAGCGCTCAATCGACCGAACGAGATCTCGCCGTCGTCCTCGGCTGGGCGCTGAAACAAGCCGCCGGCTTCTGAGAAGAGAACGAGAGGGGTCGCCAAGGGCGCCAAGGGGAGAGAGAGGAAGAGGAGAGAGAGGATTTTGGGTTTCGAACGAAACCCTTTTCTTTCTCCTTCTGCCCTTGGCGTCCTTGGCGTCCCCTCCGCGCTTCGTGCGCGAAGGTTGCCGGCAGCTACTTGGCGGCTTTGATGAGCTTGCCGCTCTCGACGAGGCCCGGGTAGTCGGTCAGGTATTTCGCCGGCTCACCCGGGTTCGATCCGTCGATGAAGAATGCCTCGCCGGGGCCGGCGCGGCGGACGTCGATGTGGACGAACTTGTGGTTCGGGTAGAAGCCGCAGCCGATGCCCTTGAGCTTCGTGCAGACGCGGAAGAGGTCGTCGTTCGAGACCTTGTGCACCGCGATGTCGAGGGCGCGGCCGTCGGCGTGGAAGCTGCGATGGCCGCTGCCGTCGTTGACCTCGGCGAGCGGGCGATAGCCGCTGTAGAGGACGACCGCCTTGCGGGGGAACGCGTCGGCGATTTGCTGCAGGGCCCAGACGAGGCGTGGGTGCACGACTCGAACGCCGTTGGTCCATTCGCGACGGCTGCTCCACGCTTCGGCTGCCGGCTCGTCGGGGAGCACGTCGCCGGGTCGCGCGACCTCGGGCGGGCGCGCGAGGATCGATAGGCGGTCGAGCGCTTCCGGGGCCACGCTTCCGTCGCAGCGAACGAGATCGAAGCGGTCACCTTCGCCGCCGGAGCGGAGGATCTGCACCGGCTTGCGACGACATCGCCAATCGACGACGGGCTTCAGCGAAGGGAAGCGAAACACATTGGAGAAGCCGTCGGTCTTGAGGCCGAAGCCGGTCGTGTCGAAGCTCGGCCGCACGCCGAAGTCGAAGCGGCTCATCCACTTGCGCTCGCGCACGATGTCGAGCTCCGGGACCTCGAACGGGATCGGCTCGGCCTGCTCGCCGGTGAGATCGAAGTCGATGGGGATCTCCGACTCGAACGTGAGCGCCGGCGGGCCGGCTTCTCCACCATCGGCGAGCGGATTCCATGCGAGGGACCAGCGCGGCTCGCGAATCCACGTGCCGAAGCGGCCCGTCGTGTAGAGGCGCATCGGGCCGAGGCGGTCGTGCTCGACCTCACGGAGCGTTTGCAACAGATCGACGGAGGCGAGGCGTCGGGGCACGTCGAGCCGGAACTCGACCTCGCGCGGCGGCTGCTCGAGCAGCATCTCCGCCGAGGCAGGCCCGGGCGTCGCGAGCGCGAAGGTGCCGACGGTCACGCTTGCGAGCGCGATGGTTGCGGCGGCTCTGCGGACGGGGCGGCGGGCCATGCTCGGACCCCGCAACCATGAACGACGATCGCGATCTTGGGAAGGGTCATCCGCGCGGATGCCGCGTGATCGCTTCGATCTCGGTGTGATGTCGAGCTGGGCATATTGCGCTGAGGCCACTGTCGAACGGATCGAGCTTCGCGCTAGCGTCACACGTTTGCTTCGGGAGGAAAGTGCATGTCGAAAACACAGAGAGGCTCGTGCCGTTCGTTGCCGCGCTCTCGTTATGGCTGGGATGCTCGGACGATTCGGGCGGCGGCTCGGGTGGCGGTGGCTCGCCTGCATCGGGCGGCGGTGGTGGATCGGCGAACGGAGGATCGGCTGTGGGCGGCGACCCGTCAGCGGGAGGAGCCGGCGGTGCAGCGAATGGCGGTGCCGCAGATGGCGGCGCGGCCAATGGCGGCGCCGCCAATGGCGGTTCGGCAGAGGGCGGCGCGGGTGGTGCGGCGTGCGGTGAAGACGGCGCGCGATGCGATGACGACCCCGAGTGCTGCTCGGGCAGCTGCGACCCGTTCGGAGTCTGCAGATGTGTTCCGGACAACATGGGCTGCGTCGAGGATGTCGACTGCTGCTCGGGGTTCTGTGCGAGCGATGCGTATTGCGGCTGCATCCCCGACGGCTCGGCTTGCACGAACGCCGCCGACTGCTGCTCCGGCGTTTGCGGCGGCGACGGTCTCTGCGCTGCCTGATTGAGCGAGCTTGCGCGGGATGACCGCGCGCTACCGAGACGACGCTCGACCCAATCGGTCGAGCACCGCGGCCCACGCCGGTTCGGACGGCGGACGCTCGACGATGATCGCGTCGACGTCCGCGTCCTCCAGGCGATGGAGGCACGCGTATAGACCGCTCGCATAACCCTTCGGCTCGACCGGCAGGCGCTCGACGTGCGCAGCGTCTGCCGGAGCCACGGTGCCCTCAAACAGCAAGAAGCCCGTGCGCGATCCAATCGCATCCGCGATGTGGCTCGAAGTTTCGAGCGATAGCGGTACTTTCGGCGCGTAATGCTTCGCCATCATGCCCGGCGCTTGCATGCGCACTCCTTCGAGCGCGGCGCGGGCCGAACGATCTTCGATGGAAGGAACGACGCTCCGCAGCTCGGCGAGCGTGATCGACCCTTTGCGCAAAACGACCGGCGGCGACGACGAGACGTCGACGATCGTCGACTCGATACCGAACCCCGTCGGCCCCGCGTCGAGCACGAAGACGTCGCTGCCGAGGCTCTTTTCGACGTGCTCCGCCGTCGTCGGTGAAATGGCCGTGGATCGATTGGCGCTCGGCGCAGCAATGGGGAGATTGGCTCGCTCGAGCAATGCGCGCGCAACCGGGTGCGTCGGAACGCGCAATGCGACGGTGTCGCCGCCCGCCGTCGCAATGGCGGAAACCGCACCCGGCCTAGCGCGAACGACGAGCGTGAGCGGTCCGGGCCAAAACGACTTTGCGAGCGCGCGCGCCTCGTCACTCGCATGGTGCGCGAGCTCGAACGCGGCATCCGAGCTCGCGACGTGAACGATGGTCGGGTTCTCGGCGGGGCGGCCCTTCGCCTCGTAGATCTTCGTGACCGCGTCGTCTCGATCAGCGCGAGCCCCGAGGCCGTAGACGGTCTCGGTCGGAAACGCGACGAGACCGCCCCGCCGAAGGATCTCGGCGGCGCGGTCGATCGCGAGGTCGTCGACGGGCGCGCGCATGGTCTACGGCGCGCGTTATTGCAAAAGGGGGGCGCGAGCGCGAGCGATTCAGGCGCCGTTCAGCGCGCGGAACTCCCGCCAATAGTGAATCGAACGGAAGGCGATGATGGTGTTCGAGCCTTCACGCCGCAGCGAAACGCCGTCCTTGTGCTGGTCACAGCACGGCGCCTCGACCTTGGTGACGCGTGCGACCGCGATCGGCGCGGCGACCAAAGCGACGGCGCCAGCGGTGCTCATGCCTTCGACCGTCACCGTACCCGTGACGGGACCGGCGCAGACGGGACACTCCTTGGGCCAAACGAAATTGTCGCGGAGCGGGGTCTCGAACGCCGTGTGGGTCGCGATCCGATCGTCGGGCACGCGCTGCATCTGGGTCGAGCCCTCGAGGTAGGTGTCGCAGTGTGGGCACTGCATCGTCCGGTCGACGTTGATCTGCATGACCTCGATCGGCTTGGTGCAAATGGGGCAGGCGAGCTGGCCCGGCCCACCTGTCTTCGCCATCCCCGCGAGGCCGCCGCCGCCGGCGACGAGGAGGAAGACGCCGCCGAACCAACCCCAAAAGCCCCAGCCGAGGACGGCCGAAGCGACGCAGACGCCGACACCGAGCGCCGCGAGGGTGCTGAGATAGATGCGAAAGAAACGCGCCTTCTTGGGGTCGAGCTGCACCGTGCTCGAGGTGCTCGCCGCATGCTGGTGGGTCGTCATGGTCCGGGGATGCCTCCGCCTTTCGCGTTCGAAAACGAACGACGACGACATACCCCAAAGAGCAGGAAATCTACCTACGGAGAGGACAGGCGCTCGGCGCGACGTCGCCCGCGTCGGAGCGGGCCGACGCCGCGACGGTGAGGAACGCGACCCGGTCCGCCTCGATGTCGATGGGCGCGCCTGCACTGGCGAGCTCGCGATTGTTGAAGAACACGGTGTATTGCCCGGCGGGCAAGGTCGCCCCGAAGTGCGAATCCTCGCCGCTCGTATCGACGTCGCAGACCTCGTAGCGCGCGCCGGACGAAGAGACGAAGGCGAGGTCTCCTCGGTTCGGAAACCGCGCTCCCTTGCCCTTCGGAGCGACCCGCACCTCGATGTCGCCGATGCCGCGGCCTTCCGTTTTCGCCACCGCGACTGCGAGGGCGCCCGTGTCGGGGCGCTCGAGGGGCGTCACGATGCGGGTAACGACGATTGAATCGCCCAGCGTCGGTGCGTGATCCACGCCCACCACGAAGCGCGGCGCTTGCTGTTCTGCGGTGAGCGTCGCGCCGTCGAAGAGGGGACGAAACAAGTACGCGCCGCTCGATCCCATCGAGGCGCCGAAGCCGTTCGTCGCGTCCACGATCGGCGACTCCGGGTTCTTCGCCCGGAGCTGCTCGTCGAGGAGGCCCGGTCCGCCCTCCCCCGGGCTCAAGGTGCCTCGATCGAGCTTGATGTGCGTGTGGACGACGATGCCGTCGATGCCGGGTGCAGCGTCGTACCGGGTCGAAACGGTGAGCAGCGAGCCGTCGGCTGCCGCGCGATCGATGCGCCCGGAGACCTCGATGTACGCGGTCTGCGTCGTGTCGTCGTTGCCCGTCTTGAGCGAGTCGTAGACGACACGTTGACCGAGGACGTCTAGGTCGAGCCCGTCGAGGCCGTCGAGGCTCTTGGGTTTGCGGGCGAGGTCGACGAGCTTTCCACCGCGAGCCGAGCCGTCGATCGCGGTGATCGCGGCAAGGACATGGCCATTTTCGAGCACGTAGTCCCCGACGCGCCCCGTGCGTGCGTCGCCCTGGGGCAGCTGATCCTCGAACATCGCTCGGCGGACCTGGCCGGGGACCATCTCGCGGTCGAACGTCCCCAGGTACCCCATGCGCATCGCGAGCTGGAACCGCTCGCTCGCCCCCGGCGCGACGTAGACCATCCCGCGCTGCGCGGGCGGAGCACACGCGGCGAGCGTCGATCCGAGCGCGAGCGTTCCGAAGAGGCGTGCGAGGGTCACGGAGCTGAGAAACCTGTCACGGGTCCGACCTTGGCTCGATGAGTCGAGCGAATTGTATCGCCTGTGGGACCGGCGTCGACGGCGCCGGCCAAAGCAGCTCTGCCTCGATCAAAATGGCCCGTCCGGTACATTAGTCATCGGCGTGCGCTTTCTTCCCACGGCTTTTGCAATCACCGCCACCGCCGGCCTCCTGTTCGGCGCGTGCAGGAACATCGTCGTCGGCGACCCCGTCGACGCCGGTAGCGAGCTCTGCGCGCTCCTCCAGGATTGCTACCCGAACGAGCACTATTGCGAATCGCTCGAGGGAAGCGATGCCGAGTGGAGCACGTTTCTCCAAGGCTTCGACTCGGCGAGCTGCCTCTCCTCGTGCGCCGAGGCCAGGGCCTGTGCGGACGCGCGACCGTTCTGCGGCGAAGCTGCGTGCGACACGCTCCAGGACTGCTGCGGCTGGTCACAGGGGCTTTCGACCTGCGCCACCTTCGAGACCGACGAAGGAACGTCGAGTGTGTGCTGCAGGCCGAACGGCGTCGAGTGTTCGAGCAACGAACAATGTTGCGAGGGCTTCTGCTCGGACGGCTTCTGCGGCGGGTACGAATGCCGCCTCGTCGGCGAAGCGTGCGGCGACGACATCGAGTGCTGCACGTTCCTCTGCATCGAGGGCGCCTGCAGCGAGAAGAACTGCTCCGACCCCGGCGAGCCGTGCATGGTCGACGACGATTGCTGCCAGCTCGATGACGTCGTCGGCGAGGGCGACGTGTCGGCGAGCGCCAAGCTGCTCTGTCGCGAAGGACTCTGCTCATTCGGGGACGAGCCTGTCTGCGCCGGCCCCGGCTCACTCTGCGACGAGCAGATCCCGTGCTGCGAGGGCGAATGTGTGCCTTCTCCGTCCGGCCAAGGGCTGTGCGGCGAGGAGGGTTGCATCGGCTTGCAGGAGCCGTGCGACCCGTTCGGAACGTCGACGTGTTGCGAGCCCGGATTCTGCAACCCCAACCTCTCGCAATGCACACCCGCGATCGACTGCGTGGGCGAAGGCAGCCCGTGCCAGGACGTGCCTTGCTGCGACGGCCTCGCGTGCACGAACGAAGGCTGCGCCTACAACGAATGCAAGCCGATCGATTGCCACGATGTCTGTGAAGTCGGCGCGCCGCTCGACATCGAGTGCGCGGCCGACCCGGTCACGCAACAGTGCATCGCGAACGTGCTCTCGATGGCGCCCGGGTGCGGCTGCTTCGGCTGGGACGAGTTCTGCGTCGTCCAGGCGGCCCAAGCCTGCCAAGAGTGTCTA
Organism: Polyangiaceae bacterium; assembly: GCA_013361525.1. Lineage (GTDB taxonomy): Bacteria > Myxococcota_A > Polyangia > Polyangiales > Polyangiaceae > Xiheicaenibacterium. The sequence continues at coordinate 77,291 of JABFXY010000026.1, read as the reverse complement.
TCGGTCGACCCCGGCAACTGACGGCGAGAGCACCGTCGCGCGCTCGATGCGATGCAGACGAAATGGGCGGATTTCGCCCTGTTCGATGTCGAGGCAGTTCACGAGCGTCTCCGTCCGTTCGACGATGATGCCTTCGACCCTGACGACGCGATCCGTGACGATGTGGTCTTTGCTGCGGTAGCGAATGCGCAAGTCCCGCTGCTCGAAGAAGGCCGTCTCGAGCGCCTCCAGCACCGCGGGCAACCCCGCGTGCGCAGGCACGCCGATGAACGACAATCGCGCTTCGAGGCGCGCGAGATCCCGTTGTGCAGACACCGGCAGCGCGGCCCGCACCTTGTCCACGGCGCGCGACAGCGGCTGCGAAAAAGGAAGGATCCGCATCTCGACGACGAAGTTCACCGCGAGCGCGAGGAGCGCCGCTTCACGCGCATTGAAGTTCACGGGCGGCAACGAGTACGCGCGGTCGAGCGCATAACCTCCGCCACGCCCTCGCTCCGCGTGCAGCGGAAGCGCCGCGGCTCGCAGCGCGTCGAGGTCGCGATAGATCGTGCGCACGGTGACGCCGAACCGATCCGCGAGCTCTTCGGCCGTCACGCCTGTGCGGCGCGCTCGCAGGTGCTCGGCGAGCGCGAACAATCGCTCGGTGCGTCGCACGGCGCGTCTACGAAGGCGCTCGCTCGGACAGGTTGCGCCGGAGCATCATCACCTTGTTCCGAGCCGACAGGATCTGCTGCCGGAGACCGTCCGCCTCCTTCGCGATGTCGACCCAGTTGCCCTTCTTCGCGTCGCTCGTGAGGCCTTCGGCCTCGGCGACGAGCACCTCGGTGACGACGAGCACCGCGTTCACCGCGAGGAGCAGCTCCGCGGGCTGCGCGCCCTCGCGATGTTTCTCCACCACCGCGTTCACCGGCTCGTTGATCTCGGTGGTTCGCTTGCCCAGCGTCGCGAACCGCTCGACGAGATCGCCGCGCTCACCCGCGCGCCCGCCGACCTTCTGCGAGAGCGCGAGCGTCTCATCCATGCTCGATTGGACGCGCTGCTGCGCCGATTGCATCGCCGCGACGAGCTCCTGCAGGTGCCCCGCGAGCTTCAACTGATGCTCCGAGCACGCTTCGAGCAGCTTGCGCGCCTTCTGCAGCGTCTTGTCGGACGTGATGTCGAGCTGCTTCGCCTCGCGAACCGTGTCCTCGAGCTTGCGAAGGTCGCCCTCGAGGCTCTGCGCGGCGCTCGTCAGGTTCACGTTTTCCCCAGCGCGAGCAGAGGCACCGGCGGGATCGTCGTCGCGCTTCGTCATGGCTCGTAGACAGGTACTTTGGTTCGGTCGCGGACGAAAGCCCAGCGCACAGGCGGCTCAGCCGAAGACCAGCGCGCGGACGGCCTCCTCGTCGGCATCGGCCAGGCGCCGTGCACGCGCATCCGTGTCACCTCGCCTCGGTACGATCGACCAAGCGACGGCGTCGGCGAGCTCCACCGCGGACAAACAGAGGTGCGAGCTCGTGTGGTAGCTGTCCGTCATCCGCCGCCACAACAAGGCGACGTGTCGCACGTCGTCGAGCCGCGCCGACGCAGCAGCACAGGACGCGACGGATCGCGCGAGTGCCAGTCGCTCCGCGGGAGTGAGATCGCCGCCGTCGAGCGCGCGAAGCTCCGACTCGATGACGTCGCCAACCTCACCAGGCAGGTTTTGCGACGAGCGCGCGCGCAGAACGCAGAGCCGGGCGATGCGAGCCGGCACGTCGCGCTGCGTGCCCAACCGAGTCTGAATGGCCAATAGAAGGCGCTCCACCTCTTCCGCCGCCCCTCGGTGCGCGACGCTAGCGATGCCTTGAACGACCGCAGGCACGACGGTCGCGACGACGTCCGGGGGAAGCCGGGCGATCTCCGCGCCGACGCGAGCGAGCAGAAGGACGGCCACGTCGTGCCGATCGAGCCGCGCGGTGATCGCCGTCGCAACCGCGATTGCCCGCACGCGATCTACTCCTTCGAGCCCGAGCGCGACCTTCACGATCGCGTCGATCCGAGACAACGCCACGCGACGTGGCGCACAGCCCATGGCGTTCACGATCGCTTCGAACCGAGCGCGACGGCGCGCGGGGTCCACCTCGACCTCGCCCTCGGCGATCGCATCGTCCAAGAGCCGCCCGGCCTCGCTCGGCAGCGCTGCGTGCGCGACCTTCGAGGCAAAAAGCGCGATCGAGCGATCTTCTGCTGCTCGATAGCGTCCGAACGCGTCGAGATCCGGGTCGGGCTCGAGGAGCTTCGACGCTTGTCGCACGCGGTCGACCTTGAAGCGCTCGGCCTTCGTGAGCTCTTCGTAAGCTGCTGCGAACGTGGGCGACAGCGGCGTGTCCTCGATGTCGCCGTCGAGCGCCTGGTCCACGCGGGCAGCGAACGATCGACCGAGCAACGCGTGGATCCGATCGTCGCGCGGCAGCGCTTCGAGCGCGGCTGAGGCGAGCTCCCGCGCCCGCGCCGCGTCGCCGACCCGCGCGAACGCGCACGCGAAGACGAGCCGCACGTAGATGGGTGTCGCGGCCGACGCAGCCTCGAGCGGGTGCTTCGTGCGCGGCGTGGTCTCGAAGTGCGTGAGGATCTGCGAGAGCGCCCTGCGCCGCTCGGACGCGTGGGCCACGCCGAGCGCACGCACCACGCGCGGCAGGTCGCGCCCGATCGAGAGACCTCGCTCGAGACGGCCGAGGGTCGTGTCTTTCGCCCGCGCGACCGCGAGCTGATCGCCTCCCGAGAGACGCCCGAGCGCGAGGCGGGCGAGCCACGCGCTCCGCACGTCGAGCTCGGCTTCGTGCCGGTCGACGACCGCGGTGGCGCGCTCGATCGCGCCATCCGGCGGCATCGGCGAACCGGCATCACCCGCGAGCAGCAATGCGAGGAGGAGCTCGAAAGAGCCTTCATTTCGATCGTCCGTCGCGACAGCACGCGCCCATGCATCCTGCGACGCGACGCCGGCTCGATCGAGGCACAGACGCAGAAAGAGCTCCTTCGCCTCGCGCGCCGATTCGCTCTCTGCCGCTGCGGCGCGCGCGAAGCAGATCCGCGCGTCCGCGAAGAGACCACTATCGTGATAGGCGCGTCCGAGCGCGACCCAGTCCGCATCGCGCCGAGGATCGGAGAGCGGAAAGTCCGTCGCGGCTATCGCCCGCTCGGCCGTATCGAGCCGCTCGTCGAGCAGGCTCGCCGCAGCCGGCGCCAGCGCAACCGAGCTGGCAGTTATCGATTGCGCAGCCGCCGGTGCCGTCGCCACACGGGCGATGCGAGCGGGCTTCGGTGGCGCAGATTTCGTCGTGGTCTCCACGGCGCGCGGAATCGCGAGCTCGGGCGGCGTTCGGCGTCGCGACGGAGCGGCCGGCTCGTCGGAGACATCGGCGGCCACGAACGCCTGCGGCTCGAAGGAGACGTTGCGTACCCACGGCTCGAGATCCGCCTTGCCCGCGCACAGCTCGACCCACTCGAGGATCGGCTCGAATGCGCGCAGCGGCAGCGACTCGACGACGACCCTTCCCTCGCGAGGAGCGAGCCATCGAACGAGATCGTCAGGCCCGCCGACGGCGTGGCGAAGCCGGTGCGCGCTCACCGGTGGGTGCACGACGCGATCGACCGGCACGTACACGTCGCCGAGCTCCGTGATTGCAGCGTGTGCTTCGCCCTCGAACACCGGGAGATCCGTCGCCCCCGCATGCGCTCGGATCACGACGACCGGCGATGCAGCAGCACCCGCAACCGCGAAGGTGAGCGACGCGAGCGTGCGGTCCGACGCATCGCTCACGAGCCGATCGAGCAGCGCCAATCCGCCTTCGCGAAATACCCATAGAGAGGCAGGACGATCGCGCGCGGCACGAACCAGCCGGAGCGGCACCGAGAGCTTGTGCATCTGCGCGTTGGGCGGCTCGAACGGCTGCTGCTCCACCACGAGCTCGATCGACATGTCCGCGGCCGAAAACGCGTTGTGCGTCACCTGTTCGACGCGCCCGTCGCCGTACACGAAGATCGCGTGGCCGGGCGCCGTGACGAGCGCGCCGAGACATGGGTTCCGGTACCCGAGCTCGATGTAGACGCCGTCTCTCGACGAGGCGCGCTCGAACACCGCAAGACCACGGTCGTGCTCGACGGCGCGCGCGACGTGAAATTCGGAGGCGCCCGCGGCGAGCACGAGCGAGCCTTGCTCAGCGGTCGAGGTATCGTCGCCGAGGCGCGTCCCTTGAAACGTCGCGATCTCGATCCGCTCCGCCCCGAGCTCCACGAGCGCCCCTGCGAGCTCGAGACCGCTCTCGGGCAGCGGAGTCTTGAAAACGAGCACCCCGCGACGATCGCGATCGCGCTCGGGCGAGGTGACCGGTCGAATCACCGCTGGCCAAAACGGCGCGCGCTCGACGACCGCGGGCAACGTCACGCGCTCGGCCCCCGCGCGCACCAGCGCATCGACATCGGCTTCCGGCACCGCGCTGCAATCGACGACCAGCGACGTCTTGTGCCGCCCTCCTCGCGTCGTGGTGGCGCGCGCAAACGCGACCTCTCGACGGAGCACGTCGGCGGGCACGAGCCCCGCCGCGATGACCGTCACGAAGGCCTTTTCGGTCGGAAACTTGAGCGCCGTCATCCACCCTTCCCGGCGACACCGCGCCGGTCCTGATGCGCCTGCTCCTCGTCGCGCTGGGCCGAGGCCTCCTGTTGCTTCGGCTGGAGGTCGGCCCTCGTGACGATGACCTCGCCGACTTCGGCCGCCTTCAGCGCGCCCCCTTCGAGGAGCGCATCGACCACACGCCGGTGCGCATCTTCGTGCTCCATCGGCAGCGCATCCTCATCGCTCGCGTACGAGATGATGACGTCCTTTTTTCCCGTCGCTTTGTTCACGACGAGGCGAATGACCACTTCAGCCACGTGCGCCTCCTTCGCCCTGCTGGGACGCTGCGAGCGCGGCGAGGCCCGCGCGATCGATGATTTTTCTCTCCACCAAGAGGTCTCGCAGCGATTCGAGCACGGCGCGCTGCTCGGAGAGAATTTGCGCAGCACGCGCGCGCGCCGCGTCGAGGATCGCCCGGACGGCGTCGTCGATCCGCGCGCGCGTCGCCTCCGACACCTTGCGCCCATCGCCCTCGGGGTGCACCGCACCGACGAGGCCGAAGCCTTCGTTCGCCATTCCGAGCTCCGTCGCCATCGATCGCGCAAGCAGCGTCGCGTGCGCGAGGTCCTCCTGCGCCCCCGCCGAAAGATGCCCCAAGACGAGCAGCTCCGCTTCGCGCCCGCCGAACAAGATCGCGAGGCGGTCTTCGAGCTCCCATTGCGTGACGACATAACGGTGCGCCGGGTCGCTGAACGACACGGCGCCGAGCGAGCCGCCCAAGTCTCCTTGAATCGAGATGCGCTCGATCGGCGGTGCGTGGCTCGAGAAGAGCGCGACGACGGCATGCCCCGCCTCGTGCGTCGCGACGACGCGCTCCTCCGCGGAGGTGAGACGAGGCCGATCCACGTATTCGATGAGCGCTCGCTCGATATCGTCCGGCTCGACCACGCCCTCGATTCCCTCGCGAAGGCGCCGGCGCGCAATGGCACGGCATAGCGCCTGCAAATGGTCACCCGTGTAGCGGCTGCCGCTCCCCTCGACGAGCCCCTCGGTCCTTCGCACCGCGTATTCGATGGCCGCGTCCGACAGCTTCAATCCGAGGTTTCGGCCGTGGACGGCGAGAATCGCCGCGCGATCGAGCGCGTCCGGAAACGGAATGTGAAGAAGGAATTCGAACCGCCCCGGCCGCAAGAGCGCGGGGTCGAGCGATTGCGGCAGGTTCGTCGTGCCGACGACGAACACCATTTCATTGGATCGAAAACCGTCCATTTCGGTGAGCAGCTGGTTCACCATCGAATGCTCGACGCCCGAGCCTTCGAAGGTGCCGCGCGCCGCCGCGAAGGCATCGATTTCGTCGAACACGATGATCGCCGGGGCGCTCTGCCGCGCACGAAGGAAAACGCGCCGCAGGTTCTCCTCGCTCTCCCCGACCCATTTGCTCTTGAGCTCGGGCCCGCTCACCACGATGACCGCGGCGCCGAGCGCGGTCGCCAGCGCCTTCGCGAAGAGCGTCTTGCCGGTACCGGGCGGGCCCCAAAAGATCATTCCACGCGGAACGAGCTGCTCGATCGTGCGGACACGCTCCGGATCCGCCGCTGCATCTTTCTTTTCGAGGATCTCGAGGACCTCGCGCGAGAGCCGCTCTTTGATGCGCTCGTACCCACCGATATCCCGCCGCAGATCGACGTCCGGCAGCTGGACGTCACCCGCCGCCGTCGCCGCACGGAGCTGACCGAGCGCGGCGCGCGGATCCTCGGGGTAATCGTCCCCCTCCAGCGTCGAAAGCAACCGTCGCAGCCGCACGGCGTTCACACCGGAGACGTATTTGTAGAGACGATAAGGAGAGAGGCCACGCCCGAGCTTGCGCGCCTCCCGCCGCGTGACCAGGGCGGAGAGTCGATCGCGCGGCACGCCGACGATCGCGACTTTCCGCGGAAACAACGCCGAAATGACCTCCGGAACGCGAAAGCTGACGTCGCGAAACCCGAGCCACACGACCGCCGGGTTTTCGTAGAGGAGCGCGACGACCTCACGCGCGAAGCTGCTCAATTCGCCGGTGGTCGTCGTCAGCAAATCGAGGTGCGGCAGAACCACGACGCGCTCGTCGACGGCACCTCTCACCGCATCGCGGAGCTGCACCATCATTCGATCCATCGTGGACGACGGAGCGCCTGGCTCGGGCTCCGCGGGCGGTCGGCCGTCGAGGTAGATCGCGCGCCGGCCCGACGCCTTCAATCGATCTCGAATGGTTCGGAAGAAGTACGGCACGACCTCCTTGTCGCATTCGACGAGCACCGGGAGCCCTTTCGACAGCGCCTCCACGACGGCGCTCACCTCCGCCGGATAGGCGGCGACGACGGCATCGAATGCGCTCAGCTCCTCGGGGAGGCGCTCTTCCGGGACGAAAAGAGGAGCGCTCATACGCGCACGCGGATGGTCATCGACCCGGTCGCCGCGTCCTCCTCGATGCTTTGAATCTCGCCGATCTGGCCGGCGCGCCTGCGCAGCGCTTCCTGGGTCACTTTGACGACGACCTCGTCGAGCTCGGCGCGAAGGTCGCCGAGCTTTCGCTCGAGCATCTGCGTGGCGTCGCGGCGACGCGCCTCTCGCTCGCGCTCGACGAGCACCTCCGCCTCCGCGACGACCTGCGCGCGATCATCGTCCGTCGCCTCGCGGTGTTCGCTCCGAATGGATCGGTCGAGGGTGAGGGCGACTTCGTCCTCCTTCCGAATGCCGACGTGGACGCGGCGGGCAGCGACGTCGATGCGCACGCCGATATCCTCCGCGTCGTCGCGGGTCGCGTTTCCTTCCGCGACGACGAAGCCGCGGCGTTCGAGCTCCGCCTCGAGGAGCGCCGACATATCGTCGCGGGGCAAAATCTCGAGGAGATCGAGGCGCGCCTCCACACCGTCCTCCACCACGACGTGGCGACGAACCGTCTCGGAGATACGAATCACGTACGGCTTGCTCATGCTCCTCCGCCTACGATGCCCGATTCGGAGGGGATCGACGAGAGCGCGCGAACCACGGCGCCGGCGCGGTCGAAGCCCGTCTCACCCCACCATTCGAGCGCTTCGATGATCGCCTGCGCCTCGTCATGACCGTCGTCGACGAAGCCGACGGCGCGTGCACGAGCGAGGACGGACCGAAATGAAAGCACGGTCTCGAGCAACGGAAACGCGCCCTGAAGGAGACGGCTGCGCTCGCTCAGCGGACGTCCGCGCGCACACGAGACGGACCACACATCGGGCGACGCAGAGGCTCGATCGACGATGAGCGGCCTCGCACCGTCGAGCAGAAACAGCGCGAGATCCGGACGACCAGCCTCGACGATCGCACGACCGAACGCGAGCGTGCCGGCGGTGATCGACGCCTCGATCGCGATCGCCTCTTCGGGCGTCGTCGCGCCCCGTCGCATTCGTTCGGCACGAGTTACGTGCTGCGCCAATCGATCACGCAGGCCTTCGAGCACGATGGCGCGCGGCCCCGAGAGCCACGCGGCCACCGAGCCCGCCGCGAGCGGCAAGCGCTGCGCCTCCGGAAACGCGATTCGGACGAGGAGCGAGCGTTCGAAGGCGGGCGCTCGTACCGCGCGTCGCATCCCTGCCGCCGCGCAACACGCCGCCGCGAGAAGGAAGATCACCTCGTCGGCGTCGGTGAGCTCCACGTCGATCGCCTCGATCCGACTCGGATCGTCGAGCGCCGACGCCACGTACAAGCGGCGAAGCAGGGTCAGGCTGGCGCGTCCGATGGTCGTTCGCGGCGGCGCGTGCCGCTCCCAGATCCGCCCCCGGCGGGTCCGCGCGTCCGTCGTCCCTGCCCGTCGTATCGCGTGGCCTCCGCCGCGAATCAGCGCGCGCACCAAGCCGCGCGCGAGGATGTCGCGCAACACGGCCGTGGCTCGGTCGCCGAGCTCGACCGGCTGCCGGCGCTCAGCGAGCAAAGGACCGACCGCACCCGCGGGCGCGAACCCCATGACCGCCCGCGCGAGGCTCAGGAAATCCGCTTCTGCGGGCAGCACGGGGGACGTTTCGTGCCTCGACGCGAGGACCGTCATGAGACACACGGAGGATAGAAGGTTCGAGCTATCCTCGTGCCGTGTTCGAGCGCAACGAGCGTCAGATCGTCCCCGGCTACGATCTTTACGGGACGGCAGCCCGGGTCCACGAGGCGTTGTTCCGCGACGGGCAGATTCTTCTGCAGCAGATAAGCCCGACGAGTTGGATGGGCAAAGGCCCGGTCGTCGGCTTGGGCTTCGTGATGAAGACGACGATCATCGCAGTCCCGATGCCGAACGGTGGTTTCGCGCTCGACGTGAAGATCGAGGCCGAGCTCGAGGACATGGGCATCGTGTGGCTCGGCGTCGGCTGGTTCGTCTGCTTGCCGGTCGCCGCGGTGCTCTTCTTCTTCGCGTGGCGCGACGCAACCACCCGCCAGAAGAACCTCTTCGCGGCAACGTGGAGCAGCGTGTTCGGCGGCAGCCTGCCGCACGGCCAAGCAGGTTATCCGCCGCTCGGCCCGAGGTAGCGTCGCTCGAAAGGCGGTTACGGTTTCGGCGGCGGCATCGGCTTACCCGCGAGCTTGCGAACCGGATGGTGGCCGCCTTGCACCGGCTGCACGGAGCGCTGCGCGCTCGGCGGTACGGGAACCGCGATCGGATTCGCCCCCATTTCGCATGCCTCCCGGTCCGCCGACTCCGACGCGGCCGCGCTCGCCTGAGCGCTCGCGGACGGCACTGCGCTCGTCTCGGTGCGCGCGGCTTCCGACGCGGTAGCGGCGGCGGACGCGCTCTCGGCGGAGCCCGGCTCCGCTGTCTCCGCACGTGCGGTCGCCTCGCCACCGCGTCCGCGGTCGTTGGAGCCACACGCAGCGAGGAGCATCGTCGCAACCGCAATCATCGGTCGAGCATCCCGCGCGAGACGCCCGATCACGCCCGCAGTCCCATCGGCAAAGACGATCTGCCCTTCGGCGTCGTGCTCGAAGAACACGCAATGGTCGGGCTGTCGGTTGTCGAGAAAAGCCGTCGCCTCCGCACGGGTCATGCGCGACAGGTCGTAAACGTCGTGGCCACAACCTCGACAGTGCACTGCACCGGGTGTGGCGGCCGGCTGCGCGAGCGCCGCGTCGAAGTCACAGGGTTGCCAGATCTCGAGCTTGCGCACAGGACGAGCGTACATGGTGGAGATGCTTTGTACGTACGTGCGAGCGTGGACTTTGTGACCGCGCACACCGCTCGTGTGCGGGGGCGCCTCGCACGATTCGGTAGATCTCGGCGCAAAATTGCTGGCACGCGGGCTGCACCACCCGTGGCTAGAACGCACGACCCGCCTGCGATCAATCGCACGTCGAACGCTCTTGAAATCAGCGCCGGCAGCGACGTTGCCACGTAGCGTCGATACGCCCGACAACGAGGACAGGACTTCACGAGCCGTTGACTCCAAGCAGGCCGGCGTTCGCCAATTTTGTCAGCCGGCACCTGGCCGCTCGTTCCGCGTAGACTGGTCCCCATCGGAGGACTTCATGCGAAACGAGCAACCTCGCTTACGAACCTTCTGGCGGATCGTGGCCACCCACATCGCCATCCTCGGTGTCGCAGCCATGGCAGCGCCCAGCTGCGGTGACCCCGAGGGCGAATGTGACATCGACGAAGGGTCGGGCTGCGGCAACGGTCAAGAATGCCTGCTCGGAGCAGACGGCGAGTCCCATTGCTTCTGCTCCGTCGACGGAGACACCGGGTGTGAAGGCGGTCAACAGTGCCTCGAGGGTCCCGACGGCGACCCGGCTTGTTATTGCAACACCGAAACGGAAGGCGGCTGCGAGCCTGGGCTCGTCTGCGAAGAGGTCGTCGGCGGCTATCCCGATTGTTTCCCGCCGGTGACGTTGGGCGGCATGGTGTTCGACCTCGCGACCGACGAGGCGATCGAGGGTGCGCTCGTCGTCGCTCGCGATGCGAACTTCGCGGCGGTGAGCGGCGTCGCGGCGACGGACGCGGCCGGCCACTACGAGCTCACCGTGCCCGTCCCTCGCAACGCCGACGGCAGCCTCGCGGAATACGACGTCTTCCTTCGCGCCGACGCACAGGGTTATTTGAACTTCCCGGCGCCGCCCCGCGTCGCGCTCCCCATCGACATGTCGCAGGCATCGGGCGACCCGCTTCTGTTGGAGTCGTCGGCGACCGACATCGGCCTCATCGAGCTCGAGAATACGGATGGGCTCGGCATCATCAGCGGCACGGTCGTCGCGGACGTACCCATCGGGACGCTCGTCGTCGCCGGCGGCGCCACCGAGGCCGGTGGCGGTGTGACCGGCATCGCCGACACCGACGGCTCGTACACGATCTTCAACGTGCCGGCCGGAACTGTCGGCGTGCGCGGATACAAGGCTGGGCTGCAGCTCGGCTCGGCGACCGCGGACGTCGTCGCTGACGCCGTCACCGAAGGTGTCGATCTCGTCGCGACCGGCGAGGCGACGGCGGTCATCGGCGGCAAGGTCGAGATCGTCAATCCGGGCAACGGCAGCGACACGTCAATCATTCTGGTCGTGGACGAGACCTTCAACCCGACGGCTGCGCGGGGGGAGGCACCTCCCGGCTTGCGCGTCTCCGGCGTGAGCGGCGACTTCCAAATCCCATTCGTCCCCGACGGCAATTACGTCGTCCTCGCCGCGTTCGAGAACGACTTCCTCGTGCGCGATCCCGACGTCAGCATCGGCGGCACGGGCCTCGTACGGATCACCGTCGAGGGCTCGAGCATGACGATCGACGAGAGCTTCAAAATCACCGGATCTCTCGACGAACCGAAACCCGATAACGAAGAGGTGGTTTCCGGCACGCCCACGTTCTCCTGGGCGGACGATAGCGGCGAGGACCATTACGAAGTCCGCCTCTACGACGCATACGGCACCCTCGTCTGGGAGAAGCTCGACGTCCCCGGCGTGAGCGGCGACAAATACGTCGAGGTCACCTACGAGGGGGATCCGCTCGTGAGCGGTCTTCTTTATCAGTTCCGCGCCGTATCCATCAAAAACGGCGGCTCGCCCATTTCGATCACCGAAGATCTGAAGGGCGTCTTTCTCTATCAATGACACCTTCACGGCATGTCGACGGACTTCACATCGATCGATGACATCCCTTTCCAGACGCTCGCGGACGAGGCACCTCGAATCCGCGAGCGGCTCGGTCGATTTCGGCGCTCGCTGTCCCGCTATTTCGTAGGGCGCGAGCGCGTCGTCGATTTGATGACGGTAGCGGCCGTCGCGCAGGAGCCGCTCTTGCTCGTCGGCGACCCGGGCACGGCGAAAAGCGAGCTCGTCACGAAGTTTCGCGAGGCGCTCGGTGTGCCCGATACCGACTACTTCGAATACATGCTGACGCGCTTCACGGAGCCGAGCGAAATCCTCGGCCCCATCGACGTCGCGCTCCTCCGCGAGGGGCGCTACGTCCGGCGCGATCGAGGAAAGCTGCCGACGGCGACGGTGGTGTTCCTCGACGAGGTGTTTCGATCGAGCTCGGCGATCCTGAATGCCCTGTTGACCGTCATCAACGAGCGAAAGTTCTATCAAGACGGGGTCGCGACGCCCGTGCACCTCAAGGTGCTCTTTGCCGCGACGAACGAGGTCCCGGCGCAGGCCGAGCTCGCCGCCCTGAAGGATCGTTTTTGCCTGAAGGTCGCCTGTCGCTCGGTGCAAGAGCGCCATTTCGTCGATCTCGTCGACGCGGGCCTCGACGCTCAAACGCAGCGCGAGCTCGGCCAGCGCCCTTGGGCGGAGGGCCACGCGACGCTCGCCGACCTCCTCAAAGCGCACCGCTACATGAACCTTCTGTTCGCGCGGACCGTGGAGACGGCGAACGGCGCCGAGCGCGATCGCGACCGCTTCTTCCCAGAGCCGCTTCTCGGGGAGCTTCGGCGCCTCGTGCGCACGCTGGTTCGTGAGGACGACGTCTTCGTGAGCGATCGGAAGGTGGTGAAGCTCTATCGCCTCATTCGCACGCACGCGTGGCTCACGCACGGCGGCGCCGTCGAAAAGAGCGATCTGTGTCTCCTGTCGTACGTCGGGGACACGCGCTCGGAGATCGATCTGCTCGAAGTCAAGGTTCCGCGCCTTCTCGGGCTCGAGCCGGAATGACGGACGAGCTCGCGCGCATCGACGCCGAGCTCTCGCTCTCGGTCCTGGTGTCGCACGACGACGATCGTTTCGCGCTGCTCGGGCCCGGCCTCCTCCGTGCGACCGCCGAGCTCGTGCCGCGGAGCGCACCGCTCGGCTTCTGTATCGATCTCCTTCACCTCTTTATCGAGCCGCCGGTGCGCATGGATCTCGCAGCCATACGTGCGTCGTCGAATGCGCTCGTCGACGACGAGGAGCTCCGTCGCGCCGTCCGGGGTGTCTTCCAATCCGTCCTTTGCCCGATCGCCGCGAGCCGCACGCTGGTCGACATCCGCGACGCGCTCGCACGTCATCCTCGGCCGGTCGCGCTCGACGCCGGCGGCGTCCTCACAGCGGAGCTCGCGCGTCGCCTCCTCGCACGTGAAGAGCCGGTCGCGCCCATCGGGCTCGCGGCCATACGCCGGGGCTGGGACCGGCCCGTCGTCGACCTCGCCCTACGCGGGGCGACCGCGCTACGCGACCGAGTGTTGCGCAGCTCCCTTCGCGAGCGCTACGACGCCATTGCGCTCGGCGCGCGAAGGACCGGCGGACTGCTCGGTCCTGCGGACGTGGTGCTCGCCGAGGGCGCGCCGTACCTGCGCAATCGCTCCGCGCGTTTGATGCTTCATCAAATCGCGGAGGCGCAGGCTGCGCTCGATCGCCTCCTACCGCAGGGGGTTGCCGTGGGCCGACGCCGCTCGAACGAGGTCGCGACGCGCCAGCACGACGACAGTACCTATCCCATGGGCGGATACGCCGAAATGACGCAATCGAGCTCACTCGAGAGTGTCGCCACCAGCGAGCTCGCGCTGTCGGAGACAGGGGACATCGCCGAGGATCCGTTTGCGGTTCGCTGGGCGATGGGCGAGCTCTTGTCGTACACCCGCGACGAGAACGTCGCCCATCGGCGCCGCATCTCGATATGGATCGCGGTGTCGCCCGATATCGCGGCCCGCGCAAAAACGCTCGCACGCGGGACGCCATGGCAGCGCGCGGTGCTGGCCCTCGCCGCCGTGTGCCTGTTCGCCGAGCGAGCCACACGCATACTTCACGAAGAGGCGCTATCGATTCACATCGTCTTGCCACAAGGCTGGCTCGACGAAGAGCGCGCGCTCTTGGCAATCAAGCTCGGCGCGTTGATCCGCCGCGGCGTCGTCGAGCTTCATTCGGAATCGATCGATTCGGTGCCCGAGCGCGCGGCAGCCGAAGAGCGCTATGCCGACGTGGCCGCCTTCGAGATCGGCGTAGGTCGGAGGCTCTCGGTCGGCCGCTTTCTCGCGGTCTCCGATCGAGCGGAGCTTGAAGGGGCAACGGCTTGCCCCCCCTCCACCGACGTCATTTCCAGTTGGTCCGACGCCGTTCGCGCGCTCCTCACGGCGATACCGTGACGCGTCAGCGGACGCACATCGTTTCGATGTTGCGGCAATCGACCTTGGCAATTTCCTTTTCGGTCTTGTCGAAGAACTTGTTCTCGACGACTTGACCGTCCTCACGGACGACGTCGAGCCGCACCGCCGTGCGCGGCCAGGTCATTCCGTAATAGACGAGGTCGACGCGGGCGGGCGGGCCGCCCGTCGCATCTTTCACCTGAATGCGCGCGATCTGATGCCGCTCGTCGTAGCTGGTTCGGATCTCGTGCGTCTGCGTCGAGTCGACGACCGGCGCGCCGTCGATGCCGAATCCGGCCTGGCTGATCTCCGCACCCAATGCATCGTGCCGAATCACGCGCTTCGCGATCTTCTCGAGCGCCGTCGCCGGCTTGCCCTCCGTATCGAGATACCGAATCTCGACGAGAAGCCCGCGTTCGTCGTACGTCTTCTGCGCTTCGTGCGGGTAGTTTCGCGCCTTGTTGGTCGCCTTTCCGTTCGCGTCGAACGCCTTGAGCGAGATCTCGCGGCCCTTGTCGTCGTACGCAGAGCGAAGCACGGAGCCGTACGGCGACGACTCGCCCTCGCAATGGGCAGGCAGCTGCTGCGCATTGAAACACCGTTGCTCGACGACGAGGCCCTCGGCGTTCAGCGTCTTCTCGATCTTGGCGGGCGCCCCGATCGGCGCGACGAGCCCACCTTTCGCGTCGATGGTCGCGCGGGAAAGCTCGCCACATTGCTCGTCTCGGGCGGTGTCGACGCCGACGATCCCCATCGTCGTCGCATAGGCCCCATCGACGTCGAATTGCTCGAGCCGCGTCTGGCAGCCGTGCGCGTCGTAGGTATTGCGCACGTACGCCATCTTCGTTCCGCGCAATGCGGCGGTGAGGCCCGTGGGGCCGATGCAGCGAAGCTCCGACTTGTTGCCGGCTGCGTCGTATTCGACGCGAACGCGCATGCAACCTTCCATGTTGGCGCGGCCCGCGCCCTTGTCGTCGAAGAAGGCGCTCTCCGTCGCATTGCCCCGATCGTCGAAGGTGTTCTTCGCGATATGGATGCCGTCGGAGTCGATGAGCGGCCGGCCGTCGTAGGAGAAACACGCAGCGGACGTCGGCAGGTGTTGCGCATCGAACTCCTGTCGAATGACCTGACATCCCTTGGCGTCGATGATCGTGTGTCCGCTCTGCGTCTGACAGGTCCGCTCGATGGGGTCCCCCGCCTCGCTGAACTTCCAAGCGAATCGCTCGCAGCCATTGATGAACGGCGAGCCGGCGCGATTGAGATGCGTCTCGATTCCCGCCTTCGACATCTGAATCGTTTCGACGAGGACACCCCGGCCGTCGCGCACCGTCTTCGACCACCCACCCGCCTCGGGATAGGCAATGGTCTCCGTCGCTCGAACCGTCCCCGCAGGATCGACGGTCTCGATCTTCGTGATGCGTCCGCCCTCCTTCGTCAGGCGGAAATGATTCGTCGACTTCAGGACGTCTTCCCCCGCGACCAGCACCGGGATGATCTCGCGCGCGCTCAATACCCGGCGCGCGAGGACCGTCTCCGTCTTCTTCTCCGGCTCCGCAGAAACCGACGGCGCGGGCGCCGAGGTGTCCGCCGGGCTCGACGTCGAGGCGCTGGAACCGCCGTTGTCTTTGCTCTTCACGATCGCCGCGATGGTGAACCCTGCGACACCGACGGCGGCGAGCGCGGCAATCGCATAGGGAAGCGGGCTCTTCTTGCCACGCGCGCTCGAGCGCGGCGGTGCCTGCGGCACGACGGGGCCCGCCGATCCCGGTTGGGTCCTCGATACCGGTTGCTCGGTGCTCATCGCAATCGGACCGGTCACATCCGGAACGGCGGTTATACCTCCACCAATGACCTGTGTCCCGCCCGAGCTCGAAATGGGTGTCGCGCGCACCGTGCTCGGCGGAAGATCTTCGACGGGAATCGTCGGAAGCGACGTGCGACTGCCCTGTAGGTGCTGCGCCTCGGGGACGCTTCGAAGTGCAGCGGCGAAGAGCCCTGCATTCGCATAACGATCGGCTACCTGCAGCGCGAGCGCCTTTTGGATCACGGCTTCGAGCTCGCTCGACACGGTGACGCCCCGTGGCGACGGCCGCTGCGGGCTCGTCGCGGACTCGAGGCACTCGACGAGGTCCTCGCCTTTGTTGGCCTGCTGCGCCGTCAAGAGCTCGACCAGCACCAGCGCGAGCGCATGCACGTCGGTCCAAGGTCCGCTCGCCCCGAATCGCTTCGGCGTGAACTGCTCCGGCGCGGCGTAATTCGGCGTGAACGCGCGGAAGCTCGTCGCGGTCTTGGTCTGCTGCTGCGCGAGCGACTCCCCTTCCTGCATCGCCTTCGCAATGCCGAAGTCGAGCACCTTCACGACCGGCCCGCGTCCCGTCGTCGCGAGAAACAAGTTCGCCGGCTTGATATCGCGATGCGCAATGGCGTGCTCGTGCGCGATCGCAATGGCGTCGACGGCGGGAAGCAAAAGCGCAATCGCATCGGACGGCTTGAAGCCCGAAGCCGCCGTCGCGCGCCGCGCCTCCAACACCCCTTCGAGCGTCTGACCGTCGAGCCATTCGAGAACCAAAAACGGAATCTCGCGCCCGCCGACGTTGACGCCGTAGTCATAGACCCGCGGCACCCCCGGCGCATCCGCCAGCTTCAGCAGGATCTTCCCCTCTTCGCGGAACCGCTGAAGGAACACCGCCTTCGCGTCGGGAGTGAAGTGCGGCGGAATCTTCAAGCACTTGATGGCCACCGGGTGCTCGAAGCGCTCGTGCAAGCCGCGGTACACCACGCCGAAGCCCCCCTCGCCGATCACAGCATCAACCCTGTACCGCCCGTCGATCGACGTACCGACCAACGAAAAGGGATCTCTCATGATCCCTTCCGGATAACAGACAGTCAGCGACCGCGTCGATCGCATTTTTTCGACGCCGCGAAATCGCTGCGCTTTATCCACGGGCCCACATTGGCGCTGCTGGGGAAGCGGGAGAGGAACCGCAAAGCCGCGAAGGGCAGAAGGAGCGCGCGAAGAGGGGTGAGGTGGAAGAGGGACCGCGAACGACTTGGACCGCGCAAGCGAAGCAATGCGCGCGCGCCAATCAGCAACACCGCATCAGGAGGCGGCCGTCGGCACCTGGCTAGCGAACCGACGTGCGCGCGCGCCAATCAGCAACACCGCATCAGGAGGCGGCCATCGGCCGCCGTCGGCAAAACGCCCCCGAATGGATCAGGGCACGCACAGGCGTTGGGTGCCACGTGCGACCGCAGGGAGCACACCCCAGGCGGGACCCAACGCCGTCGTGCGTGCGCAATCCCCCAGAAACACAGTACCGGTGGCAGGATTCGAACCTGCACTTCTCGGGTCTGAGCCGAGCACGTCTGCCTGTTGCGTCACACCGGCGAAATGGCCGCGATAGCGGCCCTCGCGGTCGCTATCGCAATAGGTCTGGGCAGCTGGAGTCGAACCAGCACCTCCGCGCTTCCGAAGCGCGTGCTCTCCCAGTTGAGCTACGCCCAGAGATCATCGGCCGCGCGAGGCGCGGCGGCTTCTGGGCGTCGAGGGTGAAGAAGCCGGAACATAGTGGGTGAATTCGACGCTTCGCTCGCCTTCAGCCTGACGACGATGTGTCGAACCGAATCAATTTCGCTGCAGCACCGAAAGGAAGGCGAGCCCCAGCGACACGGCACGCTCGCGAACGGAGCGCGGCCGCTCGCACAAGACCTCGAAGATGCGCGCTCCCTCGGACTTCTTCAGGAGGTAGTCGTCGCTCGTCGTGAGAATGTCGGCGAGACCGAGCTCGAGCGCGCGTGAGCCATACCAATGCTCACCGGTCGCGACCGTCTCCACGTCGAGCTTCGGTCGCATGTCGTGGACGAACCGCTTGAAGAGCTCGTGCGTCTCCTCGAGCTGCTCCTTCAGCTTCTGTTTGCCCTCGTCGGTGACTTTGCCGAGGAGCGACACCGGCCGCTTGTAGCGACCCGCCGTGACGTTCTCGAAATCGACGCCGTGTCGCTCGAGCAAGCGATGCAGGTTCGGAACCGGCGCGACGACCCCGATGGATCCCAGAATGGCAAATGGAGCCGCCGCAATCTGCTGCGCGACACACGCCATCATGTAGCCGCCGCTCGCCGCGACTTTGTCGACACAGACAGTGAGCGGTAGATCCTTCGCACGGAGCCGCGCGAGCTGTGACGCGGCAAGGCCATAACCATGCACGGCGCCTCCCGAGCTCTCGAGCCGTACGACGACCTCGTCCCCCGGGCGCGCGATGCCGATGACGACCGTCACCTCCTCACGCAAGGAATCGACCTCGCTCGCCAGGACGTCCCCCTTGAAGTCGAGGACGAAGACGCGATTGTCGAACGGCTTTTCGTCGACCTCCGGCTTCGGTTTGCGGCGAAAGCGTCCTTTGCTCGTCGTCGACAGGGCCGCTTTCAGGGCCGCCGATTGGCGCTTCCACCGAGCGCTCACCTCACGAAGAAGGACTTGGGGCTCGCCCGATCGTCGAGCGCGCGCGCGCGAAAAGACGAATCCGACGCAGGCGGCGAAGGTCACGAAAACGACGACGGCCTTCCCGACGAATCCGAGAAAATCCCACAACGGTTCCATCCCGGCGACGTACCGCCGGGACGGACGACCGGCAACGCGGACGTGACTACTCGGCCTTCTCGGTAGCGAGGACGATCATGCCGGCGAGGCCCAGCGCCACACCGAGGGCGCGCCGAACGGTGAACGACTCACCAAACAGGAACGGAGACGCGAGCGCGGCGAGCGCCACACCTCCGCCGAGGGCGATCGTTCCCGTGCTGGCAACCGGCCCACCGAGCCGGAGCGACATGAACAAGAACGTGACCCCACCGGTAATGCACAATCCGGAGAGGACGGACCACACGATCCCCTTCGTCGTGGTCGGCGTATCACCTGCCGGCGTCACGAATACCAGAATGAGAAGACCGATCGCAGCCGCTAGCTCCAACAGGAAGCCGCCCAATGCATCGCCGATCTTTCCGCTCGCCGTGCGCAGCGCCGTGTAATGGAGCGCAAAGCAGAGGCACGCGGCGGCCGCTGCCATCATCGAAGGCTCGAGCTTCATCGTCAGTCGTCCACGAACTCGGGGTAATCGCCCGGCTGCAGGTTGTCGAATCGTGTGCACGCCGAGTTGAAGCGCGTGAACACCTTGCCGGTGGGACCATTGCGTTGCTTCGCGATGATGATCTCCGCGAGCCCACGATGCTCCGTGGTCTCGGGGTTGTAATACTCGTCGCGGTAGATGAAGACGATCATGTCCGCGTCCTGCTCGATGGCGCCGGACTCACGAAGGTCGCTGAGCTGCGGGCGTTTGTCCTTCGTGGCGCGCGTCTCGACGGCGCGGTTGAGCTGCGAAAGCGCAATGACGGGGACGCGCAGCTCTTTCGCGAGCTGCTTCAGTCCACGGGAGATCTCGCTGATCTCTTGCTCGCGGCTCTGCGCGTTGGGGCGGCCGCTCATCAGCTGGAGGTAGTCGATGACGACGAGGCCGACGCGCTGCTCGGGCGATTCGGAGGTCGCGGGCCGGTTGTACTCCGCTTGCATGCGGCGAATCTTCGCGCGCACTTCGAGCAGGCCGATCGCGGGCGTGTCGTCCAACCAGATCGGCAACATCGTCAAAAACGAAGCGGCCTCCGTCAGCTTGCGCCAATCCTCCGGAGTGAGGTGGCCGCCACGGAGCTTGCCGACGTCGACGCGCGCTTCGGAGCAGACCATACGAGTGGCGAGCTGCTCGCGCGGCATTTCGAGCGAAAACACGGCCACGCCGAATCCGGGCTCGCGCCGCTCGTTCGATCCATAACCGCGGTCGTTGGGCCCGGGTACGGCAATGCTGCGCGGCGAGGCCACGTTCACGGCGAGGTTGAGGACGAACGACGTCTTTCCCATACCGGGACGTGCCGCGATGATCGTGAGGTCGCCGTCGTGTAGACCCGCGGTCTTTTCGTCGAGCTTCCCGTAGCCCGTCGAGACGCCGGTGATTCGATCACCGCGCTCCGCGGCCTTGCTGATCTGCTCGAACGCCGCGCGGAGCACCTGCGAGATGGGCTGCGCGCTATTCGCCTCGGGCGACCGCGCGAGCTCATAGACGGCTTGCTCTGCGCCGTCGATGAACTCTTGGACGGAGCCGACGTCGCCATATCCCTCGGCCGAGACACGCTGGCATTCGGCGATCAGCCGCCGGAGACGCCATTTTTCGCGAACGGTGCGGGCGTGCGCGCCGACGTGTGCGACGGCCGGCGTGGCATCGACGATCTGCGCGAGGTACGCCGGGCCGCCGATTTGCGCGAGACGCTCGCGATCGCGCAGCCATGAAGCGATCTGCACGATGTCGATCGGCGCGCTCTGCCGCGCGAGCTCGATGGCTGCTTCGTAGATCTTGCCGTTGGCCTCGCTGTAGAAATGCTCGGACTTCAGGATCTCCGCGACCTGATCGAGCGTGTCCTGCTTCAGCAGGATCGCCGATAGAACGGCCGCCTCCGCGTCGAGATCGTGAGGAGGGACCTTCCCCGCGATGATGGGCGGTTCGCGCGGGGTTCGATTCTGCTGGGAACGCGGGGTGAAGGCCACGGCGGGGACAGTTGGTTGCGAGCGGACTGTAGCAGCGACGCGGACGTCGCCGCGTCGAGTGGAGCACCAACCTTTCGCGGCCGGCGCCCGCCCGCAACAACAATCACCCGACGCGATCAGCGCTTCATCGTACGCCGACGCACAAGCACACCGAGGAGCAGCGCGAAAGCCGCGAGAGCGGGCGTTTTCGGACGATCCGCGCCGGACGCGGAGCAGCATCCATCTTCTGCTTCCGTCGACGGTCCATCGCCGTCATCGTCGCCGTCGTCGGGGTTCGCGACGCCGTCGGCGGAAACGCGCACCAGCGCCTCGTCCGTCCGGCCCGTCGTGTCGGTCGCGCGCACCTTCACCAGCGCCGCAGCGTCCTTCTCGAGATCGACCGCGAGCGCGCCGTCGACGAGCGTCTCGTCGTACACGCCGTCGTAATCACGATCCGCTTCGAGGACGACGTCGTCGCCGTCCACGTCCGTGGCGACGACGGCGACGCTCGACGGTCCGGGCAGGACCGAGAACGACTGATTGTCGACCACCGGCGCGGCACCGCCGGGAGGAGCCTCGCCGAAGATCGCTCGATAGACGTCGAGCTTGCCATAACCGTAGTCCTCGTTCGGGACGGTGCCGGTATCGTCGTCCACGACGGCCCCGGCACGCAGCGCCTCTTTCACGCCGTCGCCGGTCAGCGTCGGATTGGACTGTACGACGAGCGCGGATGCGCCGGCGACGTGCGGGCTCGCGCCCGACGTACCGCCGTAAATCATGTATCCGATGTCGTCGCTATTGCCGAATCGCGCGGGCACGACCGGATTGTCGGGTGCGCTGATCCAGAGGATCGGCTCGCCGTCGATCCGCGTGCCCCGACCCGAGTACCAGGCACGCTCGCCGGTCTTCGCGCCATCGAAGGGGTGTCCCGTGAAAGCAGCGACGGCAAGCCCGTGGTCGGCGGTCCCCGGCCAACCAATGAGATGGTCCTCGCTCGAGTCTTCAGGAAAATGAATGCCCAGCCCCCAGCCGCTGACCTCGTCTTGTACGTACGCAATGAGAGGTAGCGGATCGGCCGTCGTCGCCGCCGGCTCGGTCACGTCGAGCGTGTAGGTCCCCGAAGGAATTTCGACCGGAGGCCCATCCTCCGAATACACGTAGAGCATGACCATGGCCGTGCCGCGCGGCGAGTCTTGCCGATAGCCGGCGATGAGAATTCCCGGCTCGAGCTCGGTCTGGAAGCCCTGAGGGTTCTCGAGCGGAAGCGTGAAGCTCGTGCCGGTCGGTGCGTGCAGTGTGAGATCGAGGTTGCGCGACGTGTCCTGCCAAAGAAGGCTCAGCCCCATATAGCTCGCGCCGTCGTTCGGTGCCTGGATCGAAATGGGCGTCGTGGCGCCCGCAGCGGCGGTGTGCTTGTAGAGCTTCTTCGAGGTCGAGAGGTTGCCCGCCGGGTTGATATGCACGACGCCTTCGGGGCTGGTCTCGTCGATGAGCACTTCGAGGTCGCTGGACCCGTCGAGGTGATAACCGACCCAAGGCGCGTACTCGTGCAAAACGACCCTCGCGCCCTGGTCGACGCAGAAGTTCGTCATTTGGACTTGACGGTAGCCGAGCGTGTCCGTCGCGAGGATCAGATCGGCGTCCGGCGCCATTCCGACGAGCTTCGAATATCCCGGTTGCCCCGCGACCATCGTTCCCGACGAGCCGACACCGTGGAGCATCTCGTCCTCCCACGGCGCCTCGATGAGATTTTCTCCGCGCCGGTACACCTTCCCGTCGATGCGAAACGCTTTGACCTTCGACGTTTTCAGCAAAACGAGCTTTTCGCCGACGTCGAGCGACCCGCTGTCGTCGACGTCGTCGAGCACGAACATCGGCTCGCCGTATCCGGGATAAGCCTCGGTAAACCCTTCGGCGACACCGTAGTTGCGTTTGCCGTCGCCATTGAGATCCGCGTAGATGTAGTCGTAGGTCGAGTCGAACGTCGGGCCTTCGGTGTCCCATAGCGGGTCGCCGGTGCGCCGGTCCCGAACGATTCCGTTCAACATTCGCAGCGGAACTGGGCCGTCGCCGAGATCGATCGTATCGACGTCGGGCTCGAGCGCACCGCTATCGTTGTCGTCGATCCATTGGAACGTGCCGCCGTCCGCGCGAAAGAACATCGGGTGCGAGACGTCGACGCCATTGTCGACGTCGCAGATCGTGATGCCGCTCCCGGTCAAGAATGCCCCGTCGTCCGCGACCTTCGAACGCCAGGTCGCGTCCGCGGAAATGAGGCTGGCCGTTAGATCGAGCGGCCGGGGCGAACGAATGGGCGGACCGTCGAACCGGACACCGCTCACGCCGGGAAGCCCCCCGAGCGCAGCCGCCGCCGACGGTGACGCCTCGACCGAAATCCGCCGTCCGTGGCCGAGCACGCGACCGCTGTCGCCGCGCACGACCGTCGCCCCCGCGGCCTCGATGCGCGCGATGTCTGCAGCCGTCGGCGGTGCATCGAGCTCCACGACCAGCGGCAACGTGGAGGAACGCAGGGCGAGCGCAGGGTGCCGGATCCGACCGGACGCCATCATTTCGACGCGCGGCTCGACCTTCTGTTGGCTCGGCGCAGCGACGGCGCGGTCGGCCGCAAAGGTCGCCCCGGCGAGGACGAGGATCGGGGCAAGACCAAGCGCATGTCGAAGGCGGCTCATCGACTGGGACTTATGCCTGCCGCGCTGCGGCGTCTTCCTCAAACGAGCTCACGTTTTGATGCGCGGGCCTCGGACGGCGCGAGGTCGGCCGACATCCCGTTCCGGTCCGGACGGCAGCGTGCGAAGCTGGCCGTTCCATGACCGGACGGCTTCGGCTCGGGTGCGCTTTGCTTGCCATTTCGATCGGGTGTGCCGAAGGCGAGAAGCGACCCGACACCACCATTCATTCGGATGCGATCTCCATCGTCCAGGCCCAAGCGCCCGGCGCCCTGCCCGATGCGGTACGGCGCGGCAGGCCGGTGCTCGACCGAGGCGCGGACGGATTTGCCCTGGCGACTGCGACCGAGTCGCCGTCGCCGGCGTTTCGCTCGCTCGGCAATACCATCGACGTGAGGATGCCGACCGCGGCTTCGGGATCCTTCGTCGTTTCCCTCTCGGAGGGCACATCGCTCGCTATCCGACGCCGCGGGCTCGGCGCGATCGACGGACGAATCGAGCGTGATCTGCTCGTGTACGACGACGGCGCGTCTGGGGTCGCGTCCGTCGTGTACGGCAAAGACAGCGGATTCGAAGAGCTCTTCGTCGTGCGCGAGATGACGGGCAACCTCGGCTACGACGTCGATCTCCCCGCCGGTTGGCGGTTCGCCGGCGCCGAAGACGACGCATATGTCTTGTTGCTCGACGACGGGGGCCGCGCAAAAATGCGCGTCCGTGCGGACCGCGCGTGGGACCGCGACGGCGATCTCGTTCGTATCGCCCTCCGCGTCGACGAACGCGGAATTGCAATCGACGTCGCGCCCGGGTTCGACCTGCCGCTCGTCATCGATCCGACATGGGCCGACGCGAGCGCGCCGATCAAGCTTCGCCGCTCGCATACGAGCACGCTCCTGTCGACGGGTGAGGTCCTCGTTCTCGGCGGCTATGCGGTCGGCACACCGGATCCCGACGGCGAGCTCTACGACCCGCGAACCGGAACGTCCGAGATCGTCAAAGGAGTCGGCTTCCCCCGAACGCGGCACACCGCCACGATGCTCCTCGACGGCCGCGTGCTGGTCGCAGGTGGCGTGGACACGTTCGGGCTCGAGCTCGACGAGACCGAGATCTTCGATCCGGCTGGGCGCACGAGCGCCGCCGGTCCATTGATGTCCGAGGGTCGCGCGGATCACGTCGCAACGTCGCTCGACGACGGCAGCGTCCTCTTCGTCGCCCCCTATTCGACGGCGGCAGAGGTCTTCGACCCTTCGACGAATACGTTCTCGGCCGTCACGAGCCCGTCCCTCTCGTTCACGTTCGTGACTGCGGCATTGCTGGCGGACGGACGTGTCCTCTACGTGGGATCGGATGTGGACGGCTTCGCACAGGCGCAGGTCTACGATCCCGCCGACGGCGCTTTTACGCAGGTCGCGGCACCGCCCGATATCCAACCGGCTGCGAGCACGCTGACACGCCTTCGCGATGGGCGAGTCCTCCTCGCCGGTGGGTGTCCGTGTTTCAGCATCGGCGGTCCGGACGTGACGCACCCGACGACCTACCTCTTCAATCCGACAAACGCGACGTGGTCGACCGCCGGCGATCTCGTCAACCCGCGAACGGGTCACACGGCGACGCTGCTTCCGACGGGCGAGGTGCTCGTGACCGGCGGAAACGACGTCGATACGGCGCCCGAGCCGAAGAGCGCCGAGGTCTTCGACCCGACGACGAATCAATGGTCGCTCGTGGCCGGCAACATGAATGCGGCGCGCGGGAGCCACACGGCAACGCTCCTGCCGACGGGCGACGTGCTGCTGATCGGCGGCAATCAGGCCGCTGCGGAGCTCTACGTCGCGGGCACGGCAGGTGCCGCCGTGACGACCGTGCAACCGAATATGGGGCGCGCTCGCGCCGACCACACTGCGACGAAGCTCCTCGATGGGCGTGTCCTCATCGCCGGAGGTGATTCCGACGGCAACAACAGCCCCGATGCCGAGCTCTACGATCCGTCGTCGGGTACATTTGCTCCCGTCGACGACCCAATGGTCGGAGCGCGCTCTCGCCATACGGCGACGTTGCTCGAAGACGGTCGCGTGCTCCTCGCGGGCGGGGCCATTTCATTCAATGGCACGGCGACCGCCGAGATCTTCGACCCCGCGACCTCTTCGTTCACGCAGGTCGGCGATCTGACATCCGTGCGCGCCGATGCGACCGCGACCCTGCTCGGTGACGGCAGGGTGCTCGTTGCCGGCGGTCGCGACGCCTACAGCACCCTCGCCAATCCCCTCGGCACGGCCGACCTTTTCGACCCCGTCACGGACACATTCACGGCCGCGCCGGTGATGCCCTACATCATGGAACGGCACGCAGCCGCGCTGCTCCCGAACGGCCAAGTGCTGCTCGTCGGGCGTTATCAGGCGCAGATCTTCGACCCGGGCTCGAACACGTTCGCCGCGACGACGTCGCCGGGCACGTCGAGGCTCGAGCCGGAGATCGTCGTGTTGCCCAATGGCACCGTGCTCGTGACGGGTGGCGGCACCATCGCGTCCGAAATCTTCGATCCGTCGACGGCGACGTTCTCGTTCTCCGGCGATTCGGCGGCGACGGCGCGCAATCATCACCAGCTGACGTTGCTGCCGACGGGCCAGGCGTTGCTCACGGGTGGTCAGACCGAAGCCGTTTCGCAACAGGTTCTTTCGCTCGCGGAAATCTACGACCCCCTATTCGGCAACATCGGAGGATTCGTCGCCGTCGATTCGATCGGGCCAGCCGCAGGGCATACGGCAACCGTCCTCGATTCGGGATCGGTGCTCGTCACCGGCGGCTATCCATGCCGGACGCCCTGCGCCGAGGTGCCCCAACCAACCGCTTCGCTGTTCGTGCCCGCGACGAACGCCGTCGCGTGGCGGCCCGTGCTCACCGAAGCACCAGCGAGCGCCGTCGGCGGCACGACGGTCACGATCATCGGATCCGGCCTGCGCGGACCGGAGGCGAGCGGCGGCGCGACCAATGCTTCGGCGTCGAACTATCCGATCGGGCTATGGCAGTCCGACCTCCACGGCACGGTCGTCGAGGGAACCATCGAGGAGTTCACGGACGGATCGGCGACATGGACCGTGCCCGCGACGAGCTACACCGGATCCGGTCGATTGCGTGTCGTCGTCAACGGCGTGCTCAGCAATGCATTGCCCGTCTCGGTCGAGCCCGCGGTCAGCGCCGCGCCGTGTACGTTCGGAGCGGACTGCGCCTCGGGCTTCTGTGCCGATGGCGTGTGCTGCAACGAGGCGTGTGACGGCTCGTGCGACGGATGCACCGCGGCTCGCAAAGGCAGTGGGGCGGACGGCGTCTGCGGGGACGTCCCACCGGAGCTCGATCCCGACGACGCGTGTGTGCTGTCGGAAGGCGCGCCGTGTGAGGGCAACGACCAATGCGCGACAGGGTTCTGCGTCGACGGGGTTTGTTGCCAATCGGCTTGCACCCAACAATGCGAAGCGTGTGACAAGGAAGGAAGCGTCGGCGTTTGCGTCCCGGTGACGGGCGCGCCGCACGGGGATCGTCCGGCCTGTGCCGAAGAAGCGCCCGCGGATCCTTGCGATATGCCGGTATGCGACGGAGCCGACCGAACGCAATGCGCCGAAACGGTCGGACCGTGTGATCCGTTCGCCTGCGGTCCCGAGGCCTGCCTCACGGCGTGCGAGACCGACGATGAATGCGCGACCGGCTTTCATTGCGACGAAGGGGCGTGTGTCGCCGGCCAATGCGACGGATCGCTCGCGACGACGCCGGACGGAGAGGTCGTCGATTGCAGTCCCTATACCTGCCAGCCCGACGGCTCCTGCCGGACCTCGTGCGCCGACGTGAGCGACTGCACCGATCCGTTTGCGTGCAATTTCGAGGGCCGGTGCGTGGCGCGACCACCGGCCGACGAGCCGTCGAGCTGCGATTGCAAAATGGCGAGCAGGTCGGGACGGGGAGACACCACTTGGATCCTTTCGTTCTTCGCCGTGGCGGCGATTGCCATTCGCCGCCGCCGGTTCGCCGCCGGCCTCTCCGCGGCGCTCGCAGCCATCGGCCTCTTTTCGCCGAAACCGGCGGAGGCCCAACCGAAAGACGTGAAGGGGCCGGAGAAACCGAGCGCAGCCGCGAGCGATACTCCCACCTCGCCGCCGGCCGACGATTCCGCGAAGGAAGAAGCGCGGCGTCGATTCGAGAAAGGCCTCGGCTTCGTAGCGTCGAAATCATGGGCGCCCGCGCTCGCCGAGTTTCTCGAATCGCGGCGGCTCCACCCCACGAGGGCCGCGACCCAGAACGCCGCATTCAGCCTGCGTCAGCTCGGACGTGCGGACGAAGCACTGGAGATGTACGAGACGCTGCTTCGCGAATATCCCGACGTCGACGAGGAGAAGAAGAAGGAGGCGACGCAGGCGATCACCGACCTTCGCGCAATGGTGGGCACCATCGAGGTCGACTCCGCGGAGCCCGGCGCGACGATCGTCATCGACGGACGGGTGCGCGATACCTATCCGGCGACGGCACCGCTCCGTGTAGCGGCGGGCAACCACGTGGTTCGCGTCTTCAAGAAGGGCTACGAGCCCTTCGAGACCCGCATCGACGTCGCCGGTCGCGGCGTTGCGCGCGTCGAGGCGAAGCTCGTTCAGCTGAAGGAGTCGGGAACGCTCCGGATCGAGGAGCAGAGCGGCAAGACGCTCACCGTCATCGTCGACCAGGTGGAGGTCGGAAAGACGCCGTTCGAAGGGCAGCTGGCGGTCGGCAAACACGTCGTCACATTGCGCGGCGATGAGGGACTGGGCGTTCCGCCGACGTCGGCCCCCATCGAGCGCGACCGAACGACGTCGCTCGAGCTGGCGGCCGTCCGGCTCGATGCATCATTGCGTGTCGAGCCTGCGCCCGCCGCCGCGCTCGTCACGATCAATTCGGTGCCGGTTGGTCGCGGCACGTGGGAAGGGCCGCTGCCCGCCGGCAAACATCGAATCGAAATTGCCGCCGACGGATTCCTCACGGCGCGACGCGAGATCGTCCTCGACAAGGACTCACCGTCGGTCCTCAACATTCCGCTCGACCGCGACGAGGACGACGACCGCTGGAAGATCCCCGGCAAGATCACGCTCGAAGCCTCGGGCTCGTTGAACCTCTTTCCGAGCTATTTCGGCGGAACCTCCAACGGCTGCGACGACGCGTGCAGCAGCGGCGTCGGGCTCGGTGGATTGGCGCTTTTGCACGGTGCATACGAATTCGGAATCGGCGTCGGCATCGGCATCAGCGGCGGATACATCACGACCAGCCATTCGGTGGAGAGCCGCTCGAGCTCGGTCCAACCGGTCGGGCTGCCGTCTCGAGACGGCCGTATCGACGATCGTGTGACGGTGCTCGCCGGAATGGTGGGCGCGCACGTCCATTACCATTTTGGTCAGGTCGTCCCCGTCCTCTTGCGCCTCGGCGCGGGCGCGATGATCGGTGAGACGCACGACGAGCGGACGGGGCGTTTCGAGCTCGACGATGGTTTCACCTATCAGGCAGGCCCGGTCGTTCAGAAGCCGTTCTCGGCTTCGGTATACGTCGACCCCGAGGTGCGCGTCGCTTACCCGATCACCGAATCGTTCGAGGTATCACTCGGGGTACAGGCGCTCGTCGTCATCGCGCTCGTCCGACCGCAATGGGACGCACGCCGGGAGGTCGACGCCGCCGTCGACGGCATTGGTGCGTTCGGCGGCGAAGATCTGACCGGCCCGGCATGGTTCCTCATCGCGCCCGGTGTAGGCGCTCGCTACGCGTTTTGACGCTCGCCCGGGCGTGGTCCGTCATTGTTCGTCGCGGGTCTGTCCGTCGCCGTCGTTGTCCTCGATCGGAGGAGGCGGCGGCGGTGGTGGCGGCGGCGCAAAAGGACCAAACGCCGCGCCGAGCATGAACGCGACACGAAAGCCGCGCACGAGGCGCTGATACAAAAAACGCAGGATGCGCACGGGTATCCCCGGGCGACGAGAAGGTTTCGACGCTGAAGATTTCGACACACGAGCCTCCGAAAGCACGAACGTTGTGCTGACGGCGCGGCCCGGCGGCGCGGCAGCACGAGGCGCCGCGCGCGGATCCGCGCGTTCACGACGATTCGGAACGGGGCGCGCTCAACAGAGAAACACGCAATGGATCACGTGCAGCCGACGCGCAGGCCGATGCTCGACCTCGTCGACGCTCGCTTCGGCGACGGACGCTCGATCTGCAACCGGGAGGTCGCGCCGCACGACCGAGCGCGGCACCACCTGAACCGGACGCGTCGAGGCAACGGATGCGAACGCAACGAGCGCATGCGCGTCGGCGGTGCGCTCCGGCGGGGGCGCCGGCGTCGCGACGAACGCGAGCACCAGGGTCGCGACGACC
This sequence comes from Polyangiaceae bacterium, assembly GCA_013361525.1. GTDB lineage: Bacteria > Myxococcota_A > Polyangia > Polyangiales > Polyangiaceae > Xiheicaenibacterium. Next base: position 47,570 of record JABFXY010000026.1, on the reverse strand, counting down.
AGCCTGACGAGCCGGAGCAGGTTTCGGCCGGTGGGTCGCATCGCCGCGCAATCTAATCGCTGAGCCGTAGGCCCGCGAGCCCGCCGGAGCGTTTTGTTTCGTGCCGCTTTTTGGCGCCCGCCGCGGCAATCCTGCTGACATGAAGTTGACGGCCTACGAGCAGAGATCCGACTCAGAAGTATCCGATCGGCTTCCAACCAAGGGGGCATGAACCTCCCCCGCCGCATCGTCGTTCACGCGCTCGCCGCCTTCGTCGCCGCCACCGTCCTGTTCCTCGCCTGTCCGCATGAAGCGCACGCGACGGACTTCTATGCAGAGGGCGCCGTCAGCGGCGGAGCCAGCACATGGGAGCAAGATCCCAACGTTCAAGGCTCGCTCCACCTCGGATTCGAATTCATCGACATCGTCAGCGTCGACGTGCTCGGTCGCATTGGATACGGCGCGGTCGACGAGCGAATGCTGATGCTGCTCGGCATCGGCACGAAGGTCGCCCTGCCGTTCGACGTCGTCATTCCGCATCTGCGCGTGATGGCGATTCACGCGCACGAGACGCCGGTCGATGCCATGCACCACGACACGTTCGGGCACATCATGGGCGTCGGAGACGGCATTCGTCATCGATTCGGGATCGAAGGCGCGCTCGGGCTCTCGGTCGTCTTCGCGAAGTACAAGAAGGCGAGCTTTCTCGCTCAGGCCGAAGGGTATGTGGATGGGTTTCCCGACGACCGAGGGCCTCAGGTTTACGGCGGCGCGGGGCTCGGCCTCGGCGTGCAGGTGGGGCTGTGAGGGCGGCGCTTTTGATGCCTTCGTTTTTCGTCCTCGCGCTGACAGCCTCCGCGTGTGGCCCATCCGACGAGTTCGAAGAAGCGATTTGTCCGGAAGAGGGGACCGACCTCACCTACGAGAATTTCGGCAAAACCTTCATGGATCGCCATTGCCAGTATTGCCACGGGAGCTGGGTCGAAGAGCGACGCGGCGCGCCCGGCGCGTACACCTTCGACGACCACGACAGCATCATCGACCAGGCCGAGCACATCTATAACCGCTCCGCCGGCGACAATACGTCGATGCCACCGGGCCCCGACGATCCGGACGTGGAGGAGCGGGACATGCTCGCCGAATGGCTCGCGTGCGGCGCGCCTTGATCGATAACGACGTCAGCGAGGTTGTTCCACGACGCCCACCCACGACGGTCCTGATCCCGTCGCGGTCGTCCCGAGCTCGGTCAGATCTCCCGTGCTCTCGTCGACACGGAAGCTGACCACGCCGGCGGAGTGTTGATTGGCGACGAGCAAAATGCCGCCCTTCGGGTCGATACCGAAATTGCGAGGCCACTCGCCACCTGTCGAAATGTGCCCCATCGCAGTCGTCGCGCCGCTCGCGTCGAGGGAGAAGATGGCAATCGAGTCTTCTCCGCGGTTCGAGCCATAGAGGAACTTGCCATTGGGATGGACGTGCACGTCGGCGCAATAATTCGCGTCGGCGTCGGCACCGTTCGGCAGTGTCGAAACACTGCCGGTCTCCGTCAGCGCGCCCGTATCGTCCGTCGCGAACGTCGTCATCGAGTCGCCGAGCTCACCAATCACGTAGGCAACGTCGAGGGACGGGTGGAAATCCAGATGGCGCGGGCCCGTGCCATTGGGAAGATCCGCCGGAGGTGCGAGCTCGTCGAGCTCGCCGGTCGCGGCATCGAATGCGTATCGCGCGACATGGTCACTGCCGAGGCACGGGACGTAGACGAATTCATTCGAAGGGTCCGTGCGGACGAGGTGCGCGTTTTCACCGGGTGACTCGACGTCGACCGCATCCCCGATGCTTCCGTCTGCTTGAATCGGCAGGACGGCGACCGTCCCGCCGCCGTAGTTCGCGACGAGCACCCACGCGCCCGAGCGATCGACGGAGACGTAGGCCGGGCCGTTTCCCTCGGAGCTCTTTCGATTGAGCTCGGTGAGCTGCCCGCTCGCCGGATCGATCGAGAGCGCGATCACCTCGTCGCCGGCTTCGTTGACCGCGTACAGGTGGAGGTGGTCCGGCGCGGCTGCGAGGAACGACGGGTTGCCACCGACATCGAGCGAGCCCAACGCCTCGAGCGAGCCGTCCTCACGATCGAGTCGGTATCGCTCGATGGTGCCGTCCTCGGTACCCACGTACACGAACGGAATGGTCGGTTGCGGTGCAGCGCCCCCTTCCCCGCCCCCTCCGTCATTGGACGAGCCGCCGTCGGACGTTTGAGCTCCTTGGCCGCCCTCGTTCGCGGTGGAGCCCCCGGACGAGCTGTTCCCGCCGCCTCCGCTTCCACCCGAGCCGGTGTCGTCACCGCAGGCCGCAGCGACGAGCAGCGCGAGCAACGGAGCAGCGAGACGGACCATCGCGACCTTCCTCGAAGCGAAACGAGCGACCATCCCTACGTGCGTATCATTTGTCGTCGGGGCCGACACGATTCAAGCGCTCTAGAGAAGTCGAGCGAAGTCCTGCTCGATCGAGCGCGTCCCTTGCGCCGCGGGAGCGTCCCGGCGTACCAATTTGCGGTCATGTTTCGATCCTTTCGCGCTCTGCTTAAGCCCACGACCGCGGTCGCGACGCTGCTCGTCGCCCCCGCGGCCCACGCCGCCACCTATCAAGTCGGCCCCGACAAAGAGTATGCGAGCCTCGACGAGGTCATCGGCCTGCTCGCGCCGGGCGACGTCGTCGAGGTCGACGGCGGCGCGACCTATGGCGGCGACCTGCACATCCGCCCGGAGAACTCCGGCACTCCGGACAGCAAGATCACCATCCGCGGCATTCGCGTAAACGGTCAGCGCCCCATCATCGAAGGCGGAGCCGAATACGGCGTCGTGCTCCACGCGTCCCATTTCGTTTTCGAGGGCTTCGAGGTGACCGGCGCGTCCAGCGCGTGCCTCATTCACAAGGCGGACGACGTCACCATTCGCGACGTCGTCGTCCACGATTGCCCGAACCACGGCATCCTCGGCACCGATTTCGAGTCGGGCTCGCTGACGATCGAATACAGCGAGTTCTACGGGAACGGCCAAGGCGAATACGAGCACCAGATCTACATCGCGACCGACGAGACGATGTACCCGGGCTCCGTGTTTCGCCTCCAGCACTCTTACGTGCACGACGGCAACGGCGGAAACAACGTCAAGACGCGCGCCGAGCGCAACGAGATCTACTGCAATTGGATCGAAAACCCCGCCTACCACGTCATCGATCTCGTGCCGCCCGACGGCCAAGATCCGAGCCTCGCGCGCGAAGATGCGGACGTCGTGGGGAACGTCCTGATTCAGCCGGGGCAGTGGTACATCAGCCGAATGGGGAGCGACAAAGAGGAGTACGGCACCGACGGTCGCTTCCGATTCGCGTACAACACCATCGTCTCCAATTCGAATGCGTCGGCGTTCTTCCGCCTTCAATGGGGCATCGAGAGCGCTTCGTTCTACGACAACGTCTTCATGACGTCGGACGGCGGCTCGCTCGAGCTGGTCAATGGCGACGACGCGTGGTGGACGTCGGGTGAGCAGCTCACCGGCAAGGCGAATTTCGTCGCGGCAGGGCTCGAATCGCCCGGCAGCTTCGAGGGCAGCGTCACGGGCGGCGATCCCGGGTTCGTCGACGGGTACATCCCGGGCGACGGCAGCGCGCTCTTGAACCTCGGCGTGGAAGGCGCGGGCCCCTCGGGCTTCGAGGTCCCCAATGCGTGGTCGGTACCGAACTGCGTGCCGCCCAATGGCACCAAGAACGAAGCGATGGAGCCGTTCGGCAGGCCTGTCGACGGCGTTCCGGACCTCGGCGCATTCGAGCTCGGTACGACGTTCGAACCGGGGCCTGGCCCCGGCCCCGGCCCGGGGACGGACGACGACGGTAATGGTGACGGTGACGGTGACGGCAATGGCGGCGGCTCGTCCGATGGTGGCGACGACGACGACGGTTGCAACGCCGGCTCTTCGTCCCACGCGCCGCGCGGCGGCCTCATTGCGCTGGTGGCGCTCGCGGGCTTCGTCGCCCTCCGCCGCCGCCGCCCCTGATTCGATTCGACAAAGAAGCGAAGGGCGGAGAGAGCGTCACCGCTCACCTCCGCCCTTTCACGATTGAAGCGAATCTCGGCTAAGTAAGAAGAAGCTAGGCCTTGGCGGCGACCTCGACCTGAATGGTCGCGGTAACCGTCGGCGCGAGCCGAATCTGAACCTCGTGGGTGCCGAGCGTCTTGAGCGCATCCGAGAGGATGCGGCGACGATCGACCACGAAGCCTTGCTTGCCGAGCGCTTCCTCGATGTCCCGGTGCGTGACCGAGCCATAGAGCTTGTCGCCCTCGCCAACCTGGCGATGAATCGTGACCTTGACGCTGGAGAGCTTCTTCGAGAGCTGGTTCGCCTCGTCGAGGGCCTTCGCGGCCTTCGCCTCGGCGACCTTCTTCTGGTGCTCGATCAAGCGGATGTTGCCCTCGGTCGCGCCGATCGCGAGACCGCGGGGGACGAGGTAGTTGCGGGCGAACCCGGGACGAACCTTGACGAGCTCGCCGCCTTTGCCGACGTTCGCGAGGTCCTGGGTGAGGACCACGTGGATGTGCGTAGCCATTTCTACCTTCCTCCCGACTAGGCGCCGACGGTGAACGGCAAGAGGGCGATGTTGCGCGCGCGCTGAATCGCGTTCGTCACCTTGCGCTGGTGAAGCGCGCAGTTACCGCTGATGCGACGCGGGACGACCTTGCCGCGCTCCGACACGAAGTACTTGAGCGCTTGCGGATCTTTGTAATCGATGACGAGGGCCTTGTCGGCGCAGAAGCGGCAAACGCGCTTGCGGCCGAGGCGGCGGCGACCCGGAGCATCCGAGTTGAGATCCGGCGTGCGACCGAAATCGCGATCGTCGTCGTTTCCGAAAGCGGGGGACCGGTATTCCATTCGTTGCGTCATGGCTCAGCCCTCCTCTTCTTCGGGTGCAGCTTCGGCGTCGAGCTCGCCTTCTTCGGCGTCGTACTCCTGACGCGGAGCCTTCTCCGGCTCGATCAGGCCGAGCTGGCGCTCGCGCGAGTCCTCGCGGTCCTCTTCGACCGGCGGGAGCTCGAGACGCTCGAACTTCACGTCGTCCGTCTGGACCTCGACCTTGCCGAGCTCGATGTCGTTGCCGACGAGGACGGTCTGGTACTTGAGGACGCCATCCGACAGGCGCAGGTTACGCTCGACCTCTGCGACGACGCGGCCGTCACCGAGGTACTTCAGGTACACGTAGACGCCGCGCTTGTGCTTCGCGATGTCGTACGCGAGGCGGCGGCGGCCCCAGAGCTCCACCTTCGTCAGCTTGCCGTTCTCACGGGTGACGACCTCTTGGAGGCGCTGGCCGACCTTATCGGCGCTCTCGGCGTCGACATCGGGCTTCAGGATATAGATCGTTTCGTATTCGCGGGCGCTACCGGGCGCCGTGACCATTCGACTCATGCTTTTCCTCTTGGGCTAGCGGCCCCGACGGCTTCGCCTTCGGAGCGAGGACTCGTATCGTTCTTCGAGGGGGCTTTGGCCGAGGCTTTGGCCCCTGAAGTCTTTGTATTGAGCTTGTTCATCGCGGGGGTGAGCCCGCGGGCGCAGACGTCTAGCACGGATTCGACCGCGCGCTGCAAGAGGTCTGGCAGCTCCGCGCGCTCCATCGTGTCGAATGACGACAGGACGAAGTCGGCGACCTCACCCTTGTAACCGGCGGGGGGCCGGCCGACACCGATACGAACACGCGCAAAATCGGGCGTCCCGAGCGATTGAATCATCGATCGGAGACCATTGTGACCGGCGTGCCCTCCCCCGAGCTTCAGCCGGAGGTCATTGAAGGGCAGGTCGATCTCGTCGTGCAGAACCAATACGTTCGCCGGCGCGACTTTGAAGAACGCCGCCGCCGGCTGCACCGATTGGCCCGACAAGTTCATGAAGGTCATCGGCTTGAGGAGCACGATGTCCTCGCCCGCGTGAGAAGCCTTCGCGTATTGCGCGGAGAACTTCTCGCGGAACGAGTCGGCCTTCAGGCGCGACGCGAGCTCGTCGACCGCCATGAAGCCGACGTTGTGGCGGTGGCTCGCATACTCCCTTCCCGGATTTCCGAGACCGACGACGAGCCACATCACACAATGCCTTCAATGCGGGGCGATCCGAAGATCGCTTACTTCTTCTTCTTGTCCGCGGCGGGCTTCGCAGCGGCGGCAGCGGCGGCCGGAGCAGCCTTGCCCGCGGCGGCAGCCGGAGCGGCCTTACCAGCGGGGGCGCCCGGAGCACCCGGCTTCGCCTCTTCCTCACCGCGCGTGTCGGGGGCAACGACCGCCGCGACCGTTTGCTCGGCCGGGAAGCGGACGCTGACGCCTTCGGGGAGCTTCAGCTGAGCGACCTTCGTCGACTCGCCGAGGTCGAGCTCGGTCACGTCGAGCTCGAGGAGGGCGGGGATCTTCTCCGGAACGCAGCGAACGGGCAGCGTGCGGAAGACCTGCGTCAGGATGCCGCCGAGGACGACGCCCTTCGGCTTGCCGGTGAGCTTGAACGGCACGTCGACATCGACGGGCTGCGCGAGGTCGACCTGCAGGAAGTCGGCGTGCAGGATCTCGCGCGTGACCGGGTGATGCGCGTACTCGCGCACCATCGCCGTGATCTTCGAGCCGCCTTCGACGGCGACCTCGACGACGGCGTTGCGGCCGTGCGGGCCCGACAGCGCGACCTTCAGCGCCTTCGGATCGACGGCGAGCGTGGTCGCCGCGAGGTTCTTTCCGTACGCAATGGCAGGGATCTGACCCGCAGTCCGAAGCCGCCGGGACGGCCCCTTGCCTTGGTCGGAACGTTTCGACGCGCTCAGCTTCGCGATCTCCATGACGACTCTCTCCACGACCCGTTTGTTGGGGGCCGAGGCTTTTAGCAGATGGCATCTTGACTGCCCAGCTCAATCTGCGGACGGTCGATCCAAGGCCTGGGCCAAGGGAAATCGCCGCTGCCAGACATTCGAGCAGGGTTGAGGTCGAGAGCGGTTTTCCTTTAGGTTCGCGGACCCCTTTACCCCGCATCATCCACGGAAGCGAAGGCAAAGCGCTGGCTTCCACCGTGGCAAGGAGTCGCAGCATGGCCTTCGTTCGTCGCTTCAGCGCGCTCGCGCTGCTCGTTCTTGCCGCTCTGCCGTTCGGCGCGATGCCGAGCGTAGCCGTGGCGAAGAACCGCTTTGCGCTCGAGCCGCCGAACGTCGAAGAAAAGCGGGCGTTCAAATACGCCGCGATGTCGAACGAGGCCTGCTTCAAGGAGCTCGACAAGCGGAAGTTCCCCTACAAGGTCGAGGGCGAGACCAAACAGGTCGAGGCACCGCTTCGGTTCACGGGCCCCGTCCGCGGCGTCACGTACAAGCTTAGCCAGCGCGCCGAGAAGGACCCGGACAAGACCTCCCCCGCCGCCATCGCCGACTGCCGCCTCGCGCTCGCGATCGACGACTTCTCCCGCGTGCTCGCCAAACACGACATCGTCGAGGTCGAGTACCTCTCGATGTATCGAACGCGGGGGGTCGGCTTCGTGAAGCCCGGCAAGCGCCACCCATCGGGCCGCGCGATCGACGTCGCGACCATGAAGCGAAAAGACGGCACCGTCTTCAGCGTCTACAAAGATTGGCACGGTCGGCCCGGCAGCCAGACCTGCGGCGCAGGCGCGGCGAAGCCGACGAAGGACACCGAGGGCGCGAAGGTCATGCGGGCCATCGTCTGCGAGACCGCCGGCGTCGGGCCATTCAACTTGATGCTCACGCCGCATTACGACTGGGGTCACAAGGACCATTTCCACTTGGAGGTCCGCAGCGACATCCGGTGGTTTTTGATTCAGTGACGGCGGCGCTCTCGCTGCTTCTTCGATGCTGGTGAAGAGCTCACCTTTGCGCGTGCTCGCAGGCCGTCGACGAACATTCTGACGAGGCGCTTTGCGCGCTCGGGATCCGACGGCGTCTGCTGCGTCGCGAGCGCAATGGCCGTCGCCATACAAACGACATCACCGAAGTCTGCGTGCCGATCGACCGAGCCTTCGGCCTGCGCGCTCTTGAGTAAGCGCTCCCCTGTCGCCGACGCCGCGTGACAGCCGGGTGTGCCGCTCGCGAGAACGACCCCGAGCGACGCGGCGAGCCCGCGGTAGGTGCTCGCGTGCGCCGCGAGCGCTTCGAGGAATCGGCCCAGCGCGTCGGCCGACGATCCGGATGGGCGCGACCAGTCGCGGTCGGCGAACACGAGAAGCCCATCCTCGACGGTCGCAGCGAGGAGGGACTCGCGGGTCGGGAAGTGGCGATAGAGCGTGCCGATACCGACCTTCGCGCGCTTCGCGACGTCGTCCATCGACGCCGTGGCGCCATGCTCGGCGAAGGCTTCGCTCGCGGCGGCGAGGAGGCGCTCGCGGTTGCGTCGCGCATCCGCTCGAAGCGTTTGCGGTGACGGCGGAGGCGCGGGGCTTTCGCGGAGCGTGCTCGGGCCGGAGGACTTCGTCGGGGCTTTTCGAATCGTCGGCATGGCGGGTTGCAAAACGGAGGATAGCTCCGTATACAACCGGAGGCTGCCTCCGTTTACGAGAGGCACCAGGAGAAGCCATGAACCGACCGAACGAGCCGAAGAAGATTCGAGTGGGCGTGATCGGGGCGAGCCCGAACTGGGGCTGGGCAATCCACGCGCACATGCCGGCCCTGGCGGCGCTACCGCAATACGAGGTAACGGCGGTCAGCACGACACGGAAGGAGAGTGCCGAAGAAACAGCGAAGCGTTTCGGCGTCGCACACGCATTCGACGACGCGAACCTTCTCGTGAAACATCCGGAGGTCGACCTCGTCGTCGTGTCGGTCAAAGCGCCGCTCCACGCCCCTCTCGTGCGAGCTGCGGTCGAAGCGCGCAAACACGTGTTTTGCGAATGGCCGCTCGGCGTTTCTCTCGGCGAGACGTCGGAGCTCGCCGCGGCCGCCGATACGGCGGGCGTGAAGACCGTCATTGGTCTGCAGCGCCGGTTTGCTCCCGGCGTGCTCTACCTGCGTGATCTCGTCGCCGAGAGCTACGTCGGCAAGGTGCGTTCGGTCGCCGTGCGCGTCGGCTTTCCGGGGCTCGGCGCGAGCCGTCCAGCGCAATATGCCTATACCGCCGACGAGAAAAACGGCGTCGGGGCGCTCGCCACCGTCGCCGCCCACTTCCTCGATATCGTCGTGGCGGCGCTCGGTGACATTTCGACGGTATCGTCGGTCGTCGCTCGCCAATTCGACGATACGACCTTGATCGGAACCGAAGAGAAAATCCCCGTGACGGCGCCGGATCAGGTCGTCATCGCGGGCACACTCGCCAATGGTGGGGTGTTGTCGGCCCACTTCGAGGTGGGCAAGCGCAATGGGCCCATCATCGAGTGCTCGATCACCGGCTCCGAGGGAGATCTCGTTCTGGGCGCCGATCTGACGCTGAAGGGCGCTCGTGGAGAAGGTCAGCCGCTCGAGCCGCTCGCCATCCCCGCGCGATACCACTGGGTCGAAAAGGGCAATCTGTCGGACGACGCCCATCAAACGGCGCATCTGTACGCGGCGTTCGCCGAGGATTTGGCGGAGGGCACGAGCCTCGCGCCGACGTTCCGCGATGCGACGTCTCTTCACAAATTGCTCGCCGCCATCGCGTCGTCATCGACGAGCGGCACGCGGCAAAATTGGGCAGCCTGATCCGCCCAGGGCACGAAAGCCCCGACTCGAGCGCTTGAGATCACGAGGCTCGAGGGAGATACTCGCGCCCGATGACCGCTTCACGTTGGCTGACGGGCGCTACGCTGTTGTCGCTGCTTTCATTCGCGACCGACGCCGCGGCCGACGTCGTCATCCTCGCGCCGAGCGCGGACACGACCATCTATTCGGAGTCCGGCGGGCTCTCGAACGCCCTCGGGCAAGGCGTCTTCGCGGGCCAGACCAACGACGGCTTCTTCCGGCGGGCGCTCCTCCGTTTCGACGTCGCGGGCAGCATCCCGGCCGGCTCGTCGATCACCGCGGTGCAGCTTCGACTGCACGTCACGCAAACCAACACCGGTGATTTGCCGGTCGGTGTCCACCGCGTGACGGGCCTGTGGGGCGAGGGGACCTCCCTCGCGTCGGGCAACGGCGGGACCGGCGGTCCCGCGACGCCCGGCGACGCGACGTGGAGTCACCGCATCTACAACACGAACCTCTGGTCTGCCTCGGGCGGCGATTACACGATAGCGGCGAGCGCGACGACGCTCGTCGGTGCAGCCAATACGACGTACAACTGGTCGTCTCCTTCGCTCCTCGCGGACGTCCAAACATGGTTCGCGGCTCCCGCCCAAAACAACGGGTGGATCGTCATTGCGCAGACGACCGCCACCGGACAGGCAAAGCGCTTCGCGAGCCGTGAGAACCCGACGGCGGCGCTCCAACCCGCCCTCGAAATCACGTTCACGCCTCCTGCGCCGAGCGGCGCGTGTTGTATGCCCGACGGCAGCTGCAACACCGTCTTGGATCCCGGCTCGGCGTGCGGCGGCGTCTACCAAGGGGCCAATACCGATTGCGGATCGGTCGCGTGCCCCCAGCCCACCGGTGCATGCTGCATTGCGGATGCGGGCGGAACCTGCCTCGACGTCCCTGCCGCCGATTGCGCGACATCGATGGGAACGTTCCAGGGCGTCGATGTCCCTTGCGCGTTCGACCTTTGTCCCGTCGTCCCGACGCCGTTCCTCGACCCGCTCCCCATCCTCCCCGTTGCGGAGCCGGTCAGCGGCACACCGGGCGGGGCCGCGAGCTACGAAGTCGCATTCGAACAATTCGAACAAGTCGTCCACAGCCAACTGCCACCGACCACGGTGTGGGGATTCGACGACGGCACGAACGGGCCAATCTATCCCGGCCCGACGTTCGAGGCTCGAACGGGCGAAGAGGTGAGCGTCGAGTGGCGGAACGATCTCCGAGACGACAACGGGCAACTCCTCACTTCCCATTACCTACCCGTCGACATGTGCCCTGACGGCGCAACCGACGAAGCCCGCGCCGTGATTCATTTGCACGGGGGCCACGTCCCGTCCGCGTCCGACGGCCACCCGGAAATGACGCTCGCCCCGGGGGACAGCGCGACGTACGCCTATCCCAACACCCAACAAGCGGCGACCCTCTGGTACCACGATCATTCGATGGGCATGACGCGGCTCAACGTCGCGATGGGCCTGGCGGGGTTTTACCTGCTGCGGGACGACGCCGAAGACGCGCTCGATTTGCCGGCAGGCAATGATGAAATCGCGCTGTTCATTCAAGACAAGTCCTTCTATCCGGACGGCTCGATCCGTTATCCGGCGACTTGGAGCGAGCACGCGTTCGGCGACACGATCCTCGTCAACGGCCGTGTCTGGCCCTACCTCGAGGTCCCTCGCGGCAAGATGCGATTTCGCGTCGCAAACGGCTCGGGCTCGCGCGCCTATCGACTATCCCTCTCGAACGGCGGTTCGTTCCATCAGATCGGCAGTGACGGCGGTCTCTTGGCCGCGCCTGAATCGATCTCGAACGTGCTGGTGATGCCGGGGGAGAGGGTCGATCTCGTCGTCGATTTCGAATCGTATGCAGCCGGGACGACCATCGACTTGATGAACGACGCTCCTGCGCCCTACCCCGGCCCGATGGGGATGCACGACATTCCGCAGGTGATGCGCTTCATCGTGCAATCGGCCGCGGGTCACACCACGCCGCTGCCGGCTTCGCTCGGCACCGTCGACCTACCCGTCGAGGCGGATGCGACCATGACCCGCGACTTCGAGCTGCAGCGAGTCGCGGACGCGTGCTCGGGCGCGGCGTGGAAGATCAACGGCCTCGATTGGGACGACGTCACCGAGATGCCGCAGCTCGGGACGACCGAGATATGGCGGTTCATCAATCGGTCCGGCGTCGCGCACCCGATGCACATGCACCTGGTGATGTTCCGCGTGCTCGATCGCCAGCCATTCACCGTCGAAAACGGCGTCGTCACGCCCAGCGGGCCGGCGGTGGCGCCGAGCGCGACCGAGGCCGGATACAAGGATACGGTGCGCGTCGATCCGAACGAGATCGTCCGCGTCGTCGCGCGCTTCGACGATTACACCGGGCCGTATGCCTATCATTGCCACATCCTCGAGCACGAGGACCACTCGATGATGCGCCACTTCGAGACCTGGACCGATTGTGGCGACGGCGTCGTCGGTGCACCCGAAGAAAGCTGCGACGACGGTAATGGTGAATTGGGTGACGCGTGCCCGGACGGCCCGACCGGCACTTGCAGGCCCGCCGCCTGCGGCGACGGCTTCCTTTGGTCGGTCGACGGCGGCAGCGAGGGCTGCGACGACGGAAACCTGGTCGACGGCGATGGCTGCTCCAGCGAATGTGAAATCGAGATACCCGGTGAAGGTGGCGGCGGCAGCGGTATGGGCGGGTCCGGCGGCGCAATCAGCGCGGGTGGAAGCGACCAAGGCGGCAATCACGGTGGCGGCGATACCGGAGGAGCAGGCGGCTCGGGATCGGACGAGGACGACGACGGCTGCTCGTGCAGAACCGTCGCGCCACGCAACACGGGTTCTTTCGTGCCCGCTCTGATGGCAATCGGCGCCGCGCTGGCGTTGCGACGGCGCCGCCGAACGACCGAGCCGCCTAAGGCCTGACGAGGATCGTCGTCCCCTTCGCCTCCGGGCGATAAGACGCGACCCCGTACCAGCCCTCCGGCATCACCGGATCCATCCAATGCCACAACCAATGAGCGTCGTTCGGAGCGACGTTCACACAACCGTGGCTCTTCGGGCGGCCGAAGTCGTCGTGCCACCACGCGGCGTGCACTGCGTAGTTGTCTTTGTAATAGGCAACGAACGGGACGTCGTCGACGGCCCAGGGCTTTCGCTTTTCGACGCCGGACATGTCGGCCGAGCCGAGCTTCCAACCAATTTGATATTGGCCGAGGGTCGTCGGGTGACCGTGCGAGCGCGCCGAAATGCCGTCTTGGCCCGGTGAGACCGCCGTCGCGAAGACCGCGGTCGTCCCCTCGTAAGCGACGAGCGTCCCCCAGGTGACCCTAACATCGACCCATTTGTCGTTTTTGCCGACGTTCTTGGGCAATTCAGGGTTCGCTTTGAAGACCGTGACGAGCTCGTTTCGAATGTAGCTGCCGTCGGCGGTCTTCCAATAATTGGCGCCGCGTTTACCCCGGACGATCTCGCCCTCCAGCTGGACGAAGGTCTGTCTCGGATAAACGTCCCCGGTCTCTTTGAACTCGCCGTCCTGCTGCTTCTTCAGCTTGGCGGTGTCTTGAATCCAGGTGTACCCGAACGGAAACTTCAATTCTCCACTCTTCAGGTTTACGCCTTTGAGCTTGGGCGTATCGACGAAATAGACCTTGTCCTTCGGCACGAGCGTGAGGTTCGGCGTGACGAGGAACGTCCTGCCGTCAACGTCGAACTCCGCCGAAAAGGACATCTTGCGGCCCTCGTACGCTTCCTCCTCCGACAAGAGCGAGGGCTTCGCGGTCTCGACGTATTGAGTAAAGGCCTTCGAAGGCCCGCGGTTCGCCTTGGCATCGTCGAAGCTGCCGCTCGTCTTCGGCGAAACGATCTTTCCGGCGGAGCGCTTGGCGAGATACGCGTCGAGCCCGGGCTCGTGTTTGCGCTGCTCGTCCGCCGTCGGGATGCGACCGTATTGGGGTGACGACGCGACGAGGATGCCGACGCGATAGGGCAATGGGCTGTCGGCTTTTGGGAGAACCTCACGAGCCGCGCGCACGCGCGGGTCCGTTCCGTCGAGCGTCGAATGGCGGCCGGTGCAGACGTATCCGCGCGGCTTCACCGCATAGAAGTTGCCTTTGCAAAGGCCGACGCCGAGGCCGGAGAGCGGCTCTTCTTTTGCGAGCGGCACGGACGCGCCCGCGCGAATGAGCCCGATCGGCGGCGATTCCGTGTCGGGCTTCACGTAGATCTTTTCGGAGCCGTCGTACGCGTAGACCCGCGCGCCCGGTGGAAGCGGCGCCTCCGCCTCGGTGCTTCCGTCAGCGGTGATCTCCGCGGACGCAGGCATCACCTCGGTCGCGGTCGCGTCGACGCGCGCCGTGCTCGCGCCTCGGGTGGTCGATCGCCCTTGCGTGTCCCCGAACAGCGAGGAAGCGCCGCACCCCGATCCAATGAACGCGAGCACCAAGAATGCGCCGGCGATCGAAGACGCACCGCTCGCGCGACCCGACGACTGCCGCATTCCATAAAGCTTGCAGACGCCCGACACGAACGCCAACTTCTCGCGCGATCGAGCACGACGCTCGACCCTGCGAAGAATGGTTCACGCCGCGCGGGTGAAATTGGCGGCGTGCGTCAGACGAAGAGCGAGCTGACCGAGTCGGAGTTGTGGATGCGTCGAATGGCTTCGGCGAGGAGGCGCGCGATGCTGACGACCTTGAACTTCCCGGTCGCTTTGCCCTCGTCGGTGAGCGGGATCGAGTTCGTGATGACCACCTCGGAGAGCGGCGACTCGGCGATGCGCTTCACGGCCGGGCCGGAGAGGACGCCGTGCGTCGCACAGGCCGCCACCTCTTTCGCGCCCGCCTTGATGAGGGCGTTCGCGGCGTTCACCAAGGTGCCAGCGGTGTCGATCATGTCATCGAGGATGAGACAACGGCGGCCTTGGACCTCGCCGATGATGTTCATCACCTCGCTGACGTTCGCCTTCTCGCGGCGCTTGTCGATGATGGCGAGCGAGCCGTGCAGGCGCTTCGAATACGCGCGCGCGCGCTCCACGCCGCCCGCATCCGGCGACACGACGACGACGTCGTTGCCGTAGTGGACCTTCAGGTGTTGGTCGAGCAGCGCCGGCATGGCGAAGAGGTGATCGAAGGGGATGTTGAAGAACCCTTGGATCTGCGCGGCATGCAGGTCGAGCGCGACGATGCGGTTCACGCCGGCGGCGACGACGAGGTCGGCGACGAGCTTGGACGTGATGGGCGTCCGAGGCGCGACCTTCCGGTCCTGGCGGGCATAGCCGTAGTACGGGATGACCGCGGTGATGGATCCGGCGGAGGCGCGCCGAAGGGCGTCCGCCATGATCAAGAGCTCCATGACGTTGTCGTTCACCGGCGCGCAGGTGGGCTGCACGATGTAGGTGTCGACACCTCGAACGTTCTCCTGAATCTCGCAGAACGTCTCGCCGTCGCTGAAGTTCGAGACCTTCGACTTCCCGACTGGAAGCTCGAGGTACTGGCAGATCTCGGCCGACAGTTGAGGGTTGGCGTTTCCGGAGAAGATGCTCACCCGCTTGAACATCGGCGTTGCCCTTCGTTGTCGCGACGGGGGATCTCTCGCGCGAACTGCGAACGCCGCGTACCAGCCGGCCTTTTCGTCGTCAAGGTGGCGTATCGAGGGCGGCCGCTCGCCATTGGCGCGGCCGATGTATTACAAGGCTTCGCGACATGGCCGCGCTGGTCGTCATCGGCAATTTCGACGGGGTCCACAGGGGCCATCGCGCGTTGCTCGAACGTGCTGTCGAGGAAGCGGACGGCCTGGGCGTGGACGTCCGTGTCCTGACTTTTTTTCCTCACCCGGCCACGGTCCTGGGGCGGCGCGCCCCAGCGCTGCTCACCCGGCAGGATCGGAAGCGCGAGCTGATCGGTCGCATCTCCCCTCGCATCGAGCTGGTGGAAGAGCGGTTCGACCTCGCGTACGCGGCGCAATCCCCGGAAGAGTTCTGCCATCGGCTGGCCGTCCAGCACGACGCGAAGCGCGTCGTCGTCGGCAACAACTTCCGCTTCGGGAAGGATCGCGCCGGCGATTTCAATCGGCTCGTCGAGCTCGGTAAGGCTCACGGATTCACCGCGCGGTCGGAACAAATCTTCGGTGACGAGCGCGGTCCTTGGTCGAGCACGCGCGTGCGCACCGCAATCGCCGCGGGCGACATCGCCGACGCGACGCACGTCCTCGGCAGGCCGCACATGCTGAGCGGCGAGGTGGTTCGCGGCAAACAGCTCGGCCGCACCATCGGGTTTCCGACCTGCAACTTGCACGGCGTGGCCGAGGCACTGGTGCCGTACGGGATTTACGCCGTCACGGTGGACCGAATGACCGAGTCAGGCGCGGTCGCACTCGCGAAAGGCGCGCTCAGCGTCGGGACGAACCCGACGACCGACGCCGACGACTGCGTGAAGGTCGAGGTGTATCTCTTCGATCTCGACCAGGATCTCTACGGGCAAACGCTGCGCGTCCACGTCATCGAGCGGCTTCGCGCGGAGGCGACGTTTGACAGCCTCGAAGCGCTCGTCGCCCAGATGCACATCGACGTCGAGCGCGCCCGCGCCGTGGTGGATCGCCTCACTCCGTCCGCGGACGGGGGCGCCTTCGGGTAGCGGAATGGCGCTCGCTGATTTAGGGTCCGCGGCATGGAGCGCAAGGATCTGGAGGGGCTGTCGCGCGAGGAGCTCATTGCGCGAGCAGAGACGGCCGGCGTCGTTCGGCCGCGCGCGCTGACGATTCCGGAGCTCGTCGACGAGATCGTGCAGGTGACGTCCCGCAAAACGGGCGCGGGCGACAAGCGCGGTCGCGGGTGGTTCGGTCGGGCGCGAGATCTCCTCACCAGCGTGATCGATCGCGGCCTCAACATTCCGGAGCCTGGTGCGCGTCGCCCCGAGCGCCGCCCTCCTCCGCCGGCCCCGCCGCCGCTGCCGACCGTCACGCTTGCCGAGATCTACGCCGCGCAGGGCCACCTCGAGCGCGCGATCACCACGCTCGACGAGGTGCTCGCGCGCGAGCCCGGTCATGCCGACGCACGCGCGCTTCGAACGCGATTCGAGCAGCAGCTGCACAAAACGAAGCCGTCGACACCGCCTCCGGTGATCGAAGCGAAGCTCGAGCCGATGCCTGTCGCGCCGAACGAAGAGCCCGCCGCGCGCAAGGACGTCTTCGAGACGAAGAAGGCCCCTTCGACGCCGCCGACCCCCGCACCCGTGCCCGTCGCGAAGGAGCAGGCGCCTACCGTCAACGAAATCCCTCCGCCTCCACCTCCGCCTGCGCCGGCAGTTGCCGCGCCGGTCACAGCCGGGAAGGAGCCCGAGAAGCGCCCGTCGACGGTGCCGCCGCCGCGCCGCCCCACGGTGCCGCCGCCCGTGGATGTCGACGAGGTCGTCGGGCTCGCGGTGGATCCGCACACGGTTTACCTCTACTGGGAGGTTCGGCCGGCCACGCTCGCGCACGCGCGCGCGTCGAGCCCCGACGGTGCGCTCGTCGTTCGAGCCGTGACGGTGCAGCCCGCGCTCGGCGGGCCGGAGACCGACGTGCGCGACTTCCGCGTCGACGCGCTCACGGGTGAGCTCTTCATCCACGGCCTGCCGTCTTCGGCCAACGTTCGCATCTCGATCGGCTACAAGAGCAACGCCGGCTTCGAGCCGTTCGCCGTCGCGATGGACCTCGCGACCCCACGCGAAGCACCGACGCAGGAGGTCGCGCAGACGTTCCGGAAGTGGAGCGAGGCCGGCCGCGCGCCGCGGCAGGGCTTCGAGGACGCGACCCAACGTGCGCTCGCCGCGCAACGTGCTCGCTCGATGCCGGACTACGGGGCCGAGGGCTCCGAGGGCCTTCTCGCGAAGTTCCCCGCCGGCGTCTGGGTGGACCCTTCGACGCGTGTCGTTCGCGTCGTCGGAACCGACGCGCCGGCTCGCCAGGGCTCCGACGTCGTTTCGCACACGTTCGTCATGCGCCCGGATGGATCGAGCGAGCTCGTGCGCAAGCAGGTCGTGTGGGCTTCGAAGCCGGGGGTTTGGGCCTCGAACACGCGTCGCGCGGGCTGACCAGCAGCGCACGTTCATTGTTTTCTCGCGCGCGCATTTTTTAGGCAACTGGCGCGCTCGGTCGTCGACAACCGAGCATGAAAACGATCGCGATCGCGCTCGCCGTGTTGCTGTCCATCGTCGGCACGGCATTCGCCGAAGAACCATCCGCCGAGCCCGACGAAGCTTGGACGGAAGATCCGCGGCGCGCGGAGCCCGAAGCTTGGGCGCCGCCGCCCGCCGAGCTCTGGGTGGATCTCTCCGGATCGATCGGCCTCGACGAAGACGGCACGCGCGCCGCCGGCATGATCGTCCTCGGCGGGAAATTCGACGTGTTCACCAAGACCGCCGAGACGCGACGCGCATCGAACACGAATGCGAAGGCGCAGGGAGACGACGCCGAGGAGGAAGAAGCCGCGCCAACGGCCGAAGCCCCCGCGATCGTTCGCAGCGCGGACCGCTCGATCGGGCGCGGCGCCCTCGTGCGAGGCGCCGTCAAAGCGGCGCTCGCAGCAGCGGGCTCCGGCTCGGTAGCGGAACGTCTTTCGGACGTCGCGACACGGGCCCGCGCGAGTGGCCTGGTCCCGGAGCTTCGGGTTCGAGTCGCACACGTCGTCGACGAAGATCAGAGCCTTGCACCGACCGAGTACGATCCGGAGCGCATCACCGCGTCCGGCGGCACGAGCTTGTGGCTCGAGGGGCGCGCGACGTTCCGGCTCGATCGCTTGGTCTTTGCCGACGACGAAATCGCCGTGGAGCGATTGCGCGCGGATCGAGCCAAGCTCGAGCGAGCGATCGTCGACGAAGTGCTCGACAGCTTCGAGCGGTGGCAACGCGCGGACGCGAAGCTCGCCAACCCGCTGACGGAGCCGCTCGAGCGCGACCGCGCGGAGATTGATCTCGCGGTCGAAGAGGCGCGTCTCGATGCGCTGACCGACGGCTGGTTCTCGACCTCGGGCCTACGTCGATCGGCGACGACCGCCGCCTCAGATGAAGTCGTCGGAGAGACGAACGGTGCGGGTCGCTGACGCCGTGTCGTCGCTCTGATCGGTGATCGACACGGTAACCTCGAGCTCCTGCCCGAGGAGCGACTCGACAGGATGCTGCTCGTCGTCGAGCCGAAAGCGAAGCCCGTAGATCTTGCAGTAGCCGCCCTCGTCGGGGTCGAACGTGAAGATGACGACCGACGGCTGCGGCTCGTAGTCGAGCGCGGGGAAGCGACCGGTGAGCGTCGTCACCGACCCGCTCTGCGTGAGGTTCTTCATGCGCGCGGCGATCCACACGTGGTAGCCGCCCTGCGGCCCGGCCTCGACCTGCAGGACCTCACCTTCGTCGACGTTGTGAAAGTCGGCCTGGCCTTCGCCGAGGATCACCTCGGGCTCGCCGCCCGGCTCGCAGAGACCGCCGCTCGAGCCGCCGGCCCAGTTGTCGTAGAACTCGGGCAGATCGGCTGGATCCGTGAAAGGGTCGGAGCAGACAGCGTCCGCGCACGTCGTGCCTTCGTCGCATTCGACGGCGACACACTCGGACTCGAGCTTGACCTCGTACAACATCTTTCGGCCCTCCGCCGCGGTGGTCGAAGCCGACTTGGTGAGGATCGGGACCTGCCCCTGCATCGCGACGAGCTCGAGATTGACGTCGCTGTCTCCGGCGATGTCCGTGATCGACAGCTCGAGCGGAAAGCGCAACCGCGCGCCATCGAACGTATCGGTGAACACCTCGCGGCCGTCGACATCGACCTTCGCAGAGAGGCTCGTGAACGTCGCGCCCGGCGCGAGCTCGCTCGTGATCCCGAAGACGATCTCCGACGGCTCCGAGCACGCGGAGACGAGGACACACGCCGAGGCGATGCCCAACACGAGCGCGGCCGCGTAGCGACCTCGCGATGGAGGCGACCAGTCACGGATCATCGGTGAAACCCCTTCGAAGCGAAGAAAAGAAGATGCGCCCTATCGTACGGGACGACGGGCGCATCTTCCACCTGCTGGGCAGGGATCGATCGCTACTTGATCGGCTCGATCATCGCGAGGAACTCGGTCGCAGGCACGAACTTGGTGATGCGGCTCACCTCTTTACCGGTCGAGTCGAAGAGGATGACGGCTGGCAGACCCTTCACCTTGTACTCCTCCATCGTCTTCGAGACGTTCGGGTCGTCCTCGTTGGTCGCATCGAACCGGACCGCGACGAAGCGCCCGCCCTTGAACTTCACGTCGGGGTTGGCGAACGTCTTGGTCTCGAGCTCTTTGCAGGCGCCGCACCACTCCGCGCCGAAGTCGACGAGCAGCGGCCGGCCCTCGGCCTTCGCCATCTCCTTCGCCTTCGCGAGGTCGCTGCTGAACGTGAGCTCGCCGTAGAACTTCTCGCCCTTCGCCTCGGCCTCGACCTTGGCCTGATCCGCGAGCTTCTCCTTCTCGGCGGCGCTCAGCTCCTTGGGCTTGCCGAGCGCGGCGACGAGGAGGAACCCACCGGCCACCGAAGCAGTGATGCCGAGACCCTTGCGGAGCTTCGTGACGAAGCCGCCGTCGTCCCAGTTCACGTGGACCGCGCCCAGCGCGAGACCAACCGCAGCGATGGCAGCCGCAACAGCGATGAACTTGGTGTTGTTCTGCGCGTGCTCCGCGAGCACCGGGAACGCGTTCTTCAAGTAGTAGAGCGCGAGCACCAGCATCACGATGCCGAAGAACGACTTGACCCAGACCATCCACCTTCCGCCCTTCGGCAGACCGGCGGCGAAGGTGCCGACGATCCAGAAGAGCAGGCCGAGACCGATGGCGTACGAGAGGCCGAAGGTCACGCCCAGCGGAACGCTCTGCTTCTCCGTCACGACGGCCATCATCGAGATGAGGACCGGTCCGGAGCACGGCGCAGCGACGAGACCGCTCACCAGGCCGAGCGTGAACGCGCCGCCGTAGCCGACGCCGCCGACGCCCGAGAGTCGCTGCATGAGCGAATCGGGGAGCGTGAGCTCGAACGCGCCGAACATCGAGGCCGCCATGATGACGAACACCGCCGC
Organism: Polyangiaceae bacterium; assembly: GCA_013361525.1. GTDB lineage: Bacteria > Myxococcota_A > Polyangia > Polyangiales > Polyangiaceae > Xiheicaenibacterium. The sequence goes on along the minus strand of JABFXY010000026.1, from coordinate 26,808 downwards.
GATGCCGACGATGACCCATCGGTTCGAGAGGATGGCGCCGAAGACGCCGCCGGTCAGCGACACGACGACGAACATCGTCGTGAACAGCACGACCATGCCGCCGACGAACGCCGTCGACAGCATCATCGCGTGGCCGCGGCTCTTTGCTTCCTTCGCGCCGAAGACGCTCACCGTGATGGCGATCATCGGGTAGACGCACGGCGTGAGGCTCGTGAGCAGGCCGGCGACGAACGCGCCGCCCGCGGCGGGAAGGATGCCCTTCTCGAAGGACTGCTTGAACTCGGCGCCCTCGTCGGCCATCGCGATCGACGGCAAGAGGAGCATCACCGCGAACACGAGGAGTGGGACGACCCAGCGCCCCCACGCTAATTCGAGATGCGCACGTCGCGCGGAGGTCGGTGTTTGCTCGGGACGAGATTCCGAGCGCGAGCTTTCAAGGAGTGCGCTTCGCATAGGCGTCAGGGGCTCTTACGGCGGCCCATTCTAGCAAGTTTCGGAGGATGTCAGCCCGCTCGGCCACGAGCGAGCGACTGAAGGGCTTTCTTTGCCCTGGTCAACTCGCCATCCAGTGCGATGGAGGTTGCAAGCCTACCTCGCTCCGTACGCTCGACGAAGGCTTGGAGGTGCGAGCGAGCCTCCAGCAAGCGACGCTCGTGCAACGCGAGCATACCGAGGACGAAACGCCCGTAGCCCTGCCCGGCCGGCACCGACTCGAGGCGCTCGATGAGCTCCGACGTGTCGACGTCTTCGTCTTCGCCGGCGGCGATGAGGGCGAGCGCCAGATGGCCTTGATAAAGCGGCTTGTCGCGCGTTCCCCAACGCGCCGCACGCTCGAGCGCGCCGACCGCCTCGGCGTGACGATTCGCCAGGAAATAGAGGCTACCGAGCGTCCACCAGTGGAACGCGCGCCGCGACGCCGGCCCGACGCGTGCCGCAGTGCGCAGATGGCGCGACGCAACGTCGATGTCGCCCATCGCGGCAGCCGCGCGCGCGGCGTCCTGGTGCACGACGTCGGACAGGACGCCGAGCGTCAACGACGACGCCGTGAGATCCAGCGCCTCGCGAAAATTCCTTCGTTCGAAGTGCGACAGGTAGAGCTGCCGCAAGAGCATCGCGTGCGTCGTGCGGTCGAGCCTCGAACGCGAAGCGAGCCCGCGGCGCGCCCAAATCGCGCGGGAACGCGGCGTCTTCGCCTCCATCGCGCGGCTCAAATATTCCTCGGGCATCATCGCCCGCGACGGCATCGACGACGGAGTCGCCGCGCGCGGACGGCTCGTCGAGCGCGCCGCCCGCGGCGCTTCGCTCGGTCGTCGGGTGGCGGAAGACCCCTTCTTTTTCGAGGCCGCCCCGGCCTTCGCGTCGCGCGAAGAGCTGCGACGAGCCGACGATTCGGCCCGAGCCGGTGTGCGACCTTCCGCCCTTCTGCCTGTGGATGGCGCCCGCGCCACGACACCCAGCGTAGCAGGCCCTAAACACGCGTCCAGAAAAGGAAACTTTCGGCATCGCTTCCGCGGGCTTTCTGCCCTGTCCGGCGACGACAGAAGGATTGCGAGCGACGGTAAAAACGGTCAGGCTCGCGACAGCGATGACGAGGCATCGAGCGTTTCTCGGGACGGCAGCTGTGGGCGCCCTCGCGACGTTGTGCGTGCTGACGGCGGCCGGATGTGGTCACCCGGCGACCCGCGAAGAGTGCCTCTCGATCTTGAACAAGAGCGCCGAGCTCAAGCTCAAAGAGGACAAGGTCGAGGATCCCGAGCAGGTCGAGCATCGAAAGCAGCAGCTCTTGGACGCGAAGGGCGAGGAGCTCATCGGCCAATGCGTCGGCAAGCGCATCACCGATGCTGCGCTCCGATGCGTCGACCGCGCGACCGACGCCGCAGCCGTCGACCGCTGTCTCTACTGAGCTGCATCGATTGACTGGCGGAGCCCGCTGACATTCGTCTCGTCTCGCGCTACGTGGGGGCGCTCGGTAGATCGATGTCCGAAACGACCGGCTCCTCGGAACGCGCGCGCACACCCAACGTCGCTGCGCGAAACCTCGCCGCGACGATCGCGGTCGTGACGCTCCTCGTCGGCGCCGTGATCTTCGAGGTGTGCAGCGGCTCGGCACCCGACCGGCCGGAGGCGCGCTGCGAGGCTCTGCTCGATCGGTTCGTCGAGCTGCGCGTGCGTGCCGCGAACCCGAAGGCGAGCGACTACGTCCTCGAGCAGGCGAAGAGCGAAGCTCGCATCGAAGCCGAGCGGACCGAGGCGCTCCAGACCTGCCGTGAACGGTTGACCGAGGACGCAGCCGCTTGCGCGGAGCGCGCGTTGACCGCCGACCAACTCGAGCAGTGCTTTCCCTGAACGCTCCGCAAACCTGAGGTGCCGTTCGCCCGCCCGACCCTCGAGGGCTTGCCCCGAAGGCCTCAGCGCCGGGCAGACAACCCTCGGGCTGTTCGATTCACCTTCCCAGGCAGGTGAGATTCACGGAAGAATCGTTGTGTTAACCTGGCGAGGCGCGGGGCGCGCTCGAGAATGAAGCACAACTCTCCGCAGCTCGGTTTCAACAACAACGTGCGCCATAAGGGGCGCGTGTTCCACATCCAAACCGAGGACTCGGGGGTCAAGCACCCGCACATCATCACGCACCTGTTCGCGGACGGCGGTCGCATCCTCAAGTCGACCAAGACGTCATACGCCGAGTTTTTGGGCGAAGAAGAGCTCACCAAGAAGGTGCGTGGGCTGATGCAGGAGCAGCACAAGGCGATGTTCATCGCTTTGCGCGCAGGCAAATTCGACCACCTCATTGGAGAAGGCGGCGAGCCCGCGAGCGCAGCCGGCGCCCCCGCACCCGCTCCGTCGGCGCCGACAGCTGCCGCTGCTCCGCCGCCGGTCTCCACCAACGGAGCGGAGAGCGCGGCCACAGCCGGCGCACCATCGAGACGCGCGCCCATGCCGTCACTCATCGGCGCGACCGAGTTCGCACGCGCCGACCTCCCCGCCCCGGACGCGGCGCCCGCTCCGAAGGCCCCCGCGTCTCAGACCCCAGCAACCCCCGCTCCACCTTCGCGACCGAACGTGAACAACGCGGCCGCGCACGCCGACACCATTGCATTGAAGGCGGTCAGCGATCCGGTAACCGCCGCGGCGCGCGCTGCTTCTCCGGGAGGTGCGCGTCTTACGCCACCACCGCCGCGACCCCCGGACGCGACCACTGCTGGCGCGCCTGCTGCTGGCGCCCCCACATCCTCGCCGCTCAGTCCATTGCGAGCGCTCGGATCGAGGACGACCCCCGCGCAGGCAACACAAGCCGCCGCGGCGAGCCCACAGGCGCCGGCAGAAGCGCGGCCGGCCAATCCGCCCGCAATGCCGAAGCTCGAGCGCCCCGGCACTCGCACGCCGAGCGTCCCTCCCCCGCGGCCGGACGTCACGCCCGCGCCGCGACCTCCCCTTTCGGCGAGCCTCGACCTCGATCTCGAGGCGCTCGAGCGCGCGGCGGAGCAATCGCAGGCGCCGGTCTATCAACAAATCCGGGACCTCCCGCCGCCGCCGGCGAGCCTGTTGAAGCCGACCGCGCCGCGCAACACCAGCTATCGCTCGGTCACGCCGCAGGCTACGCAGATCGTCAATGATGGGCGGTCGCCAGCGACGACCGGTCACGCACAGGATCCGGCAGCGCCGCCGCCGGTGACACCTCCACGCGGCATTGCGCCGACCATTCCGCGCGCGCCGGCTTCGAATCGCGGCGCGGCGCAACGTTATGCACCGTCGCGCCCGGCGAGCATCTTCGGCAGCTCGCGCCCGCAAGAGGGCTCGTCGATCTTCGGCGAAGACCTCATCAGCGAAAAGAGCTTGGACGAAGTCATTTTGAGCTACCTCGCCGAGGACCTCGAGGGACCGGGAGGAAGCGGAACGAAGAAGTAATGGCGAGCAAGGTCGTACGCTCGGCAGCGCGCACGGCGCTCACCATTTCGGTCCTCGCCGTGGCGGCCGCGTTGCTCATCGCGCTCGTCGTGAGCCTGTCGCCTTCTTCCGAAGCGGACCGGCGTTGGACGTTCACGGAGCAGGCGAGCGACATCGCCGAGCTCGGCTTCATCGTGCCGGTCGATCGCTCCGGGGCGTGGCTACTCGAGGATCACGAAGACGCGACCGGTGGCCGCGCGCTCTTCAATCATCGTGGCGAGGGCCCTGGCAAACCCGCGCTTGCGGTCACGCGCAAAACCCTCGCGCGCGACCTCGGGGTCGCGACCCGGTGCAAGGTCTCGCCCGGTTACGACGAGCGCGCCTGCGGCGTCGTTTTTCGATTCAAGGACGCCGACCACTATTACGTCGCGCGGATCGACGACGTCACGAAGAAGGTCGTTTTCGCGGTCGTCGTCGGCGGCCGCGAGCACGTCCTTCAGCAGGAATCGTTCACGGCCGACGCGACGTCGTGGCAGAACCTTCGGGTCGACGCGCACGCCGACGTATTCGTCGTCCATTACAACGGCGCGGCCTTGTTCGAGGTACGGGACCTCACGTTCTCCTCCGAGGGAGGCGTCGGTCTATGGGTACCGTCCGCCGGTGCCGCCCATTTCGACGAGCTCGTGGTCGAGCAACACGGCAGCAGCGTGCACCCGAACGATCTTTTCCCGTTCATCGTGCAACAGGGCCATACGTAGACGCGTTGGAGCGAGCGCTACGCTGACGGCTGCGTCAGCAGTAGCGTGGTCAGGCAGCGAGCAATCTCCTCGATGCTCGTCGGCTTCGGAAACGCGGCGTCGACGCGACCGACGGCGTCGCCGGGCGCAAGCGTCCCCGAATGCAGCAGGATCTTCATGGACGGCGCGACGGCGCGGATGCGATCCGCGAGCTCGAGACCCGAGATCGCCGGCATTCGCAAGTCGGTCAGGACGGCCGCAAAGCGATGCGGCATCGTTTCCACCATCTTCAGCGCGAGCAGAGGATCGTCGCTCGATACGACCGAGAACCCCCAACGCGTGAGACCCGCCGACACCGCCCTGAGCACGAGCGCGTCATCGTCGACCACCAGGATTTCATTGGAGGTGTAAGCGGCGCGAATACCGCTCGCCGCGGCGAGATTTACCGCGCTGCCATCCAATTTCGTCGCCGCGGGAAGCGGCTGTGCGGGGCCCGAAGAACGCGTCATTGCAATTTACCAATTACTCGGCTCGTCGATTCACTTTACCGCATTTCGCGTCGTCGGGCCCGTGGCATTACAGCTCAACGCGCGTTTGTTTCCGCAGCCAACGCGGTGTTCGCCTCCGCTACGGGCGGAGCGGACGGCTGGACGGGGCGAGTGACCGTCACTGCGACGGAAACGGTTATCGGATCGCCTTCGAACGGCTCGATGTGTACGCCGCGAAACCGAGATGCGACACAGGTACCCAGCGCCGTACCCGTGAATGCGGCGCCCGTTACGATGGTTTGCGTCGAGCGGCCGCTCGGCGCGAACGTGACCGATACCTGGGCAGGCCCGCTCGGCGGCATATCACTCGAACATTGTGCGGCAGACGCGATGGGCCCGGCGAGCGCGCGGCGGGCGGCGCTTCGATCGAAGGGGCGTGGCGCGGTCGGCTCGTCGCTTGGTTTCGCCGTCGACGTCGAGGCCGCGGCGTCCATTGCAGACTCCGACGTGGCGGGCGCCTGCGCCTCCGTGCGGGCCGAGGACCAACCCGCGGTCGTTGCTCCCGAAGGCCATGAACGCGCCGGAGACGGTTTCGAGGTCGGCGGGTCATCTAGAGAAAGGGCGGACGTTGATTGCATATCAGGCGGCTGGGACCCGCCGGTCGGTCCTGACGTGGGCGTGGTGCGCCCGCGCTCGCCAGCTGCCGTTTGCTCGGCCTTGCGCGGCGAGGCATCGGGGGCGCGCTCGGCATGGGCGCTCGACGCGCTCGAGTGCAGCCCGACGAGCGCGAAACCTCCCGCACCGAGCACGGCGACGACGAGATAACTGGCAATCACGCCCAAGGGGTATTTCTTCTCCTTCGGCGTAGACGCGGCGGGTTCGACACGCCGGCGCGGGGGTGGCATCGGTGGCGGCAAAGGCCGGAGCACGGGCCTGGGCGCAAGGGCGGAACCCGTCGAGTGGGGAGCCACCGACCGAGGTGGTGTCTCGACGCGAAAGCCCATGACCGGCGTGACGGCACACTCGAATGCCCGAGCCGCGTCCATTTCTTCGGCCGCTTCCGCGTTCGGAGGATCCTCAAGCGTCGAACGAATCAGCTCGTCGATGTCGATGCGCTCGTCGTCCTCGGGAGGCGGTTGCACCGACGGAGCGAGAGACGAACAGCAATGGGGACATCCACTTAAGGGCTCGTTTCCCGCCTCGGACGCCCCGCACGAAGGACACTTGGGCATAGCGCGCTCTCCCCCCATCGTCTGCACGAACGCGGACCGCATTCGTGCCGGTCAGCGCGCATCGAGCAACCGGCGTGCCCATATGGCGAACGGCACCTCCGTGTGTCGGCGCAGAGCGTGATCAGCGCTTGCGCGTGGCCCTCCCGCTCCGGTCGGGATTCCCCCACCCCGAGGCACGTCGGAAGTCGCAGGCACGAATGCTACGAGCAACGGACCACATCGCAATCGTCGAAACACCCACATCAGCCCCGGAAACCCCCGTTGTTGGGCTTCGCGCCACGACGACAAAACGCAACGGGGCTGTCACAGGCTCCTCGATGACGCGTCACCGGCCAATGCGACCGTGGCGCCGTGGATCGCGTCGCTCCAGCCATTGCCCTTTTCGCCACGGTCGCCATGGCGGCGGGCAGCGCCTGTTCGGTCGCCGTCGAATCGACCGAGCCCGAGGCCGAATCTCAGCCTGCGTGCGGCGTGGAAGAAGATGTTCTCGTGCAGGAGCGGTTCGCACGGCCCGCCGACCAATGGCCCGCTGCATGGACGGCATTCGGCGTCGGCGCCAGCTGGGTCGAGCCCGGATCGGGATTTCTCCTGGCGGGGCCCGGTGCCAGGCACGGTAGGAAGCTGACCGCTCCGCTCGCGCCGACCGACACCCTGATCCAATTCAGCTTTTCCCCGACGGAGCCCCAATCGTTCGTGGTGTCGCTCTATGGCGACCAACCCCGTGGACGCTCGGCGGAGGTCTCCGTCACGCGCCGGTTCGATGCGTTCGGACGCGCATCCGTCGAGGGGTTGGTCGAGTCGGGACCGGCCCACATTCCGATGACCGACGAACAGCCCGAGGACGGCGCAACACCGCGCGACCGATCCGCCGGGCGATGGTGGCTGCGAATTCGCGTGCGCCGCGAAAGCGGCGGCGATTACATCGGAGCACGGCTATGGCGTGACGGCACCGCCGAGCCCGAACGGTTCGACGAGGTTCGGGCGGACGGGCTCGCCAGCCTCGGGACGTTCGGGCTCGAGGCGCGCGAACATCGAGACAGCTGGAGCGACGACGCCGTCGAGCTCCATTCCGTCACACTGTGCAAGTCGCGCTGAAGGGCGCTCGTCTCGTTGCTACTGAATGAGCTTCGCCTGCGGCTCGGAGGACTCGCGGGTGAATTGAAGCATGTCGCGAACGTCGAGTAGCCGACCGCGTTTGCACGCCTTGTCCGCGCGCGAAGCCGATGTCATGCACTCGGACTCGGGCTTTGCCGGCACCGCGACCACGTCGTCGACCGTTTCGGCGAACTCGGCCTTGCCTTTCGCCCGCGAGACGAACTCTCCATAAAGCTGCAGCGCGTGCTCGAGCGCCTTCTCGCGTTCCTGCCCTTCGCCTCTTCCTCGGTATTCCTGCACCAAGATTGCGTGGTTGAAATACGCTTCGGGCCGCGCGGGCACGAGCGACTTGGCCTTTTCGATCTCCTTTTCGGCCTCCGCGAGCTTCACCTCCGGATTCGGGTCGCCGTCGATTTGACCGCGGAGCGAAAGGGCCAAACCCAAACGGGCATCATAATCGTCCGGGTGGAGTGCCACCGCGCTGCGGTAAGCGCCCTCGGCGGCGTGGAACCCCCGAAACATCATATTCACCGAGGCAAAGTTCATGTGTGCCTCGAAGAATCGTTTGTCGAGTTTGCGCGCCTCGTCGAATTGGCGAGCAGCTTTGGTGAGGTCCCCCAGCTCGACCAGGACGAGGCCGAGCGTGTTGTGAAGGCTCGGGTCGTTCGGAGCCCTTTTGATTCCTTGAGATGCAACCAATAGCGCAAGATCGAGCGCCCGCTCGTCGAGGACAGCGGCGGCCTTCCCGCGGGAGACGGTCGCACTCGATGTGCCCGCCGCTCGTTTGGCGCTCTCGAGATAATAAAGGGCCAATTGGTTCACGGCCGGCATGAAGCCGTCGCTCGCGACGAGGGCGCGCATGAAATTCTTCCTCGCTCGGACGAAATCGCTGGGGCCATCCGAGTCTTTGAGGACGTTGTTCCGCCGCATTTGCAGCCGCCCGAGCTCGACGAGTGCCTCCGGGTCCCGATAGGAAGCGTCTTCGACCGCGCGCGTCAGCTCGCGGATCGCCGCATCGACATCACCGCCGTACGCGGGATCGACGTCGATGCGCGCGAGCCGCCCGCGGGCCTGGTAGAAGCTCGGCTTCTCGGCGAGAATTGCCTGATAAACGCCGCGCGCCGCGGAAACATCGTCGCAGCGCTCGTAGACGATGGCCGCATTGTATTGGGCCTCCAGCGTGATCGACTGAGACCTTGCCGCGTCGGTAAAAAGGGACGCAACGACGCGGCAGGTCTCTTCGGTCCAACCACTGGATGCGGCGTCCGCCTTGCGCATCTCCTCGACCCCTCGCCGGAATGCGTTCACCGCGTCCTCCCGGCACGCGTCGTTTCGACAGTCGGGACGAACCAGTGGCGTCACCGGCTCCGGCACTGCGGCCGATGTCGCGCATCCCACGGCTCCGAACAACAGCGCACCCATCGACAAAAGCTTGGCGGCTTTCCTCATCGGCGTGGTTGGACTGCGCCGACGCATCAGGCTTGGGTCGATCGTTTTGCGCCCGATGGCTCAACGGACCTTCAGCGTCTTCGAGACCGTGACGGGCGCACCCGTGAACGGGGAGACGCTCGCGGCTTTGAAGGCGCGCGCGATGCACGCTCCCGACGGAGCGCCCGCGAAGGGCGGGCCGCTCACCATTGCCTGCGTCACCCGCCCGGACGGCGCGAATGTCACCGATACGTGAGCATCGAACCCGCGCTCCTCCGGGCTCGCGCAGCCCATTGCCGTCCCCGAGGCCGCCGATAGCGCCGCTTGCGCGGCGGCCTTGTCGAACTCGGCCAAGGTCTGCTCGGTAGGGGTGTCCGCAGGGACGGCTGGCGCCGATGCATCCGCAGCAGCGGAGCCCTCGACCGGTGCCGATGAGGCGACAGGCGGTGCGCCGAGCGCTTGGGTCGCGGCGCTCGTCGCAATCGGCTCCGCGGTCGTCGGAGGAACCGCAGGCGTCGATGCTGCGGCAGTCATCGGGGCTGCTGCCGCTTCCGTCACCATAACGGTGCTCGGGGCAGCCTCGACCGGCAATGCTGCGCCGGGCCCGCCGGTCGTCGGCGACTCGACCCTCGCCGACGCCTCGACGCGCTCGACGGGCGCGCTCGTCGCCGCCACCTGCTCCGCGGTCGTCTCCGCGCGCACCGCCTGCATCGCCGGAGCTCTGAGTCCTGCTCCGAAACCGCCCATCGCCCAAACCGCCACTGCGCCTGCAGCAGCGCTCAAGAGCGCGGTTCCGACGAATGGGAACGTCCGGGAGCGAGCCTTTGGAGCGGCCGGTGGGGTCGACGGCTTGTCCACGTCCGACACCGGCGTCGCCGAAACGACGTACGGCACGGGAAGCATCGACGATGATCGAGGCGGAGGAAGCGTCGGCGCTTGCTCGTCCGGGGGCGGAAGCGTGATTCGGCCGCGACGAGGCGGCGGAGGCGGAGGCAATCGCGAGGGAGCACCATTGCGATGACCGACACCGCGCACGAAGACGGGTTGCGTATGCGTCGATCGCAAGAGCGCAGACGGCATTGCCGGCTCAGGGGTGTCTGCGTCTCGTCGATCGCGTGCGGGCGTGGGGGTGCCATTTGGTTCCGTCGAGTCAGCCCGCCTCATCGGCTCCTCGTCGGATTCTCGTGGCTCCTCCATCGGCGGCGTGCGCTTCACGATGATCCAATTGTCGAGAGAGCTTGGATCTTTGTCGGAGTCGTCGGCGGCTGCGCGATCGGAACAGCGGGTCATGAGCAGCTCTGTCGAGCAAGCTCTACGCCGTTCGAGAGAGCGGACTCGAGCCTACATTCTCCGACTCGATAGTCTTCATTCGACGAGGCTACCTATCCCCAACTCTTCAACTGCGTATCGAGCGAGCAAACTCGCTCGGCGAGCAGCCGGCATGGCGAGAAAATGCCGTGCTGAATGCGCTCGCCGACTGGTACCCGATCCGCTCGGCCACCTCTGCGAGAGAAACGCGCTCGCGTTGAAGGACGTCCTTCGCAATCGCGATTCGCCATTCGAGCAGATACTCCATCGGTGGGACGCCGACCGTGCGCGTGAACCGCTCGGCGAAGGAAGCGCGAGACATGCCTGCCGTCCGCGCCAAGTCGGCGACCGTCCAACGATGCGCCACGTCGTCGTGCATTCGCCTGAGAGCGCGCGCGATCGACGGATCGGTCAGGCCCGCGAGCAAACCCTTTTCCTGACTCGCGGGCTCTACGGGGCGAAAACGCAGCGCCTCGACGAGCAGTACCTCGACGAGCCGCTCGAGGACCAATTCACGGCCTGGGAGACGTGCCGAGGCCTCCTCACGGATGAGCTCGACGACCCTTCGGAGCCTCGCGGCCCCCGGTTCGCCTCGCCGAATATGAATCATCGAGGGTAAGAAGCCCACGATGAGCTGGGCGTTCGCGCGATCGAAATGAAAGTACCCACCCAGTTGTCGCATCGTGGGCGGGCCGGACTGCGTTCCGTGTCGTAGCTCTCCGGTGTACGTCGGCTTGACGAGCTTTGGTTTGATTCCGCGATAACTGGCCATCGTGAAGCCGGGCGTTGCGGGCAGAAGCACGAAATCACCCTCGTCGAGCTCGACCGCCCCGACACCATCGACGTCGAGAAAGCAGGAGCCCTGCAGCATGACGCAAAACCCGGGATCCTCGTGCGCGTCGTAGCGCACACTCCAGCGCCCGGCGCCGCTGATGACCTTCGAGAGCACCGTCTGCGGGCGAAGGAGCGAGATGACCGCGGCGAGAGGATCGGAGGAGTTGTGGTTCGACTGCGGGGTCGGCTCGGACGATCGCGAATGCATAATGGGACCGACACCATAGAACGTCTCGACCCACGCGCAAAACGCCGGACGCACTCCTCTTCGTCGAACTGCGTCGTCCGCGCGCCGCGGTGTTGCTCCCGCATGGCGAGCGGACGCGCCGACTGTTATGCGGCATCGACGGCTTGGTCGACACCGCGTTCGCTGACGACTTCGTCGTGTCACGCGAAGGTGGGAGCGATTACTTACTGGTGCCTGTCGACGGTTCGGGGGCCGCGGAATGTGATCTGTCGGCGAGCGGCACGCTCGAGTGCGACGACCGCGAACGGAAGGAGTTCCCCGAGGCTGTCGGCTCGCTCGTGCTCAGCCATGCGGTGACGGCTCGAGCAACGGGGCGTCGTCGAGATGGCGAGCTCGATGGAAGGCACGGACTTCATCACCGTCGAGTGCCTGGACGGCGCCGAGTGCGCCGGCAGCGACGCGTTCCCGTGCGAGATTGAGGTATCGTTCACGGCGGTTCTTGCGGAGGAGTGACGCCTGGCCCCCGACGACACACGCACGTCGCCCCACGCCGACGACGAGGTCGACCGCGCCGCCATTCTCGAGCGGCGCGCTCGGCTGGTGCGTGCCGCGCTCGCGACATTGGTCGCATCGGGTTGTGCATCGGACCACCAGCCTCCATCCGATGCCGGTTCGGCGCCAACGGCCGTGGTGACAGTCGAGTCTGTCCCGGACCAGAATCCTATCGTCGAGGCGCCGCCGAGCGCCCCGAGTGCGGAGACCCCGGTCCTAGACTCGGCACCGACCGCCTCGGCATCCGCGTCTTTCTCTACGTCTGCGTCGGCTCGTCCGCCAAACGCCCGCAGCCCCGGGGTGCCACGACCGTGTCTGTGTGTCTGCCCCCAGGGGGACAAGCTCTGCGACTGCTTGTGAGCCGCGCTGGCTCACTGCCCGTCGGCTCGCGAGCAGTCAAAAAACGCCAAGACCGCAGGTGTTCGCGTGACCACGCTCGGCCGGGTCGATGCGCGACCGCCCGCTCTCCCCCGCTCTTCGTTCCCTGACCAGGAGGCGTTGGCCGCTCTTCGCGGCACAACAATGCGCGATCCTCGCGTCCGGTGCGCTGGTCTTGCACGGCATCCGTCATTTCACCGGACGCACGCTGCACGGTGGCGTGGATGCGATCGGTCCGCTCGACGGTGCCGTCGTCGTCGCGACCCACGGGGTGCACGTGGGGCTCACCCTTCTGCTCGACCGCGTCGCACGTGGCCAATCCCGTGCACCGCTCGGGCTCGCACTTTCATCGCAGCGCATCTTGGAATCGTTCGCGGGAGCGGCCGGCGCATTGGTGCTCGCATCATTCCCGTGGCTGCTCGCGCTCGCATCCGGGCACGCTCACGTGAGTGAGACGATTCGCGCGCACCCGGAGGCGTGGCGAGCACCGAGCATCGTGCTCGGCAATGTCGTTTTGGTCCTCGGCTGCGTGGTCGAGGAGATCACGAGTCGCGGATTCCCAATGCAACTTTGGGCAAACCGGCGGCTTTGGTACCGCGCCCTCGTGCCGAGTCTTGCGTTCGCGGTGCTGCACCTCGTCGATGAGCCGTTCGACCCCGCCACCTTCGCGTTTCGCGTATTCGCAGGAGTCACGCTGAGCATGTTGTACGCGGCCACCGGAAACATCTGGCTCGCGGCTGGCGTGCACGTGGGGATCAACGCTGCGAGCCTCGTTTCCAGCGGTGCGTGGCACTACGGCGCACTCTTCGCGATTCGAGGAAACGAGCCGGTTCCGAATTGGGTGAGCGCGCTCCTCATGGCGGCGACGTCCGTCACGATCTACCGCGTGCTGTCGCGCAGACGGGGCGTAGAAACGCGGTAACGGCCCGGGGTCGCCTGCGTGATCGATCTGAATTGCTTGTGAAAACGACCGAGATCGCCGAATCCGACCTCAAAGGCGGTATCTGCGATGTGAGCGCCGTGTAGCAGCATCATGGCGGCGTTCGTAATGCGTAGTTGCGTGCGGTACTGCGCCGGCGGAATGCCGAGCTCGCGGTGAAAGGATCGCGTGAGCGACGCGTGCGCAATGCCGAGCTGCGAGGCGATTTCGGCGATCGAAGACGATTGCCGAAAAGAAGCATCCAACCGGGCCTTCGCCGCACGCACGACCGGGCTCGGTCGACGATTGCGCGCGATCGTCGACATACCTTTGCCGCGGCCCAGAACCGACCTCACTTCGTCGAGCGTGTGAGGGAGATCGGTCTCGTCGGTCTCGAAGAGCACGGGTTCACGCGGGAAGTCGGCCGGCAACGGTCGACGCGAGATGAGCACCTCGATGCGCTGGTGGGCGCTGTCGATCGCAGTCTCGACGAGGCTGTAGGGAGGAAGGAACGCGCCGTATCGAGGGCGGTACGTCGCGACGCGTTCGCGCCCACACACGTAGGCAACGTGACCCCGCTCGAGCGTCGCCAGTACCAGGTACCAGTAGGGCCCCGTCGCATCGAACGCCGTCGCTTCACGCTCGAAGCGATGCCGACGCGTGCAGACCATCGAGCTTCCGTCCAGGCGGCGAAAGCGCCAGCCACCGTCTGCCGTGACGATCTCGACGGCAGGCATCGGTACCGACATCAGCGGCGCCTATTTCGATCCGACGTAAGCGAACGCGGCGTCGGCAAAACCGTCCCAACTTTTGGCGTGCGCTTTCGGAACCACGACCCACTCTTTCATGGGCCGGCCCGCTCCGGACGGATCGAAGAGCGCTGCGCCTTTGAGGCCGAGGGCGGTCGCGTGGGTAACGCCCGTCAGCTTGAAGACGAGCGCATCGCCGAAGATGCCGGTGAAGGCCTTTCCTTTGGCCTTCAGCACGGACATGCCGAACATCGAGCCCGTTTCGACGGCGAGTCGTGCTGCGAGGGCCTCGAAGGCTTTTTGAGTCGCGGAGCTCGTCTTCTCGGTCTTCTGCATGGGCGTCGTCCGACCTTACTCGCAGGCAACCGAGACGCGCCATTGCTCCGTGCGAATCTCTTGCGGCCGCAGAGGCTCCGCGACGAGGGCCGCGTAGCTCTCACGTTCGGTGAAATCGAGGTGGCCAATGCCATACAGCATTGCGTTCGCGTCGTCCGGCCACGGCACGTCGCCCGGAAGCTCGGGGCGGACCGCCGCCATCGGCGGGCGCTGCGCGTCTTCCCATACGAGCCAAACGAGCTCGCCGAGCCCGCCGCTGTAGTCCCAGGATTGCCACACGACATCGCCGTGCTCACCGTCGGTCGAGAACTCCCAGCTGTTCATCCCGGCTGAACGCGTGCCCGCCAATCGTGTGGGCGAGACCGTCACCGTTTCGCCCTTGTTTCCGTAGCGAACGAAGCCCTGCCGGTCGCAGACCCCGTCGACGGAGGGGTAGCCCGACGTCACCACGACATGAGGACCACCGAAGCCGGGAGACGGGGAGATCGTTTCGGGAGCGTAAGAGACGGATCCGGGTGGCGCGCTCAGCGTCATCTCGTTGACGGTCTCGTGCGGAAACATCCAAGGCAATTCCTGCCACTCCGCGTTCGCGTAGACCTGCTCCAAGCCATCCAGGTCCTCGAGCTCGACCGAGACCGGGCGCCGGGTGGTGTCCGAAAGCGACACCGGAATCGATTCGCTGCTGCCGGGCTTGAACGGAATGTCCTCGAGCAGCTCGAAACCGATGATCGCGTCGCCATCATGTGCAAAGGCGAGCAGGTCGAACGTGTCGGCACATATCTCGACATGCAGCACACCCTCCCCAGCGTCCGTCTGCCAGACATCAGCGGGGGTGTTCGTGATTGCCGAATAGTAAAGGGCGCCAGGAACCTCCGGGAACGTGACGGTAATGTCCATCGGCTGCGTCTCGCACGGTTGCTCGAGGTCGCTGTCGTAACTTTCCACGATACGAAACACTTCGGGTGTCACGCGATACGACCGGAGCACCGGCTCACCATCCCCGAAGAAAGTGACCATATCGCCGTCGTCGACCTCGACGTCGGCGGGGAGATCGGTACCGAACAACGACTGTTTGAGGGCTCCCGTCGCGTCGTTCACGAAGGCCCGCACGCGTGCGCGGGACAGCGACTCCGGACCTTTGAAGTCGATTTCGATCGTCCTCGGTACGACGACCCCGCCGCCGTTGCCACCCGAAGATGACGGATCGCCACCCACCGACGGTGAGCCGCCACTACCGCCGTCGGAGGCGGCCTCGCCACCGCCGCCCCTCCCGGGCGGCAGCTCCTCCCTGGCGCCGCATGCGATTGCGAGCCAACCGACCGCACAACAGCATAGCGTCGTGGAATAAGCCCTTCCCATGGGACATCGACGGTAGACGGGATTGCCCGCGTCGTCGAGTGAACGATGATGCTCCGCCGTCGAGCAGGTCGCTGGCAGACCGCCGGTGCTAGGATGCTTCGGTGCGATCGGCGCCAGTACCCGAGGGTCGCGTTATCGCCCGGCGTCCTCTCGTGATGGGCCTCTTCGCGCTGCTTTTGCCATGCTGGATGCTCGTGAGCCTCGACGGGCAAAACCTGACTCTCGCCGCGTCTGGTCCGCTCTGTCGGGAGCACGGTCCGCCCAATGCTCTAACAATGGCCTTCGTCTGGGTCGCGCTCGCGGCGGGAAGCATCGTCTTCGTCGTGCGCGCCAGACGCAGCTCTCTCCATGCTGGCCGGGTCCGAACGGCGGCAGTGGCGACAGCCATCGCCTGGTTCCTGATGACCGCCGTCGCGGTAACAGTCACGGCCGCCGCAACGGTCCGGTGGAAATCCCGCCCTTCCGCTGAAGATTACGCGAGCTCGCTCGCCTATTACGAATTGCTCGAGATGCCGCTCAACCACGCATCGCGCCCGCGCACCGGCGAGGGCGCGCGTCCTCCAGAGACGCTTCTCAGCGATGCCGCGATCGAGGTGACGCGTCGATGTGATTCGGCCAATCGATCCTGCGTGGTTTACGTCGACGTCCGCGATGGCCTCGGTCCGCGCGGTGGGTTCAGTGCCTCGCCTCATGATCAAGTCGGGCTGTGGCGCACGCCCGACCATCGGCTTTGGCAGGTCACGGTGACGAGCGCGAAGGACGGCGCGATCAGGCGCTTCGTCGCCGGACGTCGTGGCCCCGAAGACACCATCTGCGCCCATCACTTGGCAGGAGTGATCGCGCCGCCACCCGCCACGATCGGCTTCGCTTTTGCGGCGTGCATGCTGTTGGGCGCGACCACGTGCTGGCTGGTGATGCGCGCATGGCGCTTGAAGCGCGTCCTTCGCGGAACGGAGGCGACGCTCCGAGCGAACGGTTGGCTCGAGCTCGACGGGGCAAGAGCACCTGTCCACGTTGAAGGGCCGGTCGTGCCGCCGGGCCCCGTTATTTGGTTGTCCGCTGCACGGGACAGGTCCGCAGATTACCGAGGCCGGGAGGTAATCTCTTCCGAAACGCTGATTTCTGGAACGATGCGTGACCGGCTCGCTGCCCACTCCTCGAGCAGCCGGCTACTAATACCCATCGCGCTGATGATCACGCTCTATTTGTCGGCGCCGCTGGCGGCAGCCTTGTGCGCCGGCTTGATTTTCTGAGTCGAGCGGCTCTGCAACATCCTTTTGCGCCGCATGAGCCGATCGCGACCCCTTCTCCGCACCACCCCACATGCGGGCCTGGTCAACGCTCGCGCGCATGTCTCGCTTCGGTGCTTGGGAACGGTAAGGGCCATCGCGATGCTGGGCGCTCGGCTGCGAGTCGGACGTCACTGTGGTCCACGCCGGTGGCGACACCTTCCGTTCGCGCCCGGCGGCACAATGACGAGTGACATTGAACAACTAGCACTTAGAGCGGGGGGGGGGGCACCCGTGACAAACAATGTCCCTCCCCTCCAAGTCACGACGTGACGCCCTCCGCGTTCGTGACTAAAAACAAGAAAACGAACGAAGCGTGAGCCGACCACGCCACCTCCCCAGCACTGAGGGGGCGTGCTCCGCATTGCTTTGTCGACGTTCGAGAGGGGATTAAAATGAGCAAGAACAAAGTTGGTTTGGGCCTCGCTGTCGCAACGCTGATGATGGCTGCCACCGCGAGCGCTGCGTCGTATTGGACGAGCTGGGTCTCGGAGGAAGGCGGTGGCCCTGCCGCAGGCTGCAGCGCGTGGAACGAGGCGGCGAACGGCGCGGGCTGTTCGGGCAGCTATTGCGACAACGTCCGGCTGCTCTGTACGACGATGCCCTTCGGAGCGTCGATCGACGCGACGTCGGTCTATTGGTCAGGCTTCTTCTCGGAGGAGCACGACTCTTATGGGACCTATCACTCCGAGGGCTGGTACCACTACGAGGACGAAAACTACCACGTATGCCACAGCTACGATGGGCAACCCGGCTTCGTGACGGCCATCCGCTGTAGTGGCTCGTATTGCGACAACATCTCGGTCGAGTGCGGCCAGGCCCACGTGAGCTTCGGCCTCGGGGTCGAGTTCCCCGTGAGCGTCACCAATTGCTCCTGGTCCGGCTGGTACTCGGAGGAGCAAGGTTCCGTGAGCTTCGGCACCAATCGATATATCACCGGGGTCGAGTGCAACGGCTCTCGCTGCGACAACAAGCGCTACTACGTCTGCTCGATGGTCGATCCGACACCGGTCATCGAGGGCTGAGGCATGATACATAGGGCCTCGCCATGTCGAGCCCCGTCGAGATTGCCGTTCAGGCCTATATTCGCGCGAGCGGCGAGCGGGACCCTGCCGCTCGCGCAAAGCTTCTCGAGGCCTGTTTCGCCGAGGACGGCCGGTTCGTCACGAGGTCGGGGGTCATCACCGGCCGCGCCGGCGTCAACGCGATGATCGGGCGTGGTCTCGCCGATCCGGCGATGCTCGGGTTCCGTTTGGCGAGTGTCATCGACGCTGCGGGCACCACGTTTCGATACCGCTCGATCGTCGACCGCCGCGACGGGACGAACATCGAGTTCTTCGACGCCGGCGAGATCGGCGCCGACGGGAAAATCACGACGATGCTGGTGTTCGCTGGTCCGCTCGCAAACGCGGACCAGTGACGGCTTCGTATTTCAGAGCGTGGAATCCGCAACGGACACGGTGATATTGCGCCCGCCGACGAGCGGAAGCTCTAGGGTTCGACCACCTCGGCCGAGGGTCGGCTTCCCGCTGAGCCACTGCACGTGGCTCTTCGATTGGACGACCTGGTCGAGCTCCTTCTTCGTCATCAGGTCTTTCAAGCCGAGCGAGCGGACGAGCTTGCCGTTCGGCTCGTAGATACGAACGCGACCGTCGAGATGGTGGCCGGCACCGGTGTCGACGAGGGCGAAGCGCGGCGTGTCGTACGGGACGGCGAGCACGAGGTGCGCGTGGTCGCCGGGACCGGTGAGCAACGTCTCTTGTCGCGACTTGCCGTCGGTCCAGATCGCGCGCCATTTCTTCTCGTTGGCGACGAAGCTCACCGTCACCTTGTGAAGAGCGCGCGGGTCGGTCAGCGATTCGATCGACGTGCCGGAGCAGTCGTCGGCGCGCGCTTCCATCGCGCCGAGCGCGAGCGCAGCGCCACCCAATGAGATCCCCAAGAAGTGCCTTCGAATCATCGGCTTCGAGGCATGTTGTAGACCGGGCCTGGTCGCGATTGCAATTGGGCGCGATGCCACGATGAGCAGGCGACCTTCCTGCAGGGTGTGGTGATGCATCGCTACGCGATCCGCCGGTGAGGCAGGGCCCCCGCTACGACGAATCGGCGCTCACCGCTCGCTGTCGAGCGTCTTCATGAGCGCCGCCGGATAGCGAGTCCCCGCGATTGCGTCTTTCGGCAGAATGGTCTCGACCGCAGCGACATCCGCGGCGGATAGAGGCTTTTCGACCACGGCGAGGACGTCCCGCAGTTGCTCACGCGTACGCGCACCGACCACCGGTACGAATGCCGACTGCTTCGCCAGCACCCAGGCGACCGAAAGCTGCGCCGGGGTCATGTCACGATTTTTCGCGAATGCGTGCAGGTGCGAAACGGCGACGGCATTCTGTTCGCCCGCCGCACCGCTGAAGCGCGGCATATGAATGCGGTTATCGCCTTTGTTGCCGACCTTGCTCCCTGTGAGGAGACCGCGAGACAAGACGCCGTAGAGCGTCGCGCTGATACCGAGCTCCTCGAGCGCGGGAAAGATGACCTCCTCCGGGCCGCGCGTGATGACGGAGTATTCGATTTGCAAATCCACGATCGGATGCACGTTGGCCGCGCGCCGGATGGTGTCGACGCCGACCTCGGATAGCCCGATGTGGCGGACGTAGCCGGCCTTGACGAGATCGGCAATGGCCCCGACCGTTTCCTCGATGGGCACCTGCGGGTCGAGCCTCGCGGGGCGATAGACGTCGATGACGTCCACGCGGAGGCGTCGCAGGCTGTACGTCACGAAGTTCTTCACCGCGGCGGGGCGCGCGTCGAAGCCGAGCATGGCCCCATCCGGCCCGCGCATGGCGCCGAACTTCACCGAGAGCTGTACCTTGTCGCGCCGGCCTTCGATGCCGCGCCGCACGATCAGCTCGTTGTGGCCCGAATCGTAAAAGTCGCCTGTATCGATCAGCGTGACGCCGCGCTCGATGGCCTCGACGATCGTCGCGACGCTCTCGCTCTCGTCGGACGCACCGTACGCGCCCGACATCGCCATGCAGCCGAGCGCGACGGGAAACACCGAAGGCCCCGAGCGACCGAGCTGTGTCCTTGTGTGGGAATGGGACAGATTCGTGGACATGGTTCTCTCCAGAAGGGTGTGCTCGTGAAGCTAGGGACCAACCTCCAAGCGCACCACGAAAGAATCGCTCATGGGTCGTGAAGAGATGCTTCACAATGGGCGCATGGTCATGGAGCCGATCGAAACCGCACACCGGCTGCAGGCGGCGCTGCCGCAGCTCACGACCTTTCTCACCGTCGCACGCCACAAGAGCTTCAGCGGTGCGGCCCGTGAGCTCCACATCTCGACCTCCGCGGTGAGCCAGTCGGTGCGGCAGCTCGAGGAGCTATTGCAGGTCACGCTGCTCAGAAGGACGACGCGCGCCGTCGCGCCCACCGAAGCGGGCATGAGGCTCATCGAGCGCGCGACCAGCCCCATCCGACTCGCGCTCGAGGCGCTCATGTCTGCGAACGACAAGCCCGGAGAGGTCGCAGGCCGTCTGAAGGTATGCCTCCCCGAGGCGGCATTGCCTTTCGTGGTCGAGCCGGTCGTGCCTGTCTTTCGCGAGCGGTTCCCTCGCGTCTTGCTCGAGGTCATGGTGGAGAACGCATTCGTCGACTTCGTCTCCGCGGGCTACGACGCGGCGTTCGGGCTCTCGGAGGTCATTGCGCGCGATATGGTGCGGGTACGACTGACGGATCCGTTCAAGTTCGTCGTCGTCGGATCACCGGGCTACTTCGCGAAACGCGGCAAACCACGTAAGCCCGAAGATCTCCTGGAGCACGAATGCATCAACTTCCGATGGCCCGAGGCGCATTCGCTGTACGCGTGGGAGCTCGAGCGCGGCCGCCGCAAATGGCGCGTGCCGGTGCGCGGCGGCATCATCACCAACAGCGCGCCGTTCTGCTTGGCCATGGCCGAGCGGGGAATGGGCCTCGTCTACGGAGGTGAGCTCGGGATGCGGGACCGAATCGAGGACGGGCGCCTCGTTGTCGTCCTCGACGACTACGCGCCGATCGAGCCGGGAATCTTCCTGTACCACCCGAGCCGGGAGCAGCAATCGGAGGCTCTACGCCATTTCGTCACCGTGGCGAAGGAGGTACTTCGCCACCCGTCGAAGAAGTGAATTACGGCGCTGCGATCGGGCATCCGCGGCCCGGCGTCGCGACGTCGACGTAGACGTTACCACCGCTCGCGAAGCACGTCGCGGCGCCCGCCGACGCGGCGGCGTCGAGGAGCTTCTGTGTCCCGGCGGACGAAGAGACGAGCGCCCCGCGGCCGAGCGTCATCGGCAACGTCACGTCACACGCGACGCAAACGTCCTGATGCCGTTCGGGGGATCGATAAGCGTCTTCGACGATGATCGCTTTACCGACCTTCGTGCGCATCGATTGCAGCTTCTGGACGAGCGCGGGATCGACGAGGACTTGTCGCGCGCCGGATTCGTTCGGCAAGAGCTCGCTGAACGTGAAGTTCGTCGCGACCTTGCTGCTCGCCGACCAAAGGCCGTCCGTGGCGGGATCGGCGAGCTGCGCGGGATCGAGGAAACAGCTCGGCGCCGTCTCGTTCGAGCCGAGCGACGCGAACAGCTGCGTATACGCCTCGGTCATCGCATCGGAAGGCAGCGACTGCACCGACATGCCCGAGGGGAAGGTCACCGCGGGACAGCCGCCCGGGCCGACAGGCGCATAGCCGATATGCCCGGCGAAGCGCTTCCAAATCTGGAAGTGGCCCAGGTTCCCGAACCCGCTCGTACCGACCCACGGCGTATAGGTGTAGAGCGCGGCTGTCGCCTTGTTTTTCGGGGTGACCCACTGAGGGTCGAGCGTCTTCTTCGCTTTGCCGACTTGCCAACCGGCAATCGTGGAGCCGTCGGACTCGAGATCATCGAGATACGAGCGCATGTGGCTCGCCATGCAGTCGGCCTGTTTGTGGAAGCCTCGCCACGTCTCGCTGCACGAGGCGTTGTCCGGGCAGCCACAGCCGAAGGCGAAGTCCAGCGCCGTCTTCGACGCGGAGGACTTGCCAATCAGAGATTGCTCCATCTGCGCGCGGGTAAGAATGACGAGCGGGTTCAGATGGTATTTCTCCGCCGCCTCGGCGATCGCACGGGACGCCCGCTTGCCGCCGCTCGTGTAATTGGCGAGCGCGGACTTGTTGCCATAAGGCGTCTCGTCGAGGAAGGCTTGGATCTCGGCCTCGGTCATCGCCTCCGAGTCGGTGAACGCGGCGTCCGAGATGACGCGGTTGCGATCGAAGCCCGGCTCGGCGAGCTCGTCCTCGTTGCCGTCGATGACCTCCTGTTCGTCTTCGTCGTCGGGAGGCTCCGTCGTGGGCGCGCACGCAGCCGCGAGCATCGACGCGGAGAGGAACAGCGACCGAACCTGCCACGAGCGAAGGAGGTCTCGCATGGATCCGCGCGCCCGAATGCACGCCCCAAGCCAGCGACGGATCGCGGCGATACGCGATGTTTTCAGCCTTGTGGGACGGAGATGGCTGGTCCCTGTGGATCGCCTAGCTCCAGGTCAGAGCTTCAGCCGGTTCGGCTTCACACATCGGCGCAGAGGTAGGACATCGGTCACTTGAGGCGAAAGAACCAGCCAGCGAAGACTTCGCCCGGATACTGATTCTCGAGGTCAATCTGCTCCGGCGTCGCCACCTCGAGCAGCTTCGAGCTCGCGTCGACGATCTTGTCGGCTTCGGCGAAGCAAATGCGCTCCACGATTTCGTTCCGGAACGACAAGCGCTCGCCACCTTGGTTGATGCCGTGGCCCAACGTACTTTCGAGAGAGACCAGCGTGACTGGGGCAGAGGGCTTCGAAGGCGACTTCGCGTCCATTGCCGTGCTGTTCGACACGCGCAGCACGTACTTGTCGACGCGATCGGGGTGCTCCGCCCGCCACGCGTTCATCGTCTCGAGGGTCTCACTCCCCTTTGACCAGACGAAGTGGTGGAACGCGAAACACAACGTTCCTCCCTCGTAGGAGTCCACTCGAAGCTCCCCCTCGCGCTTGCCTTCAGCCGCCGTCGTCTTGTCGAGCGACCCGCCCGCGGGACTCGTCATCTCGGGCGCTTTGGCCATCTCTATCGCCCATCGCTCCTGCGGCGTCTTGAAATGGCAGCCTGCGGCGGCGAGACCCAAACAGAGCAGCGTGGTTCGGTGGATGTTCGACATGCGTTCTCCTCGGCCCGGTCTACGCGCTGCCGCGAAGCGGTCGCCCTACGAACATCTGCCATCGCTCCAATACGAGCCGCGGGTTGATCGTCTAAGGTGCAGGCGTGCGTTCTGCCGTCGCTGTCTCGCTCCTCTTCGTGTGTGCCTCCGCCTGCGGCTCGCCCCCGGCTTCGACGCCGCCAGTCCAAACGAAGGCGTCGTCCGCCGCCACGGTCGAAGCGCAACCGGCCACCACCTCGGCGCCCGAAAAAGTGGCGCCCGCTGTAGAGGTCCCGAAGCGGGTGGTCGTCGACGCCGACACCGCCCTCATCGCGCCCGACCCCGGCGGGAGGGTCATCGAAGCACTCGTCGCGAACAGCGCGGCGCTGGACGGGTGCCTCACCGACGCGGTGCAGCTGCTCGACAGCGGCGCCAAGGCCTCCATGCGCATCACCGTCGACCAGAAGGGAAAGCTCACGGAGATCGAGCTGGAGCGCCGGGTCGAGATGACGACTTCCGACAACGTGGGCGAGTGCATGCGGAAGGTCCTCGGCAAAATCGACTTCGGCCCATCCGACGTCCGGCGCTCCGGCTTCCTGTTTTTCAAGGCCGACCCACCGCTCAACATTCGGACGGACCCCGACGCCGACGTCGCAAAGGTCGAAAAGACCAACGACGGACTCACGTATTCGCTGGAAGCGCGACGTGTCAAACAAGCCAACGGTGAGTTTCACCTCGGGCTCGCCGTCAATGTCACGAACACCGGCAAAGCCCCGCGCGGCGTACGGACGATTCTGTATTCGAACGACGAAGCGCAGCGCAACCCGGACGCGAACATCGCGCACTCGGGGGTTTTGCACACCGACGACACCCTACCAATCACCTGTCTCCAGCCTGGGAAGTCCGTCCGCATCGAGTCGAAACAATCGAGGCTCGACCCGACGATCGCCCAGGGAGGCCGTCGCTACAGCGATGTCTTCCTCGTGGCAGGCGACTGCGACGTCGCCGCGACACGTGTCATGCTCGGCGGCGCGCGGCTGACGTGGAAGCAGGGAGAGCCGAAGCCGACCGTGGTTGCACTTCCCTATTGGGTGCACCAGCTCGATCCGTTCGAGCCGCGACAGAGCTTTCGGATGCCACCTGTGTCGGAGCCCAAGAAGTAAGACAGGCCTCACGCGCTTTCGGCGCCCTGCCAGCTCAAACGCCGGCGAGGCAACGGGCAAGAAGCTCGTCGTTCTGACAGCTCCGTCATGACGCCATGCATGAGGTGTGGACGGCGCCGCACGAGATTTTGGCGTGGACGCGAATTCCCGAGACGAAAAAGCGAGCTCGTCGGACGGGCCGAGCGTGATCGTCGCGGAATGGGCACTGTCTGATCGAGGCACGGGCGCTGCATAGGGGCGCCGCAACGGCCCGTCGGCTCGCAGGCATGTGAGCTCGACGCGGCGCCCTTTCTTCGGCGGCAATCGCCGCCGCAATCCAATGAAGCGCCACTGCATCCCTCGCGATGCATTGGACCACGACAGAAGGATGCGACTGACCATGAAGCACCGTACCCTCCTGACTGCCGGAATCTCGTTCGCTGCCGGCGCGATCGCGTTCGTCTCGGCTGCTGACGCTATGGCCATGTGCTTTTGGAGCAACGGGGAGCGCCCGTGGACCGACGGGACGTATATCTACGAGTTCGACGAAAGCGCGGACAACCCGGTCACTGCGTGCGGCCTCGCGAACAACCTCACGCCCGCACAGCTGGCTCAATACATCAACCCGGACACGCAACAATACTACACGGTTCGCGAGCTCTTTCTCGAAGGGCTGGCCGACTGGCTGGAAGACCCCGATTTCCCGGTCGGCCTCGTGCCCCAAGAGTATACGGGCGCCGAGCCCGAGCGCGTGGTGGTGACCTCGTTCTGCGACCCCGAGAGCAACCACCACAAGGAGGAATACGTCGAAGGCTACGGCGTAGTCCGTCATCTCAATCTCAGACCGACGACGCATACGAAGGCGCAATTCCATAGAACCGTTCGTCACGAGACTGGACACAGCTTCGGGATGGCGCACATGCACAACCGGTGGGACCGCGATGCATATGTCACGATCCACCCGGAAGACATCACGAACGACGAGATGCAGGACTATACCGGCGTGCTCAGCGTCGGCGCGTGTAACGGCATCAACCTGATGCTTCCTTACGACATCTCGTCGATCATGCATTACATCCCGCCGCCGAAGAGCAAGAAGACCAATAAACCCTGCAACATCAACGACATCTCGGGGTGCACCATCACACCTGGCAGCCCCAACCAGGCCGATCCGGACTACAACCCCGACTTTGCATCCGACTTCGCGACGATGCAGAACGCGTTGCAGATCTCGATCCTCGACCGGCGCGCGCTACAGCTCTATTACCCGCTACAGGACCCGGATCGACCCGGCGTCTACAACCCCGAGTCCAGTCTCTGGTCATTCCTCCATATGAACCAGGGCGTCATCGCCAGTCAGTCCGAGTGGTCCCGCATCTACACGTCGGACACGTATCTCGGGGTTGCTCATCGAGCAATTTACGGCGAAGGGAACCCTACCGCGCGGCCCCTCGTCGCTCCGTGGGACGAACACAGCTTCGACCGTTTGGGTGAAGGCTACTACCCCGGAGGCCGAACACCATTTACGTTCTTCGGCGACGGGAACGAGAGCGGCGACGAGGCCGACGATCCGCACGGCGAGCTGTACGCGTACTCGTTTTCGAAGCTCGTGACCGTGGACACCGCGGACGGCGTTCAGGTCGTCGCGTATGTGCCGGGCATGGATATCGCGCTTTACGACACCGACGGCGACGGACTCGATGACCACGTTGGCGCGCCACCGCTTTGCGGTCTCTTCGATCCCAGTGAGGACGACGAGCCGTTCTCTGGAGACTTCGACGGTGACGGCCTGCGGACGCTCGCCGTCCGAGAGGCGACAACCGGGATGGTCCACATCGATCTGGACGGCGACATGATATTCGACACCTGGACTACGCCGTGGTTTCCGGATGACGAGCTACGACCGTTCGCCGGCGATTGGAACGGTGACGGCCGAGACGACATCGGCGCCTTCAATCCGCTCACGCGAACGGTCTATCTCGATCGCGATGGCACGGGCGGCATCGAGTTCATCCAGTATGTCTCCAGCGACGCGGTCTTCACCGTGGACGGCTACGCCCCGCAGCCCGACGACGGGAAGCTCTGGCCCTTCGCCGGCCACTTCGGCAGGATGACGGTGCGCGACGACATCTTCAACACGTTCCCGTGGGATCTACCCCATTGCGAAGTCATGAGCGACGAGCTGGAGCATTGCATGCAACCGTGGGAGTGGTGCGAAGATCTCGGCGCTGCGTCGAATGGCTGTTACGACGGCGTCGTTTGCGGCGAGTACATCGACGTAGGCTACAAGGATTGGGAGCCGCCGCCCGGCTGTGCCTACGTCGATGAGGGTTGGGGAGTGCAGTTCCAGTGCAATCTCAATCCCGATTGCACGGTGCCTGGCGAACCTTGACGGACCGAGGCGCGCGCGATCGATCACACGGTCGGCGCGCGCCTCGCTCGAGCAGCAACGATGGCAAGCGTCCTGGACACCGCGTTTGGTTCCGTCGCCCTTCCAGTCTCGGCTGGTTCGTGAAAGTCTCGAGCGTGCGGTTTCCGCCTTGGAACCCGTTCGAAGGGTGACTGACGGATCGCACCGTCGGGTGCGCGAGCAAGGATTGGGTGGGTCCTTCGCAATGCCTCAAGTTCGATTCTTCATGAACGAAGTCATGTGCGTCTCGCTTTGGCGGAACGTCGTCATCACCGATACGGCCGGCGCCATC